>QHUB01000004.1 GCA_003221035.1 Gemmatimonadota bacterium
ACCCGCGAGGAATGTGGTTCCGTCCTGGTCGAAAAAAGTGATTTGGAGCTCACTCGCCATCACCACTTGTCTGCCGGCGGGAATATCGAGAACGAAGAAATCGGTATCGTCTAGGCTCGAGATCGTACCGACAATGGTGTCGCCAAGCGCCGCTACGGTCGCATGCCCAGGCGTATCGTTGGGCTCTGCCTCTTCAACGGCATGGCCCTGAGACCAGGCGGGCGTGCGTGCAGCCAACAAGACGAGGACCGACGCAAGCAGAGAGCGTTTCATTGTTCCTCGCGCAGCGTCAACGCGTAGCCCTGGACGGAGGCGCGCGACGAATCGGTGCGCGTTGCGACCTCGGTAACCGTGGCCGAGTACTCGGAGATCGGATGAGCAACGAGACCGAGCACTTCGACCCTGAGCAGATCCCCGCGAGTGATGTCCCCGACGATGAGCACATGTGATTCATTTGTGCCGACCAATCGTTGGTATAGAACCGTAGTCGGCTTGATCGACTGTGTGCTTTCGAGGTCCGGGCCACGAAGGACGATCGCCATCGCCCCGTCCTGCTGGTTGGGCGAGCTGAGCGAGACGATCAATGCGGCGGACGGCGCAGTCGCGCCCTTGTCTGAACAGCCGGACAGTGCTGACGCGAAGCAAAACGCGGTGACCAATGCTTTTCTGACCACGACGGCCCGTCTCGAAGCGGGGTTCGAAAAGAGGACCGGCAAGTCGCGCGCCGGGGGGGAGCGAAGGATTAGGAATGACTATTCGGGGGGCGGGACCTACACACACCCCCTACTTTTGGGGGATGCAGACCAAGGCAGCAACCGCGGCCCGTCGGGCGGCCTTGCAGATTCTCCGCGACGTGCGTGGCGGCACGCCCCTCACAGACGCTCGGGAGCGAAACTTGGGGGGTCTCTCCGAGCGCGATCGTCGCCTCGCCTACGAGCTGTCGGCCGGCGTCCTTCGCCAGCAACGCGAGCTTGACGACGTCCTCGATCTCGAGCGGACCGATCCGCGTCTGCATGACGTGCTGCGCTTGGGGGCGTATCAGTTGCGGCATCTGACCAGAGTACCGGCACACGCGGCGGTCTCGACGTCGGTTGACCTCGCCCGCGAGACCGTTGGCGAAGCGAGTACCGGGTACGTCAATCGGTTGTTGCGCAGAATATCCGGAGCCGGGAATCAGGAGCCGGGATCTGGAAAAACCCACCCCGACTGGCTCATCGCCCGATGGCAATCTCGTTTTGGCGTGACCGAAGCGCGTCAGCTCATCGAATGGAACGACAGGCGCCCCGGCATAATCCTGCAGCCGGCCAGATGGACCATTGACCGTCTCGAACACGCGTTCGCTGATGCGGGAGTGGTCACGTGTCGCAACACTTTCGAAGCCGGCCTGGAGATTGCCCCGGCTCCTGACTTCCGGCTCCCGGCTCCCAAGGATCTTCCCGGCTACGCCGAAGGCGCTTTCATCGTCCAAGATCCGGCGCACGCGCTGGTCGCACGCTACGCGGCCGTCCAGGCTGGCGAGTTGGTCTACGATGCCTGCGCCGCGCCCGGCGGCAAGGCCGTCGCCCTCGAGACGCTGGGCGCTCAGGTCCTGGCGGGTGACGCCCGGCACGAGCGCATGGCTCGTCTTGCCGACACGGCCCGCCGCGCGGGAGTGGCGATTCGGTGCGTTGCCGCCAATCTTGAGGCGGCGCCACTCGCGCCGGAGAGCGCCGACGCCGTGCTCGTCGACGCGCCCTGCAGTGCAACGGGGACGATGCGGCGACATCCCGATGCGCGCTGGCGGTTGCATCCATCCGTCTTCGCGCGCATGGCCGAGCGTCAGGCGCGGCTGCTCGAGTGCGCCGCCCGGCTCGTGCGTCCGGGTGGACTGCTGATCTATGCGACGTGCTCGCTCGAACCGGAGGAGAACGAACAGGTCGTGGAGAATTTCCTGAAAACGCATCCCGAATTCTCACGCTCGCCGAAACCGGGCAGCGTCGCCGCTGAGCTCATCACGTCCGCCGGCGATTTTCAGTCGCTGCCGCAGCGCCACGGCATCGACGGCGCCTACGCGGCACGGTTGATCCGGAGCAACGGCTGATGCGCGTGCGCCGGCACTTCGGCCCGATTCAGGAACTCAAGTTCGATGCGCGTCTCTGGAGATGGGTGGGTATCGGCGCCGGCATGGTGCTCGCCGGCTATCTCACGGCGTATCTCATTCTTTTCCGCGTGCCGATTCTTCCCGGCCACCACGCCGTGCCACGCGTGCTCGGCCTCACAGTCGCCGAGGCGCAAGCCGAGATTCAGAAAGCAAAATTGCAGGTGACGGACGGCGGCGCGGAGCCGCACCCCACCGCGCCCGCCGGCGTCGTGGTCTGGCAGGATCCGCCGCCCGACGTGGTCGCGCCTGAAGGAACCAAGATCGTCCTCGTCTCGAGCGCGGGCCCGCCCAAGATTCCGGTGCCGGATGTCTCCAATCTCGACGCCGGACTCGCGCAGTCGCTCGTCGGCGCCGCGGGATTGGTAGTGACACAGGTGGAATCGGTGCAAGCCGCGGCCGCCGCACCGGGACTCGCGATGATGACGCGACCGCCCGCGGGCACGGCGCTCGCGCCCGGCGCCGGCCTGACCATCGTAGTCAGCCGCGGCGCGCCGACGATCCCGATTCCCGATCTCCTCGGCATGGCGTCGGCGGACGCCCGCACGAGACTCGAGACCGAAGGATTGCAGCTCGGCACCGTCACGCGGCGCCGCACGAGCGATGCATCCCCCGGAACGGTCGTGGCGCAGAGTCCGGCCGCCGGCACGCTGGCCGCCCCCGGCACGGTGATAGACATCGTCGTGGCACGGAGCCCGCAGTGACCAACGGGGGAAGCGGCGGGAGCGGCGGGGGCGTCCGCATCGCGCCCAGCGTCCTGTCCGCCGATCTCGCGCGACTGAAGGACCAGGTCGCTCAGGTTCTCGAGGCCGGCGCGGATTGGCTGCACGTCGATGTGATGGACGGACGGTTCGTCCCGAACATCACGTTCGGCGCGAATATGATCGAGACGCTCCGCAAGCTGACCGACAAACCGGTCGATGTGCACTTGATGGTGGTCGAGCCCGAGCACTACATCGACTCGTTCGCCGCCGCGGGAGCGTCCGTGTTTACCTTCCACCCCGAAGCTACGATCCACGTGCAGCGCCAGCTCGATGCGGTAAAGAAGAAAGGGATGCTGGCGGGCCTCGCACTGAATCCCGCGACGCCGATGGCGTACGCGGAAGAGGTGGTGCGCGATCTCGATTTGCTGCTCATTATGACGGTGAACCCCGGCTTCGGCGGCCAGAGCTATCTGCCCGCTTCAAACGACAAGATCCGACGGGCGCACGCACTACGCACGACGCACGACGCACGACTTTTTTTGGAAGTCGATGGCGGCATCAGCAAACAGACGATCGCGGCCGCGCATCAGGCGGGGGCGGATACCTTCGTGGCCGGCAACGCGATTTTTGCGAGCGCCGATCCGGGCCGCGAAGTCCAGGAGCTGCGCCGCCGCTGCATGGTGACGGTATGACGAACCGGCAACAGTGGACCCTGATTGCAAGCCTGGTGACGACGGCGGTCTTTGGCGTCGCGCTGGCGATCAAGCTGCGGCCGCAGCTGAACCCGGTCGAGATCGGATCCAGTGCGCCCGCCTTCCAGGCCACCAACCTGCGGACCAAGCGCCCGTCCTCGCTGGGCGACTATCGCGGCAAGGTGGTTCTGGTCAACATTTGGGCGACGTGGTGTCCACCGTGCCGCGCCGAGATGCCGTCGATGGAGAAGCTGCACAAGAAGCTGGCCGGCACGGACTTTCGGATTGCCGCGGTCAGCGTCGACGGAGACGCCTTCTTTGAGCACGAGCAGGAAGGCCCCGATCAGGTGCTGGCGTTTGCGAACAATCTCGGCCTCACGTTCGACATCCTGCAGGACGCCAGCGGCGGGATCCGCAAAACCTATGACATCTTCGGCGTACCGGAGAGCTACCTGGTCGATCGCACGGGCGTCATCGTGAAGCGCGTCATCGGCGCTGCTGATTGGGAGGATCCCAGCAACGAAATGTTGATTCGCCGCCTATTGAGCGAGCACTGAGATGCAGTGGCTCACGAAGAACTGGCCGATCAAGGGCGCAGCGCTCTTCCTGGCGCTGATGCTGTATGTCGCCGTGCAGCTGCAGCAGCCGGTCACGACGAGCTTCGATGTGACGCTCAACATTCAGATGCCGCGCGGGCGCGCGCTCGTGCAGAAGCCGCCCAAGGTGCGCGTGCAGATCTCCGGCAAGGGCAGCCAAATCCTCAAGCTCCGTTCGCTTGCGGGCGACATCACGCGCCGTGTCCCGGACACGCTCACGACGTCCACGTACGCGATTCATCTCGACCCCAGTGAAGTCGAGCTGGCGCTGCCCAAAGGCGCCGACGTGCGCGTCATGGAAGTGCGGCCGAGCGAGATCACGCTGGCGCTCGACAGCGTGGCGCGCAAGGAAGTGCGGATCGTTTCGCTCGTCACGGTGACCCCCGACTCCGGACAAGTGTTGCACGGCGGGCTCTCGATGACCCCGACGTCTGTACGCCTCGTGGGACCGGAGCAGAGTCTCGCCGCGATCGACTCGGTGACGACCGTTCCGATGGAGATCACCAGCGTCACCGGCGAATTCACGCGCCAGGTACCGATCGACACCATGCCGCTCGGCATCGTGCGCCTCGCGCCGAAGCAGGTGACGGTAACGGGCGAGATGGGGCTTATCGCCGAGCGCTCCTTCGGGGGGATTCCCGTGGAAACGGGTGCGGGCGCGATTACGAACTACATCGTGACGCCGGCCCGGGTATCCGTCGCCGTCCGTGGTCCGGAAGAGCGCGTGGCGGCGCTGACGCGAGACTCGCTGCGCGTCGTCGCGCATCTCACGTCCGGTCCGCCGGCAGCCGGCGGCACCAGCGTCGCGCGCATCACGGTGATCGCCCCGCGCGGCATCACCGCCCGTGCCATCCCCGACTCGGTCACGCTGCGACGCCGCACCGGACCGGCCCCCGCGACGCGGCGTGGCTGACGCCGTCCTCGGCATCGAGACGTCGTGCGATGAGACGTCCGCCGCGGTGCTGGTCGGGGGTGAGCTCGCCAGTCTCGTCATTTTGTCGCAGGACATCCACAAGGTCTTTGGCGGCGTCGTCCCGGAGCTCGCGAGCCGCGCGCATCTCGCCGCGCTGCCGGCCGTCGTGGATCGCGCGCTCGACGAAGCCGGCCTCGCCCCATCGGCCATTGACGCCGTCGCGGTCACGGCCGGACCTGGTCTCGCCGGCGCGCTGCTCGTCGGCGTCGTCTTCGCCAAGTCGTTTGCGTTCGCGGGCAAGCGCGCCCTGATCGGCGTGCACCACATGGAAGGACACCTCTTTGCACCGGCCCTCGAGGACAAGAATCTCGCGGCCCCGTTCGTCGCGCTGCTCGTCTCCGGCGGTCACACGCTGCTGCTCGACGTTCCCGCGTGGGGCCGCTACCGGCTGCTCGGTGAAACGCGGGACGACGCGGCCGGCGAAGCGTTCGACAAAGTCGCCACGCTCCTCGGCCTCGGTTACCCGGGCGGCCCCGCCATCGAGCGACTCGCGCGTGAGGGCGATCCGACGCGGTTCACCTTTCCCCGCCCTATGATTGGTGAAGGCTTCGAGTTTTCTTTCTCCGGGCTGAAGACCGCGGTGCTGCACGCGGTGCGCGCGTCGGACGATCTCGAGCGCGATCGGCCGCATCTCGCTCGCGCGTTTCAGGATGCGGTGCTGGACGTGCTGGTCACCAAGCTCGATCGGGCCGTCCGCGCGACCGGGTACAAGACGGCGGTGCTCGGCGGTGGCGTCGCCTGCAGCAAGGCACTCAGCGCGTCAGCGGCGCAGCGGCTCAGCGGGCGAGCCCGCGTGGCCGTCGCGAGCCCGCGCCTCAACGCCGACAATGCGGCGATGATCGCGCGCGCGGGATGGTATCACCTGCGCCGCGGCGAGCGCAGTGACTGGACGCTGGATGCCCGTGCGGATCTGCCCTTACCTGGACTCGAAATGACCGAGACGACGCAGGACGCACGACGCACGGCCTTGCCATGACGGTCTATCCGTTCGCGCTCCACGTCGGCCCCCTCGAGCTCACCGGCTACGGGCTGATGATGATGGTGGCCTTCCTGATGGCGGGGTGGGCGATCCAGCTCGACTTGCGCGCGCGCAGCATGGATGAGGACTACGCCGCCGACATCGTCATTGCCGGCGTGATCGGCGGACTGGTCGGCGCCAAGCTGTGGTATGTGATGCTGACGCAGGACGTCGGCATGCTGTTCACGCGTGGCGGCTTTGTCTGGTACGGCGGATTCCTGGGAGCGACCGGGGCCATCCTGCTCAATGGCTGGCGCCGGCGCGTACCCGCTCGATTCACCGCCGAGATTTGCGCCGCGCCGCTCGCGCTCGGTTATGCGCTCGGTCGTGTCGGCTGCTTTCTGGTCAACGACGACTACGGCATCCCGTCGAGCCTGCCCTGGGCCATGAAGTTCCCGAACGGACTGCCGCCGACGACCGTCGTGAACCTGCAGCAGATGGGCGTCCACTTTCCGATGAACACCGATCCAATGCAGTTGATGGCGGTGCATCCGACAGAGATCTACGAGACCGGCGCGATGCTGTTCGTGTTCTGGCTGTTGTGGCGCAGGCGCGAACACGCGCACGCGATCGGATGGCTCTGGGCGCTCTACATGGTGCTCGCGGGAGCGGAGCGCTTCCTGGTGGAGATCGTGCGCGCCAAAGACGACCGCCTCCGCTGGCTGGCTCCGTTTTCGCTGGCACAGGCGACCAGTGTGCTGATCATGATTGTGGGCGGGGTGCTGCTCTATGTGTGGCGCTCGCCCGCTACCGCGGCTGCTCCACCGTTCCCCGAGTCGCTACGACCGAAGCAGCGCGTGGCTCCTTCGGCCTGAACGCCCAGACGGCGGCGATCACCGCCAGCAGCAGCAGCACGCCCTGCACGAGCAGCGACTCCAGCGTCGGATAAACCCCAAGCACGGGGATGCGCGGCGCCCGTTCGATGACGGTCAACGGGATCACTCCCACACCCTGTAACTCCGCGACTCCCTTCCCCGCAAACACGAACGCCATGTAGTAGAGCATGATGCCGGTGACTGCGAAGAACGGCTTCATCGCGACGCGCAGCCCAAGCTGATTGATCAGCATGTACACGACGACGAGGCCCACCGCGCCAACCCCAATCCCCAAGATCACCGACACGCCGCTGCCCCCAGCCGAGCTGAACAGCGCTTTGTAAAACAGGATCGTCTCGAACCCTTCCCGATAGACCGCGAGAAAGGCGACCGCGCTCAGCGCCATGCCGGAACCGGACGACAGCGCGCTCTGCATCTTGCCGCGCACGAACGCCGTCCATTTGGCGGCTTCGATTTTGGACAGCAACCAGTAGCTGACGTAGAACAACACCGCGGCTGCGAGCAGCATCGTGGCGCCCTCGATCGCTTCGCGGCCTCCGGGCGTCACCCGCAGCAGCAGCTCGACGAGCACCCAGGTGAGCACGCTCGCCCCGACAGCAAGCCAGGCGCCGCGGGCGACGTCGCGCCGCCGCTCGGACGCACCGGCCTTGGCGAGGAACGTCATGAGCGCCGCGACGATCAGAATTGCTTCGAAGCCTTCGCGCAGCAGCAGGAAGAAGGACGAGACGAACAGGCTCATCCCCGACGGCCGGTCCGCCACGACGCGCTCGGCGCGCTCGAGGCCCGCCAGCAGCCGCTCGCGAATCGTGTGACGCTCCGCATCATCGGCTTTCACCGCGCGCATTCGCAGCCAGGCGAAGTCGCCTTCCAGCTCGCTCGCCAAGCCTGCGTTCTTGGCACGAATGGAGGTCTCGACCTGCTCGAACGTCATGTAGGCATCGACCGCGATCTTGTCGGACCGCTTCGCCAGCGACGAGTCGATCTGATGACGCACGGCCGCGAAGATGGCCGCCGTCGCCGATCCTCCGTACTGCAGCGCGGCGACGTAGGACGCGACCGCCCAGCGATCCTCGGTCGAGAGGTCCTCGCCGAATTCGGGCATCGCGGTCCCGGGCGTGCCCACGGAAATCCGACGGAAGATGTCGAGCAGGGACTTTTCGCCCATGACTCTGTGATCGGCGAGATCCGCCGGCGGCGGCCCTGCGAGCGACTTGGCCTTGGGCCCATCGCCGTGGCCGCCGGCACCGTGGCATGGGACGCAGTTCTCGCGAAATACGTCGGCCCCGCGGGCGAGCGATGGGGGGTTGGCGGGCAGGGGCTCGACAACCTTCGGCCCACCCGCCGCGGCGGTGATGCCGGCGACAAGACTGTCCGTTACGTG
Source organism: Gemmatimonadota bacterium (assembly GCA_003221035.1). Taxonomy (GTDB): domain Bacteria; phylum Gemmatimonadota; class Gemmatimonadetes; order Gemmatimonadales; family GWC2-71-9; genus 20CM-2-65-7. Next base: position 8,338 of record QHUB01000004.1, read on the forward strand.
GCTGACGTCATCGGGCCGCGCGAGCGAATCCAGCATTCGAGCGATCTGCTTCAGGACGCGCTCGGAGCTGGCGCGCGCCGCCAGCGGCAGTCCTGCGACGTCGAAATGCGCCTGTTGAATGAAGAGTTTGGCCTCTTCGACCTCTTCCGGCTGGATGATTCGGCCACCCTCGGGCGCAACCCCGAGCGCGTACTCCTTGGCGGCCAGGGAGGCTGTTGCCACGATCCGGCGAGCCAGGGCCAAAGAGTCAGTCGCCTGCCCCGCGAGTGGCTGTGCGAGACAGGCGGCAATTACCAGGACGGTTCTCAGCAAACGCACGGCGGCAATACTAGAGTAATCTTGTCGGAATTTCAATCCGTTGACAGCACTGCAATTGCAATCGCTGCCTCGTGCGTATGCGAGAGGGACAACAGCACGCGCTTCACGCGCAATTCCGTGGCCCGCCTGGCCGCCAGCCCGGTCAGCTCGACGTCCGGTCGACCGTCCGGCGCCCGCGTGACCTCGATGTCGCGCCACCCGATTCCGCGGGCTTCATCGCTTCCCTGCAGCGCCTTGTAGACGGCCTCCTTGGCTGCGAGCCGGACCGCGACATGCTCGGCCGGATCGGGACGCGAGCGGCAGTACTCGGCCTCGGCGTTCGTCAGCAGGCGGTCGAACACCTGCGCGCCCTTGTCCGCCAACATCGCGCGCGCGCGTGAGACTTCGACGAGGTCCACCCCGACCCCAACCGCGCTCATGGATTGGGCCGCGCGATGAACAGGCGCCGCCGATATCGCTGCCCATCCACGTCGACGACGATGATGTACGCACCGTTCACCACGCGATGCGCTCCTCCGCCCGTCGTGAGATCCCAGACATATTCGTTCGTCGGCGCCGCCACCGTGGTCTCAAACAGCCGCTCCCCGGTGAATCCGTACACCGCCACGCGCGCCTCACCGGTACCGGTGGGAGTGGGCCAGGAAATCACCACCTGATCGCTGCGCACCGGGTTCTCCGACACCTCGGCGCCGGTTGCCGCTGCGAGCTGCGCGAAGGCATTGCTGGCGTCCGTGGCAAAGCCGACGGCATCGAGCCACCACGTGAACTGTTGCGCGATGAAGCGGATGCGCGCCCCGCGCGCGCCCGCCGCCTGCGGAAGATCGATGCGCATCGGATACCAGGTGGGGCCGTCGCCGACGATCATCGCGACATCACTCCACGTGGCGCCCGAGTCGGCCGAGAATTGAATGACGCCACGTTGGGCGGGTGTGTAGGTCGAACCGTAGTGGCGCGTCCACAGGTGCAGCCAGATCGCGCTCCGACCGCCCAGATCCACCACCGGCGAGGTCAGCGTGTCGCTGCCCGAGATCGCCCATGAGTTTTTGCCGCCGACGCGAACCGTGTCATGCCACCATCGCCCTTGCCATCCGTTGTCGAGCGGCTCAGCGCCGCCGAGCGAAAGCAGCTCCGCGGTGATCGGCATTCCCTCGGCCCGCAGCGCGCGCACCGCATCGACGTGGAGATCCGTGCGCCACACCGTGCGCAGCGTGCCACGCTGCAGGGAGTCAGTCTGCGAGCTGCGCGTCAGCAGTGCGCCGGTGTTCGTCCGCAGCGTCAGCATGGGACGTGGCGCGGACGTCTCGAGCCCGAGCCAGGACTCGGGCCATAGCGACATGAAGCGCGGCACGGAGGGGCGCGCGCCTGTCACGCCGGGCGAGAGTCTCAGATCTCCCGCGGCCACAATGAGCGCGCGGGCGAACGGCAGATTGTCGTGGAATACGCGTTCGACCAGCGCGCTGTCATCGGGGAATTCAAAGCCGTAGTAGATCCCATAGACGCAGCAGCCGCTCGTCAGCTCGGTGGTGAAGGCGATCGTGCCGTAGGTGCGGTATGCCCAGTCGGTGTACTCGCCATTGGTGGTGTAGAGATTCCAGCCGGGACCAGGATGGTAATGGTCGAGCGACGATTCGGTGACATTGTCGCTGACGGCGGGCGCGACGTCGGTCCCCGCGAGCGCTTGAAAGCGCGGCAGATCGGGCGCCAGCTCGCCGGCGCGGAATCCCCATGGATACAGCACCAGTCCGCCATAACTGTGATAGGAGATCGACACCACAGGCGGGTGGGCGGCATGGAACGCCATGATCGCCTGGGTTTCGGGCTCCGAACCCGGCGTCGTCCCGCGATAGGTCTCGGCATACTGGTAACTGCTCGACCCGACTTCATCGGCGCCCCAGAACGCCGGATAGTTCCGGTTCGGGTCCACGCCATAGCTGCCGTTGCTGTTCGGCCGGCGGTTTTTCCGCCAGTAGCGATCGGTTGTAAACGTGTACTGGTAGCCGTCGGGGTTCTGCACCGGGATGACCCAGACATCGTGTGTCGCGGTCAGCGTTGATCCTGAATCGGCGAGCCACCGGATCAGCTGCATCGCGATCGCGGTCGAGATCCACTCGCGCGCGTGATGCGTCCCCATGAACAGCACGTTCGGCCGGCTCGGTGAGTCATCCGGCGGCCCGATCTTCACGGCGAGGATGGGCCTGCCCTCGTACGAGGCACCGATCGAGTCGACGTGAATGGCGCTGTCGCCGGCGGCCCACGCGGCGAGTGTCGCCCGAATGCCGTCCCCGGGTTTGTCGAACGAGTGGTACATCCGGAACGTGTCCTCGGCGGCGCCGGTCGTCACACGAGCCGCGCTGAGCGGCGCGGTCTTGAAGCCGCGCCGGCCGAGCAGCGCTTCGGTTTCGGGCGAGACGACGACAACGGCCCGCCGCTCCCCGTCAATGACCCGTATGTCGGCGACTTCGAAGCCGAGCCGCGCGAGCGAATCCAGAGTCGAGTGCCCCGCGATGGGGACTTCGACGACGCGGAGTTGCGCGGCGACAGGCGCAACTCCGACCCCGGTGAGGAGCAGCGTTAGAAACCGAGTCGTTGCGCGAGCCATGCGGGAGCCGGCGCGTAGCCGCCGACGATCAAGCCCAGCCAGACGAGCAGGGCCGCGAACGGGATCCAAAAGACGATGACCGGCCAGAGCGATGGACGCCAGGCGGCGATCGCGGCGATTTCCGGGTTCCAGCGATTGCGCTCCTCCTCGACCTCGGCTTCGAGAGCGAGCCACGCGGTTTCGAGCCGGCGCGCGACCGTGCGGAGCGCGTCTTGCCATGCCGCGTGCGCGTCCTTCTCCAGCACCGAGGCGTCTGCGACGCGCGTCGCCGCGGCCTCCAATTCGTCCAGCGCCGCGACGAAGGTCCCACCACCGGTGCCCAGCCGCGCCACGATCGCCCGCTTTTCGGCACTGGTGAGGAGATGGCGACGGAGCCGGCGGCGCGGCATGCGCACCTCCTGCGCCGAGCGCGCGATCTCGGCGTCGAGCGCCTCGGCCACGCGCGTCCCGGCGCGCCGCACGGCGTGATCCCACGCGGCCGACCACGCGCGCCGGCCCGTCAGCTCGAGCACCCGCGCGCGATCGGCTTGACCCTCGGCCTCGCGTGCCGCGGCCGCGCGTCCCTCCCCCCCCAGTTCGAGGGCGCGAGTCGCGAGCTCCTCCCGAATGTCGTCGAGCGGGACCCATGGATCGAGCAACCGTCGCGGGACAATGATGCGCCCCAGCGAAGGCGCGAGCTCGGGAACGCGCAGGGGCATCAGCAGCTTCATCGCGTTCATTCGCGCCGCCTGAGCCTGCTCACCCGCGCCACGCGGCCGGTGCGTTTCTCGTACGCCTCGGTGAAGTACGGGAGCGACTCGGGCAGAAATGCGTCGCGCGGCATTCCCGTCGCGGGAATCGCCCGCTCGATCGCCTCCGGCGACCCTTCGACTTCGAGGAGCACATCCATCGACGGATACCATTCGAGCCGAAGCGTCGCGTCGCCGAGTCGGTACTGTTCGATCGCGCGATCGACGCGAACGGCGACTCTGTAGCCCATGCGCCGCAAGGTCACCAGGACGGCCTTCGGATCGTCCACGTGCGATTCCCACTCTTCCCGGAGACGGTACTGTCCCTGCTTCCGGGCCGGTCCTTTCCAGCCGAGCACGCCCCATTCCGGCGAGTGATCCGCCGGATGATAGACGCGCAGCCGCACGACTTGATCGCGCCGTTCCAGCCGGCCGCGCCGATCGAAGCGCCGGTCCATCATCGCGCCACGATAAATGAGCTCGGCGCCGGCGGCGAGCAGCGCGCGCCGCACGACATCGGCATCGTCCACGCGGGCCTTGAGCTCCAGCTCTTCACGGACAACCGTCACGAGAACAGCGCGTGCAGGACCGCTTGGGTGTCGCCGAGATTGTCGAAGACGTGGGTCGCACCGGCCGCGCGCAACGCGTCCGGCTTATAGAAGCCCGTCGCGACGGCGACCGTGCGCGCGCCCATCGGCCGGGCACACGCGACGTCGTCCGGCGTGTCGCCAACCACGACGAGATCAGCGCCGCTAAAGCGGCGACCCGTCCGCTCGGTCGCCCGCTGGGCGGCGACCGCCGGCAAGTCGGATCGCCGGTGCGAATCGGACCCGAACGCGCCCACCGCAAAGCGGGCGAAATCGAGTCCCGCGGAGCGCAGCTTGAGCGCCGCGCCATCCCTGACGTTGCCGGTGAGCAATCCGACGATTGCCCTGGCCTCGGCTTCGTAGGGCTCGAGCGCGGACAGCAGCTCCTTGATGCCCGGATACAGGCTGGTGGTCTGCGTTGGCTTGGCGAGCTCGGCTGTCAGCAGCGAGACATAGCGCTCGCAGACCGCCGTGATCCGGTCTTCGGACTCGCAGTCGGGGTGACCGGCCATCGCCAGCAGCTCGCGCACGATTTGCGGATCAGTCTTCCCATCGAACCGATAGGTGTCGATCGGACCGGCGGTGCCCATCTCTTCGAGCAAGGCGCGATGAATCGCGCGGCGACCGGCCCCGCTGGTCCATAACAACGTACCGTCGATGTCGAAGAGGATCAGACGCATCCCTAAAAACTAACGGCGTGGGCGCATTTCAGAGCCTCCGCACGCCGACTAGGCCATCTCGGAGCCTCTGCATCCGCGGCTCGTCACCAAACAGGTGGTCACCACCCACGCCGCCCCTGGAAAGCGCCGAGTGTACGATACGGCCCGCGCCGGCCCAGAGCGCGACGTGCGAGACCCGGCCGCGTTCCGCAAAGAACAGCAGATCGCCCGCTGCGTAGCCGTCACCGTCAGGGGAAACGGCGATCTCTGTACCCTGCCCGAATTGTTGATCGCTGTCGCGCGGCAACGCGATGCCACGGGCCGCGTACACCGCCTGCACCAACCCGGAGCAGTCGATTCCCCACTCGGTGCGTCCACCCCAGAGATATGGAGCGCCGCTGTACCACTTTTGCGCCA
>QHUB01000034.1 GCA_003221035.1 Gemmatimonadota bacterium
TGCGGATCCCGAAAGGCGACGTCGAGATTCGGACCGAACGGCCGAACGCCTGGAGCGTGGTGCGCGAGCCGCACCTCGTCTGCCCCGGCTGTCATGCCCGCGCGGTGATTCCGGAAGGGCAGAAGAACGCGAAGTGCGGTGAGTGCGGGAGGACGTTTCCGGTCGACTGGAAGGACGCAGGATAAATGGACGGTAAGGGACGGTAAAAGACGGTAAGGGACGGTAAGGGTATACGCTAACCTCTACGGCTTCCTTTCATCACTGCCTGATAAAGACGCCACGTCATAAAACCCGCCCTACCCCGTAATGCGTCGAGTCGGCTCCACTCATCATCCGACAAGAGCTTGAGATCACGAACCAGTCGTAGGATATATGCGAGCTCCGCGAGCGAGCCGATACTGATGTCGATGAACCGCCTGAATTCCGTGGCGCCCCGTTTCGCTGACCCTTCAGCGATATTTACGGCAGCCGAGAACGCGGCTCGCCTAGCCTGAGAAGTCAGACCATACAATTCGTGCTTCGGAAATGACTTCGTCGCTTCGTAGACAGCCAGAACCAACTCGTGACAGAGTTCCCAAGCGTGCAGTCGTTCATACGCAAGCATGAACGAATCCTGTGGCGCGGTTGTCAACCAGAATTCAAAATAGTGTCGACCCTTACCGTCCCTTACCGTCCCTTACCGTCCCTTACCGTCATAGTTCGGGAGGAACATACGGCTCCGGCGCCGGCATCTTCACGTCAGGATTCGCGTGTCGCTCGCAGAGATGCTCCAGCAGCTCGATTTGCCTCTTCTGAATGTGCCAGAGCTCGTGCCACTGCTTGAACCGCAGCGAATCCAGTTTGTCGTGCAGGTCCCGGATCTCAATCTCCGCCATCAGGTTGATCTCGTAGTCCTGATTCGCCTGCATGCGATCTTTGTGCGCCTGCCGGTTCTGGCTCATCATGATGACCGGCGCCTGCAGGGCCGCCAGGGTCGAGAGGATGAGGTTCAACAGAATGAACGGGTAGGGATCGAACGGATGCCGGCCCAACACCCACGCATTCACGATCATCCAGGCAACGAGGACGCCCCCGAACAGCCCGATGAACGACCAGCTCCCGCCGAATTGCGCGACGCGGTCGGCGACGCGCTCGCCGAACGTCATCTGCGTGTCCATGTCCTGATGGACGAGCTTGCTCACCCGTCCGCGCCGCGTCACCTTCGACACCACCGCATGCTCCAGCTCCGAGAGCTTCTGATACTCGGCCTCCAGATACGCGACGAACTTCTTGGCGCGGTAGGTCTCGAGACAGTTCGGGCAAATGCCGCGCTTCGCCTCCCAATCCGGCCGGTCCTGCTTGATGAGATCGAGAATGCGGTTCTCGAGTTTCTGCGGCGACGCCAGATGGCGACCGTCGACGGGGCTGCTGCACAGCGAACACGCGAGTTTCGGCTTCGACGCCATCGCGGGACTCCTAGGGCAGCTGCATGTGAAGGGTGTGCACGAGGAACGCCCAGCGGTCCGTCTGCTCCTCGATGATTTTCGCGGTGGGTTTGCCGGCGCCGTGGCCCGCTTTCGTCTCGATGCGAATCAGCACGGGCGCGGCACCGCCCTGCGCCGCCTGCAAGGTCGCGGCGTATTTGAATGAGTGTCCGGGCACGACGCGGTCGTCGTGGTCCGCCGTCGTGATGAGCGTGGCGGGATAGTGCGCCCCCGACCTCACGTTGTGGATCGGCGAATACCGATACAAAGACGGAAACTGCTCCACATGGTCGGCGGAGCCGTATTCGGTTACCCAGGCCCATCCGATCGTGAACTTGTGGAAGCGCAGCATGTCCATCACTCCGACGGCCGGCAGCGCCGCGCCGAACAGCTCCGGCCGTTGATTCACGACCGCACCGACCAGCAGGCCGCCATTGGAGCCGCCCCCGATCGCCAACCGGCGCGGTGACGTGTAACCCTCCGCGATCAAGTACTCGGCCGCGGCGATGAAGTCGTCGAACACATTCTGCTTCCGCTCCAGCATGCCGGCCTGATGCCAATCCTCCCCATACTCCGATCCGCCCCGCAGCACCGCCTGCGCGTACACTCCGCCCATCTCGAGCCAGCCGAGCACGCCGATCGAGAACCCGGGTGTCATGTTCACATTGAAGCCGCCGTAGCCGTACAGATACGTCGGATTCGAGCCGTCCTGCTCCATGCCTCTTTTGTACGTCAAAAACATCGGGACGCGCGTGCCGTCCTTGCTGCGATAGAACACCTGCGTCGTCTCGTATTGCGAAGCGTCGAACGACAGCTCCGGCGCTTTGAACACCGTCGACTGGCCCGTCAGGAAGTCGTGCCGGAAGATCGTGGTCGGATACAAGAACGACGTGAACGCGTAGAACATCTCGGTGTCCGCTGGCTCGCCGGTCACCTGCACAATCGAACCGAGGGTCGGAAGCGCGACCTCGCCCGCGCTTTTCCCGTCGAGCGCGAACAGCCGCAGCTGCGAATACGCATCGTGCAGGTAGCGCACCACGAATGTGTTGTGCACGATCTGCGAGCCTTCGATCACGTCGCTCGCCTGCGGCACGACTTCCTGCCACCCGGCCTGTGCGGGATGCCTGATATCGACGGCGACGATGCGACTGCGCGGCGCCCCGTTGTCGGTCTGGAAGAAAAACGTTGGGCCGCTGTTTCCGACGAATCCATAGGATGCGTCGAACGCATCGAGCAATCGCTCGACTGGCGCATCGACGCGCGGGTGATTGGCGTCGCCGAGGTCCTGATAGTAGATCCGGTTGCGGCGATCGGTGCCGAGCCACACGCTGTAGACAGCGTAACGCCCGTCGGCGCTGATCTCGACGCTGAAACCCCAATCGGGCTGGTCGGGGCGCTCATAAATCAGCCGGTCGGCCGATTGCTCGGCGCCGAGTTGGTGGTAGTAGACCTTTTGGTAGCGATTGACCTCGAGTAGCGGATCCGCGCCGGCCGCCGGCTCGGGGTAGCGACTATAGAAGAAGCCCGCTCCGTCATGGGTCCACGCGGCACTCGAAAACTTGATCCACCTCAGATGATCGGCGCGATCCTGTTTCGTCGCGACGTCGCGAACACGAAATTCCTGCCAATCCGAGCCGCTCCCTGAAGTCCCGTAGACCATCGTCGCGCCATCCTCGGCGAACGCGAGGATGGAAAGCGCCACCGTCCCGTCGGCTGACAGCGTGTTCGGATCGAGCAGCACCTCGGGCTCGGCGGTCAGCGCGCGTTGCGCATACAGCACCGCCTGGTTTTGCAACCCTGAGTTCTTGAAGAAGAAGTAGCGGCCGCCCTTCTTGAACGGCGCGCCGTATTTCGGATAGTCCCACAGCTCGGTCAGCCGGCGCCGAATGCGCTCGCGCTCGGGAATCTGCTCGAGGTACGCGAACGTGATCCGGTTTTCGGCCTCGACCCACGCCCTGGTCTCCGGAGAATCCACGTCCTCCAGCCAGCGGTAGGGGTCGGCCACGTGGGTGCCGTGGTAATCATCGACCACGTCGTCCTTGCGGGCCAACGGATAATCCATCGACTGCGCGTCGAGAGGGACCGAGCGGACTTTTGTCGCCGTCATGTCGCGTAAACGTGCCCAGGTCCGCGCTTTTGGGGTAGGGGGTGAGCGCTCCTGACGCGTTTTCGTGAGCCATGCCGACGACGTTCAGCGGGGGACTTCCAGCCGCGCGCGCGATTCTGGAGGAGCGGTTTGGGTATCCGCGCTTTCGCGTGCACCAGCTCAAGGTGCTCGGCCCGCTCTTGTCGGGACGAAACGTGCTCGCAGTTCTGCCCACCGGCGCGGGCAAGTCGCTCTGTTATCAAGTCCCAGCACTCCTCGGAACCGGCTTGACGCTCGTCGTCTCGCCGCTGATTTCGCTGATGCAGGATCAGGTGGGGGCGTTGCGGCGGCGCCGGATCGCGGCTGCCTATCTCAACAGCCAGCTCGATGCGGACCAGCAGCGCGTCACTCTCGATTCAGCGATCGACGGACGCCTGGTGCTGCTCTACTGTGCGCCGGAGCGGATGGCGTCGTTGACGCGGCGCCTCGTTGCCACGGCGACGCCAATCAGTCTGCTCGCGATCGATGAAGCCCACTGCATCACGGAATGGGGCAATGAATTCCGTCCGGTGTATCGGCGCCTGGGGATGTTCCGCTCATTCTTGGGTCGTCCGCCAACGATCGCGCTCACCGGTAGTGCCACGCCCGCCACGCGCGAAGACATCATCCGGGTCTTACGAATGCCCGACGCCGAGGTCGTGGTTACCTCGTTTGACCGACCGAATCTCAGGTTTGCGGTGCGACGGGTAAGCGACGATCGCGAACGCTTTGCGATCATCCGGACGCGGGTGCGCGAGTCTTCCGGCCCGGGCACGGGCGGGGGCAGGGGCGGGGGCGGGGGCGGGGGCGCGTCACTGATCTACACGCCCACCCGGCGACTCACCGAGCTGGTCACCCGAGCGCTGCTCAGGACGAGTGTGCGCGCCGCTCCTTACCATGCCGGCCTGACCGCCTCGGTTCGGCGCCGAGTGCTGCGCGCATTTCTCGCGGACGAGGTGGACGTCGTTGTCGCGACGAGCGCGTTCGGTATGGGGATCGACAAGCCGGACGTGCGGCACGTGTTGCATTGGGGACCGCCGCCTACGCTCGAGGCTTACTATCAGGAGGCGGGCCGGGCTGGCAGAGACGGCGAGCCATCCGAATGTCTCATTCTGTGGCGACCGCAGGACTTCGCATGGGGAAATGTGGCGCACCCAATGCGGCGATACGTGGAGGCGCGTCGGGACCACCGCGCAATCATTCTCCAACACTTCGGCGAGATGTGATAGTAGGGGCGCAGCATGCTGCGCCCCTACCCATACAACGCAGCATGGCTGGGCCCCTACATACACAACCACTCGCTCGAGCCTCTTCTATATTTCACCCCATGCACGACGCCCTCTATTTCAGCGACCACCATCTCCAGGTTCGCGAGATGGTCCGCGATTTCGCCAACACCGTCGTCAAACCCACCGCCCGTCAATACGATCTCGACAGCAAGTTCCCGTGGGACAACATCAAGCAGATGGCGGAGCTCGGGCTGTTCGGGATTCCGTGGCCGGAGGAGCTGGGCGGATCGGGGATGGACTACCTCTCGTACATCACCGTCATCCACGAGATGGCCAAGGTCGATGCGAGTCACGCGATCACCATCAGCGCGCATACCACGCTCGGCACGTCTCCGATCATGGACTTTGGGACGGACGAGCAGAAGAAGCGCTTCGTCCCTCTGCTGGCGACGGGTACCGTGCTGGGCGGGTTCGGCCTCACGGAGCCGGGCGCCGGCTCGGATGCCGGCGGCACCAGGACGACCGCGGTCGATAAGGGCGACCATTACGTCCTGAACGGCTCCAAGATCTTCATCACGCACGCGGGCGTGGGCGAGATCTTCTGTGTGACCGCGCGCACCGATCCGAATCAGAAACGCACCCACGGCATCACCGCGTTCATCGTCGCCAAGGACACGTCCGATCTCGAAGAGACCAAGCGCGTCGGGACCGGACATGCATCGCCTGCCGAGCTCCCCAAGAGCCGCGGGGTGCTCTCAGGCAAAAAAGAGGACAAGCTCGGCTGGCGCGCGTCGGACACGCGTGAGTTGATCTTCCAGGATGCCATCGTTCCCAAAGAGAACGTGCTCGGTCCCGTGAACAACGGCTTCCGGCAGTTCCTCCACACCCTCGACGGCGGGCGGATCGGGATCGCCGCCCTCGCGCTGGGGCTCGCCGAAGGCGCGCTGGAGGAATGCCTGACCTATACCTCCACGCGCAAACAATTCGGCCGGCCTATTGCCAGCTTCCAGGGTGTCCATTTTGCCCTCGCCGACATGGCGACCGAGATCGAGGCGGCCAAGCAGCTCGTCTACCATGCCGCCTGGCTCAAGCAGCACGGCCACTCCTTTAAGAAGGAAGCGGCAATGGCTAAGCTGTACGCGTCCGAGCTCTGCATGCGCGCTACCACCAAGGCGGTCCAACTCCACGGCGGATACGGATATACCACCGAGTACCCCGTTGAACGGATGATGCGGGACGCTAAGATCTGCGAAATCGGTGAAGGAACGAGCGAAATCCAGCGGATTGTCATTGCGAGACAATTGCTGGGTGGGCTGATAGACTAGGCGGGCGAAGTCGGTCGAGGGCGGGCAAGGGCGGTTGCCTTCGCCCGCCATTTATGTTGACCTAACCTGGCACTCGTCTTACGTTTACCTCATGAATTGGGCTTTGGTGTCACTCAGCCGCCTCTCCAATCGCATCATCGCTTTGCCCCCGATCATGTCAAATCGGCGCGGCGAATTGGACTATTGCTGGGACAACCATACGCTCCCGGGAGCTGGATGCTTCCCGCCGGGGCACGAGGGCAACTGCTTTGAAGCGCGAAATACTGATTTCAGGAAGCCAGCGGGAGACCCGCGTGGCCATTCTCGAGGACGACCGCCTTGTTGAGCTCCTGGTCGATCGTCCAGACTCCCACCGGTCCGTCGGCGACATCTACCTCGGCAAGGTCGAGGCAGTGCTCCCCGGCATCCAAGCCGCCTTCGTCGACATCGGCGCTGAAAAGAGCGCCTTTCTCCACGCCTCGGACCTGATCGAGGCCGACGAAGACGAAGATCCCGAAGACCGCGAGCCTGACGACGCAGACGAAGAGAATGGCAGCGGCAACGGGAACGGCGGGAGCGGGAGCGGGGGCGGCGACGGAAAAAGCGAAGGGAAGGGCGCTGCGCAGGTAATTGCGAATAGGCGCGGCCCGCCGCGCTCGCGCCGCCGCCAGGCACCGAACATCGCCGACGAGTTGAAACGCGGGCAGACCAAGCTCGTCCAGGTCATCAAAGAAGCCATCGGTACGAAGGGACCGCGCGTGACCGCGCAGGTCTCGCTCGCCGGCCGGTTCCTCGTCTACATGCCGTTTGCGTCCAAGGTCGGCGTCTCGCGCAAGATCGAGAACCGCGAGCAACGCGCGCGCCTGCGCGAGATGGTCACGAAGCTCGTCCCGAAGGATGAGGGCGGCTGGATTATTCGCACCGTCGCCGATGATCTCACGGAAGCGAGCTGCAAGCGCGAGATCGATCACCTCCTCGGCCTCTGGAAAAAGATCCAGCGGAAGTCCTCCTCCGGCAGGGCGCCGCAGGTCGTGCAACGCGAGACGAGCCTCACGCGCGGCATTGTACGCGACTTGCTGTCGGACAAGGTCGACCTGTTACTCCTCGATTCGAAGCTCTTGTACAACGAGGTCGAGCAGTACCTGAAGCAGATCGATCCCGAGCTGCTGCCCAAGGTCAAGATGTATCACGACGAGGCTCCCCTGTTCGATGCGTACGACATCGAGGCGGAGATCCGGAACCTCTTCAAGCAGCGCGTGGATCTGCCGACGGGCGGCTACCTGATCATTCAACCGACCGAGGCGCTGATCTCGATCGACGTGAACACCGGGCGCTACACCGGCAAGCGCGATCCCGAGAGCACGATTCTGCGCACGAATCTCGAGGCGGCCCGGGAGGTCGCCCGGCAGATCCGGTTGCGCGACATCGGCGGCATTATCGTGGTCGACTTCATCGACATGGAGACGAGGTCGAATCGCGACAAGGTGCTGCAGGAGCTGCGCACGCACCTGGGCCGGGATCGCGCGCGCACGCGGGCGTTTGCGGTCTCGGAGCTCGGGTTGATCGAAATGACGCGGCAGCGCGTGCGGCCGTCGCTCTGGCAGTCGATGACCACCGAGTGCCCGACCTGCAATGGCACGGGGCGGGTGTTCCGGCCCGAGGTGGTCGTCCGTCGGATGGAGCGCTCGCTCAAGCGCGCCGGGGCCGATCATAAGGAGCGGCAACTCTCGGTTCGGCTGCATCCCGAGGTCGCGCTCTACCTGGTGGAGCAGGAGCCTAACTTCCTGCGTCAGTTGGAGAAGCTGACCGGCCTCGAGCTCGAGGTGCGAGACGACCCGATGATGCGACTCGACGAATTCCGGATGATGGCCCGCCCAGCGGGACGCGATGTAACGGAGCAATACGCTGTGGCGTAGGGGCGCAGCATGCTGCGCTCCTACCCCGTGCCTTGACTAACCGATTGCCCGCATTTAGGTTCCGCGCCCTATGTCATACGCCATTTTCACCAGCGGCGGCCAACAATTCCGCGCCGAGCCGGGCCTTACCATCAAGGTCCCGCTGCTCGATGCGAAGCCGGGGGATGAGGTCTCGTTCGATCAGGTCCTCGTCGCCTCGGACGGCAAGAGCGTCCAGACGGGCGCCCCGCGCGTAAAAGGCGCGATGGTCACGGCCGAAGTCGTGCGCCACGGCAAGGGCAAGAAGGTCCGGATCTTTCGGTTTGCGCGCCGCACGGGCTATCGGCGCCACGCGGGACACCGGCAGGACTTCACCGAAATCAAGATCGCCGGCGTGAAGGTCGGCTGAGGATAGCATGGCTCATAAGAAGGGCGTCGGCTCCTCGCGCAACGGGCGCGACTCGAATCCGAAATACCTCGGCGTGAAGCGCTTCGGCGGGGAATTCGTCCGCGCCGGCACGATCATCGTGATTCAGCGCGGCACCAAGTTCCATCCCGGCAAGAACGTCCGGCGCGCCTCGAACGACACGCTGTTCACCACGATCGACGGTCAGGTGAAATTCGAGCACAAGAACAAGCAGCGCTTTCAGGTGAGCGTGTATCCGCTGGCGGTAGAATCGGCAGCGAAGTAAGACGGCGGCGAAGGGGCGGCGAAAGAGGCGGCGGCGAGACATCGCCGCCGTTTTTGTTCGCCGCCGATTTATTCGCCGCCGCTTGTTCTCGCCGCCCTAGTATTTCGGCGGCAACGTCCGATATCGCTCCAGCAACTCCGTCTGCCTGCTCCGCAGCGGGATGTCTCGCCCCCGAATAAATACGTGATCGACGCCGGTCGAGAACTCGAACGGATCTCCCGTCCAAACGACCACGTTCGCGATTTTCCCGGCTTCGAGCGATCCATAACGGTCAGCAACCCCAAAAATCTCGGCCGGCGTGAGTGTGACCGCCCTGAGCGCCTGATCCCACGTCATGCCGCTCGCCACTGCATTGCCAGCCTCCTGCCGCAGGTCTCGCGTATTCTCGGTCGCGGTCTCCATGAGCGCGATCTTCACCCCCCCCTTGGCGAGCAGCGGCGCGTTCTCGTACCGGATGCCGAGCGCGTCATAGCTCGGGATGTTGTCGAGCGGCTCGACGAGGACCGGAACTCCGGCCGCGGCGATCTCGTCGGGAATCATCCACCCCTCGGCCACACCCGCAAGAATCAGTTTGAGCTTGTATTCTTTCGCGATCCGCAGCGCCGTCTCGATATCGCTGCGCCGATTCGCAATCACCAAAAGCGGCAGCTCGCCGCGCAAGACCGGCTGCAGCGCTTCGAGGTCGGCCGCACTGGCCGACAGGTTCTGAATTTGATTCCGGCGGAAGTCGGCGCGCCGGGTGCCGTATTCACGGGCATCGTTCAACACCTGGCGCAGCCGTTGCGCCACGCCTGCCCGCGAGCCGCCACCGGCATCTTTGGAGCCTTCACTCAGGTCGGCCACCATCGCCGCCGGCGACTTCACTCGCATCGCCTCGATCGTCCTGCCGTCGAGATCGATCAGAACCGCCTGGCCCAAGATCAGACTGCCGTTCGGGACGGCGAGCGTGGTCGTGATGCCCTCGATGCGGTTGACGGCGATCAAGGTCGAGGCGGGATTGATGCCCTCGAGCACGTTGAAGGACGCGGCCACCGGGTCGCCGGATACCGATGACTCGTTCGTGTTGTTCACCGCACTGATTTCACGCAGGCCCATCTGGCCGGCGCCGTCGAGGAATCCGGGCGTCACCCATTTGCCCGATGCGTCGATCCGCGTGGCTCCCGCCGGCACGGCGACGCTGGTCCCGACGGCCGCGATGCGACCATCACGAATCAGCACGGTCGCATTCTCGATCTTGGGGCCGGAGACCGGATAGACCGTGCCGCCGGTGATCGCGATCGTCTGAGCAAGCAGGAAGGCAATCATTGCCGCGGTCCCCCCTGTCCGAGCGTGAAGTCCGTCTTGGGCTGGTGCGTGGGATCGTTGCGGTCATAGACCAGCCAACCGTCGTTGTAGACCTGGACCGCGCGCGCATACACCGACAGCGGATCGCCCGACCAGAGCACGACATCGGCCATCTTCCCCGGCTCGAGCGTCCCGACGATCGAATCAAGCCCGAGGATCCACGCCGGGTTGGCGGTGAACCAGCGCACCGCTTGATCGCGGGTGATGGGAATGCCGGCACGGCGGCCCGCATACATCGCTTTCGCCGCTTCCTGATTGAGCCGCTGGATGCCGCCGGGATCGTCTGAGTGAATGTCGGCCTTCGCGCCGGCTTGCTCGACGAGCGCGGCATTCTCGTGAATTCCGTCCATCGCTTCTTCCTTGAAGCCCCACCAGTCCGACCACATGGCGGCGGCAGTGCCGTCGCGCGCCAGCAGGTCGGCGATTTTGTACGCTTCCACCGCGTGGTGGAACGCGCGGATCTTGAAGCCGAACTCCCTGGCGAGATCGAGCATCTGGGCCATCTCGTCCGCGCGATAGCAGTGGTTCTGCACGTAGATGTTGCCGCGCAGCACCTCCGCCAGCGTTTCGTTGCGAAGGTTGCGCTCCGGTGGATCGCCCTGGTGATCCTTGTCCCACTTGTCCCACTTCTGGCGATAGCCTTGAGCCGCGATGAACGCCTCGCGATAGCCCGCCATGTTGCCCATGCGCGTCGACGGACCGCCGCGCTGGCCGTATACGCGCTTGGGATTCTCGCCGCACGCCATCTTCAGGCCGTAATGCGCACCGGGGAACTTCATTTCCTGGACGGTGCGGGCCGGGATCAATTTGAGCACGGCGCTGCGCCCGCCGATGAGATTCGCCGATCCGGGCAGCGCCTGAATCGTCGTCACCCCCCCCTCGATGGCCAGCGGGATCTGCGGATCCTGCGGCCAGAAGGAGTGCTCCGCCCACACCTCGGCGGTGACCGGCCGCGTTGCCTCGTTGCCGTCTGACTCCGCAAACGTCCCGGGCGCGGCATACACGCCGAGATGCGAGTGCACGTCGATGACGCCCGGCGTCACCCACTTGCCCGTGCCGTCCACCACCGTCGCGTCACTCGGCGCCTGGACGTTCGTGCCGACGGCGACGATGCGACCATCCTTGAACAGGATCGAGCCGCCCTGAATCTCCTGACCCGCGGCCGTCATGATGGTCGCGTTGCGGATCAGCACAGGCGGGTTCGGGTGACGCGTGTACGTGGAGGGATACTGCGAGCCGATTCTGCCCGATGTGTCCTGCGTCGCCGGCTTCGCGGCAGTTGTCGCAGGACTGGGACTCCCGCTTGTTCGTGCGGTTCCCGACGCGCAACCTGCCGCGACAAGGACCGCGAGGACCGGTGCTATCGACCGCCGCATTATCATGTCCCCCTATTTCACGAGTTCAAACACGATCGGCGCGCCGGTCGGCGCGATGCGCACGAGCCGCCGCGGCGTCTGCTGCGTCACATGCATGACAACCGGCAACTGCATCCCGGCGATCTCCAGCCGGTAGGACGGAAGATTGCCCGCGGGCACCTGGACGGTCTCCAGGCCCGCCACTTTCACCGTCACCACCTTGGTCGTGCCCTCGCCCGACGAGAAGACGTTCAGGTTGAATGTCTTTCCGACTGCGAGGGGCAGGGCGGGCACGAGCAGCGGCAACGTATTGTCGTCGATCGTCCCCACGGCAATGGTGGTGTCCACTGTGATCGACTTGACGGTGCTGCCCGGCCGCGGCGTCTGGCTCGTGCCCTTCACGCGTCCATCGCTGTAGGTCAGGTGAATCTCCGCGTGCTGGCCTTGGACGGTGCTCGTCTGGTCCGTGTGCCGCGGCGATAGGTCGCTGTTCAAGACCACGGTCGACTGCTGTTGGAACGGGCCGATCGTCGTGGATTCCGTATAGGAGATCGAGTCGCCCGTCACGGTGATCGCGCCGGTCTGCGCGCCGAAGACCTGGCCTTGCACCAGTGCCTGGAAGCTGTCACTCCGCGCGACGATCTGGCTTTTGTCGAACGCGACCGGCCCGCCGGTGGGATTGAGCTGCGCCGGATCGATCCGGTTGCCCTCGATATCCACGATGCGCACCGCCGCGATCGGCTTCAGCTTGTCGTACAGCGACTTGGCGTCACCGACCACGACGATCGTCAGGTTATCGCGGCGGATCGTGCGCTGAGCCGCGGATCGTGCGCGCGTGGGCGTCACGGCGGACAAACGGTCGCGGTAGGTCTGCACATAGTTCGAGCCGAGGCCCAGGAGCCGGGCCGTCGACACGACCTGCGCGATCTGGCTCGGCGTCTCGATCGTCAGCGGGAACGACCCGACGAGAAACCCCTTCGCGGCGTTCAGCTCGCTGTCGGGAATCGTCTCGGTGCGAACGCGGTCAATTTGATGCAGCAGCTCGACCAGCGCGCTGTCCGTGACCTCGGTTCGCCCTTCGAACGTCGCCTGCCAGTAGCCCAGGCCGCGGTTGCGGCGCAGGCCGGCATAGGACCCGTAGGTCCAGCTTTTCTGCTCGCGCAAGATCGTGAACAGACGCGAGTCCGAGCCGCCGCCCAGCACCTGCGTCGCGATACGCGCCGGATAGTAGGTGCTGTCAGTCGGGAGGAACGTCGTGTTCCCGATCACAATGTTCGACTGCACGGAGCCCGGGCGATTGACGAGCAGGATGTCCGTGCTGCGCTTGGTCGGCGCGGCAGGGAAGGCGGTCGCCGCCGGCGCAGCGCCCGTCCACGTGCCGAAGGCTCTCGTCGCGAGCTCGCGCGCGCGCGCGAGCGTGATGTCGCCGGCCACGACGAGCAGCGCGCCGCTTGGGCGCAGCCGCCGCTGCGCGAACCCGACGACGTCGTCACGCGTGATCGCCTTGTACGAGGCGGCGCTGGTGCTGCGTCCGTACGGATTACGGCCGAAGAGCTCCTTCTGGAAGGCGCGCGCGGCCACATTGCCCGCCTGCGACAGCTCGACGTCGAGCGATGACAGGGACCGCGTGCGCGTGAGCTCGAGCTCCTCCCGCGGATACGTCGCGCGGCGCGTGACGTCGCCGAGCAGCGTGAATGCGAGATCGGCATGATCGCTGAGCCCGTCGGTCGAGATTGTGAGGAAATCGCCACCGGCACTCGCGCCGATGCTACCGCCTGCACCCTCGATGGTCGAAGCGATCTGCTCCGCATCGCGCGTCGGCGTCCCCTTGGTCAAGAGGTCGGCCACGAAGTCCGCGACACCCTCCTTGCCCGCGGGATCGTAAATGCTCCCGGCGCGGAAGCTCAGGCTGAGCGCTAGCGTCGGCTGCTCATGGTTCTCGACGAGCAGCAATGTCATGCCGTTGGGCAACGCGACCTGCTGGAACGGTGGAAAGCGCACGGGATGCAGCTTCTCCGCCACCGGCGGCCGGCTGGGGAAGGAATCCTGCGCGGAAAGGTGGAGTACCGGTACGCACAGCACGGTCAGGACAAACAGCCCGACCCTCAGTCCGTCCGACCGTCTCGCCGTCATTGGGCACCTCCCGGACCTGCTCGCACAATCAGGAGCGTCAGGTTCGCAGGCGTGAGATAGGTCGCCGCCACGCGCTTCACGTCATCACTCGTCACGGCCAGCATCTTGTCGAGATCGGTATTGATCTCGTCGATCGAGTCATGGAACGTCTTGTAGTGGTGCAGCTCCTCCGCTGTGCCCAAGGTTGTCTCGCGATTCGAAATGAAGCCCGCCCGCACCGCGTTCTTGGCCTTCTCGAGCTCCGCGGCCGCGATGCCGTTCGCCCGGATGGTGTCGAGCTGAGTGCTGAGCAGGGAGTCGAGCCGGTCGGAGGAGACCCCTTGATTCACGATCCCGTACACGGCGAACACGCCGGGCCCATTGCGCGAGCCGTAGGGGTTCATGACCGTGCCGGTGCCGAGCGCCGCCTTGTCATGCCGGACGACTGAGACGTTCAGTCGTGAGCTTTCGCCCTGACCCAGAATGATGTTGAGGATTTCCAGGGCGGGCGTATCGGCATGGCGATGCTCCGGGATGCGGTACAACCGCATCACCAGGTCGAGGTTCGCCTGGGCGTCGTGGACCTCGCGCCGCACCGGTCCCTTGGCAGCGGCGATGTTGCTCTCGCAGCGCGGCGCTTCCGGCGCCGGGTGACTCGGCACGCCGGCGAAATACTGGTTCACGAGCCGCCGCAGCTCGCTCTGGTTGAAGTCGCCCACCACCACCAGCGTCGCGTTGTTGGGCGCGTAGTAGGTGTCGAAGAACGCCTGCACGTCCGGCGCCGCGGCGGAGTCGAGATCGGCCATCGAACCGATCACCGTGTGCGCGTAGGGGAAGCAGCTCGTGCTGTCGAACGGCCACGTCAATCCATCCGTGAACGCCGCGGCGTAGGGCTGATTGTCCACGCGCAGCCGGCGTTCTTCCTTCACCGCCTGCCGCTGGTTCTCGAACTTATCTTCCGTGATCGCGAGCGAGCGCATGCGGTCAGCCTCGAGCCAGAGCGCCAGGTTGAGCCGGTTGGACGGCACCGTCTCCCAGTAGTTCGTGCGATCTTCCGCGGTGCTGCCGTTGTAGTTGCCGCCGGCGCGCTCGATCAGCTGCGCGTGCTCGGATTTCTTCACGTGCGCCGACCCCTCGAACATCATGTGCTCGAACAGGTGCGCGAAGCCCGAGCGGCCGGGCCGCTCGTTGCGCGAGCCGACCTCGTACCACATGTCCACCGACACGATCGGCGTCGAGTGATCCTCGGAATAAATGACGCGCAGGCCGTTGGGAAGGGTGAACTGTTCGAAGGCGATATGTCCCGCTTGTTGCGCCGCCAGCGTTGCAGGCAGCAGCGAGAGCAGGGCGAGCAGTCTACGCATGGGTCCGCGACTCCATCGGAAAGAGCGCCAGCGCGTTGGTTTCGAGGATGGCCTGTTGCTGCTCGGGCGCGAGCGGCAGGGCCAGGAATTGATCGATGTTTTGCCGCAGGTCCTTCACCCCGGGGCTCGGCCAGTCCGTGCCCCAGAGCACGCGGTCCCCAACCTCCGCCAGGCGGGGAAAGTACTCGAGCAATTTGCCGGGCGGAATGCCCGAGACATCCAGCCTGACTTGCCTATGACGTCGGAGGATGAAAAACGCTTCTTCCATGTACAGCGGCCGGCCGCCGTGCGCCATCACGAGCCGGAGATCGGGAAAATCGATCGCGACATCATCGAGCTCCATCGGATTGCCGTACTTCGAGCGCGCGCCCGGGAAAATGGAGGTACCGGTGTGGACCATCACGGGGAGCCCGCGCTCCTCGCAGCGGCGGTAGATCTTGCCGAGCGCGGCGAGGCCGTCGGTGTAGGCGTTCGCGGGGAAGGCCTGGTGCGGCGGATGGATCTTGATCAGTTGAATCCCGAGATCGATCAAGCGGTCCACGTCGCCCGTGGGATCCTTCGTGAAACGCGCGTGCACGCCGCCGTAGGGGATCAGGCGCTCGGGATTGGCCTGCGCGTATGTGGCGGCGAAGGCATTGGTCGAGTCGTCGAACCCCATGATGTCGGGGCTTGGATAGTTCACGAGGCCGACGCGCCACACGCGCGAGCGATCCATCACCTCGAGCAGCGCGCGCGGATCGTCCATCATCGAGATCAGCAGCTCCCAATGATCCTCTTTGCCCTTGCGCATCGCTTCCTGCACGGTGGGCTTGAGTTGCCACCAGGGCTGGATGTGGATGTGGACGTCGGTGATGCGGCTCAATCGCTCCAGGTATAGAACCCCTTTCCCGTCTTCTTCCCGAGCTCGCCCTGCTTCACTTTGTCCCTGAGAATCCTGGGCGGCTCGTACTGCGACTTCCCCAGCGTCTTGTACAAGTACTCGGCGATCGCCAGCCGCACAT
The DNA here is from genome assembly GCA_003221035.1 of Gemmatimonadota bacterium. Lineage (GTDB taxonomy): Bacteria > Gemmatimonadota > Gemmatimonadetes > Gemmatimonadales > GWC2-71-9 > 20CM-2-65-7. The sequence goes on from QHUB01000034.1 coordinate 15,885, forward strand.
CGAGCCCGACCAGGTCGGTGAGCTTGAGCGGGCCCATCGGGTGGTTGTAGCCCAGCTCCATCGCCTTGTCGATGTCCTCCGCGCTGGCCACGTCCTGCTCGAGCATCCGCATCGCTTCGAGGCCGAGCACTACGCCGAGCCGGCTCGATGCGAAGCCCGGCGAGTCGCGCACCACGATCGGCTCCTTGCCCAATTGCCGCGCGAACGCGACGGCGCGCTCAGCCGCCGGCAGGCTGGCCGCACCGTGCGTGACGACCTCGACCAGCTTCATGACGTGCACGGGATTGAAGAAATGCATGCCGACCAGTCGCGCGGGCTGGGCCAGCGTCGCGGCGATGGCGGCGATCGACAGCGAAGACGTGTTCGAAGCGAGCAGCGCGTCGGGCGGGGCGGTGCGTTCGACATCGATGAACAGTCGTTGCTTGACCGCGAGATCCTCCACCACGGCTTCAATGATCACATCGGCGTCCCCCAGCGCAGGGCGGAGCTCCGGTTCCGTCGCGACCCTGGCCCGTACCGCCGCGCGCTCCGCGCCGGTCAGCTTGCCGCGCTTGACGCCACCCTCGAGCAGGCCGTCGATCTTGGCGAGTGCCGCGGGAAGCGAATCGGCTCGCGCGTCAGTGATCCGCACGTCGCAGCCGGCGAGCGCCGCGGCGTAGGCGATGCCGTGGCCCATGGTGCCGGCGCCGATGACCGCGACGCGCGACCTCATGTGGCTCGGTGAGCATCGACGATGGGACGAGCGCGCTCGGGATGATTGGTACAGATGCCATCGACGCCCCAGCGCGCGAACTGCTGGATCTCCAGGGCGGTATCCACGGTCCAGGCGATGACGCTCGCTCCAAGCTCGTGCACCTGTGTGACCAACTGCTCGTCCAACGTCGCGCGCTCCTGCCACAGCGTCCGTGCCCTGGCGTCGTCGAGCGTCTGCTTCGGCGAGCGTGTCGCGACCTCGGACAGCACTCCGCACGGCAAACCCGGGCGCTTCTCGGCGAGACGCCGGACGACGTGAAACGCAAAGCTGTGGACGGCGTACCCACCGGGGTTCGGCCCAGCGTCGAGGACCGTCAAGAAGCGATCGTCCCACCGAGGATCGAGCACTTTTATTTCCACGAACACCTTGAGCGCGCCGAGGACCTGCAGCGCCTGAGCCAGGGTGGGGATCGGCTCGCCGTTCGCGAGCGGCACCGCGGCGAGGTCGCGGGCGCGCGCCTGCGCGATGGGAAGGCCCAGCACCGACGGATCATGGTGTACGACGATCTCGCCATCCAGCGTCGAGTGCACGTCCAGCTCGACCGCGTCGGCGCCCTGGCCGGCAGCCAGCCGAAACGCGGCCAAAGAGTTCTCGAGCGCGACACTGGACGCACCCCGGTGGGCGATCACCAGGGGCTTCGCGGGTTTCGAAGGCTTCACTGCGACAGGCTATCGGCTTTTTTCGGCTCGATCCAGTCCGGCTCTTTTTCGATGTCGTGCACGATCGCGATGTCTTCGGGGCGCGGCAGCACGGTCTCGAGATAGGCGGCGTATTTGTTCTCGTCGAGCGGCTGACCGTCCACCGTGAACTTCTGGTGCGCGTACATCCCGATCCGGCGGTTGAACTTGAGATCCGGCACCTTCAGCTGCCGCTCGCGCTCGGGAATGAACATGTTGAGCCGTTCGACGAGCTTCACGATCTCCTGGCGGTAGAGATTCCGCGCCAGCTCGTTCAGCTTGCTCTTGTCCGGCTCATTTCCATTCGTCGGGTTCTCGCGTTCGTCGTAGCGACCTTTGAGTCCCCAGACGTATGCCCAATGCGCCGACGAGGAACTGTCGGTCCCGAACAGATCGAACGCCGTGGGGATCCACTTATAGAAGAAGCGCTGGATCACCTCGGGGGGCATCTTGCCCGCTTTCACGATGCGAAGCAGTCCATTGTTGCCGGTGCCGAGGTGGTAGGACTCCTCTTTGAGCATCGGACCCATCGAGCGGGACAGCGGATCGAACGCCGAGACCGACAGCATCTTGAGCTGGAACTTGCCGTCGCGGTCGATGAACTGCGTGTAGGTGAAGAAGTCGAGCCAGTTGTCGACGATCTCGTTGAACGAGCCGAGCAGGCGCTCGCCTTCGTCGGCGCGCCGCTCGAGCAGCTTGGCGGCCTCGCGCTTGCCCTCGTCCCCAAAGTGCGAGCAAAGCAGGTAGGACATCTGCCATCCGTGCCGCATCTCTTCGGTCATCACGCGCTGCAGCGACAGCAGATCGTAATCGGAGGGCGCATGGTGCAGCAGGTTGCGCTGCTGCTCGACCGACGCGAACTCGGTGTCGCCCTGATAGACGATCAGGTTGAGCAGCGCGTCGCGAATGCGCTGATCGGGGATGTGCATCACCGTCGGCCATTTGCGTTGGCCCTTGTAATGGCCGAACTCGATGTGCGAAATCTCCTGATCGCCGAACTTGGCGTCGAATTGAAAGGAGCGCAGCGCACCCTGCGGCAGGCCAATCGAATCCTGCCAGTATCTGAAGTAGTCGATCCAGTCGTCGAAGTTGCCAAGTTTGCGGACCATATCAGCGATTCCTCATGAGTTGGCGTGCTTCCGGGGTCGCGAACAACGCTTCCTGGTCGGCGATTTCGACGTCGAGCATTTCCTCGAGCGTCGCGTGCAATGAGCGATACAGCGCGGCCTTGGCTTTCCGCACCGCGAGTGGCGCCATACCCGCCCAGCGCCGGGCCAGCGCCCTGGTCTCGGCGCCGAGCGCCTCGGCCGGGACGACGCGATCGAACAAACCGAGCTGTACTGCTTCAGCGGCCGGGACCATCCGAGCGCTCCACACGAGCTCGAGCGACTTCGAGATACTCGTGAGGCGCGGCAGGAAATAGCTGCCGCCCCAGTCGGGGCCGAGCCCCAGCTTGTGGAATACCTGCCCGATTGCCGCTTGATCCGACGCGAGGCGGTAGTCGCAGGCGAGCGCCAGGTTAGCTCCCCCGCCCGCGGCGGCGCCGTTGACGGCCGCGAGCACCGGTTTCGGTGCATTTCGAATCGTGAGCGCGATGTCCTTGCCCGCCTTGACGAGCTGGTCGCCCTGGGTTCCCAGCACGCCCAGATCGGCCCCGGCGCAGAACGCCTTGCCGGCTCCCGTGATGACGATGACGCGCACCGCATCGGCGCTCGCGAGCATGCGCAACGCCTCCAGCAGGTCATCGCACATGTCCGGATCGAACGCGTTCGCCTTCTCGGCACGATTGAGCGTGAGGGTACCGATATGATCGGTGATTTCGACGAGGATGCGATCGTACGCCGCCATCAGACGCGCTCCACGATCATCGCGATGCCCTGACCGACGCCGATACACATAGTCACTAAACCGTAAGAGGAATTCGTACGAGTTAAGGCGTGAACCAAAGTCGTCAAAAGCTTCGCTCCCGTGCACCCGAGCGGATGGCCGAGTGAGATGCCGCCGCCGTAGATGTTCACCGTTTCGGGATCGAGCTTCAGCTCGCGGATGCAGGCGATCGCCTGAGCGGCGAATGCCTCATTCAGCTCGACGAGGTCGATCTGATCGATCGTCAGCCCGGCTCGCTTGAGCGCGAGCTTCGTCGCGGGGATCGGACCGAGACCCATGCAGCTCGGATCCACGCCGGTGACCGCACTCGCCACGATTCGCGCCATGGCCGCCTTCTGCCGCCCGTTGCCGCCTGGGGTGGCCGTCACGAGCAGCGCGGCTGCTCCGTCATTGATACCGCTCGAGCTCGCCGCGGTAACGGTCCCGTCCTTTTTGAACGCAGGCTTGAGCTTGGAAACCGACTCCAGCGTGGTGCCGGCCCTCGGGTATTCGTCCTTGGCGAAGGTCGATCCATCGGAGAGGGGAACCGGGACGAGCTCATCGGTGAACACACACTGCTGCAGCGCCGTCTCGGCCCGCCGTTGGCTCTCGACAGAAAACGCGTCCTGCTCGGCTCGACTGATCTTGTAGCGCTCGGCCACGACTTCCGCCGTCTCGCCGAGCGAGATCGTCCATTCCTTCTTCATACGCGGATTCACGAACCGCCAACCAACCGTGGTATCGGCGACCTCCGGCGTCCTCCGGCTGAACGGCTCGTTGGCCTTGAGCATCACGTACGGCGCCCGCGTCATGCTCTCGACGCCGCCGGCGATGAAGGTCTCGCCTTCACCGGCCTTGATTGCCTGCGCCGCACTGGCGACCGCCTGCAATCCGGAGCCGCACAGCCGGTTCACGGTCTGCCCCGGGACCTCGACCGGCAGCCCGGCAAGGAGCAGAGCCATGCGCGCGACGTTGCGATTGTCTTCGCCCGCCTGATTGGCGCAGCCCAAGATCACGTCGTCGATCGAAGCGGGATCAACGCCCGAGCGCGCGAGGACCGCCTTGATCGGAACGGCAGCGAGATCATCCGGTCGCACGTTCGCGAGCGAGCCGCCATGCTTGCCGACGGGCGTCCGCAGCGCGACCGAAATGAACGCGTCGGTCACAATCCCACCCACACCGTCTTCGTCTCCAGGTACCCATCCAACGCTTCGCGGCCAAGATCTCGTCCAAAGCCGGACGCCTTGAAGCCTCCGAACGGCGCTCCGGAGTCATAGGAGTTGTAGGAGTTGATCCAAACCGTCCCGGCGCGAATCGCCTTGGCGGCGCGATGCGCCTTCTGGATGTCCTTCGTCCAGATGCCGGCGGCCAGCCCGTAGATCGTGTTGTTCGCGAGTTTGACGCCCTGCTCGAAGTCATCGAACGTCAGGACCGCGAGCACCGGACCGAAGATCTCTTCGCGCGCGATCGTCATCTCGGGCTTCACGGCGTCGAAAACGGTCGCTTCGACGTAGTAGCCCTTGCCGTTGGGCTTGGCGGCCTTGCCGCCCGCGACGAGCCGAGCGCCTTCGTCCACGCCCTTCTTGATATAGGAGAGCACCGTCTCCTGCTGCTTCCTCGAGACGAGCGCACCGAGACGCGTGTTCTTGTCGAGTGGATCGCCCGGCGTGAGCTTCTTCGCGCCTTCGGCGAGCTGCTCGACAACCTGCTGGTGCACCGCCTGCTCGACGAGCAGGCGCGAACCGGCGGCGCAGACTTCGCCCTTGCCGTAGAAGATGCCGGTCTGGGCGCCGCGTACCGCCGCTTTGAGATCGGCGTCCGCGAAAATGATGTTGGGACTCTTGCCGCCGAGCTCCATCGTCACGCGCTTGTTCGTCTCGGCCGCCATCTTCATCACCTGACGGCCGACCTCCGTCGAGCCGGTGAACGAGATCTTGTCGACGTCAGGGTGACGCACGAGTGCGGCGCCGGCCGTCGAGCCGCCACCCGGCACCACGTTGAACGCACCCGGCGGCAACCCCGCCTCCAGGGCAATCTCGGCAAAGAGCAAAGCGGTAAGCGGCGTTTCGGACGCGGGCTTGAGGATGACGGTGCATCCAGCCGCGAGCGCGGGCGCAAACTTCCAGCTCGCAATGTTGAGCGGAAAATTCCACGGCACGATCGCGCCCACGACACCGATCGGCTCGCGCAGGGTGTAGGTGAAGAAGGGCCCTTCGACGGGCAGGGTATCGCCGACGATTTTATCGGCCCAGCCCGCGTAATAGCGCAGCGTGTTGATCGTCATCCCGATTTCGATCTTCGACTCGAACAGCGTTTTGCCGTTCTGCGCCGTCTCGAGCCGGGCGACTTCGTCGAGCCGGGCCTCCAGCAGATCCGCCGCCTTGTACAGCATGCGGCCGCGCTTGCGGGCCGACAGGTCCTTCCACGCCGCGGACTCGAAGCACGTCTTGGCCGCCCGGACGGCATTATCGACGTCCGCGGCGTCAGCGGCCGCGACGTCGGCTATGGTTTCTTCCGTGGCGGGGTTTTCGACGGGGAAGCGTTTCCCCGAGGCGGCCGGCCGCCACTCGTTATTAATGAAGAGGTCGGTCTTCACTTCCCCTTGAACTCCGCCACACGCTTTTCGTTGTAGGCGGCGATGCCTTCCTTGGCATCCTCGCTCTGGAAGAGCTGCTGCTGCAGCTCGCGCTCGATCGCGAGCGCGCTCTCGAACGGCACCTCGGCGCCGGATTGAACGGCCCGCTTGATGAGCCCGACGGCCTTGGAGGCCTTGTGGGGCGGGCAGAACTGCCTGGCGTACAGCAGGACCTGCTCCCAGAAGGCGTCAGCAGGGAAGATCTCGTTGACGAGACTCAACTCCTTCGCGCGGTCGAACGAGAATGTCTCGCCCTTCACCATCAGCTCGATCGCCAACGACTTGCCGACGACTCGCGCCAGGCGCTGCGTGCCGCCGGTGCCGGGGAGGACGCCGAGGTTGACCTCGGGCAGCCCGATCTTGCCCGCGTTCTCTTTCGCAAGCCGGATGTCACACGCCATCGCGATCTCGAGCCCGCCACCCACGGTGTGGCCGTTGAGTGCGGCAATCGTGAGCTTGGGCGTCTGCTCGAGCCGATTCAAGGTCTCGTTGGCATGGAGGCAAAAGAAATACTTGAAGCGGGGTGTGACCTTGTTGAGCATCGCGATGTTCGCGCCGGCCGAGAAGAACTTCTCGCCGTGGCCACGCAGCACGATGACGTGCACGTTGTCGTCGAAGCGCGCCTTGAGAATGGCTTCGTCGAGCTGATGCATCATTTCGAACGTGTAGGTATTCGCCGGAGGATCGTCCAGCTCGATGATCGCGAGCCCGTCCTCGGCGCGGTATTGAATGAGTGTCTTGACTTGCGGTTCGGTCATCGTTGCCATGGGATTACTTAGCCTCCTGAGGAGTCTCGACGAAGCCGCCGAGGAAGATGCTCGCCATGAGATCGGCCAGCCGGGCGGGGTCGATCTGGCCGGCCGGGTCGTACCAGTTGTAAATCCAGTTCATCATGCCGAAGAGGATGTACGTCGCGGCGCTGCGGTCGACGTGACTCTGCTCGGGCGCCGCTTCCTTCAATACAGTTTCGAGCAAATCGACGTAGCGCCGCTTGATCGCGTTCACGCTCCGCGGCGGCGTCTCGTGCGACATCACCTTCATCTCCGCCATGTGATTCGCAAAGAACTCCACGTGGTGACGGATGAAAGCCTGCAGTTTCTCCTGCGGATCCCGCGCCGCGTGCAGAGCCCTCCGCGCTCCCTCCACTACCTGGGTGAAACAGCGCTCCTGAATCAGCGCGAGCAGGTCTTCCTTGCCGCGGACGTAGTAGTACATCCCGGCCAGCGACATGCCGCTTGCGGCGGACAGATCCCGCATGGTGGTGGGGTGATAGCCCTTGTCCGCAAAGACCCGCGCGGCGCGGGCGAGCAGGTGGTCTAGGCGCTCGTCGTAGGGTCGCATGTTTTTCGAACGATCGTTCGAATTCGGAAGCTATTCGTGAGGCGCGGCACTGACAAGGGCGGCAACGGGCGTCTTAATATTCCAGCATCCTCCACGTCCACCGACACTACGGACCCATGGCGAATCCCCTGCCGCGCACCGTTGCGGCGACCGATGCGGCATTAATTGCTGCATGGCGAAACGGCGACGAGCGGGCTGCGGCGGAGTTGGTCGAACGGCACGCCCGGCCGCTGGCGCGCTTTCTCGCGGGCGCCGGCGCGCCGGAGAGCGACGTGGACGACCTCGCCCAGGAGACGTTCGTCCGCGCATTTCGCAGCGTGGATCGCTTTCGCGGGCAATGTCAGTTTCGCACCTGGCTCCTGACGATCGGGGGCAACGTGCTGAAGGATTTCGGGCGCCGGGCATCGCGGCGCAAAGTGGTGCCGCTCGAGGAAGCCGTGCGGGACCGGACCGGGAATCCGCACGACCATGCCGAAGCGCGCGAAGCGGAAGAGCTGCTCGCGGCCGGATTACAGCGGCTGCCGAGGTTGCAGCGGGAAGTATTCCTGCTCAGAGCGCAGCAGGGACTGGAATATGACGAGATCGCCGGAGCGTTAGGGACGACGCCGGGGGCGGCGCGGGTACACTATCATCACGCGGTGCGGCGTCTGAAGGAGATCGTGAAATGATTCGAAATGAAGAAGGCGACGCCGGGCTCGAGAGCCTCGCGAAGCGGCTCGGAACGCGAGCGGCCGAGCACGTGGATGTCGGCCGGATGGCGAGGCAGGTGGTCGAGCAGCTGCGCGAGCAGCCGAAGGCGCGCGTAACCTGGATCCAACCCGCATGGCTGCGGATCGCAGCGACGGTGGTGATCCTGGTCGGCCTCGGCGTGGTTTGGTCGCACGTGACTCCGGCGCGTCGCCCTGCGGCCGTCGGCCATCCCGCGCACTATGTAGCGGATGATCTGAATGATCTGTCCGCCGACGAGCTGCGCGATGTGCTCGCGTCATTCGATGACATCATCAGCAGCGACAGTGCGGTCGTGCCCGATAGCAGCAGTGATTTCCGTGGACTGGATGCGCAGCAGCTGCGCGAAGTGCTGCGCGCGTTGCAAGGGGAGGGATAGGATGAAGAAGCATATCGTGTTCTGTCTGGCCGTCATGCTCGCGCCGAGTCTCCGGGCGCAGCAGCGCGATACGGCGGCGGGCGCCGCGACGGCCGCGCGGAACGACACCGCTGAGGCGCGGGCGTTGCGCGACCGCATCGAGGCGGCGTTCAGTGAGCGCGTGCAGGAGAACCTGAATCTGTCGACCGAGCAGTCAACCAAGCTGCGCGCGACGCAGGAGCGCTTCGGCGCGCGCCGCCGCACGTTGCAGCAACAGCAAATGGACCGGCGTCGCGCCATCGACGATCAGATGCAGCCGGGCGTCGCAGCCAACCAGGACAGCCTGCGCAAGCTCCTCGATGCACAGCGCACGGGCCGCGCCGAGCTGGCGAAGATTGAGCAGGACGAAGACCAGGAGATGGCGGGGTATCTGACGCCGGTGCAGCGGGCTCGCTACGAGCAGATGCGTGGCCGGCTCATGCAGCGGGTGGTGGAGATGCAGCTGGAGCGCCGGGATGGGCGGATGGGGCGGGGGATGCAGCCGGGAGTTCGTCCTGGCCAGCGGGCCGGGCGCAGGGGTCGGGGCATCTAGAAAAAGCAGGCGGGGAACGCGTCGGGGAAACAATAGGGGCGCAGCACGCTGCGCCCCTACCCGTTTGTGGCTAGGACAGCGACTTGCTGATCTGCTCGCAGCGACCCAGCAGCGTTGCGCTACCCACGGGCGTCCCGCTCGCGTCCGTGAAGCCCGCGAAGATCCAGGGATTCCCGCCCACGCCGCCTTGTGACGGCTGTTTGGGGAAGGTCAGGTTCAGACCAGGCGGAATGACCGTGAGGACGTCACTGACGCTCGCCTCATGCGGTCCACCGACCGGGTTGTCGTTGTTGCGGAAAATGATTCGGAGGCCGAGGCCGTCCATCGTGAGACCGGCGGTCACATCAATGAAGGGACCGGGACTGTTCTCGCAGCTCGTGATCTCGAACTGAGCAAACCCGGCGCCTGAAGTGCCCTGCCCGCGATTGAAGCCGTAGCGTGTGCCTTGCACGCACCGTCCCAGGAAGATCTCGTCGCTCGTCGGATTGCCCTTCGCATCCACAAACTGCACCCAAATGAACGGATTTCCGCCCGTCCCGCCGCGCGACGGTTGTTTCGGAATCACAATGGGGCCACCGCTGTTCTGGAAGGAGACGTCTACGACGTTGTCCGCCGTGTAGGTGTGCGTGCCCTTCAAGTTATTCGTGAACGTCATCTCGACGCCGAAGCCGCCCACGGCCGCAACACCCTCCAGAGTGATCCGCGGTCCGGGATTGTTGGAGCACTGCTCGGCGGTGAAGGTGGCGTTGAGGCTTACGGGAATGGGGATGTTCGTCCTGTTGATGTGCGGAAGTGACGACGAAGCAGTCGCGGTCGTCGCCGCGGTGATCCGCTCGGGCGAGGCGCCCGGCTCGTTACACGCCGCGAGCGCTGCCAGCACAGTCAGCAGGGCAGTGAAGCGTTTCATGCATTCCTCCCTCCGTTGTGGTGAAAATCAAAATGCGTCGCAGTGAACGGTGGATTTTCACCGGCGTCGGGACAACGGATCAAAAGGGTGTGGCGAGGTTGCGGCCACGGAATTCTTGGTCAAACGTAGTTGCTGTTGGTGCGTTACCTGACGAGGACTTGGAGCATCTCCTGTCTTCACCCTGTCCTCAAGGATCCCGGGGCGCTGGCGGACCGAGAAGGTGCGCGCTCGCTCCCGGTCTTGGCTTTGTGTGGGTAAGTTATCGAGCCCGCGAGTTGGCCCGAGTGGCGGAATGGCAGACGCAGGGGACTCAAAATCCCCCGGGGGCAACCCCGTGAGAGTTCGACTCTCTCCTCGGGCATCCGCTATGACGCACCTGTCGGTTGTGGTCCTCGCCCAGCTCGCCGCTGCACAGCACCCGACGCTCCGCGGCGCCATCGTCGCCGCCGAAACGGGTCAACCCCTCGGCTTCAGCATCGTGACGTTGCTTCCGAACGGCGGCAGGCAGTTCAGCGACGCCGCCGGAGCCTTCAGCTTTGTCGCCGCCCCCGGATCCTACGTGCTCAGCGTCCGACAGATCGGCTATGCGCCGCTCGACACACAAATCGTCGTCGGCGACTCCACTTCCGTGCGCATCGCGCTTCGCCGATTGGCGATCGAGCTGCCCCCAGTCACTATCACGGCGCAACGATGCACGAACCCCGGCCGCCCCGACTCGAGCGATGCGGCGCTGCGCGCGGTGTTCGACCAGCTTCAGGAAAACGCGCGCCGCTACGAGCTGCTCGCGGACTCGTTTCCGTTCGAATACACGCTCGAGCTCTCCGCCCGTGAAGTGAGCCAGCGCGGCGACACGGGCGATCCCGTGCGGCGCCGGCTCCACTTCTCGAGCGAGCAGGATCATCCCTATCATGTCGGACGCGTCGTGGAACCGGCGTGGGGCGCCTGGGGAAATCCCGACAGCTTTGTCGTAATCCACAGCGCCGAGCTGCAGGACCTGGGGAACCCGACCTTCGTCGCGAATCACTGTTTCTCGTTGGCCGGGAGGGACACGATTGGTGGCGAAACCCTCGTGCGCCTCAACTTCGAGCCTGCCGCCCGGATCGGCTCGGCCGACATAGCGGGCGCCGCGTACCTCGATTCCACCACCTACGAGCTGCGGTATACCGAGACGCGACTCACGAGACCCGAGCGCTCCGCGCTGATTGACACGCGCGCGATGAACTTTCGGACCCGGTTCCACAACATCGCCCCGGGCGTTCCTCTGCAAGATTCATTGATCGTGATTACGACATATCGGTACGGGCCGCGTGCGAAAGTAATCGACGTGCAACGCACTCTCGACGTGCGGTTTCGACGCGCCAAACCTGGTGGGACGAGCGAACACCCCTGACAAACATCAGACCAGAGGTGTCGCTCGGCATTCGCTACTCGCCAAGATCGAAGCCCAATACCTGATCGACGTTCACGCGTGCGGCCTGCGCCGCGACGATGTGTTGGACAACTTTGGAGGTGTCAGGACCCGTTGGTCCACCATAACCGCCGCCACATCCCGCCACCGCGCCGGCAAGCACGAGCCCTGCGGCAATCAATAGCGCGCATTTCATGACTGCTCCTCATGTTAGGTGCATCGGCACTCTCACCGGCGCGCACCGCGCCGCACCATCGCTCCAGTGATGAGGTGATCTAAACCACTTGCGCCCCGTGGGTGCATGGGGGGATATGGGGCCTCTCAGGAGGCTAAACCATGGCGCTCTCGCTGCTGCTCGTACTGCTTCAGGCTACTCCCGTTCGCAACGCGTCGACGACCGCGCCCCCCGCGGCACAACCGAGCGCCGGTTCGGTGGCAGCATGGACGCTGCACTTCACTGGTGAAGTGCGCTGGCAACAGACCACGCCCGCCGGCGCGTTGCTCGTGGCAACCGATGCCGCACTCGCGGGGGTAGACATCGAGCGCGGTCAGATCGCGTGGCAGAAAAACGATCTCGGCGGCCTCTCGGCCGATAGCGTCCACATGATCGAAGGCTCGCTCCTGATGGAAGCCGCGAAGCCCGGTGTGTCCGTCATTTTCGATCCCGTCACCGGCACCGTGCTGTTCGACTCGCGCGCGCTGAGTCTCACCAGAGTGGTGACGCGGCGCGCGCTCCCGCAGTCGGGCACACTGCTGGTGCACGGCCAACGCGCCTCGGGCCCGCCACTGGTCGCGTTGTACGATCTTGCGACGGGCAAACAGCGCTGGGTGAGCGAATCGCTGTTCCAGCAGACCGAACCCAAGCGCGGCGGTCTCGGCGGCCTGATGCAGGGACTCGTGCGCGCGGCGTCGTCCGGCACGCGACTCGAGGTGCTGCAGGCGGGACCAGACCTGATTGTCGTGTACACGCTGCTGGGGCTGCGCGCGCTCGATGCCAGGACGGGCGCGATCCGCTGGACCGCGTCGTTGCCAATGGCCCACTCGGGGTCACTGCCGCACCAGGTGCACCTCTACGCGTCACTGCGAAAGAATGACCGCATCTACGTCAGCTACGACGACCGGCTCATGGCGTATGGAATTGCCGACGGCCGTGCGCTATGGGCGAAGCCGGCGAACATCGACGGCTGGATTCGCGACATCGTCGAGCATCCCGCCGGCATCGTGATGCTGCCCGAATCGCCGCCCGCCGATCAGGCCACGGGAAACGTGCGGATCGTCAACGGCGTGGTGCAGACCGGCCTCAACATCGCCCGCTACGAAGACGGGACCATGCTCGCCCCGAAGCCGTTGCGCATGCACGGCACCGTCAAGGACGCGCTGCCTACCGGCGGTGACGCGCTGGTGCTCGCCATCGATGCGGAGTCGAAGACGTTCGTCAACGTGCTGAACGTACCGACGGCCACGCTGCGCCTGCAGAAGGATGTGAAGATCAAAGGACAGCTCGATTACGCCGAGCTGGTCCCCGCAGGTCTCTTGTACATCTCGCGCTCGGACGCATCGACGAACGGAGAAGTGAACGTCATCGACCTGTCGAGCGGTGAGCCGAAGTACAAAGATGCGGTCGAAGGCGGAAAGAACTCCGTCGTGCTGCACGCGACGGAGGGTGGCACGCTGTACGTGTACGCCAACAAGGACCACCATCTCTACGCGGTCAACCGGCAGGACGGCAGCTATCGCGCGCTCGGGCCCGAGATCCGGCTGCAGGGCGACGAGGATCCGACCACGCTCGAGGTTCGCACTGCGGGCCTCGTACTCACCTCGGCGCAGAACATGGTGATCGTGAGTCGCGACGGGCAGATCAAGCAGCAGGTCTATCATCCCGCACCGCAGCTGCCGGGGCTGATGCGGGCGCTGTATCGCATCAACTCAGTGCGTGCGGGACTCTACGGCGCCGCGGCCACGTCATACGGTGACGCCTTCGCGCAAGCATCGCGCTCCACCAGCGACACGGTGGTCAAGCGAGTGACCGCCGAGCTCGCCACAGCCTATTCACAGGGCGGGGCACAGCTGACCGGCTATTCGCAGCAGGCCGGCGCCCTGGCCTCGAAACGCTTCAAGGCTTCGCTCGCTACGCCGAGTTCGGTGTTCGTGCTGACGAAGGGACCGGAAGGCAACGGGAATGTGCTGCTGCAGATCGACAAAGACACCGGCCAGCCGCGCTCACGCGTGGATCTCGGCAAGCAGCGCGAGCCGGTCTATGCGGTAGATGATATCTCCGGGATGCTGTTTCTACAGACGACGCCGGGAACGTTGGCGGGATATCGACTGTAGACCTCCAAGGCGCGAACCGGCGCAATAAGGCGCAGCACGTGTGAACTACACCTGCTGCGCTTTTTCGCGCATCGCTGCGCCTTACACTTCAGCGTCTTATGGTCCCGTGACCGTCGTGATCGAGAAAATCGTGCTGGTCACCGCAGCGGCTCCGCTCGTCGAGGCCTGGAGCGTGTAGGTCCCCGCCTTATCGACCGCCAGATCGTCGAACGACGCAATCCCTTTGACCGCCCGCCGTGACGGGGTGCCGTTCAGGGCCGCGCCTGTGGAGTTGTTGGTGAGTCCTATCGAGATCGTGCCGGTGAACGTGGAATCGGTCCCGCCCAACGAGTCCTTCGCCACGACTTCAACCGCGGGGCTGATCAGCTGACCGACATTCGCGGTGTTCGGCTGCACGAAGAATGCGAGCACGGGCGGGGCACCGCTGCCGGTGCCGCCGGTACCGCCGTTCACCCCGATAATGATCGGCGCGGTACCACTGAAGCAGCCGCTGACGACGAGCGTGATCAGCGACCGGACGATGGTCGAATGAGCAATTCGCATACATGGGCCTACCCACGCCACCCGCCGCCGTTCCGGCAGGTCACATTCGGCAGGGATTAGGCATAGGCGGAGATGCGTTTAGATCGGACGTCGTACACCACTTCACAACCACTCGATCGATTTGTTTCGCGCGCGGCCCCGGCGAACGTGGTAGGAAGCACGGCTCTATCACCTATTTGGAGGTTCGTATGTTTCGAGGCATCGCGTTAGCTGCTCTGCTCGGTGCGGTGGGCGTTGCGCCCGCGGTCGCACAGAGCGGCTTCTCCGTCACTCCGTGGGCGGGCGCCTATGTCCCGACACGGAACAGCTTCAGCGCAGTTGGTACCGACATCAAGCGCGACAACAGTTTCATTGGTGGCGCGCGTCTGACATTCTGGGGCAACAGCCCCGTTGGGTTCGAGCTCACCGGCGGGTTCGCGCCCGCGCGCGTGCACATTTCCGGCACGAACACGACGATCAACGGCGACCGCAACACGCAGGTCTTCGTCGGCGGCGCCAAGCTCATGCTTGGCCTGTCCCCCGCGACCTCGCGCGTCGGAATTTTCCTGAGCGGTGGTCCGTCGCTCATTCGGCGGGGCGCGGACGTGGCCCGTGAAAGCGACAGCCATACGGACTGGGGCGGCGTGGCCGGCCTCGGCGTCCGGATTCCGTTCTCCGCGTCGGTTGGTCTCCGGTTGGAGGGCGAAGACTTCTTTTATGGCGGCAATTTCAACACCGGTCGCAAGTTCCAAAACGACCTCGTGTTGAGCGCTGGTCTCGCGCTCGGCTGGTAGGACGCCGGTTCTGCAACAGAGAAGCTCGCCTGCAAAGGCGAGCTTTTTTGTTGTAGTATGGGGTCCATGCCAACACAGGTTGAAGGCCGCCGCGGCGGTGCCGTGGGCGTCAAAATCGACTTTCGCGATGGCCGCTGGATCGTCCCCGACCATCCCATCATCCCCTTCATCGAAGGCGACGGCACCGGGCCCGACATCTGGCGCGCCGCGGCCAATGTCTTCAACGCTGCCGTCGAAAAGACGTCCGCCGGCCGGCGCAACGTCATGTGGCGCGAAGTTCTGGCGGGGGAGAAGGCGTTCAATCAGACCGGCAGCTGGCTGCCCGAAGAGACGCTCAACGTCATTCGCGAGCACCGCGTCGCGATCAAGGGACCGCTGACCACGCCCGTGGGCGGCGGCATCCGGTCGCTCAATGTCGCGCTGCGGCAGATTCTCGATCTCTACGCCTGCATCCGCCCGGTCCGCTACTTCGAGGGCGTGCCGTCGCCCATGAAAGATCCCGGCAAGCTGAACATCGTCATCTTCCGCGAGAACATCGAAGACGTCTACGCGGGCATCGAATACAAGGCGCACAGCGCCGAGGCCGATGCGGTGATCGAGTTTCTCACGCGGCGGTTCGGCGCGAAGATCCGCGAAGGCAGCGCGATCGGCATCAAGCCGATGTCGAAGTTCGGCTCGCAGCGCCTGATGGCGAAGGCGATTCAGTACGCCATCAAACGTCGCCTGCCGTCGGTCACGCTCGTGCACAAGGGCAACATCATGAAGTTCACCGAAGGCGCGTTCCGCGACTGGGGCTACGAGATCGCGAAGGAGCGCTTCGGGGACCACACCATCGCCGAGGCGGAAGGTGGAAAGCGCAAGGAGGACGCCGGCAAGGTGATCATCAAGGATCGCATCGCCGACTCGATGTTCCAGCAACTGTTGCTGCGGCCCAACGAGTACTCCGTGGTCGCATCGCCGAACCTGAACGGCGACTATCTCTCCGACGCCGCTGCCGCACAGGTCGGCGGACTCGGCCTGGCGCCCGGCGGCAATGTCGGCGACGGGTACGCGGTGTTCGAAGCGACGCACGGCACCGCGCCCAAGTACGCGGGTCAGGACAAGATCAACCCGAGCAGCGTGATTCTGTCCGGCGTCATGATGTTCGAAGAGCTGGGCTGGGACGACGTCGCGCGCGCGATCGTGCGCGGCCTGGAGGGCGCGATCGCCTCCAAGCGCGTCACGTACGACCTCGCGCGCCAGATGCCCGGTGCGACCGAGGTCTCCACCTCCGCGTTCGCGGAAGCCATCGTCGAGCACCTCACATGAAGACTCAGATCTCGTCGCGCCCCCTCGCCGGCATCGAGAGTCCCCTGGTGGCCATCATCGTCGCCCAGGGCGCCCCGGCACCGCTCAAAGATCCGGGCCTCGAGCGCGCGATCGCCTCCGGCGACTACCAAGGCAAGAAGGACGAGGCGCTGCTGGTCTACGGCGCGGGCAAGACCGAGCGCGTGCTGCTCGTGGGCATCGGCAAGACGAGCGAGATCACGCGCGGCGCGGTGCGTCGCGCGGCGGCGATTGCGGCGAAGCGCGCGCGGAGCCTCGGCACCAAGACATTCGCGCTTACCGTCGCCAAAGAGGCGCGCGGCGGGCTCGGCGCCGCCGAACTGGCGCAGGTGCTCATCGAAGGCGCGGCGCAGGGCAGTTGGCAGTTCACGGAGCTCAAGAAGCAGCCGGAGGATCCCAAGCCCGAGCTCGAGTCGGTCGAGCTGCTCTTCGACGGCGGGGACAAGAAGGTCGCGGAGACGGGCCGCCGGATCGGAGACGCCATTGCCGCGGGCTATCTCTACACGCGCAATCTCCAAATGCAGCCGGGCAACGTCTGTACCCCCAGCTACCTCGCCGAACAGGCCCGCACGCTGGCCGCGACGCACGGCTTTGGCGTCACGATCCTGGACAAGGCGCAGATAAAGAAGGAAGGGATGGGCGCGCTGCTCGCGGTCGCGCAGGGCAGCGCAGAGGAACCCCGTTTCATCGTGCTGGAGTATCAAGGAAGCGATGGGGGAGGCGCCCCCGTCGCCCTGATCGGCAAGGGCGTCACGTTCGACTCCGGTGGCATCTCGATCAAGCCGGCGGCGAACATGGAGGACATGAAGTTCGACAAATCGGGCGCGACCGCCGTGCTGGGAGTCTTCGAGGTGCTCGGGCGCCTGAAGCCCAAGATCAATGTGGTCGGCTTGATCCCCGCCACGGAGAACCTGCCGTCCGGGACCGCGGTCAAGCCGGGTGACGTCATCAGAAGCCATCTCGGCAAGACGATCGAGATCATCAACACCGATGCGGAGGGGCGGCTGATCCTGTGTGACGCGCTGTCGTATGCCAGGCGCTTCAAACCGGTTGCCGCGATCGACGCCGCGACACTCACGGGCGCGGTCGTCATCGCGCTGGGGCATCACGCGATCGGCATGCTCGGCAACGACGAAGCACTGCTCGCCGAAGTGCGCGACGCCGGCGAGCGCGCCGGCGAGCGCTGCTGGCCGCTGCCGCTGTGGGACGAGTACCGCGAGCTGCTGAAGTCCGACGTCGCCGACGTCAAGAATTCGGGCGGGCGCGCCGCCGGCACGATCGCGGGCGCGTGGTTCCTCCGCGAATTCGTGGATGGGTTTCCCTGGGTGCATCTCGATATCGCGGGCACGGCTTATCTGGAAGGCGAAGGCGCAAGCCACGCCAAGGGCCCAACGGCGATCGGCGTCCGGCTGTTTACGGAATTCCTGTTGAAACGCGCCGGCGCTTGATACCTGTTCGGGCGGGGATTCTCGTCCTCGCCCTGTTGCCTGCGGCCCTCTCCGCTCAGGTCGACACGACCGGTCGAGGCACGGCGGCACCGGACACGTCGGCACGAGATACCACAGCGGCAGCCAGGGACAGCACACCCGCACTCTTGCCCACGCTGACGCCGGCGATTGTCGCCGGACCGCTCCCGCGAGGCGCCCGCTACACCTTCACGCTGGACTCGATCCTGCTGTCGAGCGCGCGCACACTCAGCGATTTGCTGGTGCATATCCCCGGCGTATACGTCGCGCGCGGCGGATGGTTCGGGCAGGCGGAGATCGTCCTGTACGCCGGGCGCGGACCCGCTTCGGTCGAGATCTATTGGGACGGGATGCGAATGCTGCCGCTCGGCGGCGATTCGCTCTACCTCGATCCCGGGCGCATTCCGCTGGGGCCGATCGAGCGGGTGGATGTCATCATCCTGCCCGCGTCGCTGCAGGTCTACCTGGTGACCAACCGGTATCGGTCCACCGCGCCCCAAACTCAGATCGGCGTTCTCACCGGCCGGCAGGACATTGCGGGATATCGCGCCGGTTACGCGAAACGGACGCGATCAGGATTCGGGTTGAACCTTGTAATGGACTGGTCGAGCATCGCCGCGGGTCCGTCGGGCAACACGAGCACACCCTTCGGCACTGCCGACCTCTGGCTCAAGGCTGAATACATCCCACCCAAAGGACACTGGGGCGCGTCGTATCAGATCTCCAGCAACAGCTGGCATCGGACCAGCGAGGGCACCGTCGTGGAGGGGTGGCGTCAGGAACGCCGCGATCGTCTGTTGGAGCTCTTTGTCGCGTCGCGCTCCGATGGACTGGGCTGGCGGCTCTCGACGCAGCTCGCCCAGAGCGGCATCAGTCACGGGACGTTTGTGAATAAACGCGGCATCTCCGTGGGAAGCGTCGAGGCGAGCGTCGTGACGAATCGGGCGACAGCGGTCGGCACGGCCAGATACGGGACGGGCGGCGCGCCGGCGCAGTTCGAGGGCCGCGTCGGTTTGATCCCGCTCTCGGGAATCACGCTCGCGGGCAGCATTCGCCAATCGCTCTACTCTGAAGATCGCAAAGGGGCGCAAGCCTACGGCATGGCGGGCATTGCGCTGCCGTTCGGCTTCTCAGCGCGCGCCGAGGGCACCTGGCGCAAGGAGCCGCAGTCGCCATTCGAAGCAACGAGGCCGGTCACCCAGCAGGTGGACGTCGCGGCCTGGCTGCGGCTCGACCACCGGCTGTTCTCCATCGAGGTCGGTCGCGGACATCGCGACCCATTCGCGCCGTTCGGCTTCGCCGAGGGCATCGGCACCATCGATTCGCTGGCTCCGACGCCCGCCACCGATTTCGTCGCGGCGCGGGGCCTCGTGCACGTTGCGCCTGGGCTGACGTTCTCCGGCTGGTACTATGATCCAGTCGTCGGGGGCGGCGATTTCGAGCCGCCGCGTCACGGGCGGGTGTCGGCGACGTTCTACTCCAAGTTCTGGCGAGTCTTCCCGAGCGGCATCTTTGCGCTCAGGGCCGAGCTCGCGATGGAGTCCTGGAGCCGCGGCGGCAGTGGCGGCATCAGCGCCGGGTCGCGCTTCGGCTTGGCGGGAGCGACATTCACGGAGACGAACATCGAGATGCAGCTTGGCGGGGCCACCCTCTTCTGGAACTCGAAGAACATCAATGTCACGCACGCGAGCTATGTGCCGGGATTAGGCTATCCGCAGGCCGCCCAGCAGTGGGGCGCCCGGTGGTTCTTCACTAACTAGCGTTCCCCGTTACATTTATCGCCCTGTGCCGCGCAGTATGACAGGCTTCGGCGCTGCCGAAGATCGGGTGCTTCGCGGACGGCTGCGAATTGAGATCCGCACCGTCAACCACCGCTATTTCAACCCGCAGCTCAAGCTGCCGGCGGATCTGGCCGGAGTGGAGGTCGAGCTGCGCGAGCGGCTGCGGCAACTGCTCGAGCGCGGTCATGTGACGGTGACGGCGCGGTGGGTCGAGAGCCCGGGCCCGGAGCGCGAAGTGACGATCGATCTGTCACGGGCGCGTCAGGTGCTGGCGGCCGCGCAGCAGCTCAAGAAGAAGCTGAAGCTGAAGGGAACGGTGGACCTGGCGTTCGTCGCGCGGCATCCCGACGTCATGACGGCGGCGAACGGCGCTACCGACCAGCCGGTGCAGTGGGCGGACGTGCAGTCGGTGGTGGAGAAGGCCGCGCGCGAAGTCGTGGCGATGCGCGAGCGCGAGGGTCAGGCGCTCGTCGTCGAGCTGAACGCGCGGCTCGACGCGTTGGAAACGGCGGCGCGCGCCATCGAGGCGCAGGCGCCGGCGCGGCTCAAGGCAGAGCATGAGCGGCTGAAGCAGGCAGTGCAGGAGCTGACGAGCCGGGCCAACGTGGACGAGCAGCGGCTGGCGCTCGAGATCGCGCTGCTCGCGGATCGCGTGGACATCACGGAAGAGCTGGTGCGGTTCCGCGCGCATGTCGCGGCGGCACGGGCGGCGCTCGCATCCGACCACGCGGTCGGCAAGCAGCTCGGGTTCCTGGCGCAGGAGCTGCTGCGCGAGGTCAACACGATGGGGTCGAAGGCGAACGACGCGCGCATCACGCAGTCGGTGATCGCGATGAAGGGCGACCTCGAGAAGTTCCGGGAGCAGCTGGAGAATTTGGAGTGACGGTGGGGCCGCGCATCGTCGTCCTGTCGGCGCCATCGGGCGGCGGCAAGACGACGATTGCGAAGACGCTCCGCGAACGGTATCCCGACCAGTTTGGCTTCTCGGTGTCCGCCACGACGCGGCAGCCGCGGGGGGGGGAAACCGACGGCGTCGATTACCGCTTTTGGACGCCGTCGCAATTTTTGGCCGGCGTGAATCAGGGACAGTTTCTGGAGCACGCGCAGTACGGCGGCGAATTGTACGGCACGCTGCGCAGCGATGTGGCGAAGATTCTCGAGTCCGGCCGGCACGTGCTGCTCGATATCGAAGTCAACGGCGCCGCGCAGGTGCGCAAGCTGGACTCGCACGCGCTCACGATTTTCATTTTGCCGAGCGACCCGCGGGTGCTGGTGCAGCGGCTGGTGGGGCGGGGGAGCGAATCGCGCGACGAGATCAAGCAGCGGTTGGAGCGTGCCATCGACGAGATCACCGAAGCCACGGCGTTCCATCGGTGGGTACGGAACGACGATCTCGACCAGGCCGTGGAAGCCGTCCTGAAGGTCAGCGAGGAGCCTGCTACATTTGTGCGGGACCCCAGGGACCTTCCCTGGATGAAGCAGTACCTGATAGATCTGGACGACGAGAGGCATCGCCTCTAAGAACGTACGCGAAAGGTGAAGCACATGCGGATCGTGACACCCTCAGAAGTCGCAGGACAGACCCAGAACAAGTACCTCGGCGTGCTCGTTGCGGCCAAGTTCGCGCGCTTCGTGAACGACTTCCCACGTGACCGCTCGGTCGACTGGGAGGAGAAGCTCACGACCCGCGCGTTCGACGAGCTCGTGCGCGGCGGCCTGAAATACCGCCTGGTGCGGCGGCGGCGCCAGCAGGAAGGCTGATGCCGTTCTCGCACCGCCACGTCGTCCTTGGCGTGTCGGGCGGAATCGCCTGCTACAAGAGTTGTTTCCTGGCGCGCCGGCTCACGGAAGCGGGCGCCACCGTGGATGTGGTGCTCACCGCCGCGGCCGCGGAGTTCGTCCGTCCCGTCACGTTCGAAGCGCTGACCGGCAGGCCCGTGCTGACATCGCTGTGGGAGCGGGGGGGGGGCCGCGCGCTCGCGCACATCGATCTCGCCAAAGAACCCGATCTCGTGATTGTCGCGCCCGCGACGGCCAACCTGCTCGCGCGCGCCGCGATGGGGATGGCCGACGATTTGCTGACCGCGCTGCTGCTCGCACGAGCGCGCCGTCTCGTGCTCGCCGCGCCCGCGATGAACGACGACATGTACGCGAACCCCGCCACCACGGCAAACATCAAGACGCTGGAGAGTCGGGGCTGGCACTTCATCGGTCCCGAGAGCGGCGCGCTGGCCGAAGGGCCGAGTGAGCGACCGGGCCGGATGAGCGAGCCGGATGCGATCTTCGCCGCCGCCGCGCAGCTGCTCGAGCAGGGCGACAATCCGGGCAAGAGTAAGTGGTCGGGCAAGCGGGTCGTGGTGACGGCCGGACCGACGCGCGAGCATCTCGATCCCGTGCGCGTGATCACGAATCCTTCGAGCGGCCGCATGGGCTACGCGCTCGCCGAAGCCGCGCGCGCGCGCGGCGCCGATGTCGTGCTCGTCAGCGGTCCCACCGAGCTGACGCCGCCCGCCGGCCTGAAGACGCAGCACGTCGAGACCACGGAGCAGATGCAGCAGGCGGTGCAGGGACTCGTGGGCAGCGCGGACGCGCTGATCATGAGCGCGGCGCCCGCCGATTACCGGCCCGCGACGCAGTCGGCCAAGAAGCGCCCGCGCAGCAACGGCGCCTTCACCCTCGAGCTCGAAGCGACGCCCGACATACTCGGCTCGCTCACGCGCCGCAAGGGGATGGTCGTCGTCGGTTTCGCACTCGAGACGGGGAACGGACTCGCGAACGCGCGCTCGAAGATGCAGAATAAGGCGCTCGACTACGTGATCCTGAACGACGCCACTGAGCCCGGCGCCGGATTCGAGGTCACGACCAATCGCGTGACGATCCTGGGACCGGGCGGCAAGCAAGTCGACCTGCCGCTGCTCCCGAAACGCGACGTGGCCGACCGAATTCTCGACGTGGTGGAAGAGGCGCTTTGACTGACCCCTGGGCTCTAGCTGCGCAATACCTGCGACAACAGCGGTTGCTTGGTGGAGATTCGGTGATCCTGGCGGAATCTGAAGGAGCCGGGAGTCGGGAGCCGGAAGTCGGGGATTCGCGTGCACCGGCGCCGATGGTCGTTCCCACATCCAACCCAGCAGCCCCGGCTCCCGGCTCCCCGAGCCCGGCTCCTGGAATTTCCTTCGACCCACCGTCGGCCGATCTCTTTGCCAGCGATCCCATCCAGCGGGCCACCAGCTTGGAGGACGTCGCGGCGCTCATCGCCGGCTGTCGCCGCTGCAAGCTGTGCGACGGCCGCACCAGGACGGTGCCGGGCGAGGGCCTCGCCACGGCGCGTCTGGTGGTGATCGGCGAGGGGCCGGGGCGCACTGAAGACGAGACCGGACGACCGTTCGTCGGCCGCGCCGGCGAGCTGCTCACCAAAATTCTCGAAGCGATCGCGCTGCCGCGCGATCAGGTGTTCATCTGCAACATCGTGAAGTGCCGGCCTCCGGAGAACCGGCTGCCGCAATACGACGAGATCGCGGCCTGCCTGCCGTTTCTTTACCGGCAGATCGAGCTGGTGAAGCCCACGGTCATCCTGGCCATGGGAGGGACGGCCGCCCAAAGCTTGCTCAATACCAAGCAGTCGCTCGGTGCCCTCCGCAATCAGGTTCATCGGTTCCGCGGCATTCCCGTCATCGTGACCTATCATCCGGCGGCCTTGCTCCGAAACCCCAACTGGAAGAGACCAACCTGGGATGACGTCCGTATCGCCGCTCGCCTCCTCGACGGCTGAGAGGGCGAGTGAGTACGCCGGCCGCCAAACTCCGTGGAGCAACGAGGCGGAGCAGGCGGTTCTGGGCGCGATGATGCTGGACCAGGATGCGGCGCTCAAGGCGGCCGAAATCCTGGACGACACGATGTTCTACAAGGAGAGCCATCGCCTGCTGTATCGGTCGATGCTCTCGCTCACCGAGCGCGGCGACGTGATCGATCCCGTCACGCTGCAGGGCGAGCTGCAGCGCCGCGGCGATCTCGACCGGGCCGGCGGCATGGAGTACATCGCCGCGCTGATCGACGTCGTGCCGACGGCCGCAAACGTCGACTATCACGCCAAGATCGTGCGCGACAAGGCGGTGATGCGCCGTCTCGTCGAAGCGGCGACCGGCATCATCCAGGACATCTACGAAGGCCACGGCACCGCCGGGGAAGTGCTCGACAACGCCGAGCACCGCGTCTTCCAGGTGGCGCAGTTCCGCCGCGCCGAAGAGTTCATCCGCATCAAGGAGCTCATCTGGCCGACGATGGAGCGCATCGAGCAGCTCCAGTCGGGGGCGGGTGCGCTGACCGGAGTCCCCAGCGGCTTCGTCGATCTCGATCGCTACACCGCGGGCTTCCAGCGGTCGGATCTCGTCATCCTCGCCGCGCGCCCATCCATGGGCAAAACGGCGCTCGCGCTGAACGTCGTCCAGCACGCCGCCATCGAGCACAACACGCCGATCGCGGTGTTCTCCCTGGAAATGTCCAAGGACCAGCTCGTGCAGCGGCTGCTCTGCTCGGAAGGCCTGGTCGACGCCCAGCGGCTGCGCCGGGGCCAGCTCCGCGACGACGACTATCCCAAGCTCGCGCGCGCGGCGGGCCTCCTGGGCACCGCGCCGATCTGGATTGACGATTCGGCTGCGCTCACGCCGCTCGCCATGCGGTCCAAGGCACGGCGGTTGAAGGCCGAGCACGATATTGCGCTCGTGATCGTGGACTACCTGCAGCTCATGCAAGGTCCGGGCGACGTCGAGAACCGGCAGCAGGAGATCTCCTACATCTCGCGCTCGCTCAAGGCGCTCGCCAAAGAGCTGGACGTGCCGGTGATCGCGCTGTCACAGCTGTCGCGCGCGCCCGAGCAGCGCGGCGGCGAGCACCGCCGGCCGCAGCTCTCGGACCTGCGCGAATCGGGCGCGATCGAGCAAGACGCCGATGTCGTGTTGTTCATCTACCGGCAGGAGTTCTATGACGGCCCGGTCGATCCCAAGACCAACGAGAGCATCGAGGGAATCGCCGAGGTGCTCGTCGGCAAGCAGCGCAACGGACCGACCGGAAACCTGAAGCTGCATTTCAAGAAGGAATTCACCCGCTTCGACAACTACAGCGCGCGCGAGGCTCCCGCGAGTGTCTAAGGGCAAATCGGTGTTTCGCTGCACCGACTGCGGCGCGGACCAGCCGAAGTGGGGCGGTCGCTGCGACGCGTGCGGAGCGTGGAATACCCTGATCGAAGAGCCTGTCGGGAAGAAGGGGGGACGGGTGGACGGGTGGACTGAACGAACCGCAGTTCCGGTCCAACTGTCCAACCTTCCAACCGCCCAACGTGCGCGGTGGCAAACCGGCCTCGCCGAGTTCGACTTCGTCCTCGGCGGGGGGATCGTACCGGGCTCCGTCACGCTCGTGGGCGGCGAGCCCGGCATCGGGAAGTCCACGCTGTTGATGCAATGTGCCGCGCGACTCGAGAGCCAAGGCGTGTCTACGCTCTATGTCTCGGGTGAAGAATCGCCGGATCAGCTGCGACTCCGCGCCGATCGACTGAAAGAGAATGCCGGCGCCATTCACGTGCTCGGCGAAACGCGACTCGAATCGATCATCCATCATGCGACGCAGCTGAAATCGGCCGTCGTGTTGCTCGACTCGGTGCAGACGACCTACACCGAAGCGCTCGAAGGCGCGCCGGGCAACGTCGGTCAGGTTCGCGAATGCGCGGCGCGCTTGATGCGCTTCGCCAAGGAATCAGGTCCCGCCGTGCTGCTGGTCGGTCACGTCACGAAAGGCGGCGGCATCGCCGGCCCCAAGACGCTCGAGCACATTGTCGATACCGTGCTCTACTTCGAGGGTGAGGCCACGCTGGATCACCGCCTGCTGCGCGCCGTGAAGAACCGATTCGGGTCCGTGGACGAGATCGGCGTCTTCCAGATGACGGGCGCGGGACTCGAGCCCGTCGCGAATCCGGCGGCGGCATTTCTTGCCGGACGCTCGACCGGTGCGTCCGGCTCGGCCGTGACCGCGCTGATGGAAGGCACGCGTCCGATGCTCGTGGAGATCCAGGCGCTTGCGTCGAAGGCGGGATTCGGCACGCCGCAGCGCGTCGCGACGGGCCTGGATCACCGCCGGCTCGCGCTCCTGCTCGCGGTGCTCGAGCGGCGCGGCGGGCTCCCGTTCGGGAGTCTCGATGTGTTCGTGAACGTGACGGGCGGCATCCGACTCCTCGAGCCGTCGACGGACCTCGCCGTGCTCGCGGCGCTGGTCTCGACCGTCCATGACCGCCCGGTGCCCGCGGATGCGCTGTTTTTGGGAGAGGTCGGTCTCGGCGGCGAGATTCGTCCCGTCGCCGGTGTCGAACGGCGCCTTGCGGAGGCGGCGCGTCAGGGCTTCCGCCGCGTGTTCCTGTCGAACCGCTCGAAAGCGAGCACAGAGCTCGAGGTGATCGGACTGGAAGGAATCGGTGAGCTCGCCCGCCGTCTCGCAGCCTGACGTCGGCGTCGTCGTCGTCGCGGCCGGGGCCGGCGTGCGCGCGGGTCCCGGTGAGCCGAAGCAATTCCGCCCTATCCTGGGTGTCCCGATGGTGCTGCGCGCGCTGCGCGCGTTCACCGGCCATCCGGAGGTACGGCACGTGATCGTGGCGCTCCCGCCGGAGTATGCCCGGCGTCCCCCCGAGTGGCTGGCCACGCTGCGCGGTGAACGCCTGGCGTTCGTCCCCGGCGGCGCGCAGCGATTCGACTCCGTGCGCGCCGGGCTCGAGGCATTACCGGCCGAGGTGACGATCGTGCTGGTGCACGACGCCGCGCGGCCGTTCGTGAGCCGCGGAACCATCGATGCCGTCATCGCCCGCGCGCGCGCCGGCGTCGGCGCCGTGGCGGGTGTGCCAAACTCGGACACGCTGAAGGAAATTGGGCAGGGGGCACCGCGCCTCACGCCGCGCATCACGCGTACCGTGGACCGCGAACGGATCTGGCGCGCGCAGACGCCGCAGGGCTTTCCGCGGCAGATGCTGGGTGACGCCTACCGTCAACTGCGCGCCGAGCCGGCAAAGACGGCAAACGGGGCTGCCCCCCCCCCGGCTGATGACGCCGAGGTATGTGAGCGAGCAGGGTTTCCGGTGGAGCTGATTCCTGATTCGCCGTACAATTTCAAGATCACCACGGCCGACGACTTCCGGATCGCCGAGGCTCTCGCCCGTGAATTGCGGTGAAGCCTCTGCCGTTTCAGACGAGCGCGGAGGTGCAAGCCGCGATCCCGCGCATCGTCGTGCACCTGGGAAGGGGCGGCCTGCTCGCCTATCCGACGGAGACGGTCTACGGCCTTGGCTCGCGCGTCGTGCAGACCGACGTCGCGGCACTCGCCGCCCTGAAGGGCCGCGTCGCCAGCAAACCCTTCCTCTTATTGATCAGCGATCGCTCGATGGCTGAGGCGCACGGCCTCGCATTCAACGCCACGGCCGACGCACTGGCCCGCGCGTTCTGGCCGGGCCCGCTGACGCTGGTCCTGCCGGGCGGGTCCGGCCGCCTGCCGGACATGCTGCGCGGGCCGGACGGCGGGATCGCCGTGCGCTGGACCTCGCATCGCGATATCGCGCAGCTCGTGGCCGCGCTCGGCTCGCCGTTGACGTCCACGT
>QHUB01000005.1 GCA_003221035.1 Gemmatimonadota bacterium
CCATGACCTACCAAACCCTCCTGTTCGAGATCCGTGAAGGCATCGCGTTCGTCACCATCAATCGCCCCGACAAGCTGAACGCCTTGAATGATCACGTGATGCTCGAGCTCGCCCATGCTGCCGACCGCATCGCGACAGAATCCGCGATCAGAGGCGCAATCCTGACCGGCGCGGGACCCAAATCATTTGTGGCCGGCGCCGACATCGGCGACCTGTCGCGGCAGGGTCCGTTCGACGGCAAGGCGCGCGCGCAGCGCGGGCAGGCGGTGCTGCGCCGCCTCGAGACGTGCGGCAAGCCCGTGATCGCCGCGATCAACGGGTTCGCACTCGGCGGCGGCTGCGAGCTGGCGATGGCCTGTCACATCCGGATCGCCGGCGAGAACGCGAAGTTCGGCCAGCCGGAAGTGAAGCTCGGCATCGCGCCGGGCTACGGCGGCACGCAGCGGCTGCCGCGCCTGGTCGGCAAGGGCGTCGCGTTACAGCTCATTTTGAGCGGCGAGATGATCGATGCACAGGAGGCGTATCGCATCGGCCTGGTAAACAAGGTCGTGCCGGCGGCGGAGCTGCTCGCCGAATCCGAGAAGATGATGCGCGGGATCCTCGCCATGGGCCCGCTGGCGGTGCGGCTCGCGATCGAAGCGGTCGATCAGGGGCTCGAGATGACGCTCGACGAGGGCCTCTTGCTCGAGGCAAATCATTTTGGGCTGCTGGCCGCGACCGAGGACATGAAAGAGGGAACGACCGCATTTCTGGAGAAGCGGGCCGCCAAATTCCAAGGCCACTGAGACTTCCGCCGCACCCTTTAACTCTTGACCGGACAATGACTTCCGGCTATTTTAAGGCTGTGACTGACCGGTCCAACCGCCCTCAAAAAAGCCGTCCCGTCGCCGTCGCCGAAGCGCTCGAAGGGTACCTGAAACGGGCTGGTTTGGCGCGTCGCGTCGGACAGGCGCAGGTGATTCCGGACTGGCCGGGACTGGTCGGCCCTCAGATCGCGGCCGTCACGAGCCCTGAAAGCATCACCCCCGACGGCGTGCTGTTCGTCCGTGTGGCCACGAGCTCGTGGATGAATGAACTGCAGTTGATGACGCCCGACATCATGGCCCGCATCAATGCGGGGCGCGGTGCGGGTCGCATCGCAACAATTCGCTGGCTCCTTATACGTTAGGAATTTGATGCCCAGGAAGAAGCCTGCCGCACCAGACAAGAAAGAAAAGAGCAACGGCGGTTATCAGGCCGATTCGATTCAGGTCCTCAAGGGCCTGGAAGCGGTTCGGCGCCGTCCGGCGATGTACATCGGCTCGGTATCGGCGCGCGGCCTGCACCACCTGGTCTACGAAGTCGTGGACAACTCGGTGGACGAGGCGCTCGCCGGCTATTGCACGGAAATCTCCGTGACGATTCATGCCGACAACGCGATCACCGTGATCGACAACGGCCGCGGCATTCCGGTCGACCTGCACAAGACGGAGAAGAAGCCGGGCGTCGAGGTCGCGCTCACGGTGCTGCACGCGGGCGGCAAGTTCGACAAAAGCAGCTACAAGGTCTCGGGCGGGTTGCACGGCGTCGGCGTGTCGGTGGTGAATGCGCTGTCGGAGAAGCTCGAAGTGTGGGTGGACCGCGACGGCAAGCGCCATCACATGGCGTTCGAGCGTGGGGACACCGTCAAGAAGCTCGAGGTCGTCGGGAAGGCCAAGGGCACCGGCACGACGGTGTGGTTCAAGCCCGACACCAGCATCTTCACCGAGACGCGCTTCGACTACGCCACCATCGCCAACCGCCTGCGGGAGCTCGCCTTTCTGAACAAGGCGCTCACGATCGTTTTGAAAGACGAGCGCAAGGGAAGCACCAAGGAAGAGACGTTCTACTATAAGGGCGGGCTGTCCGAATTCGTGAAATGGATCGTCGGCAATCGCCGCGCTCTGCACGCCAAGGCGATCACGTTCGAAGCCTCGCGCGAGGATGTCGAGGTCGAGGGCGCCGTGCAGTACGACGATCAGTACAGCGAGAACACGTTCACCTTCGTGAACAACATCAATACGCACGAAGGCGGCACGCACCTCACCGGCTTCAAGTCGGCGCTGACCCGCACCATCAACGAGTGGGCGAAGCAGGACGGCGCCCTGAAGAAGGAAGAGTTCACACTCTCGGGCGACGACGTCCGCGAAGGGCTCAACTGCGTCCTCAGCATCAAGGTCAAAAACCCGCAATTCGAGGGGCAGACCAAGACCAAGTTGGGCAACTCGGAAGTCGAAGGCATCGTCAAGACCGTCGTCAACGAGGCCCTCGGCGCGTTTTTCGACAAGAACCCGAGCGTCGCGCGCTCCATCATCGCCAAGGCGCTCAGTGCGGCCCGGGCCCGTGAGGCGGCGCGGAAAGCGCGCGAGCTGGTGCGGAAGAAGAGCGGCCTCGACGCCGGCATCCTGCCCGGCAAGCTCGCCGACTGCTCGCTCACCGATCCCAAGCTCTGTGAGATCTATCTCGTCGAGGGCGACTCGGCCGGCGGTTCCGCCAAGATGGGCCGCGACCGCAGCTACCAGGCGATCCTGCCGCTGCGCGGCAAGATCCTGAACGTGCAGAAGGCGCGCATCGACAAGATTCTGTCGAACGAAGAGATCCGGACGATGATCACGGCGATCGGCACGGGAGTGGGCGAGGACTTCAAGGTGGAGGAAGCGCGCTACCACAAGATCATCATCATGACGGACGCCGACGTGGACGGGGCGCACATCCGCACGCTGCTGCTCACCTTCTTCTATAAGGAGATGAAGCAGCTGATCGACGTCGGATACATCTACATTGCGCAGCCGCCGCTCTACCGCGTGTCGAAGGGGAAAGAGGAGTTCTATGCCTACGACGAAAAAGAGCGCGATACGTACGTGAAGCGGCTGACCAACGGGGCGGAGACCAAGTCGTCGGTCAATGTCAGCCGCTACAAGGGCCTCGGCGAGATGAATCCCGACCAGCTGCGGGACACGACGATGGACCCCGCCAAGCGCACCTTGCTCAAGGTGACAATGGAAGACGCGCTCGAAGCGTCGCAGCTGTTCGAGACGCTGATGGGCGACGAAGTCGAGCCGCGCCGCCGGTTCATCGAAGAGAACGCGAAATTCGTTAAGAATCTCGACGTCTAATGTGGATCGTTGCCGGCACCGTTGTCCTGCTGATCGTGCTCGCGTGGTTTTTGTGGCCCGGCAAGCGCGGGCCGGCGCCCATGCGCGATCGCCCTGACGTCGATGAACGAGAGCTCGAAGAGGCCGAGCGCGAAGTGCGGGAGGCGCCCGACGAGGAGCACATCCGCGATTGGGGTCCGGGGACAGGGCAGAAGCCCCTGCCCTAAAGGAGATCCCCATGGCCGCGTTCGAGCTGCGACCCCTGAAGACCGGCGAGATCCTGGACGGTGCCATCACCCTGATGCGCCGGCAATTCGGCGTGCTCTTCGGGATCGCCGTCGTGTGTGAGGGCCTGCCTGCAGTGTTGGATATCTACATCGACCTGAGGGGTGGGAGCACTGCCCAGCCGGGGCTGGCTTTGCTCGAGCGGCTCCTGAGCCTGTTCGGCACGATGCTCGTCACCGGCGCGACGGTGAGTGCGGTGTCCGAGGCCTATCTGGGTCGCACGCCGAGACTGGGCGATTCGCTGCGCTACGGATTGAGCAAGCTGAACTTCATTTTCAGCGCGAGCATCGTGAGTGGCTTTCTCGTGGTGCTGGCGACGATCGCGTTGGTCATCCCCGGCATCGTCGTATTCTGCGGGTACTCCGTCGTCGTCCAGGTCGCCGCCCTCGAGCCCCTGAAATCGGGCACGGATGCCCTGCGGCGTTCCTGGATGCTGACCAAGGGGTTCAAAGCGAAAGCGTTCGTGTTGTGGATCGTGGCCATCGTCCTCATCGTGGCGCTGGCGCTTGCCGGGGGTCTCGTGGGGGGCCTGGCCGCAACCGTGAACCCCGCCTTGGAACCGGTCTCGACCGTGTTGCTCGCGATCCTGTTGCTGCTCTACTATCCGCTCTTGGCCTGCGTATTCACGCTCTTTTACTACGACCTTCGCGTGCGCAAAGAAGCGTTCGACCTCGAGATGTTGGCGGAACAGTTGGGCGGGGCGCCGGCGCCCTAAGGGAGTTCCTCCACCCCCGCGCGGGTGACGCGGTGCGAGACGAGTTTCAGCGGCTTCTGCGTCAGCTTGTCTCCGATCACAATCGCCTGTGCCAGCGCCTCGAACCCCGTCCGGATGCCGTCCGCGTCTTTCGCAAACACGGACGCGATCGGTTCTCCGTCCAGCACCTTGTCGCCCGGCTTGGCCGTGATGACGAACCCGACGGTCGGATCGATCGTGTCTTCGACCGTGCGGCGCCCGCCGCCGAGCGCGATGATCGCGCGGCCGATGGTGCGCGGCTCGACGCGCTGCACCACGCCGGCGCGCGGCGCGGCGAACACCTCCACCGCCAGCGCTTGCGGCAGCACCGAGGGATCTTCGACGGTTTTCGGATTGCCGCCCTGGGCTTCGATGATCTGCTCGAACTTCTCGGCGGCCAGACCGGAGTTGATGGCGGTCTCGAGTTTCTTGCGCGCCTTTTTCGTGTTCTTCTCGATGCCGCCCTGGATCAGCATCTCGACGCCGAGCGCGTAGGTCACCTCGAGCAAGTCGGGCGGCCCCTCGCCGCGCAGCGCGAGAATTGCCTCTTCGGTCTCCAGCACGTTGCCGCACGCGCGGCCCAGCGGGCGGTCCATCGCGGTGATCAGCGCGATCGTGGGACACCCGCGGTCTTCGCCCAGCGCAATCATCGTCTTGGCGAGCTCGAGCCCGCGCGCGACCTCGGGCAGAAACGCGCCGCTGCCGTTCTTCACATCGAGCACGAGTCCGTTCAGCCCTTCGGCCAGCTTCTTCGACATGATGCTCGCTGAAATCAGCGGGATCGATTCAACGGTTGCCGTGACATCGCGCAGCGCGTACAGCTTGCGATCGGCGGGCGCGATCTCGGAGGTCTGTCCGATCAACGCGCAGCCGATCTTCTGGACCTGCGCCTTGGCTTCGGCGAGCGAGAGGTTGGTACGGAAGCCCGGGATCGCTTCGAGCTTGTCGAGCGTGCCGCCGGTGTGGCCGAGGCCCCGCCCCGACATCATCGGCACGGCGATGCCGCAGGCCGCGACGAGCGGGCCGAGCACGAGCGAGACTTTGTCGCCGACGCCGCCGGTCGAGTGCTTGTCGATGCGCGGCGTCTTCCAGCCGTCGAACGACAACCGATCGCCGGAGGCGAGCATGGCGTCGGTGAGCGCGGCGAGCTCCTGGCGCTCGAGCCCGCGCATGAACACCGCCATCAACAGCGCGGCGATCTGATAGTCAGGAATGCGTCCCGCGGTGTACTCCGCGACGACGGCTGACCACTCTTCCGCACTCAAACTGCCGCCGTCGCGCTTGCGTTCGATCAGGGGGGGGACGATCATTCTCGCATGCTCTCCTTACTGCTCGCGGTGTTGGCGCAAACTCCCGCCCGACATATTGCCCTCGGCGACAGCGCCGGCCTCATGCATCCGGACGTGCAGCTGCGGCACTACCAGGAGGCGCTCGCCCTCGATTCGATGAGCTACGAGGCGAACTGGAAGGCGGCCCGGGCGATCTCCGACGTCGCCAAACAAATACTGAGCAATGACGATTCTCTCAAGCGGCGTCGAGATAGCCTATACGCCGTGGGCCGCGTTTACGCCGAGCGCGCGATCCGCGCCGATTCGACCAAGCCCGATGGGCACTATGTGCTCTCGATGGTCCTCGGCCGGTTGTCCCGGACCAAGGGCAGCAAGGAGCGGGTGCGCTACGCGAAGATCATTTTCGACGAGGCGACCAAGGCCGTCGAGATCGACTCCACGTATCACCTCGCGCACCACGTCCTGGGCGCGTGGCACGCCGAAGTGAAGCGCCTGTCGGGTCTCCAGCGCTTCTTCGCCAAGACGCTGTTTGGCGGCGGCTTCATGGACAAGGCGAACTGGAACGACGCCGTCATGCACCTCGAGACCGCGGTGCGGCTCGCCCCGGATCACATCTATCACCGGCTCGAGCTGGCCGAGGTATACGTCGATCTGGGCAAGTACTCGAAGGCGCGCGAGCAGCTGCAGGCGATTGCGGCGCTGCCGGTCGCGGACGTCCAGGATCCGCAGAACAAGCGGGAAGCTACGGACCTGATGGCGGACATCAAGAACGAAAAGGACGAGAAGTAACGATCGGCATAGTACGTAGGGGCGCAGCATGCTGCGCCCCACCCATTAACAGCATGCAGCGTCCCTACGTTACCGGTCCCGCGTTACCGGTCCCACGTTACCGGTCCCGCCCCGACATCAACCGCTCGATCGCATCCGTCGTCCGCGGCGCCCCAGCCGAGAGCCACTCCGCACCAGTCGCAGTGACCAACACGTCGTCCTCGATCCGCACGCCCAGCTTCTCCGCCTCCAGATAGATCCCCGGCTCCAGTGTGATGACCATGCCGGGCTCGAGCGGCCGGCTGATCCCCACGTCGTGCACGTCCATCCCGATCGGATGCCCGAGCCCATGATTGAAGTACTCGCGGTCGTCGCAGGTCTTCTCGCCGCACAGGGTGCCTGAATGGTCGTGCATGTATCTCCGCGCGACGCCGTCGAGCTCACGCATGGTGATCCCTGGGCGGACGGCGTCGAAGGCCGCCTGCTGCGCCCCTAACACGAGATCGTAGATCGCTTTCTGGCGCGCCGTGAACTTGCCGTTCACCGGAAACGTCCGCGTCACGTCCGCCGTGTATTGCCCCCACTCGGCGGCCGCGTCCATCACGACCAGATCGCCGGTTTCCGTCTTTCGGCGGTTCACGTCGTAATGCAGTGTGGTCGAGTTGGGCCCGCTGCCGACGATCGACGGATACCCAAGGCGATCCGCCCCATTGCTGCGGAATCCGTCTTCAAGCGCCGCCTCGATCTGATACTCGTACATGCCCGGACGCGCCGCGCGCATCGCGGCAATGTGGCCCGCTACGCTGATATCCACGGCGCGCCTGAGGCGCATGATTTCGTCGGCATCCTTCACGACCCGCATCGAATCGACGATCGGCGTCAAATTGGAAACCCGGGCCGAATCCGCACCCACGCGGGTATGGCCGAGCGGCATATAGACCGGCTGGAGCCCGCCGCGCGCACGCGCTTCGAGTGAATCGATCGGCATGACCTTCGCGATCCCAGAGAGCCGCATCGCCACGCTGTCGGGGCCGAGCCTCAGCCCGGTCCAGCGCTCCTGCGAGGGGGTGCGCGGCGGCAGAAACAGAATGGTCTCGATCGAATCCGGGCCGCGCGCGGTCATCATGAGCACCGCATCCTGCGTCTCGATCTCGGTGAAATAGTAGAAGGTGTTGTCCTGGCGGAAATCGTTGTCCTGGACGTAATCCTGCTCGATGTCGCGCTCGTGTCCCGCCTGAATCAGCACCGTGCCGCGTCCGATCCGGCGCATGAGCGCGCGACGGCGCGAGGCGGTCGCGGCGATGTCCACCGGCCGTCCCATCCCCGGCAGTTGGGGAACGACGGTGTAGGCGCCGATCGGCGCGGCCGGTGACGCCGGGGCGGGCGCCGCTGACTGTGACGCAGATTCCGCGGAGAATGCGACGGCGATGACGGCCGTCAGAAGAGCGGTTCGCATGACGACTAATCTACACGCGCTTGACTCATGCCGAGTCCCGGCCCCAAACTATTGCACCCATGACGATCAACTCGGCCCTGACACACGCGGAAGGGGAACGGCTCGCCGCGCGGATCGCAGAGCTGGAACATGAGCGCAAGCACCTGCTCGCCGTCATCGAGATTCTGAAGGAAGCGTCCAGTTCCTTACACTTCATTGACATTCTGCAGTCCATCGCGCGCAAGCTCGGCGAATCGTTCGGGCTCGACCGCTGCTCCATCTTCCTCGGCGAAAAAGGCGGCAAGCAGGTGCGGCTCGTCGCGTCGTACGAGGACCCGACGATCCGCAACTACATCGTCGATCTCGATCGCTACCCCGAGCTGAAGAAGGCGATGCTGAGCGGCGAAACCGTCTTCATCCCCGACGCCGCGAACGACCCCTCGCTCCGGCACGTCAAGGGCGAGCTGATCAACCGCCGGGTCAAATCGATCACCGTCGTGCCGATCACGTGGCGCTCGGTCGCCATCGGCGCGATTTTCTTGCGCACCTACCGCGACGGCCCGACGTTCTCCGACGCCGACGTGCGCTTCGTACAGGTCGTGGCCTCCCTCACCGCACAGAGCCTGCGCAACGCCCACCGCTACGAGCGCCTGGCCCAGCGCCAGCACGAGACAGGCGACCTCCTCCGGCACATGGAGCTGGAGCGAGTCGCGTTGCTCTCCTTCTTCCGGCGCCTGCTCGATGCGTTCGGCGGACGCGAAGGCGCCTGGGGCGAAGGCCTCCTGCCCAAGGCCAGCGCGGACGAGCTCGACCGGCTCGTCAGCGTGGCGATGGCCGTCATCCAGGAAGAAGCCAAAGGGCGGTGAAGCCGGCGGCCCGGGCCGCCGAGCTGCGGCGGATTCTCGAGAAGGCGAATCACGCATACTACGTCCTCGCCAAGCCGGACATGTCGGACGCGGAGTACGACAAGCTGTTCCGCGAGCTGCAGGACCTCGAAGCGAAGAATCCCGGCCTCCAGACTCCTGACTCCCCGACCCTGCGAGTCGGCGGCGAGCCCGCGAGCGGATTCCGCAAACACCGCCACCTCGTCCCCATGCTCTCGCTCGCCAATGCGTTCACCGAGGCGGAGCTGGGCGAATGGGAGGAGCGGAACGCCCGGCTGGTCCCGGAGGTGAAGACCGCCGGCTACACCCTCGAAGTAAAGATCGACGGCGCCGCCGTGAGTCTGACGTACGAAGACGGCGTGCTGGCGACCGGCGTCACGCGCGGGAACGGCGTGGAGGGCGAGGACGTGACGCCCAATCTGCGGACCGTGCTCGATCTGCCGCTGCGGCTGCGCGGCAAAGGATGGCCGAAAAAGATGGAAGTGCGCGGCGAGGTCTACTTACCGAAGAGCCAGTTCGCGGAGACCAATAAACAGCGCGAGAAGGCGGGCGAGGCGCCATACGCCAATCCGCGCAACGCGGCGGCCGGCGCATTGCGGCAGCTCGACTCCAAGAAGACCCGCGCGCGCGGCCTGCGCGTCTTCACCTTTCAGGTCGAAGGCCCCGGCATCAAGCTCGGCATCGACTCGCAGCACGAGCTGCTCGAAGCGCTGCAGGCGTGGGGCCTGCCCGTCGAGCCGAACCACACGCTGGCCAAGGATCTCGCCGAGGCGCACGAGAAGATCCGGAAGCTCGAGGCGCTCCTCCCGACGCTCGACTACGGCGCCGACGGGGTGGCCGTGAAAGTCGACAAACGCGCGCTGTGGGCAGAGCTGGGCACGATCGGCAACCGCGAGCCGCGCTGGTCGGTGGCCCGCAAGTTTGCGCCCGAGGTGCAGGTCACGAAGCTCCTGGAGATCAGAATCAACGTCGGCCGCACCGGCGCGCTGAATCCCTACGCCGTCCTCGAGCCGGTGGAAATCGGCGGCGTGACCGTCTCGAACGCGACGCTGCACAATGCCGAATTGATCGCGGCCAAGGACATTCGCGAGGGCGACTGGGTCGAAGTCACCCGCGCCGGCGAGGTGATCCCGCAAATCCTCGGGCCCGTCAACGAGAAGCGCACCGGCGCCGAGAAGCCCTACAAGATGCCGGCGAAGTGTCCAAGCTGCGGTTCGGAGGTCGAGCACCCGCACGACGAGGTGATGACGTATTGCCCCAACATCTCGTGCCCGTCGCGGATTCTCGAATCCATCGTCCATTTCGCCGGACGCAGCGCCATGGACATCCGCGGCCTCGGCTACGAGCGTGTGCGCGCGCTGCTCGACGCCAGGCTGATCGATGACGTCGCGGATCTCTACGAGCTGACGCCCGTGAAGCTTCTCACGCTCGAAGGCTTCGCCGAGAAATCCGCGCAGCAGCTCGTGGACGCGATCGCCGATTCCCGGCAGCAGCCACTCTCGGCGCTGCTGTTCGCGCTCGGGATCCGCCACGTCGGCGAACAGGGCGCGAAGTTGCTGGCGCGCCATTTCGGCACGATGAAGACGCTGGCGAAGGCGTCCGCGGACGAAGTGGGCGAGGTGCGCGGCATCGGCCCCGCGATCGCCGACGCGGTGGCGGGGTTCTTCGCCGAGCCGCGGAACCGGAAGCTGATCGAGCGATTGGAAAAGCTCGGCCTCACGCTCCGGGAGACCGCCACCGCCACCGGTCCGCGCCCGCTCGCCGATCAGACGTTCGTCGTCACGGGCACGCTGCCGACGCTGTCGCGCCAGCAGGCGAAGGACCTGATCGAAGGCGCCGGCGGGCACGTCTCCGACAGCTTATCCAAGAAGACGACCGCGCTCGTGGTCGGCGCGGACCCCGGCTCGAAGCTCGACAAGGCGAAATCACTCGGCGTCGAGCAAATCGACGAGGCCCAACTCTTGCGCCGCGCGAACCCGAAATCCTAAGTTGGCTCCCATATGACCACTCCGAGCATCGTGCGCCAACTGCATGCGAGCCTCGCCGCGCATGCCCCCGAGCAGCTCGTCACGATTCTCCAGGAAGCGGGCTATGCCGCCGGCCAGGGGCTGTACCAGGCGTTTACGGCCGCCACCAACCCGGCGGAGCTCGACGCCGACCTGCTGCCCGAGACGTTGTCGGAGTTCTTCCGGACGGGTGGCTGGGGACGCGTCACGATTACGCCGGTCGGCACAGGCGCGCTGGCGATCGATTCGCCCGACTGGGCGGAAGCCCAACCCGGCACCGCCCAGACACCGATGTGCTTTTTCTCGGCCGGGATGCTCGCCGATTTTCTGGGCCGGATTTCGGACGAAACGATCGCGGTGATGGAGGTGGAGTGCCGGACCAGGGGGGACGCGCGGTGCCGGTTTCTCTCGGCGACACCTCACGTCCTCGACAAGGTTTACAATGAGATGACCGCAGGACGATCCTACGTAGAGGCCTTGAGTGCGTAACGACAGGTGTCTGGTGTGAGGTGTCTGGGATGCCATGCCCTGACACCAGGCACCTGACACCAGATTACCGCCGAGCTACACTAACCCCATCCAGCAACAACGACGGTGACCAGCGCGCGCCGAGCCACCGCCCGTCGTTTCCGAATCCCCCGATTTTCTTCAGCAAGTCATACGCGTTGCCGGCCACAGCCGCGTCTTTGACGCGGCCCGTGATCTCGCCCTTTTGCACGCGGTAGGCGAGGCCCACCGGGTGGCTGAAGGCGCCGCTGATCACGTTGCCCTGCCCCACGCCGATCAGATCGTCCACGATCAGGCCGTCGTCGATGTCGCCGATCAAACCGCCACCCAATCCCGGTAGCGGCGCAGCATGCTGCGCCCCTGTACCTGCGCGAATACCGTCGCCCCGAAATATGATGTTCGTGTACCCGATACGCGGTTTCCCGAACACGCCGCGATGGCCATTGCCCGTGCTTTCGGTGTTGGCGCGAGCGGCCGTCTCGAGGTCATAGACGAACCGGCCCACTTTTCCATGCTCGACGAGGGCGTTGCAGCGGGAGGGCACGCATTCGTCATCCACCGGACGCGACACCGGCCGTCCCGGCGTGAGCGGATCGTCCAGAATGGAGAGCCGCGCGTCGAAGAGCATCTCCCCGACTTTCCCCGCGAGCGGCGAGCTGCCCTGCAGCACCGTCTTGCCAGACAGCGCCTGCTCGAGCGGCAGCACGACGGCGGCAAGACCCGCCGGCGTGAACACCACCGGCAGCGCGCCCTCCGGCGGCGTCACGATCTTGAGCGCCGCCGTGAGCCTCGTCTCGACCGAGCGCACCAGCAGCTCGAGATCCGCATCGCTCGGCATGTCGGCGCCGACGTATTGATCGTAGACCATCAACACGTCGTCGCCGGAGATGCGCGTCACGTCGGCCGTCACGGCGATTCCCGTCGCGCGGTACTCGCCGCGCGCGCCGGCGGAATTGCCGACCGCCGTGTCCTGCACCTCCCGCTCGACGGCGATGTTCACCTGGCAGTCGGGTCGAGTCAGCCGCTCGACCAGCATGCGCCCCATGCGAATCAGATCGTCCAGCGATGCATTCGCGGTTCGGTCAAAAAACGTGGGGATAGGAGTCGGGAGCTGGGATCTTGGGGTTGGGAAGGCCAGATCGACGCTCTCGCCCAGCGCTGCCGACGAGCTTGCTCTCTGCACCAGCTCCTGCACGTCGGGTGTCGCTGCAGTAGTGCCCGCCACGCCCATGCGCCCCTTGGCCAGGACGCGCAAGTTGAGCCCTGCTTCTTCCGACACGCCGGCGGCCTTGAGCCGGCCGGCCTCGAAGCCGACCGCGGTCTGCTCCTCGCGGCGCCACAGGGCATCCGCCCCATCCACGGCGCCGCGCGCGGCGTCGAGCAGACGATCGAGGGAGTTCATACGTCGCCGCCGATCAGCGCTTCTTCGATGCGCACGTGGGGCGCGCCTTCCGTCACCGGAAGCGGGAACTGGCCGCCCTTGCCGCAACCGCCCCCCATCTGGTTCCAGGTGAAGTCGCCCGCGATGTGCTCGATCCGGTCGAGCGTCTGGAACAGGTTTCCCGCGAGCACGACGTCCTTGACCAGCTCGGCGACCTTGCCGTCGCGGATCATATGCCCGTAGGCGGCCGTGAACGAGAAGTTTTCGAGCATCGTCTGGCCGCCGAACGCCCCGCACGCATACACGCCGAGCTTGATGTCGCCGATGAGGTCGTTGAACCCGACACCCTTTTTCCCCGGCGCGATATAGGTGTTGGTCATCCGCACGATCGGCATGTGGCGGAACGAGATCGCGCGCGCGTTGCCGGTGGGCCGCTCGCCGAGCGTCGCGGCAGTCTCGCGCGAGTGCAGGCGGCCGACGAGGATGCCTTCCTTGATGAGCGGGGTGTCCTGGGTCGGCGTGCCCTCGTCGTCGTACGGGAGCGTGCCGCGCAGTCCCGAAGCGGCGCCATTGTCGCCCACGTTCAAGACCGGTTTGCCGAAGCGGCGGCCCAGCGTCATCATCTCGCGCGCCTGCGGGTTCTCGTACACG
>QHUB01000101.1 GCA_003221035.1 Gemmatimonadota bacterium
CTTCGCCAAATCGTTCGGGGTGGCCATCGACCTGCGTGTGGAGGGCGCCGTCTCGCGCCGGCTGTCCCCGCTGGTGCAGACGACCATGTATCGGATTCTGCAGGAGGGGCTGACCAATGTGGCGCGCCACGCCCAGGCAACGGTGGTGGGCGTCGTGCTGAAACATGACGGGACCACGCTCGAGCTCGTCATCCGCGACGACGGCGTCGGGTTTGACGCAGCGGCGGCGCTCGAGAAGGCGTCCGGACTGGGTCTGCACGGCATGCAGGAGCGTGCCGCCCTGTTGGGCGGGTCGGTCGCGATCGAATCGCGGCGCGGACACGGGACGACGATCCGCGCGCGCATTCATGTCCGCGATTAGGGTCCTGATCGCCGACGATCATGCCGTCCTGCGCTCCGGACTGCGCATGCTGCTCGAAGCCCAGCCGGACATCGAGATTGCCGGCGAAGCCGGCGACGGGCCGCAGGTCGTGCAGCGCGCTCGCGAGCTGCAACCCGATGTCGTCCTGATGGACCTCACGATGCCCGGCCCGCCCAGCGGTGAGGTCATCGGGCAGGTGCTCCGCGCCGCTCCGGCGACGCGCGTGTTGATTCTCACGATGCATGACGATCCGGCGTATCTCGCCTCGGCGCTGGCGGCCGGAGCCGCGGGATACGTGGTCAAGAAAGTCGCAGACTCGGAGCTGCTGACCGCGATCCGGGCGGTCCATGCCGGACGCACGTTCGTAGACCTCACGCAAACGCTCACACCTCCGCCCGGACCCCGAATGAGCCGCCGCGGCAAACAGCCGAAGGAGCTGAGCCGGCGGGAGCGGGAGGTGCTCCGGTTGCTGGCGCAGGGGCACTCGAATCAGCAGGTCGCGGATCAAATCCGCGTGAGCGTGAAAACCGTGGAGACCTACCGCACGCGGCTGCGGGTTAAGCTTGGCCTCAAGGAGCGGGCCGAGCTGTACCGGTTCGCGGTCGAATCTGGACTACTCAATCCCGATGGTTAGCTCCACCGATGTAAAGTTTTTTCCCGACAACTGCATTCCCGTTAGGGAGTTCCCCGCTGCCGTGACAGAGACGATTCCATAGTTTCCTGGCATGCTCCATGAGTTTCTCACCGAGAACCGCGACACGCTGGTTGCCCGCTGCGTGGCCAAGGTGGCCAAGCGCCCGGCGCCGGCGGCGACCGTCGCGGAAATGTCGCACGGTATCCCGCTCTTTCTTGCCCAAATCACCGAGATGCTGCGGAGCGAGGCTGCCTCGGGTGCCGTGGATCCGGGCAAGACCCGTACAGCCACGGAGATGGGGGCGAGCGCTTCGGCACACGGTGACGAGCTGCAAAAACAAGGGTTCACCGTCGACCAGGTCGTGCACGACTACGGAGACTTGTGCCAGGCCATCACCGAGCTCGCCGTCGAGCAAGGCGCGCCGATCGCGGTCACCGAATTTCGTACGCTCAATCGCTGCCTCGACGACGCCATTGCCGACGCTGTCACGCGGTTCGGGGACGAGCACGAGGAGTCGATCAAAGACTCGGCGGCGCAGGATGCGAACGAGCGTTTGGGAATCCTCGCGCACGAGCTGCGCGCCAAACTCAACGTGGCGTTTCTCGCCATTGA
Organism: Gemmatimonadota bacterium; assembly: GCA_003221035.1. GTDB lineage: Bacteria > Gemmatimonadota > Gemmatimonadetes > Gemmatimonadales > GWC2-71-9 > 20CM-2-65-7. The sequence continues at coordinate 1,608 of QHUB01000101.1, forward strand.
GGCGATCAAGCGCGGGACCGCGGGCATTGCCGGTGCTACCAGCGCCACCCTCGACCGCAGTCTGATGGCCATGCGCGACATCATCGATCGCTCGTTCGCCGAGGTCCGGCTGGGTGCCGGACTGCCCGCCCCTCGGGAGCGGATTCTGATTCGCGGACTGCTCGAAGAAGTTCAGATCTTCGCGGGAGTGCAGGCCGGCGCCAAAGGTCTTGTGCTCGCCGTCCAACCGGGGGAGACCGGGCTGGCGATCGACGCCGACCGGCACACGATCGCGTCCGCGGTCTCGAACCTCGTGCAGAATGCCATCAAGTTCACCCCCAGCGGCGGCCATATCTCGATGCGTGCGCAGGCCTCGAACGGGCGCGTCCTGATCGACATCGAAGACGAGTGCGGTGGACTCCCGTCGGGATCTCGTGAAGACCTTGTTCGGCCGTTTGTCCAGCGCAGCAGCAATCGGACCGGCTTAGGGCTTGGTCTTTCCATCAGCCAGCGGGGCGTCGAGGCAAACGGCGGCACGCTGTACGTCCGCAATCGGCCGCATACGGGCTGCGTCTTTACCATCGATCTCCCCAAAGCCTCCGCGGCGTAGGGTATTTCCCCGACACGTCACGCCCGGCATGGGTTTAGCCCGATGGACTGGCGGCGGAATGTCCCTATTCTTCTAGGTGTGGCAATCCCGATCAGTACCGCGCAAACTGTGGGGCAAAATCGTGGCCCTGCCGTGATTTCTATCGCCATCATCGAAGACAATCGTCTGGTTCGCGAAGGAATCGCGGCGCTGCTCAGCCAGCTCCCCGATCTCAAAGTCGTTGCCGGCGGACACAGCGACGACACCGTGTTGCTGAAGGGCGTGAACCCCCACGTAATTCTCCTCGATCTCGGATTGCAGAACGGCGACAGCCTGCGGGTGGCGCAACAAGTCAAGGCCGACTACCCGGCGTCCAAGATCATCGTCATGGACCTGCTGCCGGTCCATGAAGACATCATGGAATTCGTCAACGCGGGAGTCGCCGGGTTCATTATGAAAGACGCGACGCTGGAAGACCTGGTCAATACGATCCGTTCCGTCTCGGAGGGGGCGCACATCCTGCCGCCCCAGATGACAGGGTCCCTGTTCTCTCAGATCGCCAAGGACGCGATGGCAAAAGGCCGGCCGGAAGTACTCGATTCCGTGCGCATGACGCCGCGCGAGCGGGAAGTCATCAACCTCATCGCGGAAGGATTGGGGAACAAGGAAATCGCCACGCGGATCAACGTCGCAACGCACACGGTCAAGAGCCACGTCCGCAACATCATGGAAAAACTGACGCTGCATACGCGCCTGCAAATTGCCGCCTACGCCAACCAGCGAGAAACTGCCTAAGACCCAGCTACCTATTGTTTCATGCTTTCGTGCGATGTCTGCCGCAGTCTCGTTCCGCTAGTCTCTGTTCCAACATGTCAAACATCAAAAACACTCCGCCAGCGAAGACGATCTGGGCATATGCCTATCAAATCCTGCCGCCCCAGGGCGCGAAACGTCTGCATGGGATCAAGACGCTCCTCGACCAGGCGCACACGGAAGCCCAGGGCGGCGCACGAAAGTGGACCGGCAGGCTCGTCGTGGAGGAGCAGATCACGCATATCCTCATCGTAAGCGACAGCCCCGAGCAAAATCACGAGGTCAACCGCAGACTCGAAGCCAAACTACAGGAGCTGAACGCCGGATTCTCGATTACCGTCCCGGTCGCGGTCGTGGACGAAGGCGTGGTACCTCAACCGTCGTAGCATCGTTGTGCGATTCCTGCCGGCCGTCCTTCACGCTATACCTCTTCCCTGCATCTCTCCCTAACAACGGACTAATCATGAGACGGAATTACTGGACCACCGTAGTCACTGCAGCCAGTCTTGCAGCGCTCGCCGCCTGTCAGCCATCGAGCCAGGCAGCGGAAGTCGCGAAAAAGGACACGAAGGCTCCCGCCGTGAGCACGACCCGAACGCTGGAAGCATACCGGCAGTTCTCGATCGCGACGACGGCAACCATCAGCTCACGCACTGCGAAACCGGGCGATGCGTTCACCGCGACGGTCGTGGCGGACGTGCAGGATGCCGCCGGCCGTGTCTCCATCCCGGCAGGCTCGCTCGTGTCGGGAACGATCACGGACGTCAAGTCCGCACCGAACCCCAGCAGCCCGGGCACACTGACGCTGGCCGTGAACAGTATTGCGGTGAACGGCAGGAGCTATCCGATCAACGCCAGCATCGATTCCCTCGCGACCGAGCGGCACGGGCGGCCCATTAGCGGCGGCGACGCCGTGAAGGTCGGCGTCGGCGCAGCCGCGGGCGCGATCGTCGGACAGATCATCGGCAAGAACTCCAAGGGCACCATCATCGGCGCCGCCGTTGGCGCGGCAGCCGGCGGAGCCTACGCGGCAGCCACGAAGGACGGCGACATCAGCCTTCCCGCGGGCACGCACATCCTCGTCACGCTGTCCCAGCGTCTCAACATCACCAGGAGCTAGCTATGCCCACGCACCGCACCACCCATCGCAGCGGCGCCGGCAAGAAGCTCTATGCCGTGCGCGACGCCGAGGGACGGTTCCTCGATATCCAGACCTACGAGCGCGCGCATCGTGCCGATCTGTCGAAGAAGAGCAAGGCCGAGAAGGCCCAGGACCGGAAGAAGCGGATATGATGAGACGCTCGCTGCTGTTGGGCATTCTCCTCATGGCCATCGGCGCCGTCATCGTGTTGCACGGCCTCAGCGAGGGGACGGAACGCAGTGTCTTCCGGATCGGGAACGTCCAGACCTCGCTGGAAGCTCGGCGGTCGGTGCCGACATGGGTCGGTGCGTTCGCCATCGTCGGTGGGGCGCTGCTCGTAGGCGCCGGCCTGCGCCGGAGACCAGGAATCCTATGAGCATCTTTGCCTGGATCGTCGTCGGCACCATCGGCGGGTTCATCGGCAGCCTGGTCGTCAACAAGCGGGGTCAAGGGATCTTGGGCGACCTGTTCTTTGGCGTCATTGGTGCCGTCGTCGCGGGGTGGATATTCAACGCCTTCGGCCATCCCGCCGTTACGGGCATCAATCCCGACAGTATTCTGGCTTCCGCCGCCGGCACGATCCTCGTGCTTGTGGCCTATCATGTCCTCCGGAGTTCTCCGGCTCGCGCGTAGATGAAAAGGAGGGCGGCCTCGCCGCCCTCCTTTTGCTTCGCGGTCGACATCAGCCTTCCCGCGGGCACACACATCCTCGTCACGCTGACGCAGCGTCTCAACATCATCAGGAGTTGATCATGCCCACGCACCGCACCACCCATCGCAGCAGCGCCGGCAAAAAGCTCTATGCCGTGCGTGACGCCGAGGGACGGTTCCTCGACATCCAGACCTACGAACGCGCGCATCGCGCCGACCTGTCGCGAGCATGAGGGCCCAGCTGATGGTGGGCATCCTGCTCGCGGTCATCGGCGGCTTCATCGTGTTCCGTGGCCTCAGCTACGGCTCGGAGAACAGCGCGATCCAGGTCGGCGACTTCCACGCTTCCGTTGAAGCGCGGCGCTCCATTCCGACCTGGGTCGGTGTTGCCGCGATCGTTGGTGGGGTGCTGCTCGTGGGCGCCGGCCTGCCAAGGAGGACGCGTGGCGCGTAAAGGAGACCGGTTGCTCTGGACCGTGGTGATCGTGCTGTTGGTGCTGTGGGGGCTCGGCACAGTCAGCGCAGTGGGCGGACTGATTCACCTGCTGCTCGTCATCGCGGCCATCGTGATCGTGATCCGTCTCATTCAAGGTCGCAGGATTGTATGAAGGTCTCGCGAATCATTTGGTACGCGGGCACCGTGTTCACCACGCTGGCGATGCTGGCCGCGTCCACCACCGCAGTGGCGCAGCGCGTCAAGGACGCGGATCAGCGCGCTCGCCAAGAACCGCAGAGAAATCAACCGCAGAGAAACCAACCGCAGAGAAACCAATAGAGGGACTTCATGAGCGATCTCAAGAAGAATCTGATGTTGTATGGCCTGATGTTCGTCACGGGCTTGGTCGCGGTGTCGCTGTCCGCGTTCGTCTTTGTGCGCAGCCCCAAATCGGCCGGGCCATCGATGGGCCGGGCCGCGAGCTTCGCGGTCCTGGGCGGCTCGACGGTAACCAACACCGGCGCGACGGCCATCACCGGAGATCTGGGTGTCTCGAGCCCGGGCGTGGAGGTCACCGGTTTTCCTCCGGGCACGATGGCACGAGGAGCGCAACACATCGGCGATCCGGCCGCTAACCAGGCGCAGGCCGATGCCCAAAGCGCGTATGCTGTTCTTGCCGGCAAGCCCTGCACCGGTTCCCTGACCGGTCAGGATCTGGGCGGCAAAACCCTCGCGCCAGGCGTCTACTGTTTCACGTCGTCGGCGGAGTTGACGGGTCAGCTCGTCCTCGACGGGCATGGCAAGGGCGACAAGGGGGTCTGGGTTTTTCAGATCGCCAGCACGCTCACTACCGCCACCAACTCGTCGGTGCTGATGAGGAACGGCGCTCACTCGGGCAACGTGTTCTGGCAGGTCGGCAGCGCTGCCACGCTCGGCACCGGCACTACCTTCGCAGGGAATATCGTTGCTTACTCGAGCATCACGATGAATACCGCCTCCAACCTGTCGGGCAGAGCCCTGGCGCGCGAGGCGGTGACGATGGACAACAATAAGATCCAGTCGCCGAAGTAAGGTCGCACAGGCTCGGCGGGGAGCGATCCCCGCCGAGCGCGGTACTTCTTTCGTCGTACTTCTTTGGTCCTCGCTTGGTCCTCTCGAATCACTCGTTCGCACTGTTCGTACCGCATCGGGTTGTCACTCGGTTTTCACCTCGTTGAGCGATAACTGCCGGAGGTCCTCCTGCGCTATACCTCCTTCACAGGAAGGCGCTCCGACCACCAACGCGGCTGCACCTACACGAAATTTTAGGAGGAGCCCAATGTCGCAAATGCTCACTGCCCGCTCACTCGCGCGGCTCATGGTCATCGTCCCGTTCGCCGCGCTGCTGGTCGCGGCGTGCGAGCATAGCGAAGGACCTCCGGTTGCCGGTCAATTGTTCAGCATCACCGTCTCCCCCAACCCGGGAAGCGCGCCAATCGGGAACACGATCCAATACACGGCTGCGGGCCAGGACGTGACCGGCGCGCCTGTGACGCTTCCTCCGCCTATCGTTTGGACCAATCTGAACCCCACGGCGGGAGGCATCAACAGCAGCTCCGGCCTGTTCACCGCGGGTACGACGAAGGGGACCTACTCCAACACGATCCGGGCCCGAAGTGGCAACCTCGAGGGCTTCGCCACGGCGATCGTGACCGACTCCGTGCCCAACCCGGTACTGGGCACCGCCACGACCTACGGGATCCTGGCGGGCTCGACGGTGACGTGTGCCGGCGCGCCGGGCACGATCAACGCCGACGTGGGCGTCAGCCCGGGCAGCACGACGACGGGCTTCCCACCGTGCACAATCACCGGGGCGACGAACCTGGCGAACGCCGCGTCGGCCCAAGCGCAGGTCGACCTCACCGCGGCGTACAACTATCTGGCCGGTAGGCCATGCGGGACGATCGTCACGCCTGCCGATCTGGGCGGCAAGACGCTCGCGCCCGGTGTCTACTGCGTCGCGTCGTCCATGTCAGTGACGGGAACGGTCACGCTCGCCGGCCCGGCCAACGGGGTGTGGGTGTTCCAGATGGGGTCAACGCTCACGACCGGAACCAACGCGAATATCGCGCTGAGTGGCGGCGCCCAGGCGAAGAACGTGTGGTGGCAGGTCGGCAGCTCCGCGACCCTCGGCACCGGCACGACGTTCCGGGGCAACATTATCGCACTCACGACGATTACGCTGGTCGACAACGCGACGATGCTCGGGAGAGCGTTGGCGCGAAACGGAGCCGTGAGTTTGGGCACCAACAACACGATTACCCTGCCGTAAGGCATACGCTCGCACGCTGGCCGAGAGCCGGCGACCAAAGTCCGGTCGTCGGCTCCCGCCCCGCGGAAGCGATGACTCTAGAGATCGAGGAGAGCACATGCGTGACCGAATTCTGAAGAGCGTGCGGACGCTGGCGGCGGTCCTGCCGATGCTGGCGCTCGCGCAACCCATGCTGGCCCAGAGTGAGGGGCAACAGCGCGAAGGGAGCTGGGAGTGGAGCGCGGGTGCCGGGCTCTGGTACACGGACGGCGCCCTCAACAGCTTTCTCGGGAGCAAGGGGTACGGCAACAGCAGCGATCCGAGTCGCTTCGCGCCCGCCGCCGCAGTGCGCGTCGGCTACAACGTGAGCAACCACTGGGGGTTCAGCGTCGGCACCTCAGGCGCCAAGACTTCCGGCATCAAGTTTCTCACGCCCTTCGCCGCGGCCACCTACACGGCGAACATCAACGCGAAGTTCAGTCCGTTCCTCACGGGAGGGGCACAGTTCACCCGGATTACCGGGGAGAATGACCAGAAAACCCACCCAACCTGGGGTTCTCACCTCGGCGTGGGTTTCCGGAACATGCTGAGCCCGAATGTCGCGCTCCGGGTCGAGGGCCGCGTGGGGATCGAGCATTACGCGGAACTGCCCGGGAAAAAGACCGCATACAACAGCATCGCTACGATCGGCCTCTCGTACTTCACCGCCGGTCGCCGGCCGCCCCCTGCACCGATAGGCGCGCGCGTTGATACGGTGCGCGTGGTGCGCGTGGATACAGTACGTCTCGCCGCGCTACCGCCGCGCCCGCACGTGTGCCAGCTCGGTAAGGCGCCGCCGGGAGTTCCCGTGGACGAGTACGGCTGCTTGGTCTTCCGCGACACGCTGGTGCTGGAAGCGGTCCGCTTCGACTTCGACAAGAGCGACATCACGCCCACGGCCAAGCCGATTTTGGACCGCGTGGCAGAATCGATGCTGGCGCACCCCGAAGCCGTCTTCGAGATCGCCGGTCATACCGATAGCGTCGGCACGTTCGCGTACAACTTCCTGCTCTCGGCGCGGCGGGCTGCGGCGGTCCGGGACTATCTCATCAAGCAGGGAGTGCCGGCATACAAGATGACCGCGGTCGGCTACGGCGAAGGACTCCCGATCGCGCCCAACGCCACGGTCGAGGGACGTGCCCTGAACCGTCGCGGGTTGGAGTTGCGGGTGAAGAAGCCGTAAAAGCGAAGCGAAGAGGCATGGCGCGTAGGGTCCGCGGCGCAAGCCGCGGCCCTAGGCGCGATCTGA
>QHUB01000102.1 GCA_003221035.1 Gemmatimonadota bacterium
TGACGGGCGCCGGCGCCGTCGTCATGGCGTTCATCATGACGCCGGTCGAGATCATCGGGAAGATCGTGAAGCCGTTCGCGCTGTGCCTGCGGCTCTTCGCCAACATGACGGCCGGCCACTTCGTGATCCTGTCGCTGCTCGGCCTGATCTTCCTGTTCGCCAACTGGTTCATCGCCGGCGGGACGGTGGCATTCGTGCTGTTCATGATGTGTCTCGAGCTGCTGGTGGCGTTCCTGCAGGCCTATATCTTCGCGCTGCTCACGTCCGTGTTCATCGGACTCATGCAACACGAGCACTAGCGTGCGTCGTGCGTCGTACGTCGTGCGTCGTCACACACTTAACTAAAGGGTCGCAAATGCACACGCTTCTCCTGCTGCTTCAGGAACCCGCGGCTGACGCCGTCAAGACGGCGCTCAACAACAACGCCCTGCTCGGCGCCGGCATCGGCATGGGTCTCGCGCTGATCGGCGCGGGAATCGGCATCGGCCGCATCGGCGGCCAGGCGGTCGAGGCGATCGCGCGGCAGCCCGAAGCGTCGGCCGACATCCGCGGCGCGATGATTCTGACCGCGGCGCTGATCGAAGGCGCCACGCTCGCGGCGCTCGTGTTCGCGCTGCTGTTCAAGCTGATCAAGTGATCCTGCTCGGGCTGCTGCAACAGGCTGCCGGGGAGGAGCACGTGCCTTCGCCGTTCGACATCAACGGCGGGGTGATCATCTGGACCGTCATCATCTTCCTCATCCTGCTCGGGATCCTCTACAAGATGGGCTATCCCGCGCTGCTCAAGATGGTGGAGGAGCGCGAGCGCCGGATCCAGAAGCAGCTCGAGGACGCCGAGAAGGCGAACGTCGAGGCGCAGCGCCTGCTCGAGGAGCACAAGAAGCAGATCGCGGCGGCGCGCACCGAGGCGCAGGAAATCCTGGCGAAGGCGAAGACGGTGTCGCAGAAGGAGCGCGAGACACTGCTCGCGAAGGCGCGCGAGGAGTATGACGCGCTCCTCGCGCGCGCGCGCAGGGACATCGATGCCGAGAAGGACAAGGCGATCCTGGCGCTCAGGCGCGAGGCGGTGGAGCTGTCGATCGCCGCGGCCTCGCGCGTGATCGAAGCCAATCTCGACACCGACGCGAACCGCAAGCTCGTCACCGACTTCCTCGAGACGCTCGGCAAGGCGGAGAAGAAGTGAAGAGCATCACGATCGCGCGCAATTACGCGGAAGCGCTGTTCGCCGCCGGCGCCACGTTCGGCGAGGTGCTCGATGCGGTAGCCGGCGCGACCCAGGCGGATCCACGCATTGCCGCGGTGCTGGAATCGCCGCGCGTCTCCAAGTCGGCGAAGAGCCAGATTCTCGAGCGGGCGCTGAAGGGCGAGGCGCCGCGCGAGTTCGTGCGGTTCCTGCAAGCGGTCGTGCGCCGCGGGCGCCAGGGCTTGCTCGGCGAGATCGCGCAGGAGTATCAAGTACTCCTGGACGAGAAGTTCAACCGCGTCCATGCCGGCGTGACACTCGCGGACGAGGCGGACGCGCGCACGCAGCAGCAGGTGATCGACCGGCTCACGAAGGCGCTGGGGCGTGAGGTGCGTGCGTACTTCCGATCAGATCCCAGGATTCTCGGCGGGGTAGTAGTCCGCGTGGGTGATCGGATTTTCGATGGCTCAGTGCGTCGGCGTCTGACAGCTTTACAGCGGAGAATGCTCACGGGAGAGTGACTATGAAGTCTCTGTTCCTCGTTCTCGTTTCGCTTGCCGCGGTAACCGACAAGCCTCCAGTCATCAAAGAATGGCCTGTACCCTGGACCGATACGCGTCCGCGCGATCCCTTCGTCGATCCCACCACCAATCGCATCTGGTTCTGCGGCCAGGCCGGCAACTACGTCGCCTATTTCGTGCCGACGACGGGCGAGTTCAAGAAGTACGATCTGCCGCCGGGCAGCGGCCCGCACAACCTGATCGTCGACAAGTCCGGTATCGTCTGGTACTCGGGCAACCTCGCGGGCTACATCGGCCGGCTCGATCCCAAAGACGGCAGCGTGAAGCAGTATCCGATCCCCGACCGGATGGTGCGCGATCCGCACACGCTGGTGTTCGACAAGAACGGCGACATCTGGTTCACCGCGCAGGGCGGCAACGTGGTCGGCCATTTGAACGTAAAGTCGGGCGCAATTCGCCTGATCAAGGTCCCGACCGAGAATGCGCATCCCTACGGGATCCGGCTGGACTCCAAAGGTCATCCCTGGGTGATGCTGTTCGGCACGAACAAGATTGCGACGGTGGATCCCGCGACGATGCAGCTCCGGGAGATCGCGCTGCCGCGGGCCGAGGCGCGCCCGCGCCGCATGGAGCTCACCCCGGACGACAAGGTCTGGTACGGCGACTATCCGGGCGGCATCCTGGGGCGCTACGATCCGGCGACCGGCAAGTTCGACGAGTGGAAGCTCCCGGGCGGCGCGGACTCTCGCCCCTACGCCATGGTGCGCGATGACGACGATCGCATCTGGATCGTCGAGACATCGCGACCCAATCGCTTCGTGTCGTTCGACACGCGCACGCTGCAGTTCTCCGAGGAGACGCCGGTGCCGAGTGGCGGCGGCGTGGTACGGAACATGTTCTACGATCCTGCGACCAGGACGATCTGGTTCGGGACGGACAACAACACGATTGGCCAGGCTGTCGTGCCCCCACGGACAGTGACGCCGCAAACGCCGTAACACGCGGCAGACGCCGTAGCAGCGAGGTAGGGGCGCAGCATGCTGCGCCCCTACTGTTCCCCGGGGCATGCATGCTGCGCCCTACTGTTCCCCGGGGCATGCATGCTGCGCCCTACTGTTCCCCGCTGCGCAGCATGCTGCGCCCCTACGGTTCCCGGGGTATAATTTCGGCTCCCGTCAATCGGAGCGTCGCCGGTCATGTCCGTCCTCCGCCGTTTGTCTTTTGTGATCAGCCTGGTCACAATCACCCAACCAGCCTCCGCCCAACGTCATCCGGCTCCCAGCTCCCGGCTCCCGGCTCCCGCTTTTGACACGTCCCTCTACAACGCCCTCGAATGGCGCGAGATCGGGCCGTTTCGCGGCGGGCGCGTCACCGCGGTCGCGGGGCATGCCGACCAGCCGCTGACGTTCTACTTCGGCGGCACGGGCGGCGGCGTGTTCAAGACGACGGACGGCGGGCTCACCTGGACGGCGATCTCCGATAAGGACTTCAAGGCGGGCTCGATCGGCGCGATCGAAGTCGCACCGAGTGATCCCAACGTGATCTACGTGGGGACCGGCGAATCGCCGATTCGCGGCAACGTGTCGCCCGGCAACGGCGTCTACAAATCCACTGACGCCGGCAAGACGTGGATCCACATCGGACTCGCGAACG
>QHUB01000006.1 GCA_003221035.1 Gemmatimonadota bacterium
ACTCACGCATGTCGGCCTGCGTGAGCCGCACGCGCCCCTGCACTGCGGCGGATTCCGCGGCGAGCTTCGTGCGGCAGCGGTCGAGCATCGCAGGCGAACCGTCGAGCCCGGTGATGGCGCCCCCCGCGCGCGCGATGGGCAACAGGATTCGCCCCGTGCCGCACCCGACTTCGAGCACCGCGCCGCGCGTCCGTTTCGCCTCGGCCAGATAGAAATCGACGTCCTGCCGCGCCGCATACAGCGGCACGCTGTCGTACAGCACACCGAAATCGGGGATCGCGTCATAGGCGGACGTCACGACCGGATCTTGATCGTCAACACCCGCCCAGCGCGAGAGACCTCGGCCTTGGCGGCGCGCAGCGAGACGAGCGGCGACTCTACGCGCACCCCGCCGTCCGCTCCGGGAGTGACCACGACCGTCGAGTCCGCTCCAATGACCGCGCGCAGCGTCTGCGTGTTGCCATCCTGCAAGACCGGCGTGTTGAACGTCGCCTGAAAGTCGCCGGCGCACGCCTGGAGCCAGCGGGTGTGCAGCACCACGCCGGGTTCGACTTGCAAGAGATTCTGGGGATCGAGGCCGCACATGCCGAGGTAGCGTCCCCGCACCATGACGACGAGCTGGACGCCGGGAGCGCCGAGCGCGCTGTCCACCTGCGCGCGCCGCACCGCGCGCAGGCCGGCCACATTCGAGTCGGCCGCGGTGCGCAGCTTCGCGATGACGAACGTCGATTCGGCCTGGCGGCGCAGCGACAGCTCCTGCGCGCGATAGCCCGAGGCGTCCGCGAGCGCGTCCTGCACCGTGAGATTCTGATTGACCAGCCGGGGTTTCCACGCCGGACCTTCGAGCTGATCGAGCAGCTGCCCAATCGCCGGGCCCGTGGCGTAGTAGCGCAATCGAATCGAGAGCGTGACGTCCTCGGTCAGCTTGTGCAGGCCCGTGAGTTTGTCCGTCACCATCCGCGCGGCGCCGCCCCGGTCGGGAAAATCGGACCGCCGCGCCGCGAGCTGCACCGCACGAACCAGCGTGTACTCCGCGAGTCCCTCATTCAACTCCGCGAGCTGCTCGAACTCCGTGACCTCGGAGCCGAGCGCGCGCTGACGCGCTTCACGGACGGCGAGAAACTGCCGCGCCAGTTTGCGGCGCTGCTCTTTGCTGGTGGCGCGACCCGCCGCTTCCAGAATGCGTCCCTCCAACGCCATGCCCGCTTCGTTCTGCGGATCGAAGACGGGGTAGCTCGTCACGAGCATCGCGTTGTCCTGCTGGCCGAAGCGCGTCCCTTCTTTCCGCGAGGCGGCCTCAAACACGTGAAACGCCTCGTGCGTCGTGAGGCCCACGAGCATGGCGATGCTCTGCGAATCGCTGACGGTGACCTGAGCCGTGGGCCTGCCCGCGAGCGTCGTGCCCGTGCTCGCGGCCCCGCGATCGGCAGAGGACTTCCAGCCGGCGTGCGACACCCCCTCGATCGGGAGAAACCCCGGCGGCAGCTCGCCCACCCATCCCAGCAGCAGGGTGCCCTCATCACGCACGACGTAGAGCACCGGAATCGTGTCGGGACGAAAGCCGGGCCAGATGGAGTCGCCCATCTCGTGGCCCAGTCGGACGACCCAGTCGTGCGCGGTCGTGAGGCGCGACGTGTTTTGCGGCGGTCCCTGCACGACGACAGCGAGCGTGAGCGCAACGAAAAACAAAGTCTGGCTCCGGACGAGAAAGGTGAGGCTAGGCTAGCAACTAGCCAGGTGCGAAACAAGACCGTAGCGTAGGCTCATGCGCACTCCCCTGATTCTGTCGGCGATTCTCTGCATCCCCGCCGGTCTCCTCGCTCAGGACGCTGGGACTCGGCTCCTGCGTCAACCGACGGTGAGCGCCACGCAGATCGCGTTCGCGTACGCCGGCGACATCTGGGTCGCGCCCAAGGGCGGCGGCGACGCCAAACGATTGACGAGCTTCCCCGGCACCGAATCGAACCCGCACTTCTCGCCCGACGGCAAGCAGATCGCATTCAGCATGCAATACGGCGGCAACACCGACGTCTACGTGATCGACGCGGCCGGGGGCGAGGCGACACGGCTCACGTGGCATCCGTGGCCCGACGTCGCGCACGGCTGGACGCCCGACGGCAAGCGCATCCTGTTCAGCAACGGCGGCCTGCACGCGCCGGTCGTGGGTGTCAATCAACTCTGGACGGTCGCGGCGACCGGGGGGACGCCCGAGCGGATTCCGCTCCCCGACGGATTGCGCGGCAGCTACTCCCCGGACGGCACGCAGCTCGCCTACGAGAAGACCACGCGCTGGGACGTCGAATGGCGCAACTATCGCGGCGGCCAGACGCACCCGATCTCGATTTACACCATCGCCACGCAAGCCGTCGATACGTTGCCCTCGAACGGCTCGCTCGATCTCTGGCCGGTGTGGATGGGCAACGCGATCTACTTCATCTCCGACCGCGATTTCGACGCGAACATCTGGAAGTACGATCTCGCCACCAAGCAGGTCACCCAGCTCACGCATTACAAGGATTACGACGTCAAGACGATGGATGCGAGCAACGGCGTCGTCGTCTACGAAGAGGCGGGCTATCTGCATCAGCTCGATCCCGCGACCGGCACGGATCGCCAGCTCGAGATCACCTGCCGCGGCGACCTGCCGTGGGCGCAGCCGCGCTGGGTGAACGCCGCGCCGTGGATCGAGACCGCGTCGCTGTCGCCGAGCGGGGCTCGCGCGTTGTTCTCGGCGCGCGGCGAAGTCTTTTCCGTGCCGGCGCAAAAGGGCGACGCGCGCAATTTGACCCGCACGCCCGGCGCCGCCGAGCGCACGCCCGTGTGGTCACCGGACGGCAAGCAGGTCGCATGGTTTTCCGATGCGAGCGGCGAATACCGACTGATGATCGGCAGCCAGGAAGGCCTGGCCGCGCCGCGCGAGATCAAGTTCGACAAGCCGACCTTCTTTCACACCGCTGACTGGTCGCCCGACGGCAAGTATATCGCGATCACCGATGAGGGACTGAATCTCCTGCTTGTCGAAGTCGCCACGGGCAAAGTCACGCGGATCGACGGCGACACCTACGCGCATCCGGAGCGGACGTTCGAGCCGTCGTGGTCGCCGGATTCCAGGTGGCTCGCGTATGCGAAGCGCCTGCCGTCGCAGTTTCACCAGCTGATCGCCTACTCGATCGTCGAGAAGAAGACCGTCCCGCTGACCGACGGTCTGTCGGACGCCGTGAGTCCGGTATGGGACGCGGGCGGCAAGTACCTCTATTTCCTCGCGAGCACCGACTTCGGGTTGTCGAGCGGCTGGCTCGATCTCAGCTCCTACCCGATGCGCACGCGCCGCGGCGTCTACCTCATGGTGCTCGCCGCCGACACCCCCTCGCCGCTGCTGCCCGAAAGCGATGAAGAAGCGAAGGACACGACGGCGGGCGTGGACACGACCAAGACGAAAGCCAAACCCGACTCCGCAAAGCGCGTGAGCGTGCGCATCGATCGCGCGGGACTCAGCCAGCGCATCCTCGCACTCGGCATGCCGGTGCGGTCGTACACCGCGCTCGCCGCGGGCGCGACCGGCGTCGTCTTCGTCGCCGAGGCGGTCGAGAATCAGCCGGGCACGAGCTTGCATCGCTACGATCTGAGCAAGCGCAAGACGGTGGATTTCGCGTCGCCCGTCGCGCGCTTCAGCCTGTCGAACGACGGCAAGAAGCTCCTGTATCAGTCGGGCGACAACTGGATGATCGTCGGCACCGACGAACCGCCGAAGCCCGGCGACGGCAAGATCACGGTCGACTTGCAGATGCGGCTCGATCCGCCGGCCGAGTGGCGCCAGATCTTCCGGGAAGCCTGGCGGTTCGAGCGCGATTACCTGTACGTGCCGAATCTGAATGGCGCCGATTGGGACAAAGTCTGGACGATGTACGAGCCGTGGCTGAAGTACGTCGGCCACCGCTCCGATCTCACCTACATGCTCGACCTGCTCGGCGGCGAGCTGTCGCTCGGCCACACCTTCACCTGCTGCGGCGACACGCCGGCGATCGACACCGTGAAGGTCGGGATGCTCGGCGCTGATTTCGTGGTGGACCAGGGACGCTATCGCTTCAAGCGGATCTTCACCGGCGAGAACTGGAATCCCGAGCTGCGCGCGCCGCTCTCGGCGCCCGGCGTGAAAGCGCGCACGGGCGATTACCTGCTGGCGGTGAACGGCACGGAGCTGCGGCCGCCCACGAGTCCGTACGCGGCGCTCGAAGGCACCGCGGGCCGGCAAACGGTGCTGCGGCTCAACGACAAGCCGACGCTCGACGGCTCGTGGAGCGTCACCGTCGTGCCGGCGAACGATGAGGACGACCTGCGGACGCGGGCCTGGGTCGAAGACAATCGCCGCCTGGTGGACTCACTCTCCAAGGGCCGGCTGGCCTACGTCTGGCTGCCCAACACCGCGGGCAATGGCTTCGATTATTTCAATCGGTACTACTTCGCGCAGCAGGACAAGCAGGGCGTGATTCTGGATGAGCGCTTCAACGGGGGCGGCTACATCGCCGATTATTTCGTCGATATCCTCGCGCGGAATCTGCGCGGCTACTTCAACAATCCCGTCGGCGAGCGCCGGCCGTGGACCGAACCGATCACCGGCATCTTCGGACCGAAGGTGATGCTCGTGAACGAGTACGCCGGATCGGGCGGCGACATGCTGCCCTTTCTGTTCCGCGAAATGAAGCTGGGACCGTTGGTGGGGACGCGGACCTGGGGCGGGCTCGTGGGGATCTGGGACGTGCCGGGATTGATCGACGGCGGCTTCATCACCGCGCCGCGCGGCGGCTTCTTCAACGTGGCAGGCCAGTGGGACGTCGAGAACAAGGGCGTGACGCCCGACATCCCCGTCGCCCAGACCCCCGCGCTCGTCGCGCAGGGGCATGATCCGCAACTCGAGCGCGCCGTGCAGGAGGCGCTCAAGCTCCTGGACGCGAATCCGGTGAAGTTGTTGCCGGAGCCGGCGCCGCCCGTGCGGGTGAAGCGGCCCTAGAGCTTGAGGGTCTTGCCGTCCGTTCGGATCCAGCTGATCACGGGAATGGAATCGAGCAGGGCGGGCAGAAACTTTTGCCGCGCGAACGACTGCGCGATCTCACGGTCGAGGTCCTCGATGCCGGAGCTGCGGAGGATGTCCGTTCTCATGACGTCACCGATCTCCGAGAGCGTGGCCTGGACCGTCACGCGCACCGGATGGCCCCCGTTGGTCGGCGGCCGGTCCTCGGCATGGACGTCGAAGCGCAGGATGTCCTGCGCTGTGCTGATCATTTCCGGCGGGCAGTACTGCGCGCGTTCCACGGCCATCGCGCCACCGGGGCGGACGCGCACGCGCACGGCCCACGCCTCTTCCGCCCGTTGCGGTTCCACCGTACGCCTGAAGACGGCGAGCGCCTGAGGGAACGAGTCCACGACCGCCGGCTCCATGAGCCGCACCACCTGCACCGAGTCCATGATACTGACGACGCTGAATAAGACCCCGGTGGCGGGCAGCGGCCGGCTGGCGAACGCCGCGGCGGCCTCGGCGGAGTCGAGCAGGCTGCTCACCGGCGGCAGTTTGTTCGGCCGCTCCGCGACCCGGCACTTCTGCTGGTGCTGGGCACCGAGCGTCGGGGTCAGAAACAGAACCAGTACCGCGAGGATCGGAAGAGATCGCATATCCTGCCTCCTTAGCGAATCCAGTGGATGGCGCCGTGCAACGCCGGCGCCGCTCCTTCGCAGTGCTGCTCAAATCGCATATCGACGGCCTTCAAACTATCGGCATGATAGGTCACGTTGTCCACCGTGAACCAGCCGTGCAGGGTGTCGCAGCCGCGCCCCGCGCCCCACCACAGGACGCCGCCTTTCGTAGGGTTGTTGAATCCATACCTCGTCAAGTCGCCATATAGCCCGGGGCGCAGCGCGTGCAGCGAGCTCATGGCCAGGAAATAGCCGTACCACTCCGGATTCCCCGCGACCACGACGCTCAAAAAGCCGTCGATGCTGCGCACCGTGACCGTGGAGTCCGGTGTGTAGGTGTAGGTCTGGCCGGCCCCCACCCAGTCGTTCGTCTCGCTTTCGAGATAGATGTAGTTGCCGGTGGCGGGAGTGACACCAGGCGCGGGCGCCCACAGTCCCTGGGGCACAGGATACACCGGTCCCGCCGGCTGGGTCGTGTCGGCCGAGTCCCAGTGCAGCGTGCCGTGCAGCGCCGGCGCGTTGCCCTGACAATGCTGCTCGAAGCTCAAGTCGATGGCCTCGAGCGTCGTGGCGTCGTAGCGCACGTGGTCGATCTTGAAGAAGCCGGTCACCGCGGTGCAGCTGCGGCCCTGGCCGAACCAGTCGAGGCCGCCCTTGGCGGGATCGTTCAGCGGATACAGTGCCAATCCGTCGTAGCGGCCGGTATCGAGGAAGGGCTTCGAGAGGGGCGTCATGAAGTCGCCGCTCCAGCCTTCGTCACCGTTCACCCTGACGGCGAGGTGGCCGCCCGTACCCGTGACCCTGATGATGGCGTTCGCCTGGGTGTATTCGTAGCTCCGCCCCGCGCCGATGTAGTCGCCGGCGTCGCTGTGCAGCGTGATGACGTTGGGGGCGGGCCCTTTCGGGCCGGCGGCGTCACTGCACGCCACCAGAGCGAGGCTGACAAGAATGGACACGCGCTTCATGCTAGTGAGGCAGCTCGTTCAGCATGTACCGCGCGATCCGCCACTCGTTCCCTTCGCGGCGCCAGATCGTCATGTAGCGACCCCAGCCTTGCGTCGGCGCGCCACCGGCTTTGGGCACCTGGACCTCTTCGTACCGGCCGATCACGATCGCGTGGTCGCCGCTCATGATCACGTCTTGATGCCCGAGGTTGAGCACGGGGACGTCGTACTTGGCCATCTCATCGAGAAAGAGCTTGCGGGCCTCCTGCTTGCCGGCGATGTCGGCAACGCCCGAGATCAAGATGCGGATGTCGTCGGAGACGCGAGCGAGCGCGGCGGTGGTGTCGCCGTGGAGCCAGGCCTGGCGGTACTGCTCGTAGGCTCGCAGGAGCGCCGTGCTGTCGGCAGCCGAGCTCGAGGAGCCATGGTTCGCACATGCGAGCAATGACGCGGTCAGCAGCAATGGCGCGCAACGCAGCATCACACGGACCTGTACAGGAGATGGGGAACCCCATCATGCTGCACGTCGCGCTCGAAGACCAGCCCGGTCTTCTCGAGCACGCGCTGCGAGCCGATATTCGCTCGGGTGGTAATCGCCACGATCGAGCGGCGGCCGAGTTCGCTACGGCCGAGGCGGAGCAGCTCTTTGGCGATCTCGGTGGCGAGCCCCCGGCCCCAGTAGCGCGTATGAAACCCGTAGCCCAGCTCGACCTCATCGGCGCCCTCCACGGCGAGGTGCCGGAGCACGCAGCGGCCCGCGATCTCCCCTTGCAGGTCCCGCAGCATCCAGAGGCCAAAGCGGTAGTCCTCCCAGTGCTTGAGGTTCCGGGTCAGGTAGGCGCGTGTGGCGGCCTCGTCGCGAGTACCGCCCAGGAGCGCCATGTACTGGGGATCGCTATCCATGGCGCGGATCGTCTCGAAATGCTTCGCCACTAGCCGCTCCGCCCGCAGGCGCTCGGTGCAGAAGGAGTCAGGGAACGACACAGCACAAGTTTATCACTTTGCAGCGCCCCGCAGCCGTGGTAGAATCCGAGGACATGAGACGCACGACACTCTGGCTCGCCGTTGCCGCCACGGCGAGCTTTTCCGCCGCCGCGGCCCAAGCCCCGCCAGCGCCGAAAAAGTACACACCCGCCGACGTGCACTTCATGTCGGGCATGATCTACCACCACGCGCAGGCGATCGTGATCGCCGGCTGGGCGAAGTCGCACGGCGCGAGCCCCACGGTCCAGACGCTGTGCGAGCGCATCGTCGCGAGCCAGACGGACGAGATCAATCTCTTGTCCAACTGGCTGCGCGCGCGCGGCGAAGCGGTGCCCCACCCCGATCCCGAGCACATGATGATGCCCGGGATGGCGATGGACTCGACGCACATGATGCCGGGGATGTTGACGCCGGCACAGCTCGCGCAGCTCGACAGCACGCGCGGATCCGAGTTCGACGAGACGTTTCTGCGCCTGATGATCCAGCACCACCAGGGCGCGATCACGATGGTGAATCAGCTGTTCGCCGCGAGCGGCGGCGAGGAAGAGCCGGTCTACAAGATGGCGACCGGCGTGTTTGCCGATCAGACGACCGAAATCGAGCGGATGCAGCGCATGCTCGCCAACGATTTATTCGGTCCAACCACACCCAAATAGGATTCGTCAATGACATTGCTTCGCGCACTTGTTCACGGTGTCGCCATCGTCGCCTTTGCCGCCTGCGCTTCAAGTAGCGGTGGAAGCAAAGCCGCGACCAGCAGCTCCACCGTCGCTCCATCCCCCGACCCGCGCGTCGGCCTGAAGCCCGGGCGCTACAACGCGGGCGAGGCGCAATGGAACATGAAGCTCGTCTCCAACAACCCCTCGCCGTCGCCGTTCGACAGCTCGACGAACTCCGATCTCGCCTTCTATAAGAACTACGTGATTCAGGGCAGCTACGACGGCTTCCAGGTGTGGGACATCTCGACGCCGGGAAAGCCGACGCTCAAGAAGGCGTACTACTGCCCCGCGTCGCAGAGCGACGTCTCGGTCTATCGCAACCTGCTGTTCGTGTCGGGTGAAGGCACGGGCGGCCGGCTCGACTGCGCCGCCACGGGCGTGCGCGACTCGGTATCGAACGCCCGGCTGCGCGGCATCCGGATCTTCGACATCACCGACATCACCAGTCCGAAGTACATCGCGAACGTGCAGACCTGCCGTGGCTCGCACACGCACACGGTGGTGATCGATCCGAACGATTCGTCCAACGTCTACGTCTACGTGTCCGGCTCGGCGCCGGTGCGCTCGCCGACGGAGCTGCCGGGCTGCGTGCGCCAGTCGCCCGACTCGAATCCGAACAGCTCGCTGTTCCGGATCGAGGTCATCAAGGTCCCGCTCGCCGCGCCGCAGACGGCCGCGGTGATCGGCGGCGCGCGCATCTTCGACTCGCTCGCGGCGCCGCCGACGCACGGCGAGGAGCCGCAGGACGTCGCCGAAGGCAAGCGCGTCGCTGACTCCGCACGCGCGGCGGGCGGGTACGTCATCACGATCTTCGGATCGGAGCGGCCGGTCGGCCCGCGCTTCACCAAGCCGATGCTCGACAGTATCGCGAAGACGAACGGCCGGACGGCGCCGAACGCGGCCGACAGCGCGACGCTGCGCTCGAATATTCAGGGCATCGTCGACCGCATGTTCCAGCTGAATCGCGCGCGCACCGGTCCGAATCAGTGCCACGACATCACCGTCTATCCCGCGATCGGCCTCGCGGGCGGCGCGTGCGGCGGCTACGGGCTGCTGCTCGACATCCGCGACCCGGCGCATCCGCGCCGCATCGCCGCGGTCGCCGATTCCAACTTCTCCTACTGGCACTCGGCGACGTTCAACAATGACGGCACGAAGCTGCTCTTCTCGGATGAGTGGGGCGGCGGCGGGCAGCCCAAGTGCCGCTCGTTCGACAAGCCCGAGTGGGGCGCCGACGCGATCTTCACGCTGAACAACGGCCAGCTCACGTTCCAGAGCTATTACAAGATGCTCGCGCCGCAGACGCCGTTCGAAAACTGCGTCGCGCACAACGGCTCGCTGATTCCGGTGCCGGGACGCGACATCATGGTGCAGTCGTGGTATCAGGGCGGCATTTCGATGTTCGACTGGACCGACGCCGCGCACCCCAAAGAGATCGGGTTCTTCGATCGCGGCCCGGTCGACGGCACGCAGATGGGCAACGCGGGCACGTGGTCGGCCTACTGGTACAACGGCTACATCTACAGCTCCGAGATCGGGCGCGGGCTCGACGTGCTCCAGCTCGTGCCGAGCGGCCTGCTGACGGCGAACGAGCTCGCGGCCGCGAAGCTCGTGCACTTTGATTACTTCAACACGCAGGACCAGCCGAAGATCACATGGCCGGCGAGCTTCGTGGTCGCGCGCGCGTACGTCGATCAGCTCGAGCGCTCGAACGGGCTCGCGGCCGATCGGGTGAAGGTGGTGCGGCAGGCGCTCGACCAGGCCGAGAAGAGCCAGGGCCAGGCCCGGCGGGATGCGCTGACGCAACTGGGCACGTTGCTGGGGCAGGAGGCGTCGATGTCGAGCGACAGGGCCAAGGTGCAGAAGCTCGCCGAGGTTGTTTCGCAGATCGCGAGCAGCACGGGCACTGCTGCCGGCGGGCAGTAGCTGGCGAGAGCACGAGCGCCACGCAAAGAGATAGTTGTATCTGCAACTAAAGAGGCCGCGGAGCGATCCGCGGCCTCTTTACTGACGAAGCTTGAAATCGAACGGCATCCGTACCAGCGTGGACAGCCTGCACGATCCGATTTTGGCCGGCGTAAAGCGTGCGGTACCGACGGCGTCGATCGCTACCAGGGCAAAGTCCCGGAACTCGCCCTGCACCACGCTGAGCGTGCCGAGATCCGGGCTACCGTCTTGTGTGATCACGAACTGCAGCACGATGCGGCCGCCCATGTGGGCCCGCAACAAATCGCCCGGATAATTTATGCGCCTGATCGATTGCATTTCCGGGGCCTTATCGATCCGGACTGCCGGTACGACCACTCGCAGCAGCATCGCACCGGGGTAGCCGTCTTCGGGCTCTCCGGCAAAGTGGAGCTGAATCATGCTGTGATGGCGGCGCAGCAGGCGCGACGGCGGAGCGAAGCCATGCGCGGAGTCCGCGCGCAGCACCGCCGCAACGACGCTCACGGCGAAGTCGAGATGCAGTGTCTCGATGTGTACGGAGTCGCCGACCAGACGACCGGCGCTGTCGAGCTGGAATCGCATTTCCCCGTCGAACCCATACCCCGCGTCCGTGGTCTTGAGCTCAGGTCTGCTCGCGCGCCCACCGAATGTGCGCGCCCAGAGCGGCACCTCCAGTCGCGCGGGCGGCTCGTAGTACGCGCTGATCACCGCTGCCGCGTTGAGGTATTCGTCTCGCAGCTCGGACGTGTTACCGATCCGCGGGCCCGCGGCGAGCCGAATGAGAACCGTATCCATGCGGATGCGGGCGGCGGTGTCGAATGTGCAGTCCGTTCCGAGCTGTTGCGCAATGAGAGCACGCGGCGCCGACAGCGCAGACGATGCGAGGACGGTTGCAGTAAGCGCGACGGTGACGGCGTGCGAGCGCATGCATCCCTCGACGAGGCTGGACCGGCGAAGTCGTACACCTGAACTGCGATTTCGTGCGCTACCGTCGCGCGTAGCGGCGTGTGATACCACCTACCCGCAGGACGAGTCCGCCATCTGAGAGAAGCAACGTGTCCGCTCCCTCGCCGGGACCGAGGCCGCCTGGCTGGAACGCGCGGTAATCGATGATGAGCATTTCCACCGTCACGGTATACGGACCGGAGACCGTCCAGCCTCCCGTATTGGTGAGCTCACTCCGTTCCGCGATCGAGTCGTTATCAATTTTGACCGAGCCGCTCAGGATGCCGCCGTTCCCGGTGGGGGACGACCAGGGCAAGGGCTGCCCATCGATGGATATCAGATCCCACTGGTGGTCAGGCGCGAGCTGGTTGGAGCATCCGAGCACGGACGCCGAGCAGCAGCAGGCGAGGATGGTCGTCCAGCGCCGCTTGCGCGTCATTTTGCCGGCGGGCCGTCGCTGTTGCTCATGTCCCGCGAAATCTTCCAGGACCCGTCCGGCTGCCGCTCCCAGACGGTGATGTACTTCCCCTTGTCCGTGACATCGGCCGCGCCTGCGGCCTTGGGGTGCATCGTCATCTCATAGGTCCCGCGCTCGATGGCGTGGCCGGCGTCGATCAGGATATCCGTCGTCGTGAGTTTGAAATTCGGGACGCTGATGTTCGCGAGAAACGCTGAGAACCCCTGCCGGATCGCCTCAGCCCCATCCCACGAGGGCGCGTTGGACAGCATCACGACCGCGTCGCTGGTATAGGTCGAGGCCAGCGCGGCCGCGTCGCCGCGCTTGAAGCTTTCGCTGAAGCGGGTGTTGGCCTCGCCGAGCGCGCGCCACACGGCGGCAGAATCGGGAACGATCGGGGTGACCTGCGCGAAGCTCACGCGCCAGCCGTTCTGATCCTTGGTCCACACGAACGTGACCCAGATCCCGTCTCGCGTGCTCTCAAAACGTTGCAGCGCGTTGTGGCCATACACGTGAACCGTTTCGTTTTCGCTGGTACTCGGCCCGTTCGGCTGCCCCGCCTTGATCTGCGCGACGCGCTCGGCCTTGGTC
>QHUB01000007.1 GCA_003221035.1 Gemmatimonadota bacterium
CTCACCACGATGATGCCGTCCACGACGGGCTGCATGCGCTCCCACATGCGCGGAAACACGCTCTTGCCGCCGGCGCCGTCCACGAACGTCGCCGTCCACTCCGGGAATTCCTGCGCCGAGCCTCTGGCGAACGAGCGCGCGGCGGGCGCGGCCGTCTCGGGCTCGGCCCCCCACACCTTGACCTGTGGCTTCAGCGCTTTCACGGCACTCCCGACACCGGTGACCAACCCGCCTCCGCCGATCGCCATGATGATGGCGGCCGTGTCGGGGGCATCCTCGAGAATCTCGAGACCCATCGTCGCATGGCCCGCGATAAAATTGTGATCGTCGAAGGGATGGACGAACGTCCCTTCGACACCGGGATACGATCGGTCCTCGAGCGCCTGCCAGGCGCGCGCGTACGACACGAGCACGAGCTTCGCGCCGAGCGCGCGCATCCGGTCGAGCTTCGCGACGGGCGCCGTCTCGATCGCGACCACGGTACAGGGCACCCCCGCCGCGCGCGCCGCGTACGCGACCCCCTGCCCCGCGTTCCCCGCGCTGATCGTCCAGACGCCGCGCCGGCGCTCGGCTTCGGATAACATCGCGACCGCGTTCGCCGCCCCGCGCAGCTTGTAGGCGCTGATGGGTTGCAGATTCTCGAGTTTGAGGCGCACGTCCGGAGATCCCGGTCCCAGATCCAGTCGAATCAACGGCGTGCGAATGATTGTTCCCGCGATGCGCTGCTGAGCATCCCGGACGTCTTGCAACGCGATCGGCCGGACACGATCCAGTGAGGTCATCCTCCAGCTCCCGGCTTCCGGCTCCCGGCTCCTAGTACCAGCGCCGCAGCGGCGACGTCTTCGACCGCTACCCCCACGGACTTGAAGAGCGTGATTTCCTGATCGCTCTGCCGGCCGGGAGCGGCTCCGGATACGACGGCGCCAATCTCCGTCACCTCGCGTTTCGCGGCTATGACGTCGCCCGATTCGCGCGTCGCGGCTTCGCGCGAGTCCACAAACAGGCGAGCCGTCGTGACGAGATCGTCATCCAGCTCGCGCCAATCGGGTCTCGTCGCACCGATGGCGTTGACGTGCGTCCCGGGCGAGAGCCAACGGCCCTGCAGGACGGGCGTGGTCGAGCTCACCGCCACGACCACCACATCCGCACCGCGCACGGCATCCGCGGCACTCGGCGCCGCCTGCACTCCGTGTCGCGCCGCAAACGCCGGCGCGTTGCGAGGACTCCAGACGCGGACTTCTTTGAACGAGCGGACGTGGCGCAGCGCGGCGAGGTGACTCCCGGCCTGCACCCCGGAGCCGAGAATCCCGAGCACCGATGCATTCTTCCGGGCCAACCGCTCAGTGGCGACTGCCGACGCCGCCGCGGTGCGCATCTCCGTGATGAGCCGGCCATCCATGACCGCGAGCGGTTCGCCGGTCTCGGGCTTCAGCATCACGATGAGCGCGTGGTGCGTATGCACGCCGACGTTCTTCGGATAGAAAGTCACGAGCTTGGCGCCGAGCGCGCCGGCGTACGCGGGCATGACGGCGAAGAAGCCTTGATGCGGCGCGACCGGGACCACCGTCCGCACCGGTTGCACGACTTTGCCCGAGGCCAATGCCGCGAGCGCGTCGGCGACGGCGGGAATGAGGTCTTCGTAGCGCAGTCGTTGCTGCACCGCGGCTTCGTCGAGGATCAACATGAGGCGCTTAAGGTGCGACGGGGGCTGACTTACGGCAACGTTACCACGAACAACCGGCTGGTCTCGATCGAAAACGGAAGCGAATCGTTCGACGCGATCAACGTGTGCCCGTCGGGGAGCACCATCAGCCGCTTCGCCGGCGACGGGAGCTTCACGCGCTCGATCACAGTCCCGTCGGTGACCCGCACCTTCGAGTATCCGAACCCCGGCAAGCCCGGGACGCCGGGATCCCCAACGTATAGATACAGGCCGTCGGGGGAAATCGTGGCCACCGGCCACAATCCGATAAGCGAGGGCTTGAACACCGTGTCGATCGCGCTGAGGCTGGTCGAGTACACCGTGCCGCCGATCAGGAATCGGTTGGTGGAGGCGGCAAAGGGCGGCTGCGATTGATTGACCGTGCCGACGGTGCCGCCGAACGCATCGCTTCCGCCGTCGTAGACCGAGCCATTGACGGGACAGCAGGTATCCAGGAGCAGCACAAGCACCTTGCTGCGATCCACAGTGCGCGCCAGCACCGTTCCGCAGGTCACGATGTCGCCGAACATGGAAGCGTCGCTACGCGTCTGCGTCGTATGGGTCGTGAACGAGTACGAGATCACCGACCCCCCCATACCAAATCCATCGCACGTCGCCACCACGAGCACCTTGCCGTTGGACGCGACGCGCAGCGCATCGGGTCCGCGGCCGAGCGACGTGTCGAACGTCAAGTGTGCCGTGTCCACGGTCGGATTCGCCTGTGTGAGATCGACGATGCCCAGCGCCGCCGCGCGGCGCAGCGCGATGATGAGCGAATCGCCGCTGAGCGACAGATCGAGGCTCGCCGGCACCGAGGGCATCGCCAGCGGCGCTTCGTACGTGTACGTGTCGAGTGACAGCACCGCGACGCGCTGGCTGTCGGGCTGTGACAAGTACAGCACGTTGCGCTTGGCGTCGTACGCGATGTCCCGAATGCGCGCGGGCAGGGCGACGCTGTGTGTCGGATAGCGGACGTAGCCGGTCTGGTAAGGCAGCATCGTGTCCGACTGAGCGGGCGTCCCGGCAGCGTCGCGCGCGAATACCATCAAGTCACCGTTCCAGCCGCTCGTGGTCGGCGCGGTAAACGTGTGGGTGAAGTGCCGGTCGGTCGCGGCCACCGAGTCACTGCCCCCGCCCGGCCCCCCCACCCGATACCCGACCCAGGCCACCCTCTCGTTGTCTTCGGCGTCGAGGATGATCGGGATCGAGTCGCCCGGGACGAAGTACGCGTCGCCGACCGGCGAAGTCACCGTCGCGGCAACAATCGGCGCCGTGACGTCGCCCCCCCGACTAGCGTGCCACGTCCCGGTGAGCGTCACGCCCCCGCCGCTGCAGGTGACGGTGCCGCTCGCAGTATCGGGCGGGCTTCCGGTGAGCGTGCCGTGATAGCGGCATTGCGCAACCTGGAGATCGACGCTCGTGGCGGTGATTTGGGCCGTGCCGCTCGCGGTCCCCGAATTGTCGAAGGCACCGGTAGCGCTCTGCACGCACGTACCGGCCTGCGTGAGGACAGCCGTCGCGCTTCCAGACGATTGGGTCAGGGTGATGATGCCGCCGTCGGCGCAACTGATGGCCGGGGATTGGCTCGTGATGGCTTCACTCACGCGCCACGCCCCGCTGACATCGGCGGGTGGACCGGAGGGTCCGTCACTCTTACAAGCAATCACAACGACGGCGACCAGAGCCGCGACGCACGAGATCCGCATGACGTGGTCTTAGGGTTTGACCGGGACGGTGTCAAGGCGACGTTGGGTCAACCGGTGTACTGTTGAGTCTCATGATCGCGGCGAAAAGCGACCAGACCGCCACCGTCGCGGCCGGATTCCTCGGCTGGATGCTGGATGCGTTCGATTTCTTCCTGGTCGTCATGACGCTGACGGCGATCGCGAAGGACTTCGGAAAGTCCGACGCCGCCATCGCGCTCTCGCTGACCCTCACGCTGCTGTTCCGACCCGTCGGCGCATTCATCTTTGGCCTGCTCGCCGATCGCTACGGTCGCAAGATCCCGCTGATGGTCGACCTCGTGTTCTACTCGATCGTCGAAGTGCTGTCGGGGCTCGCGCCGAACTACACGACGTTCCTTATTCTCCGCGCCCTGTTCGGGATCGGGATGGGCGCCGAGTGGGGGGTGGGCGCGTCGCTCGTGATGGAGAAGGTGCCGCCCAGGCTGCGCGGCGTGATGTCGGGACTCCTGCAGCAGGGCTATGCCGCCGGTTATCTGTTCGCGGCGCTCGCGTATCTCTTCGTTTTTCCGCGCTGGGGCTGGCGGCCGTTGTTTTTCATCGGCGGCCTCCCCGCCCTCCTCGCGCTGTTCGTGCGCGCGCGCGTGCAAGAGTCGGATGTCTGGCGCGAGACGCGGCACGAGACGTGGTCGCACCTGGGGCGCGCGCTCGCGCGCAACTGGAAGCTGTTCCTGTATCTCGTCGGGTTGATGGCGCTCATGAACATGGTGAGCCATGGGACGCAGGACATGTATCCCACGTTCCTCGAGCGCGACTGGCACCTCGGCCCCACGGTTCGTGCCGCGATCACCGCGTTTTCACAAGTCGGAGCACTGTGTGGCGGCGTGCTCTGCGGTCGCTACTCGGACCGCCTGGGCCGGCGTCGCACCATCGGCCTCGCGTTGCTCGGCGCGGTCATCTCGATCCCGCTCTGGGCGTTTGCCCCCGGCGCGCCGCTGCTCTGGATGGGCGCCTTCATCATGCAGTTCTTCGTCCAGGGGGCGTGGGGCGTGATTCCCGCGCACATCAACGAGCTCGCCCCCGACGGCGTGCGGGGATTCCTGCCGGGGTTCGCCTATCAATGTGGTGTGGCCATCGCGAGCCAGATCCCGCATGTGCAGGCGCTGTTCGCCGCACACACGACCTACGCGCAGACCATGGCGCTGTCGGCGGCGCTGGTATTCATCCTTGGGGCGGTCGCGGCCTTGGCGGGACCGGAACGGCGGGGCGTGGCGTTTGGACGCGTGACTACAGAATCGAGCTGAGCGGGCAGCGAAATCCGGGCAGCACGTCTTCCCCGACTAGCTCATCGCCTTCATTGAGCAGCGATTCGGTCCCGTCCTGCCGATAGACTCGACCGACACGGCGTTCGGGATCGATCACCCAGACAAGCGAAACACCGGCTTCCAGCCAGTCGGCCACCTTGGCGAACGTTTCGCCGGGGCGGTCGTCCGGGGACAGCACTTCGACGGCCAGATCGGGCGCCATCTCGGGAAACCCGCGAGTGTCTGCCGGAATCCGGTCGCGGCGCACGAATCCGATGTCCGGCGCGCGTACGGTGTCGGGATTGCGAAACAGAGTGAACCCGGTTTCGGCGGCGAGGAGATCCCCTGCTCCCGTCAGTTGGACGTGCTGTCCCAGGCGGAGCGTGAGATTCATGACCACCGCGCCATGCCGGTACCCCGCCGGCTCACGCACAATCAGCCGGCCACGCACGAGCTCAGTGCGCTTGTCCGGAATGTTCCGGTGGAGGAGCTCTTCAGCCGTCATCAGCGGCGAGGTCATGTTCGGAACGTAGAAGGGCTCGGCAGGCATCGCAAGCAATGTTGGACACGGGCGTCAACGAATGCTCAATTCCGAGTTCATGCGCGACATCCGAGTAGCAACCGTCCAGTTCCAACCCGTGCCGGGTGACAAGGCCCACAACCTCGGCCGCATCCGCCATTTTGTAACTGAGGCCGCCCGCTCGCGAGTCGAGCTGATCGCGTTCCCGGAGATGTGTCTCACGGGCTACTGGCACGTCCGCAAGCTCTCGCGCGCAGCGTTCCATGAGCTGGCCGAGCCGGTCCCCGGCGGTCAGTGCACGCGGGAGCTGCTGGAGTTGTCTCGCGAGCATGGGATGACGATCGGCGCGGGACTGCTGGAGCGCGGGTCTGACGGCGTGTACAACTCCTACGTCGTCGCGATGCCGGACGGAAAATGGGCAGTCCATCGAAAGCTGCATGTCTTCGAGCATCCCGACATTCGCGCCGGCGACCGTTACACCGTGTTCGATACGCCGCACGGCTGCCGTCTCGGCGTGCTGATCTGCTACGACAACAACATTGTCGAGAACGCGCGCGCCACGGCCCTGCTCGGCGCCGAGGTGTTGCTGGCGCCGCACCAGACGGGCGGGTGCAACTCGGTGAGTCCGCGCGGCATGAAGCCGATCGATCCCGCGGTGTGGGCCCGTCGCGATGAGGATCCGGCGGCCTGCGAGGCCGAGCTGTGCGGGCCCAAGGGACGGGGTTGGTTGATGCGCTGGCTGCCGAGTCGGGCGCACGACAACGGCATGTTCCTCGTGTTCAGCAACGGCATCGGTCCGGACGACAATGAGATTCGCACGGGCAACGCGATGGTGCTCGATCCCTACGGCGAGATCATCGCCGAGACTCGCGCGTTGGGTGACGATATGGTCGTAGCGGATCTCGACGCATCCATCCTGCCGACATCATCCGGAAGGCGCTGGCTTCGGGCGCGGCGGCCCGAGCTCTACGGGTCCCTGGCACAACCGACCGGCCAGGAGCAAGAGACCCGGCGCGTGCGGTTCGGAGAGTGAGGCCACCCGTGCGCGATACGGACGGCCGCGCTGCGCGCCTCGCGGCCGTGCTCTCGGCGGCGATGATGGGTCACTGCGGCACTGTAATGACCGCGGTGCCGCTGCGCCCTTCGGTCGAGGCCGTGATCGTGACCGTGCCCGGGCCCATGGCGCGGACAAATCCCGTGGCGAGCACCGTGGCGACACCCGCGTCACTCGTGGACCATTCGATCGGCCGGCCAAACAGTGTATTGCCGCTCGCGTCCGTCAGCGCGGCGCGCAACGTCGCCGTATCACCGAGTGCGAGGTTGGCGCTGCCCGGCGTCATGCTCACGACGCTCACCGGCGACGGCGTTGCGGTGACGGTGACGTTGGCGGTATCCGCGGGCCAGCCGGTGACCGTGGTGACGATGAGCGCATACGTGCCCGGCTGTGCGGGGGCCGAATAGGTGATGTACCGAACGCCGCCGAGCATGCCGTTATTGCTGACCGTGCCGCCGGTCGTCGACCATTGCAGCGACGCCTGCACCAACACGAGCGAGGCGCTGTCGGTCTTCGAGCTGAAGGCGACGACGGTGAGCGGGGCGGATTGGGATGGGACGAGCGCGATGCGCGTGGGGGCGACGTCGATGCGATAGAGAAAGCCACCTTCGGGCCCGGTGGTGCCGAGCTTGCAGCCGAGGCTCAGCGCCAGGGCGATCGCGAGTCGACGGGACAGCTTGAACTTGAAGTTCATAAGTCCTCCCCAAAAAGAAAAAGCCGCCAGCGAATGGCTGGCGGCCCGGCTAGCAAGGCGTCTCTGCGCCGTAGCTCCGTGGCTCTGCGTCACCGTCTTTCGACGGTTTTGCTCTGAGCAGCGTGCGGAAAATGAAGCACGCGGCGGGCTTGCGGCGTGAGCGATATCACACGTTTTGCGCAACGCCGGCTAAACCTGCTTACTTGAGCGTCGCTCCCGCGAGACCCGCGAGCGCCCCCAACGTCGTCTGCGCCGCATTGAGCCCCAGACGAAAATCCTTGTCGTTGTAGGTCGTGTAGCGGTCCGTCGGCTGATGCCAGTTCGGATCCCACCCCGCCCCGATCTGCGTGCCGCGCTCGTTCTCGCGCAGGCTGATCGCCGCAACCAGATCCTGGAACGGCGCCGAGTCGGTGTTCGTCATGTGCGAGCCGACACTCGCGGGATAGTCGGTGGCGTACTTTTCGTTCGCCGCGTGAAACGCCCAGGCTAAGACTTTCGCGGCGTCGGCGAATTTCGCACTCGACTGAAATTCGATGTTCACGTCGGCTTCAGGACGTTGTTCGGGACTCAGCGTCCCGTCCGCGCGGGGCATGCCGTGATCGAACAGCATCATGTCGTGCTGGATCATGCCGAGCCACGTCGGCTCCGCATACTTGCCCGAGCCCGCCGGATCCTCCTTGCCCTGCAGCGCCTGACGCTGCTCCACGTAGGCCCGCGCGCCGTTCAGCCCCGTCTCTTCATTATTCCAGAGCGCGAAGCGGATCGAGCGGTCGGTCGTGACGTCGGGCGCCGAGAAGATCCGCGCCAGCTCCATGACGAGCGCGGTGCCGGAGCCGTCGTCGTTCGCTGCCTCGCCCCAGCCGATCCCGTCCATGTGTCCGCCGACGATGTACATCTCGTTCGGATGCGTGGCGCCGATCTTCGTGCAGTACACCTCCTGTCGCTGCCCCGGCGTGGTCGCCTCGGCATCGAGCGCGCGCAGCGTGGCGTCGGGTTGACGCAGTGAGTCGTTGTTGACGCCGGTGCGCGCGCGTATGCCGCGATAGCGCCCGCCACCTGCCGCGCGCGTCGTATCTCGCGTCCTCGCCCCCTGAACCCCATCGGGCCTCACCCCCTGGCCCCCTCTCCCGTCGGGAGAGGGGGAACTCACGGGTGGATATTCGTACGTGAGCCGCGAGACATCGCTGCAGCCGTAACTCCGGAGCTGCTGCTCGATCCAATCGACGGCCGCGCGGTTGCGCGCGGTGCCCTGGCGGCGGTCGCCGAATTGAGTCAGGCCCTTGATCGTCGCCTTGTAGTGCTCGAGATCGAGCCGGGCGACGAGGCGGGCGATGGGATCGGGAGCTGGTGGAGCTGACGTGGTGTCCTGCGAAGCGACGGGTGACGCGGTCGCGATCAACAGCGCGATCGGGAGATAGGGCTTGATCATGACGCCAATGTACCCTCGCGCCGAACAGCAGGTCCCGTCAGTCGACGATTGTGATTGCCGGATTCCAGGCGACCTCCCAAAGATGGCCGTCCGGATCCTGAAAGTACCCCGAGTACCCGCCCCAGAATCGCGTGTGCGCGGGATCGGTGATCACTGCGCCGGCCTGGGCGGCGGTGCGCATGAGGGCGTCGACTTCCTCTTTCGACCGTACCAGATGACCCAGCGAGAACTCCGCGGCGCTGGGCGGCGTCGCGGCGATGCGGGCGTCTTTGGCGAGCGCCGCACGCGGATAGAGCGCGAGCGTCGGACCCCCTTTCATCTCGATGAACACGATCGCGCCATCCTGGAACTCGGTGCCGACGATCCCCCTGGTGTCGAGTCCGAGGCCGTCGCGATAAAACCTGAGCGAGTGGTTCAGATCAGCGACTGCGATGGTGACGACATTGAGGCGGGGCTGCATGCGCTGCTCCCGAGGTCCCACGAAACCGAGAGCCCCGATGAGGAGAACCAGGCCGGCCGAGCGACGTGCGATCATGGGATCTATGCTAGCGAGCGACCGACTTGCCGTCTTGAAGATTTCGGCCAGCGTGATCGGAGATCGCCTGGATCGTGGGCGCCACGCGGAGGAGCACGGCCGGGGACATCCCCGCGAGCCGAGTGACCTCCCGCGTCAAGTGTGCCTGATCGGCGTAGCCAAGGTCGTAGGCGAGCTGAGCCAGCGTCCGCGAGCGCACGCCATCTCGGGCTGCCCATTCCCGTAACCGCGCGAGGCGCGCGATTCGCTGGAACGCCTTGGGTCCGTACCCAACCGCCTGGCGAAATCTGCGGCGCGCCTGTCGTTCGCTGATGCCGCTCCCGCCCGCTCCGGCGGCGCCGACCGCGTCGCGCACGGGCAGACCGATCCGGACCTCGATGGCCGCCGCCAGCGCGATCGCGCCGGGATCCGGCGGTGGCCGTCTCATCAGATACGTGCGCATCGTGCGCTCGAGGATGGGAAGCTGCGCGGCGGGCGTTGGTGCGTCGCCGATGGGATCGAACTGCCGCGCGGCGGTGTCTCCCATGACGGCGGCCAGCTCTGGTTGGAGATTGCGCAGCTCGCTCGCGTCGACATTCAGCGCCGCCGCCGCCGCTCCGGGACGAAACCGAACGCCCACGATCGATGTGCCCGGAGCCAACCGCTCGACGAACGGTTGTGTCGCCGGTCCGACCACACGAGCGGGCCCGGAATCGATCCAGACGATATCGACACAGCCGTCGGGCAGGACGCGCTGGAAAAAGGTGTCCGCTCCCGGCAGGATGGTCTGTGACCAGAAACGCCCGACCCACCGATCGAGCCCGGCCGCCGGGCGAAACTCGCGATATCGCGAGTGGGGAGAGAAGCTCACGTACCTACCTCAGGGCGAAGCCGATCAGCACGCCCAGCACGAGGCCGAGCGCAACCAGGAGCGCGGGCGAAACGCCACGGGGGCTCGGCTTCACCGGCTCGCCGCCGCCGGTGAAGAACGTGACGGCGTCGAGCGCCGCGCGAAGCTCCAGCGCGGCTGAGAACCGCTGCGCAGGGTCTTTCGACAGGCAGCGCATGATCGCGTCCGCGAAATCTTTCGGGACGGTCGGGTTGATCTCGCGAATCGGCGTGGCCGTCTCCGTGACCTGCTTGGCGAGGGTTTGCGTCACGCGCGTGCCGCGGAACGGCGGGCGTCCGACCAGCATGCGGTAGCCGAGCGCGCCGAGCGAGTAGACATCCGAGCGATGATCGATGCCGGCCAGTCCCTGCGCTTGCTCCGGAGACATGTACTCGGGTGTGCCGACGATCTGCACTTTGCCGGCGACGTGCTCAGTCATCGACTTGGCGATGCCGAAGTCCATCAGCAGCACCTTGGCGAGATCCCCTTCCAGGAACACGTTCGCCGGCTTGATGTCGAGGTGGATCATTTGCGCGCGATGGGCGGCGGCGAGGGCGTCGGCCAGCTCGGACAGGATGCGGCGCACTTCGAACGGGGGCACGCGATGCTCGAGGCGCGATTCGAGCGTCGCCCCGTGGACGAAGGGCATGATGTAGTAGATCAAGCCGTCACGCTCGCGGATATCGAAGATCGGAACGATGCCGGGGTGGCGCAGCTTCGCGAGCGCGATGCCCTCGGCCCGAAACCGCTCGACGATCTCGGGGATTTGGAGCATCTCCGGCTTCAGGACCTTGATGGCCACCGTGCGGTTCAGCCGCGGGTCTTGCGCCCGGTACACGCGGGCGAATCCCCCCTGGCCCGTGAGCGCAATGATCTCGTATTCGCGGCCGAGCGCCTGCTGCAAGCGGTCCTTGAACGGGAGCGACGTCCCGGGCGGTGGAGCGTCCGCTCTGACGAGCGTGGGTTCGGAATCGGCTGGTGTCGCGACCGGATTGACAAGCGTGGCTTCAGGATCGGCGCCGAGGTCCGCGGACCGACCGCAGCGGGGGCAGAACCGGTCGTCCGCGGCGAGCGGCTTATGGCAATGATTGCAGTGGCGTGCTGCGGGAAGGTCCGTCACGATCCCCAAGATCCGGTGGACGGCCGCGGGCCGCCAGGGTCGTCCGGCTCCGCCCACCGGGGCGTCGTCAGTGCGCTCAACCCCGGCAGGGTTTCACGCCGGCGTAGGCCTCCTTACGCCGCGCGCCGGCCGTTGTGCTGCACGCGATACTTCAGCCATACCATCCCCGTGGCGATTTTGCGGACCGATTTGAGGCGCAGGTGCGCGATCGCCTTCTTCGGCTTCACGCTTGCGACATCGAACAGCGCCGGCTCGCCCGGCGCGCCGTCGGCAACGGGCGTGACCAGCAGGCTCAGCTCATCGACGAGTCCCTGGTGAATGAAGGTGCCGTTGGTCTCGCCGCCGCCCTCCAGCATCAGCTGCTTGATACCGAACTTGCGCCGCAGCTTGTCGAGCACGGTGCGCAGGTTCAGCTCGGCGCCCTTCTTGCCGGCGAAGATGTATGAGATCCCCTTGCCCCGCAGGAATGTGAGGTAGCCCTCGGGCACGTCCTCACCGAGGACCTGGATCAATGGATCGCCGCCGACCTTGTTGCTCTTCCAGGCGAGCTTGCCGTTGGGATCGAGACAGATGCCAAAGCTCTGTCCCGGCCGCTGCGCGTCCGGCGCGACCCAGTCGGTGCGCGGGAGTCGTTTGCCGCCGCGGCGGCTCCGGCCTTTCCAGTGGCCCGACGCGAATTCTTCCATTGTCTTACGGCCCGACAGCCAGGCGTCCGCGTCGTAGGTGTTCGCGGTGCGTTCGTACTCCTGGTGCGCCCGCTCCGACACGTTCCAGCGTTCGGTGCGCAGACGGCCGTCGACCGACGGCATCATGTGGCAAATGACGTACGGCTTCACGGTTGAGCTCCGAGAGGTGTAATAAGGCATTTTCGGCACAGGCGAAGGAGCCGCGCCAGCGGCGAACGGGCTACGTCTTTGGATCGTGATCGTCCACCTTGTCACTTGCGAATGAGTCGTTGGATCTGACACCACCCGCTGAGGATTACGTGGTTATCGGCGAGGGCCTTCCGAAACTCGGGGCTGGAAATCACATCGACGTCGCGCTGGCGCCACGCGGCATCCCACACCGGAAAGTTGACCGTGACCGCGCGCATCTCCGCGTCATCGTGCGCGAGATGCACGAAGAGCTCGGTGACGCCGGGCTGCAGATTCTTGACGACATTGAGGTAGTACTCCTTCCACGCGGCGGGCTGGACGTCGCCGAGCGGGGAGAAGATCGCGTCGGGGAACGGGTCGCCCGCGTTCACGTAGGGGAGCAGGTCCCGGAACACCTGCTCATTGCGCGCCATGCGAATCGGCAGTTGGTATTCGCGCGCCACTTTCCGGAGTACGGCGAAAAGCTCGGGCGTGGCATAGAGCGAGTGCATGTGCGCATCGAGATGCGTGGGGTTCAAGCCGACGGACTTGGCGCGCTCGATCTGCGCGCGTACCTCGGTTTCTCGTCGACCTTCGCGTGCTGGGCGAATTCCTCGGTCGTGGAGTAGAAATATCCGTCGGGCCCGACGAGGCTCGGCACGAGATTGCGCGGCGTCACGGGTCCCCAGCGGAACGTCTGCCACTCGGCCGTCAACGTCAGATGCAGGCCCAGATCGGCATCGGGATGCGTCCTCGCGTATGCAGCCACTTCGCCAAACCATGGAGCCGGAACCATCACCGTGGCGGAGGTGACCAGCTTCTGATCGAGGGCGGTGAAGCTGGCGTCGTTCTCCGAATGCGACATCGCCAGATCGTCGGCATTGATGATGAGCAGCTTGGAGTCGGCCGGGTAGCCGAGGCGCACGTTGAGGGGCTGGTCGGCGAGGAAGGCTGCCAGAAGGAGGACGGCGAAACGCATGCGGGCTCCGGACGGGATTTAGGGGTTGGATAGGAGGCTGGCCCCAATGGTTGCTCCAAAACTAGATTTATGAAATGTCTTGCCGGCGACTCGTAGCTCTGCTCGCGCTCATGCTGCTCCCATGCAGCGGCTCTGCGCAAGCGCTGCCCCCGCCCCCGCCCCAGCCCACAATTGCATCGCTCGGCAGCTGCCAGCTTTTGAGCGGCGCGACAATTCCCAATTGCCGGATCGCGTATCGCGCTTACGGGAGGCTCAACGCTTCCCGGACCAACGCGGTCCTCGTCCCCACCTGGCTGCTGGGACGCTCCGAGCAATGGATCGACATGCTCGGCCCGGATAAAATGATCGACACGACATGGTTTTACGTCGTCCTGGTCGACGCGCTGGCGGATGGCCGATCGTCGTCACCGTCGAATACGACACCTGAGGGTCGAGCGGCGTTCGCGCAGCTGACGATCGCCGACATGGTGGAGGCGCAGCACCGCTTTGTCGTCGAGCATCTCGAGCTGCCGCGGCTGCACGCCGTGGTCGGGATTTCGATGGGCGGCATGCAGGCGTTCGAGTGGGCGGTGCGGTACCCCGATTTTCTCGATGCGGCGGTACCGATCGTCGGGTCGCCGCGCGTCGCCCCGTTCGACGATCTGCTCGGGTCGATGGACGTAAGCATCCTCGTGGACGGTCGCCACTGGGATGTTCCGGACGATGCGCTCCGCGGGGTCATGCAGCGAGCGATCGCCTTGTTCCTGCGAACGCCGACCGCGGTGGATACCGAGCCGCGCGTCGCGCTCGTGAACCTGCTCCGGGATGGCGTCGCCCTCGTGCACGGTTGGTCGGTCGACGATGACATGACACAACTGGGGGCCGCGCTGCGCCACAACGTGGCGGCGCCCTACGGCGACGACATGGCGCGCGCCGCCGCCCGTGTGCGCGCCCGCATGCTGATCGTTTATTCCTGGGACGATCACATGGTGGCGGCCGGCCCTGCCGCCACATTCGCGCGGCTCGTGCGCGCGGATACCCTGTCGCTCAAGAGCTCATGCGGCCACGATGCGCCCGCCTGCGAGAGCGCGCTCGTAAATCCAGCGGTGCGGGCATTTCTGGCGCGTTGACCGGTATGACGATTCGTCGAGGCTTTTAGGCCGCACGCCGGGGCACTTTGGTCTTACCTTTCAGTCGCGCAATCACCGTTCGTGCTGTTCCACACTTCGACCGCGAGAGAGCATGACCACCCCGCTACGCGATTTTCTGGAAATCCCCTACGACGAGCTGGAGGACCGTAACCTCGCCGCGAAGAAGCAGCGCCTCGACCGCGTGGCGGCGGATAAGATCCAGGAGGAGCGTCTCAAGTACCTCACCGACGAAAAGCGCATCAAGGCCGTCACGGTCTGCTTCACCGACCTCGAGGGCCGGTTTCACATGCTCGATTACGACAAGAAGTTCCTGCTCGGCTCGGTCGACAACCTCACGTTCGACGGCTCGTCGATTCGCGGGTTCTCGCAGCAGCGCGAATCCGATCTGCGACTGCGTGTCGATTGGCCGTCGTTCTACTGGCTCCCCGCCGACGTGTTCGGTCCCGGCAAAGTCCTCGCCATGGCCGAAGTGCTGGAGCGCGACGGCGCGCCCTACGCCGCCGACTCGCGCGGCCTGCTCAAGCAGTACACCGAGAAGCTGTTCGCCAAGGACGGCACGACCTGCTTTGCGGCGAACGAAATCGAGGGCTTTCTCTTCAAGGGCCGCGATGCCGAGCGGCGCTATCACGAGACCGGGAAGTTCGAGTTCATCTCGACCGGCGGCTACTACCACTCACTGCCGGGCGATGCGCTGCGCCTCTTCATCGATACCGCGGCGGAAGTGCAGCGCGCGATGGGCTTCGCCAACGAGAAGGATCACCCCGAAGTCGCGCCGTCGCAGTTTGAGATGAACTACAACTATGCCGAGGCGGTAATCGCCGCCGACCAGGTGCAGCTGTACAAGCTCCTGTCGCGCCAGGTGGCCGCGCGGATGGACATGACCGCGTGCTTTCTGCCCAAGCCGGTCACGGGCGTCAACGGCAACGGGATGCACACCAACGTCTCGGTGGCGCGGAAGGGCAAGAACCTGTTCTGGGACGAGAAGGGTCAGGACCAGCTGTCGCAGGCGGGCTGGGACTTCATCAAGCGGATTCTCTCGAACGGCGCGGAGATCTGCTTGCTGCTCAACTCCAGCGTGAACAGCTATCGCCGGCTCGATCCGCATTTCGAGGCGCCGAACCAGATCAAGGCGTCGCCGATCGATCGCGGCTCGATGATCCGCATTCCGCTCGGCAATGAACGCTCCAAGCGTGTCGAGGTGCGCTCGATTGCGCCCGACGCGAATCCCTATCTCGCGATCTACACGATTTTCAAGACCGGTCTCGAGGGGACCGTCGAGGCCGGCAAGGGCGAGGGCGCGAAGTATCTGTCGGACAACATCTACGACGCGATTCGCTTGCATCAGGGGAGCAAGTTTTTGAAAGACGCGCTTGGCGCGGACGTGCACGCGAAGTTCGCCGAACTGAAGCAGATGCAGGCGGACCGGTGCCCCAAGGCGCTCGGCGCCGAAGTGAAGGCGGCGGAGATTCAGTTCCATCATGAGGTCACGAACCAGTATCTGTGGTCCAAGTTCTAGCCTCACCCCCTGACCCCCTCTCCGTTCCGGAGAGGGGGGACGGGGACATCGAGTGCGACTGTCCACTTTCTCGCTGCAACTGTCCTCTTTCTCAGCGCGCGCGTCCTGTTTACCCAGGTAAATCCCCAGTAATCCCCGGCGCGCGTCCGCACTTCCTGTGTACGGACGCGCGTCGCGTGTGCACGGGCGCGCTTCGGGTGTGTCAGGCGACTGTTTGCGCGCGACAATGCACATGACAGCGCGGCGTGTCGTCCTCACCCCCTGGCCCCCTCTCCGTTCCGGAGAGGGGGGACGCGCTCTGCCATCGACAATGCACGCGCAGCGATCGACAATGGACGCACAGGTCGCGCGCGGGTGTCCTCAGCTCCGACGTGTCGAGACAGTGTGATCGACACCGTCCATCATGCCGCAAACACGGCACTCTCACGTCGCGACAACGGGCTGTCATGCCCGGCGCGTCGATCGTTTGTCTGCGCGCGCGTCCTCTGTAGAGGACACTCGCAAATAAGAAATCGCGTGCGCGAGCACGATCGGGGTGGTCCGGATTTTGAATTGAGGGGCGCGCGTCGGAAGCCGTTACCTCGAAGGCACGGACTGCCGACACCGTGCCGAAAAGATGGGGAGAGAGTGCGGGAGTTTGGTATGAACGCTCGGTTGCGCAGGCGGCTGGAAATGGCCGTGCGGGTTCGGGATTTCCTCCGAGCCCATCGGACGGACGGAGTGGCGGAAGGGGCGGCGGTCGCACGCCTCGAGGAGTTGCTCGCGCGGGCGGACGTGCTGGCGGCGCAGCAGCGGTCGGGCATCGTGGCGGAGCGGGCCTCGACCGAGATGCGGGGCGAAGTGCGGCGCGCGCTGAGGACCAAGCTGCTCATGTATCTGTCGGCGGTGGGCGGTCTGGCGTCGCATGAGAACGCGGAGCTCGGCGCGCAGTTCCGGCTGCCGCCGATCGGCCCGAACCAGGCGTTCGTCACCGTCGCGCGCGGGATGCTCGAGAGGGCCACCGAGCACAAGGGCTTGCTCGTGAAGCGCGGCATGTCGGAGTCGTTGTTGACCGATATCGCTGCGGCGATCGATGAGTTCGAGCAGACGCTCGAGGCCACGCGCGCGGCCCGGCGCGGGCATGTGGGTGCGAGCGCCGATCTCCGAGCCGTCTGCGCGGAGATCACCGAGCAAGTGAAGGTGCTGCACGGCGTGGTGCGGTATCGGTTCGGCGATAATGCCGAGCTGATGGGCGCGTGGGCGAGCGCGCACAACGTGCTGACCGCGTCTCCGAAGTCCTCAGCACCTGACGAGACCCCCAAGGTGGTGAAGCCAGCGGCGTAGGCCAACTCCCCATGCCTACGCGAACGAGGCGCGGTGGGTGATGGTCAGCTGCCGCGCCTTGTTGGTTGTCTTCTTTAAGAGTAGGTCCTTCGACAGCTCGTGCACTTGCATAAGAAGAAGGCGGGAGAGGGGTCAGGGTGAGTTCGCGGAAGTGGACCGAGCAGTCGAAATTCCGGCATGAGCCAACGCGTCGCGACGCTGCTGCTGCTGCCGTCGATCGTACTGCCCTTCCTTGTAATGCGTGCCGCTCTTGGTCAGACGTCCGGC
>QHUB01000009.1 GCA_003221035.1 Gemmatimonadota bacterium
AACAGTTGTGTGTACTTGAGCGTGATCTTGCGAGTCTCACCGGGCGCGATCGGGAACACGCGCGCGCGAATCAGTCCCTGGCCCGCCAGCTCGATCAATGCGGGATCGCGCTTCTGGCGCACGATGGCTTCGTAGATCGAGCGCGCCTGCGTCGCATCCATCGCTTCGCCGCGCAGCTCCTGATCGCCCTGCCAGAGGGAATAGCTCGAAAAGACCGCCTCTCCCGGCAGGGGAAAGTGATACATCCCCTCGCCGAGCGTGGGACCGTTGTTGCGGAACCACTCTTCCACGGTCACCCGCGCCACCCGTCCGCTGATGCTGACCTGCACGGCGCTGCGGAGTCGCTCGACTGGTCCGGTGGGGTTGTGCGGGACGGGCCGAACTGGATCGATCCAGCCTTGGGCATTGAGTACGGACGCACAGGTGCCCAGGAGGGCGGCCACTCCCAGCATACGAAGGGACTGCATTGTGAGCTCCGGTAAGGGATGCCATGAGAGACGGGCATCCCCTAGAGGCTTGCACACCCGTGCCTAGGCTAGCCTACCGCACATTGGTTAGGGCCGGATTCCACGATCTCGGCATCCGCCTCAGACAGGGCGACTAGGCCGAGGTTTGCTTCCTTTATTGTGCGGTATGCGTCGGGGAACGGCATTACGTGCCCGGCAATCCAGCGCAGGAATTCGCGCTCCTCCTGGATCCTCGCGACGGGATTTGTAGCGAGGATCACATCGAATCGGGAAGCCACCGCACGATCGGCGCGCCGCTCCGATTCGGACGCGTAGTGCGCGGGCAGCACGAGGAGCTCGCCCGACCAGGTCTGTCGCACCCGCTCGAGGCTGCGCCACAGAAGCTTGGCCCACGATTCGGTTTGGCCCGCGAGGTCCGGCCGGCCGATCGATTGCACAAACAGGAAATCGCCGGTGAGCGCGAGACCGTCGTCGGATACCAGCGAAATGCTGCCGAGCGTATGGCCTGGGACGTGCACGGCCCGAAGCGAGGCGCGCCCAAACGCGATTGTGTCGCCGTCGCTCAGGCGCTGGTATGCGAGTGTTCCGGGCGTCCGATCGTAGGGCGACACGGCGTCATCCGGATGAAGGAAGTAGGGCACTCCCCAATGCGCCGCCGCGGCTCGCGCGCCGCTCAGATAATCGGCATGGATGTGTGTGTCGACCACTGCCGCCGGTGTCGCGCGGAGCTCTTTGAGCAATGCGTCGTAGCGCTCCAGATGGCGGCCCGGATCGACCACCACGGCGTCGCCATCGCTCACGAGCACGTAACTCAGTGCCCCTTTTCCCACGCGATCGAGCTGCACCACGTGCGCCAAGGAGGGTGTGGGCGACAGGTGCCGCGCCACGTACACCGTTTCCCACGCGGCCATCCCGCCGATGACCGAGTAGGCCTCGTAGCCGCGCTCGCGCAGGAACGCCGTCGCCTTCTTGCTGGAGTTGCCATGACCGCAAATGACGGCGATCGGCCGGGCGCGATCGAGATGGAGGTCGCCGACATCCGGCGCGGCAAAAAGCCTCGAGTTCGGGTGCGCATGGAAGTCGAGCTCAGCCCCGAATTCGATGCGGCCACGTTCGACCTTGTCGGGCGCACGAACATCCAATACCTGGAGCGCCTCGCCGCGATCCAGGCGCTCGGCAAGCTCCTGCGGAGGAATCTGGGGCAGGGACGAATCCGCCATCGCGGGTAGTGTCGTCGCGCTCAGGTAAAAACGCAACGGCCCCCATCACCTGAGGGCCGCGCGTCAGGAATCCTGCCTGCGGTTACTTGACGGGTAACGTGAGTCCAAACATCAGGCCGAACGTATTTGTCGGTGGCAGGCCGTACGTCGAGTTGTCGGGGAACATCGTGTAGTTCGCTTCGACGCGGCCGCCGACGTCGTGGGTAAGCGGGAATCGATAGCCCGAGGCCAGATTCAGACCGGTGCGTGTTGCCGCGTCGACGCCCGTGCTCTTGATGTAGTTGAGATTCCCGCCCAGCGCCCCGTACCAGCCGCCGTGGACGGCCAGGTCGAGACGGAGCGAGAAATTGCCGGAGAAGTCCGTCTGTCCACCAGACTGGAAGCGGTGGATATCGACCGCCGGCTCGAGCGCGACCGTGTTGCCGATGGGGAATACGGCGAATACGGTCGGCGGCAGCGTGATCGCGCGTAGCTGGCCGGCGCCGGCTCCGAAGACATTCCCGAGCCCGCCACCGTAGCCGGGTACGGCCATCGCGGTCACGGACCCAACTCCGATCAAGTGCACGTCGGCATAACCGCCGGAGATACCGATGTGCGTCGTCCACTGGCGGCCCCCGCCAGGCGCATGCGCAGCGGAGCTGCGCGCGGTGCGGCCGTGGCTCGTCACTTTCGATACGCCGAACAACACCGAATACACGTCGACCGGCCCAGCATTCTCGGCCTTGCCGAACAACGCCACGCGACCCTCGAACCGCGCGTTCAGGCCCGCGGTGAGCGCAAAACGGTACCCGAGCCCGCCCTGGACGCCGAGCTGTGTTTCGTTGGCCAACCCATTGTTGTAGGCGAGCGAACCACCGGCGGCTGCGTACGCGTGTTTCGTCAAGGCATAATCACCGCGCACGCCGACGCTCAGGAGTGTGACCGTCGCGCCGGACGAGAACTGCGAGGCCGCAAAGTCCGTCTCGACGGCGAGCTTGTTCTTCCAGGGGATGATTGCATAGAGTCCCGCCGCGGAAGGAAGCGCGTTTCCGAGATTGAACCCCGGAAAGCTGATGGCATCCGTCGGATCGCTGGCGCTGCCGGCATCGACGAGCCGGTTAAACCCGCCCTGAAAACCAAACTCGGTCTGCCAGGCCTTTTGCGCCTGTCCATGCGTCGCCACACCGGCAAGCAGCGCGAGCAAGAGGAAGGTTGTGCGCACGGGACCTCCAGAGAAAGAAGCGGCGGCAAAAAGGCGCCCCAATATTGGAGTTACGAGTAGAAACGCAATGGTGTTAGCCGGGCCTGCACCTTTGGAGGACTCCCGTTTTGTTGTCCCGCCTCTATATTCCCGGCTCGTGAAACAGTTCACAAGCGACACTAACCGCGACACCAGTACGCCGTACCCAGGCCACCAAGCTCACGTCCGGAGGATTCCCGCAATGCGATTCGCTTTGCTCACGACCGTCGTCGCCATTGGCGCACTCGCCTGTGGAAAGAAGGGCGGCGATCAGACCCAGACCCAGGCGGCGCCGAACGCGCCCCCCGCAGCGGCGCCGTCCGCCGCGACGACGAGCGGTCCCGTTGTTGAAGTGAAGATGACCGGTAACGGCAGCACGAAGGCCGCATTCGAGCCAAACTCCATTACGATCCCTGCGGGCGCGACGGTCCGCTTCATCGATGTTTCCGGTGGACCGCACAACATCACGTTCTGGCCCGACTCCGTTCCGTCAGGCGGTGCGGCGGCACTCCAGGCGGGCATGAAGAACACGGTCGACAATCTCTCAGGTCCGTTCCTGACGCAGCCGAACGAGACCTACGAGGTGTCGTTCGCAAATGCCCCCAAGGGGACGTACAAGGGCTACTGCACGCCGCATCTCACCCTCGGCATGAAGATCGCGATCAAGGTGCAGTAGTGATTTTTGGCGAGAAATCGGGCGGCCCCGGCGGATGCCGGGGCCGCTTTCTTGTCGTAGATTCGGGCGAAGCATGAACGCGACGCGTGAAACGCTCGCCACCCGCCTTCGTACGGGA
This sequence comes from Gemmatimonadota bacterium, assembly GCA_003221035.1. Lineage (GTDB taxonomy): Bacteria > Gemmatimonadota > Gemmatimonadetes > Gemmatimonadales > GWC2-71-9 > 20CM-2-65-7. Next base: position 3,701 of record QHUB01000009.1, read on the forward strand.
CCGCTGTCCCCGCGGGAAGCCACGCAGATCTGCCGCGCCCTGCTGTCGGCGATCGAGGCCGCGCATGCGCGCGGCGTGGCGCACGGGGCGATCTCACCGCAAACGATCGTCCTGGAGCAGGGACGGGCGGTTCTCGCCGCGGACGGCGCTCCGCAGGCGACCGACGCCCTGGCGGCTGATCTCTACGCGGTCGCCACCGTTCTCTACGAGGCGGTGAGCGGCCGGCCGTGGTCGGCGGGAACCGCTCCGGCTGCGGCAGACTGGTCGGGCGTGCCGCGGCAGCTGCAGCGCGTGCTCCGTCGCGCACTGAGTCCGGCGCCGGAAAAGCGCTGGCAAGATGCTGCAGCCTTTCAGCGCGCCCTCTGGGTCCCGCGACCGCAACATCCCATCTGGCCGGCCCTGGTCGTGATTCTCATCGCTGCGGCGATCATCGCGATGGCCGCGTTCTGCAAGCCGCTCGGACTCTGCTGGGAACGGACCGAAACGCCTGCGCCGAGCGGGACGCGATGAGGGCGGCACTGGTTCTGATCGATGGCGCGCGCGTCGATGTGTTGCGCGACCTCTTGAACCGTGGTGATCTGCCGAATCTGGCGCGCTGGGTGATCGAGCCGGGCGGACTGACGACCGGAACGACCGTGTTCCCCTCGACGACCGGCGTGGCGTACATCCCGTTCCTGTTCGGACGCTACCCGGGAAGCGTGGGAGTCCCGGGGATCCGTTGGCTCGATCGTCGGCGCGCGGCGCAGGGGAGCGGCTGGCGCGAACAATGGCGCGCGGCCCGTAGCTACTGCGGCGCGCAGGGATCGTGGCTGAACAGCGATGTCTCACCGGCGGCTCCGTCGCTATTCGATCTCGTTCCGGAAAGCATTGCCATTTGCACGCCGCTCACGCGCGGTCTCGGGCCCGGAGCCAACCGCATCGCAACGCGACGCGCCATTCTCGGCTCGGCGGCGCATTATCTTGGCACCTACGAGGCGCTCGATCGGGCCGTGGCGCGCGCCTGGGTCGCTGCCGCCAACGAGCCGTGGCGTTTCCTCTTGGTGGTATTTCCGGGAATCGATGGCATCGCGCATCTTACGGATCCGTTCCACCCGCGCGTCCTCGAGAGCTATCGGTTGGTCGACCGCGCGTTCGGGGGTTTTGTCTCGCGCGTCCGTCGCACGGGGGGCGAGCTGCCGGCGATGTTCGTCGTTTCGGATCATGGGATGACGCAGATGCGCGAGCACCATGATGTCGCGGAGCTCCTCGAGCAGCGAGGCGTGCGCACGCTTCGTCATCCGGTCCATGTCTGGCGCCGCGGTGCCGCAGCGGCCGCGATGGTGTCGGGCAACGCGAGCGTGCAGCTGTATTTCGAGCCGCGGTCCGGTAGGGGAACCCCTCTGGAGGAATCGAACCTCCCGCAGTCCATTGTAGACGAGCTCGTGGCGATGCCGTCGGTGCGGTTGGCCGCATATCGCGCGGACGACGAGGGCGTCGTCATCCGAACCAGAGAGGGTCGAGCGCTGTTGACGGACGCCGAGGGGTTAGTCCGCTACCAACCCGAGAATGGCGACCCGCTCGGACTCGGCGGGTACATAGAACGCGACGATCGTGAGCTGCTCGCACTCACCAGGGAGACGGACGTGCCGGATGCCCCGCGACAATTGCTGCAGCTCTTTCAAACGGCGAGAAGTGGAGACGTCGTCCTGGCGGCCGCGCCGGGCTTCGATTTCCGGGGACCCTGGGAAATCCCCGAGCATCGCGCCGGTCACGGGAGTCTGATCGCGGAACACATGGAGGTCCCGATTGCCACCAACGTGGCTCTTCCGGACTCGCCCATTCGTACAGTAGATCTGATGCCGACGGTGCTGGAGTGCCTCGACGTGCCCGTGCCGCCCGGTGTCGCACTCGATGGCACTGCATTTTCCAAAACCGCTCACGCCGAACCACTGACTCGGTAAGGGGATTCCTCGATGCCCTCACGTATGCTCGTGATCGTCGCCGCGCTCCGCCTGGCGGCTGCGGTGTACCCCGCCAGAGCCGTTCCCGTCGCCGGTGTCGTTTCGCCGCGCGACTGGAGCGACCTCGAGCGCACGACCATCACCAAGAGCCCAGCCGGCAATGAGCTGATCATGGAGTTGCCGGCGGTGGATCTCCCAGCCGGCACCATGGTGGACCAGGCCGCCTCGGTCGGTGAGTTTCCGCTGAACGGTTCGCTCTACGCCTTCCACGCGGAAATCGTGGACGAACATGGTCGGCGGCTGTCGAACGATTTGCTGCATCACATGAACGTGATGGATCCCTCGGAGCGCGAGCTGTTTTTGCCCATCTCGCGGCGTCTGCTTGCCTCGGGCAAGGAGACGGGGGAGATCCGGTTTCCCTGGTTGCTGTTCGGCGCGCGGGTCCGCGCGGGCGAGCGCATCCTCGCCAATGCGATGCTGCACAATCCGACCGACGTGAGTTATCACGGCGTGAAAGTTCGGCTCGTCCTCAGCTACGTCCCCGACAACCGCCCCTGGCCGTTGTTCTCAGTGGTGCCCTGGCAGCTCGACGTCGCATTTCCGGTGGGTGACAAGACCTTCGATCTTCCTCCCGGTCGCAGCGAGCGCGCGTATGAAGGAAGCCCGGCGGTCCCGGGCAAGATCATCATGATTGGTGGACATGTGCACGACTACGCCACCACGATCGAGCTCTGGGATGCGACGACGGGCAAGCTGCTGTGGCATGGCGAGCCGGTCGCCCCCGCGCCGGGACAGCCCGCGGTCGTGCCGCCCGGCAGGATGTACAGCCTGACACGCATCGGTCTGTCGGTGATGCCAACGCACCGCTATCGCGTGCGCGTGGTCTACAACAACACGTCCGGTCACGCGATTCCGGTTGGCGGCATGGGAGTCATCGGCGGGCTCTTCAGACCCGACAAGGATGCCGTCTGGCCGGCGACGAATCCTCAGGATACCCTGTATCAGAAAGATCTGCGCCACTTCATGGGACCGGTCGAGCAGGTGGCCGTGACGGTGCCACTCGACCACATGCACATGGAGCACTAGAGACTGCTGCGCGATTCCACTCCATAGTTGGCGACGGCGAGCGGCTCAGGCTCCGTCGCCTCGGCGGTCTGCATGAGTCCCAGCATCAGTGCCGCCACCACCAGACCGGTCAGCGCGTCGATCGCGTAGTGGAACTGTCCGTACACCACGGACAGAATCAATCCAACCGTAAACGGTACCAGCACGAGGCCGAGGGTCCGCCAATAGCGTAAGGCCATCCCCGTCGCGACGACGGATGCCGCCACGTGCGACGAGGGGAACGCCGCGCCCCACGAGTCCCCGCGATCCAGCAGCCAGGCGGCGAAGCGCGCCGGCCCAACCTGCGTGGCGGCGTTGTGGGCGCCGTCGAACGCATAGCGCGGCCCGGCGACCGGGAAAAAGAGGAATACGACGTAACAGAGATAGAACGTCGCCATGACGGCGAAGATCGTGTGCCGCGATGCATCGCGCCGGTTCGACATCCACAGCCCGAGCGGCGCCGCGTACAGGATGGGATAGTAGGCCAGATAACAGGAGTGCAGCGCCCACGACAGCACCACGTTGGGTGACTCACGAATCCATCGGTAGGAGATCTGGGAGCCGAAGACCCATGTCTCGAGCCGCTGGATCAGCAGATCGTTTTGGAACCCGGCGCTCAGTGTGAGGATGCCGATCTCGCCGTAGAGCGCGGGCAGCAGCAGCATCGGATACCAGTCGGCGACGAAGCGTCCTACGGGTCCGGATTCGCGCGCGCGGGGTGCGAGCAACACGAGGGCAACGAGGAGGGCGTGCGCGCTCAGCAGCCACGGCCACCCCGGAACGCCGTCGCCGCGAAACGCGAGCAGCAGGGCGCCCGTCGCGATGGCGACGTACGCGCCCGTGGCGATATCGATTCCCGTGAACCCGCGTCCCGTCTTCAGAGCCATCCCATCTCCCGATACCAGTTCGCGGCGCGCTTCAAGCCGGTTTCGAGATCGATCGCCGCCCGCCAGCCCGTGTCGCGGGTCAAGGCGGCGCTGCTGCACGTCCAGGCCGGGGCCAGGAATTCGTGCGCCTTGTCGGCCGACAGCAGGGTGGCGCGTCCAGCAAGATAAGCGATGGTACCGACCGTCCATAGCACGCTGCGGGCGACGGCCGGCGGCACGGGCACGATTCTCGGTCTGGTCCCGAGCGCCCGCCCGGCCGCGAGCACCAGGTCGCGGGTCGTCGTGGTGGTCGGATGCGCCGCGAAGTAGATACGGCCGGCCGCGGCGGGCGCGGTGCCTGCTGCGATCAAGGCTTGCGCCAAGTCTTCCGCGTGAATGACCGACAATTCCTGCGATCCGTCACCGAACACCGGCGCGATCCCGCGCCGGACGAACTGGAAGATCTTGAGCGTCCCGCGATCCCATTCGCCGTACACCAGGGGCGGTCGGACGATCGCCCAGGGCAGGGAAGCGGGCATTGCCCGCACGAGTACCTCGGCGGCGAGCTTGGAGCGGCCGTAGTCGGTCACCGGCTGGGGCGGGCGCTGTTCGTCGATCGGGTGGCCTGGCGTGGTCGGCCCACCGACGGCCAGAGAGGAGACGTGCACGAACCGTCGCACCCCGGCGTCGCGCGCTGCCTCGAGGACTTTGGCGGTGCCGTCGCGGTTGGTGGCCATGAAGTCCGCGACGCCGCGCGCGGCGATTTTGCCCGCGACGTGGTACACCACGTCCGCGCCGCGACAGCCCTCGCGCAGCGCGGTTTCGTCGTCAAGGCCGCCACGCACGAGCTTGACGTCGGGACCCCATCCGAGCGTTTGCGCGAGTGCTGGACGGCGGGCGATGACGGTGACGACATCGCCGCGCGCGCAGAGCGCCTTGACCAGGTGGGCACCGACAAATCCGGTGCCCCCGGTCACCAAGACGTTCACAGCGTCTTATCGTAGACGCGGTAGGTCTTGGTGACGCGGAACCCGAGCTGGAGCGCGGCCTTGTTCATCGAGATGTTGTCCTCGAGGATCCAGCCGGCTTCGCCGCGCGGCATACCGTGCTTCACGGAGTTTTCCCACGTGCGGTGGTACAGCACCGCGTCGATCGCGCGACCGCGAAACTCCGGAATCACGCCCAGCAGCATGACACGCGCGCGGTTGATCTTGCGCGCGTACCACAGCACTTTGAGAATGCCCGGAAACATCCGGCCGGAACGGTTATGCAACAGCGCGAGATTGAAATCCGGGAGACTCACGGCGAATCCCACGACCTCACCGGCGCGCTCGGCGAAGATGACGAGATCGGGCACCACGATCGGTTTCAGCTGCTTGGCGAGATGGTCGATTTCGGCGTCGGTGAGCGGCACGAAGCCCCAGTTCTTCTCCCAGGCGCTGTTGTACAGCTTTTTGATCAGCTCGACTTCGTCGTCGAACCGTTTCTTGTTCAGCGTCCGAAGCGTCACGCCCGACCGCTCCATCGCTCGCTGGCCGATCTTGAGGATCCGCTCAGGCGCCTCGGCGCCGCCGCCGTCGTAGGCGAGCAGGTCCTTGGCTTTCGTGAAGCCGTAGTGCTCGTGCAGCGCTTCGTAATACGAGAAGTTGTACGGCATCATGAGCGACGGCGGCGTGCCGTCGTTCTTGATCAGCAACCCACAGTCGTCATTGGTCGAGGGATTCATCGGGCCGCGCATCGTGTCGAAGCCCTTGGCGCGGAGCCACGCTGCGGCGGTGTCGAAGAGCGCGTTCGCCAGGGACCGATCGTTGATGGATTCAAAGAAGCCATAGAATCCCACACGGTCGTGGTGTTCCTTGTTGTGCATGTCGTTCTTGATCGCACCAATGCGTCCGACGGTCCGACCGTCAGGCCCGACCGCCAGCCAGTACTGCGCCTCGGCGTGCTCCCAGAACGGATTCTTGTCGGGTGAAAGCAGAATGCGCACGTCACGGCGCAGCTGCGGCACCCACAACGGATCATGGCGGTAGTGATCGTACGGGAAGGCGATGAAGCGATCGAGACCGCGCCCGTCGGTGACGGGCACGATCTCCACTGAGGTCAGATAACCCCCAGCTCTTTTCCGAGGCGGCCGAAGACCTCGAGCGCGAGATCGATCTGCTCGGGTGTGTGTGTGGCCATGAGGCTGGTCCGGAGGCGGCATTGGGACGGCGGCACGGCGGGTGGAACGACGGGATTCGTGAACACGCCGGCGTCGAAGAGCTTCCGCCAGAACACAAACGTTTTTTCGAGCGGACCGATCAGGACCGGGATAATGGGTGTTTCGGTCGGACCGATGTCGAAGCCCAGCGACCGCATGCCGTCCTGCAGCCGGCGCGTGTTGCGCCAGAGCTGCTCGCGGCGCTCCGGCTCACGCTGCATCACATGCAGGGCAGCGAGCACCCCGGCCGTGTTCGCGGGCGGTAGCGCGGCGGTGAAGATCAGGGGCCGCGAATGATGGCGGAGGTAATGAATGACGGTCTCGGAACCGGCCGCGAACCCGCCAATGGATGCCAGCGATTTGGAGAAGGTCCCCACGATCAGGTCGACCTCGTCGACCAGGTCGTAATGCGCCGCTGTGCCCTCGCCGTTCGGGCCCAGCACGCCGACCGAGTGCGCGTCGTCGAGCGCCAGCGCCGCCCCGTACTTCTGACAGATCTTGAGCAGGCCAGGGACGTCGGCGATGTCGCCTTCCATGGAATAGACGCCGTCCACGATGACCATGGAGCCGGTGCCCTCGGCCAGCTTCTGCAGCTTGCGCTCGAGGCCGGCGAGGTCGCCATGGTTGAACCGCATGGTCTCCCCATGCGACATCTTGGCGCCGTCCACGATGGAGGCGTGGTCCAGCTTATCGAGGAATACGACGTCGGTGCGGCCAATCAGGCCCGAAATAACACCGAGGTTCGCTTGATAGCCCGTTGAAAAGACGAGGCAAGATTCCTTGCCAAAGAACTCGGCCAGCTCGGTTTCGAGCTGCTCGTGCAGATCGAGGGTGCCGTTGAGGAACCGGCTACCCGTGCACCCCGAGCCATAACGCTCGAGCGCGGCACGAGCCGCGGCTAGAACTTCGGGATGATGGGTGAGGCCGAGGTAGTTGTTCGACCCCATCATGATCCGCTCTTTGCCTTCGATGACGACGACGGTGTCTTCGGAGCGGGAGATGGGTTTGAAGTAGGGATACAGCCCCGCAGCCTGAACCTCGCGCGCCCGGGTGAAGTTCTTACACTTGTCGAACAGCGCGATATGCTGCAGAGTCTCTGTGCGCACGAAGCCTCAGTCTCTCTATGAGTAAGCGGTGGTACAGCTTAGCCCTACCGACCTGAAATGGCAAGGCTGGTGTGTGAGTCGAACCACAGCCTTCCAAAGCCCAGGAGTAGTAGCCTAGATTGCGGCGGTTCTGTGAATTAGGCCGTTCCTTGGAGGTGAGAGTGGGTTTACGCGTCGTCCGAATCGTGGGTCTTTTTGTCCTGGCAGCCGCGTTTCTCCCACATATCGCTTCCGCTCAAGATCAGCGCCATCCGCGTTGGGAAATCCCGGGTTTTGATTTCCGGCCGGACGGCGTGTGGCGCAAGAAGGGGCGTGAGGTCCGCGCCATGCGGGCACGTCTCCTCGCCACCCGCCGCTTCGCGGAGCTCGCGGCGCCCCTCATTGGTCCCGCTCCGTTACAGCTCACGCAAACCGGTGGGCCAAGCACCTCCACCACGGTGGTCTCCGGGGTGCTCACCGTGCCGGCCATCCTGTTCCGCTTTAAAGATTCGCCGACACCGGGATACTCCGCCGCCGACTACAACGCCGTCCTGTTTGCGACGACACCGCCCCCCGGCCGGCCATATACCTATCGGTCCTTTTACAGAGAGATGTCGAACGGCTTCTTCGACATTCAGGGCGCCACGTACGGCTACGCCAATCTCGACAGCAACGAGGTCTATTACACGGGCGGCGTGAGCGCCACCTGCGCGCAGGCGAATCCATTTGGCAACACGAGCAACTGCAACGGCTTGTTCAGCGGATTGGCGATCAGCCGGATGCAGGAGGCGTTGACGAAAGCGCTGCAGAAACTCGACGCGAGCATCGATTTCTCGCAGTATGCCGACGTGTCAACCGGCGTCGTGCCTCTCGTGCTGTTCCTGCACCAGGCAATCGGCGGAGAATGCGGGCCGAGCTCCTCGCCGCAGAACCATCTCTGGGCGCACCGCTTTGCGCTCGCGACGCCGTACGCGACCCAGGACGACTGGCCCGGTCATGCGGGACAGAAAGTCCAGATCAGCGACTATGTCCTGCAGCCCGCTGTCGGCGGCTCAGCCGCGTGCAACCCTTCCGAGATCATGCCGATCGGCACCGTCGCGCATGAGACGGGACACAGCTTCGGCCTGCCAGACCTGTACGACACCCAGGGTACGAGCGAGGGGGTTGGCCAGTGGAGCCTGATGGGCTCGGGAAATTTTACTTCGCCAAATAGTCCCGCGCGCATGGATGCGTGGTCGTTGAATCAGCTCGGCTGGATTACGCTGACGCCGCTGACGAGCAATGGCACGTACAGGTTTGATGCGGCGCCGTTGTCCGACACGGCGTATTACGTGAGTGTCCAGAATCCCAACACCAGAGGCGAGTACTTCCTGTTGGAGAACCGCCAGCGCCAGCAATCCGACAGCGCGATGATCCGGTACCACTGCCAGCGCTCCGGGAATCCGCCTTCGTGCGGCGGCGGACTCCTGATCTGGCACGTCGACGGTGCGAAGCTGGGGCAGGGTGGTAACGCGCTGAACTCGGGGGCGATTCATGCTCTCGAGCTGATGCAGGCCGACGGCTTCGGCAATCTCGATGCGAATTCGTCATCGGCCAATACGTGTTCCGGAGCGCCCGTCGACGGATGCTCGGATCGCGGCGACGCCGGCGATCCGTACCCCGGGGCGCACGGGAACACCGCGTTCATCTATCGGACCATTCCCGCGTCGCTCAAGAATCTCGACCAATCGTTTACCGGCGTCGCGATCGATTCCATCAGGCAAATCGTCACGGATGGGACGATGTCGTTCCGGTTGCGGTTCGGCACCTTGACGGCTGCGAAGGGCAGTGACACGTCAGCGACGATTCAATTCGACGGATCGCCGTACAACGTCTTTCGCGATCTGCTCGACGAAGGATCGAGCCATACGGTGGGATTCACCGACAACCAGCTCGCCGGAAATGCGCGGACGCGGTTCCACTTCGCGTCCTGGTCTGACGGAGGGGCGAAGGATCATACCGTCGTCGGCAGCCTCTCCGGCGGAACGCTGACGGCGACGCTCACGCGCGACTTCAAGTTGATTGCGACGTCGACCACGGGCGGACGGGTCACCGCGGACACAACGGTCAACCTGGCGGGCGACTTTATTCCCGAAAACCGGACCGTCACCCTGACTCCCATCGATACGAGTCTCGGGTTCTGCGGCTGGACCGGCGATTCCACGACCACGGACTCGATCCTCGCGGTTGGCATGCAGCGGCCCTACACACTGGTCGCCAACTTCGGATCCGCGGCGACGATCACTTCCGCACCTGCGCGCCCGAACGGCGTCATGGGCGCCGCCTACGCCGATACGTTGCGCATCTCCGGCGGAGGAGGCGTCATGACGTGGAGCGTGACGGCCGGTGGCTTACCCGCGGGCGTCACCCTTTCATCCAACGGGAGGCTCTCGGGATACCCGCAGGAGACCGGCGCCTTCAATTTCACCGCCACCGTCGTCTCGTGCAGTACGGCGAGCAAGGCGTTCAGCCTCTCGGTCACGGCGCCGACACTCGCCACGGCTGACGTGGTGACACAATTACTGGGCCCTACCGCGCCACTCACGGCCGATCAGGTGCGCTATCTCGATTTCCTGGGGAATAACAACGGCGGCTTCGACGTCGGCGACTTTCTGGCGTGGGTCAAGGCGACCGGTGCGCCGTTGAGCCCTGCAATGCTACAAGCGGCTCAGCGGAAAGGAGGCCGGCGATGAAACGGCTCCTTGGGCTGACGCTGCTGGTTGCGCTCATCGCGACCGGCATGAGTTGCGGCGACAACGGCTCACCAGGAGGACCATCCGGTCCCGGGGACCTCCAGGTCCGGCTGACTGCGCCGATCGGCGCGCTCGATTCCGCCATCGAATTCACAATTGCGGGACCGGCACCGCTGACCCGCGTCACCGCCGGAGCCGGCCTGCGACTCTTTCAGGAACCGTTGGGCGGCTCGTCGACCAATTTCGCCCTCATCGGGCCGCTCACCAACGGCGCGGTGATCCTGACCATCGGTGTGCAGGATCTTGCCGTGCTCAGCCAGTACCACGGCACCATCACGGGCGTCGCGATGCCGAACTACCAGCTGCGGACTTTGACGGGCGGATACGCGCTGGCGCTGACGCGCTAGTCGCCCGCCTCTGCAGCAGCCTCCGGGCTTTGTTGCCACACCTGCATCAGCGCCTCCTCGAGACGGCGCTTCAAGTCATGATACAGCGCGAGGAGACGCCGGCACTCGTCGGTGAGGGTCGTCGCACCTCCCCCCGGCCCACCGGCGCGGGACACGACGATCGGCCGGCCGAGGGCCTGCTCCATTTGCTGAATCGCGCTCCAAGCGGTCCGATAGCTGATGCCGGCCTCGGACGCCGCGTCCTTGATCGAGCGTACTCGCTCGACGGCGTCGAGCAGACGGGCCTCGCGTTCACCGATCAGCGAGACGCCGCGCCGCGAGAGCGTGACGACCGCGTGAGGGACCAGTTCCGGAAACTGCATAGCTCCTCCTACCGTTCAGCACGCGCGACCACGGATGGCACGACGCATCCACCGGGCGACGACTGAAATGCCGTCACGCCGCCAGGCAGGCGTTTGGCGAGCAGCCGCGCGCGCCACTCCTCGAGCGCCCACCGGCTGAATCGCGTCGCCTCCCTGCCGCTGTCCTCCGATGCCGAACGAATCACGTATAACGTATATGGGTTGCCGAGCGCACTGTCGGCAGTGAAGAGCACTTTCAAATCGACTCCTGCGAGTCGCGTAAAGGTCGGCAGGTCGGCCAGCGCATAGGCAGACCGCTCGTCGGCGATGCGGAGCGTGGCCGCCTGATCGCCTCCGGCCTCCACATACCAGTGATCCTGCGTTCCAGGCGTTCCGACGCCCGCCGCCTTCCACAGCGAGAGTTCCTTCAGGTGTGTGCCGGACGAATCGGCGCGCGAGATGAACAGCGCGCGTCGCGTGGCGATTCGGTGAAACGCATCGGCCGCCGACGTCGCCTGACGTACCTGCGCCGCATCAGCGGCTGGGCCGACGATCGCAAACGCGCTGGCGACGAACGGGCACCGCAACGCCGCATGGCCGGGATCGACCAGCAGACGCTGCTCGAGCGCCGGGGCGTGTGTAATGACGACGTCGAGATCTCCGGCTGCCGCCGAACGCAAAATGGCGCCCGACGACCCCACGACGACTCGCACAGCGACGGGAGAGTGCAGTGAGTCGAGTAGCGCGAGCGCGCCGGATTGATCGACCGTCGTCGTCGTGCCGAGGCGCAGCGGCTCTGCTTGCGTGCCGCGCGTACAGCAAGTTTGCGCGGCGCAAATGAAGGCCAAGACCAACGTAGGACGCATGATCGCTATTCTCCCCCTAGCGGTATACCCGAAAAGCGAATTCGTTCCAATCGTTCTTCGGGGCGTGTTGCAGCGCGGCAACAGGAGTGTTACTACCACACAGTCGAATTGATGACCCACGCGATATGAGCGCCAATACCATTCCCTAACATCCGTCGTGTCTCTATTTTCGTGGCGGGTCTCGCCGGGGGCGGTAGCTCAGTTGGGAGAGCACCTGGTTTGCAACCAGGGGGTCGTGGGTTCGAATCCCATCCGCTCCATGTAACCGCTGGTGCAAGTGTTGCGGTGCTATAGCACCGTGAAGCCTCTCGCAAAGCTCTGCCTGCCACTCGCCGCCATGGCCAGTCTCGCCGGCTGCGGCGAGCCTCCACCGAGCGCGACCCAGTCGGCCACGATCACGCTCGTGGTTTCTCTCGTTACGCCTCACGCCGATGACGGCGCGCTGATTCTCACGATCACGGGACCCGACCTCGAGTCGGTCGTGACCACCCCGTATGTGGCGTATGCGCGCGCGACGGGGTCAGGCACATTGCGTATCACCGTCGTGGGCGATCTGGTCGCCGGTCCGGTCGTGACGCTGCGGCTCAGCGTGCCCCATGACGCGGCGGCCTACGCCGGAACCGTGGAGCAAGTCGCGCAACGGACGGACACGCTCCGCGACGCGCTCACGGGTTATGGTCTGACCATCGCACCGGCAGCGCCGTGAGGTTCCCTTCGGCCGCGCTGCTCTCGTTGCTCTGCGGGGCGGCGCTTCCCGTCCCGGGCTGGTCGCAGCACGTGAACGAGCGCGAGCCCAACGATTCGTTCGCCACCGCGACGCCGACGGCGGCGGCCGATACGCTGGTCGGCGTCATCGGTCACCTGTACGACCGCGATCTGTTCGCGATCAATCTTCCGGGCGCGATCCGGCTGACTGTGGATCGCAGCGCCGCCAACTGGCGCGTGGAAGTCGTCGTATTCGACAGCGGCGGTGCCGAGCTCAGTCAGCTGCTGGATATCGAAGGAACGACGGTCGATCTGCCCGTGCTGCGTGCGGGGCGCTACTACATCCAGCTGAGCGTGTTCGATCAGGACGATCCCAGCGCCACCGATGGTGCAACCGACTTCGCGTACCGCATCGGTCTCTCGACCCAGCCGGAACCCGTCGGCCCCGGCGATCCCACGACGCCGGTGTTTCGGAATTCCGCCGCGGGACTCGCTCGGCCCGGGGCCGGCGACGCCAATGACCTGTGGGGATACAGCGCGCAAGGCGCGGTCACGCGCCTCTCGCCCGACGGGTCGGTCACCGTCCTGGCGCAGCAGCTCGCGCCCTCGGAGTACGACGGGCCCTATGGCGCGCCGTATACCCTGGACCGATCGGCCCACGTGCTCGTGCCCGGCGGCCTGCGCGTCGATGATCAGATCCGCTCGTTTATCTGGCGCATCGCGATCGACAGTGGCGCGAGCACCGTCTTCACGAGCGGGGACTTCTATCCCTCGCGGCTGAACGTCGCCGTCGGACGGGACGGTGACGTGTGGATCGGGCCTGCGGCCAGAGTCGCGAATCGGATCACCACCGACTCCATGTACGTGTGGCGGCTGAGTCCGCTCGGCGATCCGCTCGATTCGGTGAACGTCTCGGGACTCTACCTGGAAGCGATCGCGCTCTCGCCTGCCGGCGACCTGTATGCCAGCGGGGCCAGCGGCGTGTTCCGGCTCGTGGATCACACCGTGCGACGCGTGATCGCGCCGGTGCGCGAAGAGCTCCATCAGATTCTGTTCGACCGCGACGGGTATGTCTACGTGGTCAAAGGCAGCGGGTGGAATCGCCGGCTGTCGCTGTATGATCCCGGGATGGCGCTCGTCGCGGATACCTTCGCGCATCTTCCCCTCGCGTGGTCCGGCGACGGCGAGGGCCAGGTCTTGTTCGCGTTCGACCGTGCGGGGAATCCCAATGGCCGGCTGCTGGCTCAGGATGCGAGTCTCGGATTTGTCGAGTTGAACCCGAGCGGCGTGCGCGCTCCGGGCGTCCGCTTACCCGATCTGCTCCGCGTCTCGTTTGCGGGCAACGATTCGGCGGAAGTCGGGGAACCGTACTCCGCGCAGCTCCAGCTGGAAGCTGCCCCTGCCGCAACGCAATGGAGTGTCGTGAGCGGGGCGCTGCCGCCCGGCGTCGTCCTGGGCGAAGCCACCGGGGCGCTTGCGGGATCGCCCCGCGTGGCCGGGTGGTACACGGTTGGGGTGCGGGCACACAGCGGCGCGCGATACGGATTTGCCCGCGTCACCATGGTCGTGGCGCCGGGGAGCGTCAGCGTGGAGGATGCCCAGAATGCGCTCCTGGGCGGGCCCGCGCTCTCGCCGCAGAACGCGCAATTGCTCGATCAGATCGGCAATCGGAACGGGCGGTTCGATGTGGGCGATCTCCGCGCCTATCTGCGCCTGCTGGGGCGGCTGGCAGCATCGCGAAACTGATTCCATCTTTTTCTCCCTCGCTCACGCCCCGGAGAGGTCATGCTCGCTGGACTGCTACTCCCGTTCCTCGCGCTGGCGCAACAACAACAGCCCGCCACGCCGCTGCGCATTGCCGCCAGCAGCCAGGCATCGGTCGAAGTTCATCTGAATGCCCGCCGTATCGGGAATCGCTGGTTCGAGGAAGACGCCAGCCTCTCCGGTCCGTCGCGCATCGCGATCTCCTACGGACAACCGCATGCGCGCGGTCGCAAGGTCGAAGGCGGCCTGATCCCGCTCGACACGGTATGGCGCTTCGGCGCCAACATGGCGACGACCTTGCACAGCGATGTCGACATTTCTCTGGGAGACATGAAGCTCCCGCGTGGCGACTACTCGCTGTTCGTCCTGTACGGCCGCACGGGTTATGCGCTCATCGTGAATCGCGGCACGGGACAGTGGGGTACCGATCGCGATGCGACGAAAGATGTCGGGCGTATCGCGCTGACGAGTCGAACGATGGCGGAAGTGGAGCCGTCCTTATCCATTTATCTGGTGCCGGATTCGCCCGACCCGACAACCGGCTACGCGAACCTGGGCGGCACGCTGCGCATCAAGTGGGGCACGACCGAGCTGACGACATCGTGGAAGGTCGATCAATGACCGACGAACGCTATCCGATCGGTAAGTTCTCGCGTCCGCCGAGCAACACGCTGTCGGATTCGGAGCGAGCCGCCTGCATCGAGCAGATCGCCGCGGCTCCGGAGAATTTCCGCAGAGCGGTCGCCGGGCTGAACGATGCGCAGCTCGACACGCCGTACCGGGAGGGCGGCTGGACCGTCCGGCAAGTCGCGCATCATGTGCCGGATAGCCATATGAACGCCTACATCCGGTTCAAATGGGGCCTGACCGAGCAGAATCCGGCCATCAAGACCTACGAGGAGAAAACCTGGGCCCAAACGCCGGAGATGCGTGCGCCGATCGCCATGTCGCTCGATCTGCTTACCGCGCTGCATCAGCGCTGGGTCACCCTGCTGCGCAACATGCGGGCGTCCGATTTCACGCGCACCATCCAGCATCCGGAATGGGGGACCCCGTCGCTCGACACGATCCTCGCGCTCTACGCCTGGCATGGGCGTCATCACACCGCGCACGTGACGTCGCTCCGCCGGAAGATGGGGTGGGGCGACTGATGGTGGACTTCGCCGACGACGATCTCGACGAGGACTTCCCGCTCGGCGACGGCACCGCGGACACCGATGCGATCGTAGTCTGTCCGTATTGTGGCGAGCCGAATGAAATCGGCATCGATGCAGGAGGCGGCAACTATCAGGACTACGTGGAAGACTGCCAGGTCTGCTGCCGGCCGTGGCGCGTGACGGTCGCCTACGACGACGAAGGCAACGCGGCGATCTCAGCCTCACCACTCGACGAATGAATGCGCGCGGGCTACATCAGGCGAGCGAGACTAATCTCTAACGTCTAGGCGAGACAATGTGTCGGGCTGTGACGTTATTTTTCGCCTGTGGCGAAATCCATCCTCTTAGTCGACGATGACGCTGACGTTCGGGCCCTGCTGGGCGAGTTCCTCACACAACACGGCTACCTGGCGCACTGCGCCCGCGATGGCCGCCACGCACTTCAGGTGCTGGCGCGACTGGAGACGCCGGACCTCATTCTGCTCGACTATCTGATGCCCGGCATGAACGGCAGCCAATTCCTCGAGCGCAAGCGCTGGAATCCCAGAATCCGTCCGATCCCGGTCGTCGTGTTATCGGCATGGTCGCGGCAATGGTCGCCGGCGCGGCTCGATGCCGTGGACGTGCTGTCCAAGCCGGTCGACCTCGACCGGTTGCTGAGTCTGGTTGCGCGCATTTGCGAAGGTCCCGCGGCGATTCACGCGGCACTCCGCGGAAGCGGGGCTGGGGCAAGGCAGACTCGCGTTGACACGCTGATGGTGCGCTCGCCGTAAGGCGCTCGCCCCTCGGGCTCGTGCTCAAAGGCCCTGCCCATCTGCTGTGATGGCCGTCTCAGCCCAACGATCTACATCCAACGGAACTAACCCGAGCGGCTGTGCTGTATTAGCGTCACAGATGCGTTCGATACTGGTCATCGACGACGACGCCGATATCCGCCTGATGCTCCGTGAATTGCTGACGGAAACGGGCTTTCTCGTGCACACAGCGCGCGAGGGTCAGCATGCGTTGCACCTGCTCGACAAGATCGATCCGCCCGATTTGATCCTGCTCGACTACAAGATGCCAGTGATGGACGGCAAGCAGTTTCTGGCCGGGATGCGGAGCAATCCGCGACTGCAGGGGATTCCCGTCGTGATTCTGTCGGCGGCGACGCGCGAATGGTCGGGCGCGCATCTCGAGGTCGAGGAGGTTTTGACGAAGCCCATCGACCTCGAGGTGCTGCTGCGGACGGTCACCCGGATTTGCGCGGCGGAACGGCTATAACGCAGCGGCGTAGCGCCGTCCGACTTCCTCCCAATTCACCACGTTCCACCACGCCGTCACGTAATCGGGCCGGCGGTTCTGGTATTTCAGGTAGTAGGCGTGCTCCCACACATCGACCCCCAGAACCGGGATCTTGTTGTCCATGAGGGGACTGTCCTGATTCGGCCTACCCGCGACCTCGAGCTTGCCGTTCGCGACAGTGAGCCATGCCCAGCCGCTGCCGAATTGCGCGGCCGCCGCGTTCGAGAAGAGCTCCTTGAATTTCGCGAACTCGCCGAACGTTCTCTTGATCGCGTCTGCCAGCGCGCCGCTCGGCTCGCCACCGCCGCCCTTGGCCGCGGGCGCCATGATCGTCCAGAACAGCGAATGATTGTGGTGGCCGCCGCCGTGATTGCGCACCGCCGTGCGGATGTCGTCGGGAATCGAGTTAATGCCGCGCAACAGCTCCTCGATGCTCTTGTCGAGCAGCTCTGGATGTTTGTTCAGCGCGTTGTTGAGATTGGTGATGTAGGCCTGGTGATGCTTGCCATGGTGGATCTGCATCGTCTGCGCATCGATGTGCGGTTCGAGCGCCGCGAAATCGTACGGCAGCGGAGGGAGGACGTGTCGGGTTTCCGTGATCGTCGGAGCCATCGCGCTCATCCTGTAAAGTGTCGTTCTCAAACCCCGCATTGCGCAGCCCAGTTCCCATCGTATGTTGGCTGCGCGGACGTGCTGACCTCTCCTACCTCCGGAGGCGCTCGTGGCGGAGTTCCTGCTGCGCTGGGTGCACTTCCTCGCCGGTATTACGTGGATCGGTCTGCTGTATTACTTCAACTTCGTGCAGGGGCCGTTCATGGCCGAGGCGGATCCTGCCACCAAGAGCGCGGCGACGCAAAAGCTCGTGCCGCGCGCGCTGGCATGGTTCCGCTGGTCCGCGCTGCTCACGTTTCTCAGTGGAGCGGCGATCATTGGGAAACGCGTCGGCGGATCGTTGAACGGATCCGATCCCTGGACGATCACGATTCTCACCGGCGCCGTGTTTGGCACGGTGATGCTGATCAACGTCTGGGGGGTGATTTGGCGCAATCAGAAGGTCGTGATTGCTTCCGCCCGGGCAGCGGCGTCGGGTGGGCAGGCCAATGCCGCCGCCCCGGCCGCCGCGCGACGGGCCTTGCTCGCGTCACGCACCAACGTCGTGTTCTCCGTCCCCATGCTGTTTTTCATGGGCGCGGCGACTCACTATCCGCTCCCTGGCGGCGGCAATCACCTGGCATACTGGGCCGGGATCCTCGTGCTGGTCGGCCTGCTCGAGATCAACGCCCTCACCGCCACGACCGGCACCAGCACCAAGCCCATCGAGAAGATTCCCGGCGTCATCGTGACGGGATTCGTCGTGTGGGCAATTGCCTACGCCTTGGCGCGGGCTTTCCTATCGGTCTGAACGCGTAAACAATGGCGTCGGTCACTCTCCGCCGGCTGAGCAAGGTCTACGACGGCGGCGTTCAGGCGCTTCATCACCTGGATCTCGAGGTGCGCGACGGCGAGCTGCTCGTGCTTCTCGGCCCGTCGGGCTCGGGGAAGACCACGATCCTGCGCTGCATCGCCGGGCTCGAGGAGGTGACGACGGGCGAAGTGGTGATCGGCGAGCGCGTCGTCACCAACGAGCCGCCCGCTGCCCGTGATGTCGCGATGGTGTTTCAGTCGCCCGCGCTCTATCCCCATCTCACGGTCCGGGACAACATTGCGTTCCCCCTCGAGCTGCGCGGCGTCGCGCGCACGCAGATCACGCGCCGCGTGCTCGAGGCGGCGACGCGTCTGCACCTCGAGCGAGTGCTCGAGCGCCGGCCCGGACAGATCTCGGAAGGCGAGCGGCAGCGCGCAGCGCTGGGGCGCGCCATGGTGCGCGGGCCGCAGCTGTTTCTCCTGGATGAGCCACTGTCGCGGCTGGACGCGCAGCTGCGCATCGAGCTGCGCGGTGAGCTGCTCGCGCTGCATCGCGCCCTCGGTGCGACGATGATCTATGTGACTCACGATCAGACGGAAGCGATGACGATGGGTCAGCGCATCGCCGTCCTGCACGAAGGGCGGTTGCGACAGACCGGAACGCCGGAAGAGGTCTACCAGCGCCCCGCGGACGTGCACGTCGCCCGGTTCATCGGCACCCCGGGAATGAACGTGTTGCAGGGGAAGGGACGGGGGACGGGGGAGAAGGCGGACGGGGGGCGAGTCATCGAGGCGGGCAGTCTCGCGATTCCGATCGAGCTGACGACGTACGAAGGCGAGCTGCAGGTCGGCATCCGACCGGAATACGTGGGGCTGTGTGCCGTGGACAAGGGCGTCGGCAATGCCGATGTGCTCGTCGTGGAGCCGCTGGGCAGCGAGACACTCATTCATCTGAATGCCGGCGGCCAGCCGCTGGTCGCTCGTGTCCCAGGCTTTGCGGACGTGCGTGTGGGAACCCAGGTCGGCGTGAAGGTGGACCGGCGCCGCCTGTACTTGTTCGACAGCGCCGGAGCGCCGCTCGGATGAGTGCACTCGCGCCTCGGGCCTGGGCGGCTGGCGCCGCGGGGGCCGCCGCCATCGCGGCCGCGCTCACGCTCGGCGTCGTCCGGGTGGCGCAGCGTCATTACGAGCGGGCATTTGCGTTCCGGATCGCGCACACGACCGCCGCGTACATCGCGACGGTGACTCCTCCACCTCCCCCACCCCCCCCACCACCAGCGCCGCCTCGGAGTCGTACCCGAGGACGGCGGGTTCCGGCGCCGCTGCCGGCAGCACCCCCGCCAACGTCCCCGGCTCGCAGCTACGATCTTCCGTCGCTGCTCACCCAGGCCCATGCGCTCGAAACGCTCCCGGGCTGGTCGTCGAACGTCGAGGTCTATTCCGGCACGGCGCCACTGGTTGCGGCGACCGCGGCGGCGTTGTCGCCGGACGAGCTGTCGAATCTTGCCGCAACAGGTGGGCATTGGCGGGACGGTACTGCACTCGTGCCGCTCACGGACCGCGATGGGCAGGACGTCGTAGGCGCCGTCGCCGTTCAGCCGCGCTCCATGCCGCACGGTCCGCTTCCGGGCGGCTTTGGTTTCTCATTTCCGGCGGCGGTCATCGCGGTCGCCGCCGCCAGCGTCATCGCGTTTCGCCAACACTCGCTCAGGCGCGGGGGCTACGTCGGCGCTGCGCTCCTGCTCGCCGTGGCTTCCTACGTGGACGTCCGTGCCGCCGCCCGTCAGAGCACCGACCGCTGGTTGTTCGACACGCGGCGTCTGCTGCAGGAAGCCGCCAAACGCCTGCCGCCGCCGCGCGCGCGGAACCCGATCCCCGACCTCGCAGGGATCGTCCGGGATGGTGACATCGTGGCTGGTGAGCCGGGCGAATCGGCGGCCCGCCGTGTCCGGGTCGACGGTGAGCGCCGCGCCGTCGTCGCGGTGCTCATCGGCCCCCAGCGCTGGATCGAGCTGCGCTCCGCGCCGGCCGAAATCGAAGCGCCGCGCTGGCTGATCGGATTGCTGCCGGCCGCGCTGCTGGGACCGTTCGCGATCATCGGACTGCGGTGGGCGGAGCGAACGCCGGTGCGGCGCCGGCGTGAAACGGCGATCGCGTGGGGATTCCTGGCCCCCGCGACCGTGCACCTCGTGCTCTTTACGGCTGGTCCGGCTCTGTACGCACTTTATCTCGCGACTCTCGCGAACTTCCCCGCGCTGGCGCGCGATCCGCTGACATGGAACGCGTTCCTCAACAGCGCGACGTACGCACTCTACGTCCCGGTCTCCATCGGTCTGGCGCTCGCGGCCGCGGTGGCAATCCACCGCTACCGCGCGCACTGGAGCGGCCGGCTGCTGCGGGCTGCATTCTTGCTGCCCTATGTCGCATCGGTCGTCGCGGTGGCATTGCTGTGGCAGGCGATCTATCGCGCGGGCTCGCTGGGGCTGGGTCGTGCCGATTGGTTGAGCAATCCCCGCACGGCACTGGCTGCGTTGATGCTGATGTCGCTCTGGGTCCACGCGGGCGGCCAGATGCTGGTCTTTCTTGCGGGCCTGCAGAGCATTCCGCAGTCCTGCTTCGATGCGGCGCGCGTGGACGGGGCGAGCGCGTGGCAAACCTTCCGGCGCGTGACGCTGCCGATGCTCCGGCCTGTGACGTGGCTCGTGTCCCTCACCGGCGTGCTCGGAGCGCTGCAGATGTTTACGCTCGTCGCCGTGCTCACGCAGGGCGGGCCCTTCCCGCTGCATGCGACGGATGTTGCCGTCCATCGCATCTACCGGACCGCCGTCGGCGCGCAGGCCTGGGGAATGACGAGCGCACTCGCGCTCATCCTCGCGGTGATCCTGCTCCTGTTCCGCTGGCCGCAGCTGCAAGTCCTGCGCAGGGAGGCGCGCCGTGCGTAAGACGCTCCTCGTGGGCGCGGCGATCGTTATGATCGCGCCCTTCCTCTATATGGTGTCGGTATCCTTCATGGGAGAGTCGGAGCTGCTTCGCTGGCCGCCGCCGCTCTTTCCCACGTCGCCCACCACTGCCAACTACGCCGCCGCGATCGCGGCACTGCCGTTCAACCGTGTCCTGCTCAACACCGCGGTGCTCGCCGGCTGTGTCATGATCGGCCAGGTGCTCACGAGCGCCGCCGCAGGGTATGCATTCGTCCGCCTAAAGTTTCCCGGACGTGACGGCACGTTCAGACTGATGACGCTCGCGTTGATACTGCCGACCATTTTCCTCGTGATCCCCCGCTACCTCATGATCGAAGCGCTCGGATGGATCGACACCTTTCCTGGGCTCATCTCGACGGAGCTCGTGTCCGTCTGGGGCATTCTGTTCATGCGGCACGCATTTCTGATGCAGCCCCGCGACATCGAGGACGCCGCCCGGCTCGATGGAGCAGGGGAGTGGACGCTCTTCTGGCAGGTCACGCTTCCACTCGCGCGCCCCGCCGTGACGGCGCTCGCTGTGCTCGCGTTCATGGATCAGTGGCGCAACTTCCTCTGGCCCTTAATGGTGACTCGCTCAGCCAGGATGGAAGTCGCGGAGGTGGCGCTCGCGCGCCTCCACGGTGACTACGCGGCCAACGTGCCGTATCAGATGGCTGCGGCGGTGCTTGTCAGTCTGCCGCTTTTCCTCGTGTGCCTCATAGCCAGCCGCTCGGTAATGGCCGGTGTGCGCTTCACCGGCGCAGACGCGAGGCTGTAGCCGCTGGCTTGGAAGTTGCGAACAGCTGCCCGTGACGGTTCCCCACGCTGACGTCCTCCAGGTCGGAAAGTGTGGCAAGCGGATCGCCGATGCGGCCGCCGTGTGCTGCATTTCGCAGCAACGGTTTGCCGCACCAGCCGGGAGACGAACGTGCGACGGACCATGGGGCTCATGCTGGTGGCGGTGGTAGCGGCAGGTACAGCACTCGCGGCGCAAACGACTTCCCTTCCGAAGCCGAACAAGTTCCGGCCGCACGCGATCGGCTTTGGCATTCTCGCCACCCTCGGCACGAACTGGACGATGGAGATGGGGGAGGTCGGATACGTACACCGCCCGAAGCGTGGGCTCGCCGCCCTCGGCGTCGCGGCCCGCGGAGGGACCTTCATCGACGAAGGCGCGATGCTCGGCGGAAGCCAAGGTGTGGTGTTCGGAGCGGCATTATCCGCACGGACGCGCATGAAGTCGATTGCGACGTTTGGCGATGAAGAGCCCGGCACCGGAATCGGTTTCGACCTGACCCTCGAGCTGAGCGGCTATAGCGCGGCAAAGTCTCCAATGTCGTTGGGCTCGCAATGGGTCGGCGTGTCCTTGCTGCCCGCGCTCAGTATGGGCACCGGCGACTCGCCGCATTTCGCCATCGTGCTCGGCCCCACCGCCTTCTTTAGCGCCGGAAAGGCCATGCTGCGTGGGATGGTGTCGCTCCGTGGTGAAGCGCCGCTGGCGCGTAAGGAGCGTCATCCCTAGGTTAGCGACCGTATGGTCGCGCCGACGCTGACCTCGGACCATCCCGGCCTCGAGGTTCTTGCTGAAGTCGCCAGAGTGCTGGCCGCAGACCGGCCCGCACCCGAAGGCGGTGGATTGCCCGGCGTGGTCGGCGTGCTCCGCCGCGGGCTTGCCCTGCGGCGGTGCCGGCTCTGGCTGCGCTCATCCGATGGTTCCCGGTACATCCCCATCTCCAGTTCCGAAGACGAAACGCAGCTCCCCGGTTTCAAGACCGAGGTCGAGCGCTGGGTGAATGAAGGCCTCCATCGTGAGACGGTCGCCGGTGGCACGCTCCTGCGTCTTCCCGTGGTCCATCGCTATGAACCCCTGGGCTGCTTCGAGGTCATCATCCCCCCCGGCGGCACCGAGCGGATGGCGCACGACGTCCTGGTGGTCGTGACGCAGATGCTGGCGCCGGTGCTGGCGGCCGACGAGCTCTCGCAGGACCTCGCCTCGGAGGTGGCGCTGCGGACCCAGGAGCTCGAGTCACAGCGCAATTTCGCCGCGCGGATCATCGACTCGCTGCCGGTCGGACTGTACGTCATCGACCGGGAGTACCGCATCCGGGCGTGGAATCGCAAGCGTGAGGCAGGCACGCAGGGTGTGTCGCGCGAGGACGCGCTGGGACGTGACGTGTTCGAGGTGCTGGACCGCCAGCCGCGCGACCTGCTGAAGCTCGAGTTCGATCGCGTGTTCAAAACCGGCGAAATCCAAACCGTTGAAATGGACTCGCAGGCGACGGGTGAGGCGCGGCACTATCGGATCACGAAGATCCCCATGCGGCTGGACGACGAGGACATCTCGCATGTCATCACGATCGGCGAAGACGTGACGGCCTGGCGGCAGGCGCAGCAGCGGCTGGCGCAGAGCGAGAAGCTCGCGGCGGTGGGTCAGCTCGCGGCGGGCGTCATGCACGAGATCAACAATCCGCTCGCCACGATCCTCGCCTGCAGCGAGGCGCTCACCCTTCGGCTCGCCGATCTGGCCGTCCCGGAGCGCCAGTCGACGGAGGAGTACCTCCACATCATCGACACGGAGGTACAGCGCTGCCGGCGCATCGTCGAAGGCCTGCTCGATTTCTCTCGACCCAAGCAGAGCGGCCACAAGACGGCCTCGGACATCAATGCGATCATCGAGCAGACGCTGTTCCTGCTCAAGCACCATGAGCGGTTCAAGTGGCTCGCGATCGAACGTCAGCTCGAGCAGGCCCTTCCCCAGTTTCCCGCCGACGCCGAGCGGCTGGTGCAATGCTTCATGGCGCTGATGCTCAACGCGATGGACGCCATGAACTCGCGCGGCGTGCTGACGGTGCGGACGCGGAAGAATCCGCTGCGCAGCGACGAAATCATGGCCGAGTTCATCGATACCGGCACGGGAATCCGGCAGGAAGACCTGCCGAAAATCTTCGAGCCGTTCTTTACCACCAAGCCGCAGGGACGCGGCACGGGGTTGGGACTGTCGGTGGCCTACGGCATCGTGGAGGAGCACCGGGGCCGGATCGAGGTGGAGTCGCAGATGGGGGTCGGCACCAACTTCAAGGTATTCCTTCCGGTCGGATGAAAATCCTGGTTGTTGAGGACGACAAGACCGTGGGCGACTACGTGCGCCGCGGGCTCGATGAAGCCGGCTACCACGTAGAGCTCGTCGGCGACGGCGACGAAGGGTTACGCCGCGCGAGCGGCCGGGGTGCGAACTACGACATCATGGTCCTCGACCTCCGTCTGCCCAAACTGTCGGGTATCGACGTGCTGCGCACGCTGCGCGATCGCGGCAACGGCCTGCCCGTGCTGGTCCTGACTGCGCAGGACTCGGTGGACTTCAAGGTGCAAGCGCTGCGAATGGGCGCCGACGACTACGTCACCAAACCGTTTGCGTTCGAGGAGCTCCTGGCGCGCGTCGAGGCGTTGGGGCGCCGTCCCAAAGCGATTGCGCCGCCGATGCTGAAGGTGAACGGGCTCGCGCTCGACACGGGAAGCCGCGAGGTGACGCGCGACGGCAAGCGCATCGAGCTGACACCGAAGGAATACGCCGTGCTCGAATACCTGATGCGGCATCAAGGACGCGTGATGTCGCGAACGCTGATCACCGAATACGCCTGGGACTATCACTTCGATCCCGGGACCAACATCGTTGACGTCGTCATCACGCGGCTGCGCAAGAAAATCGATCAGGTCAAAGAGCCGAAGTTGATCCACACAGTGCGCGGCGTGGGATACGTGGTGCGCGCGTAGCCGTGGAGAGCATTCGGGGGCGGATGACGGTGTGGTACGCCACCGCGCTCATCCTCACCATCGCGGTGTTTGCGATCGTGCTGTACTTCGGGCGACGCCGCGCCACCTACCAGGATCTCGACCGCCGCATTCAATCCGAAGCCGATCTCACCGCCGGGATTCTCGCGGAGAGTTATCACGCGCGCGGCATCCTGGTCGAAAAGGACACCGTCGGCAGGCCGGTGCTGACCTCGGAAGTGGCCGCCGTGCTGGAAGTCGTCCCCGATTACCTGCTGGTGACGAACCGCGACGGCCGGTTGCTGTTTGCCTCGCCCGACGCCCGCGCCCTGACCTTCGCGGAGTTCGAGCAGCTCAATGGAGTTACACAGGCCGCGCTGCTGTCGGGGTCGCATGTGCCGGGACGGTTTCGCATCGAGCCCAATGGCCCCACGCTGCATTACATCGTCCGCGCGGTCCCCGATGCGGGTGACCAGTTTGGCGCGATCTTCGCCGGCGCCAACACGCGCTCGGCGGAGCTGCAGCTGGAGCAACTGCTCCAGACGATCGTGATCGCGTTCTTCGTGGGCGTCGTCCCGGCCATCCTCGTGGGCGGCTGGATCGCGGGGCGGGCGCTCGAGCCGGTAGACCGCATGATCACGGAAGTCCGGGAAATCACGGACGGGCGCAGCCTGCACCGGCGCCTCGCGGTGCCCTTGGCGCGGGACGAGCTGAGCCGCCTGGCCGAGACGTTGAACCAGATGATGACCCGCCTCGAGCGCAACTTCGCGGCGCTGCGGCGCTTCACGGCGGACGCGAGCCACGAGCTGAAGACGCCGTTGACCGTGGTTCGCGCAGGCGTTGAGCGCGCGATCACGCGTCCCGACGTGCCACCCGAAACGCTGGCCCCGCTCGAAGAGACCCTGCAGGAAGTGAACCGGATGACGGAGCTGCTCGACTCGCTCCTCACGCTCGCCCGGGCTGACGAAGGCCGCGCGGAGCTGCACCGCGAGTCGGTCGATCTGCGCGATATTCTCGCCGAGGCGGGCGAGACGGGTGAGCTCCTGGCGGAGCACGCCGGCGTCGGCATGGAGATCAAAATGCCCGCCGAGCCGGTCGTGGTGTCGGTGGACCGCAGCCGCGTGCGCCAGCTCGCGCTCAACCTCATTGAGAACGCGGTGAAGTACACACCGCCCGGTGGTCAGGTCTCAGTCGAGCTGGGCAGCAACGACGGTCGCGCGGTATTCAGCGTGGCCGACACGGGCATCGGCATCGCGCCCGGCGACCTGCCGCACGTTTTCGATCGCTTCTGGCGCGCCGACTCCGCCCGCACCCGCACCAGCAAGCGTCCCGGCACGGGTCTCGGCCTCGCGATCTGCAAGTGGATCGCTGAAGCCCACGGCGGCACCATCGACGTGCAGAGCCGGCCGGGGCGGGGGACGACGTTTACGGTGGGGCTGCCGCGCGGGTAGATCCACATCCGGTTGTCACCATTCCGTAATACAGCTGCACGGACCGAGTCATTGGGCGTCTGTATCACTCAGTCAGACACCAGATGAAATCCTTCAGCTCGGCAGTCTCGATCACCGCTCACGTCGCCCTTGGCGCAGCGGTGTTTCTTGGTACGACGAACAGCGCGCGATCGGATCAACATGATCCCAAGATCGACTCCGTCGTCTTCGTGAACGTGCCGCCTTCGGAGACCGACGCGGGGGCGGGGATTCCCGGGCCGGTCACCATCGGTCCCCCGCCCGTCATCGGTGCCATTTCGACTTCGCTGTCGCTGCCCCAGACAGGAACGCTGATTCAACCCTTCTCGACCCTGTCCAGTCGGACTGACAGCGCCGGCGCGGGTCCGTTTCACCTCGACGGTGACGCTCCCCTGGAGCAGCGGGCAGAAGTGCTGACGGGTCCGCTACCGGTGTACCCGGACCTTCTCCGCCAGGCCGGTGTGGAGGGCCGGGTGATCCTCGAGGCAGTCGTGGACACGACGGGACGAGTGTTGGCGACATCCATCCAAGTAGTGACAGCGACTAATCCCGGATTTGTTGCACCGGCGCGGCACGCGTTGCTCGCGACACTCTTTCGGCCCGCTATGGTTGGCGGAAGGCCAATACGGATGCGAGTGCGAATTCCTTATGAATTCGCCATCCAGCGCGGCACGGGACGTGCGCGATAATGGCGCGAGCAAAGGTTCATCCGGCTGTCATCGTTTTGTAATCTTCGCCCTACTAGCGGGCAAGTTGTGGCGGGTACTATTACATAGCGAAACAATCCCCCAGTCCGGAGGAGACGGCGGTGTTCAACAACCTGATCGAGTCCAATCGCAAACCCAACAAGAAGGGTGCGTTCGGTCTCGGCGCTGTATCCCTCATCGGGCACAGCGCGATTGTGCTCGCCGCGGTCGTCGCGACGTTGAGCGCGGGGCAAAAGAAGGAAGAAGAGACGATCGACACGGCAATGGTCTTCCTCAATCAGGAAGAGCAGAAGAAGCCGGAGGAGCAGCCTCCGATCGTCGACGTGCCCCAGCTCAAGGGTTTCCAGACCGTCGTCGCGCCGACCGACATTCCGACGAACATTCCGCCGATCAACCTGCAGGAGCACTTCGACCCCAAAGATTACTCGGGCACGGGCGTCGAGGGCGGTATCGGGACGGGCGTCGTGCCGTCATCCGACCAGGTGTTCATGGAATCCGTGGTGGAAGAGCGGCCAGAGCTGCTGACGCATCCGCCGCTGCAGTATCCGGACCTGCTGCGCCAGGCGGGCGTGCAGGGGCGCGTGCTCGTCCAGGCGATCATCGACACGTCGGGGCGCGCTGAGCCGCCGTCGGTCAAGGTGATTCAAAGCCCGAACCCGGGATTCGACCAGTCGGCGAAAAACATGGTGCTGAAAGCGCTGTTCCGCCCCGCGCGTGTGCATGGTCGGGCGGTTCGCGTATTGGTGAATTTGCCGATCGACTTCACGATCAAGAGATAAGGGAGACACGATGAGTTACGCTGATCTATGGGCATCGATGGGCCTATTCGCCAAGGGCATCGTGGTCGTCATGTTCATCATGTCGGCCTGGTCGTGGGCGGTGAGCATTTCGAAGTTCCTCTACCTCCGCAAGTCGCAGAAAGAGACGCGTAAGTTTGCACCGGAGTTCTCGCGCTACTTGCAGGAAGAGCAGCTCGACGGCGCGATCGCGCTGGCCGAGAAGAACAAGAAGAGTCACGTGGCCCGCGTGCTGGGCGAGGCGCTGGCCGAGGTGAAGCCGCTCCTGCGTGACCGCGCGACGATCACCGCGGCCGACATCAACTCGGCGGAGCGGGCGGTCGAGCGTCAGATGCTGATCATCACCGCCGAGCTGAAGCGCGGCCTCGGGATTCTCGCGACGACGGGCGCGACCGCGCCGTTCGTCGGACTGCTCGGCACCACGATGGGTATCGTGACGGCGTTCCAAGGCATGTCGGCGTCGGGCGGCTCGGGCTCGCTCGCCGCGATCACCGGCGGCGTCGCAGAGGCGCTCATCACCACGGCATTCGGTCTGCTGGTCGCGATTCCGGCGGTGTGGCTCTATAACTACTTCGCCACCAAGATCGACTTCCTCACGGTGGAGATGACGTACACGTCGAAGGAGCTGATCGACTACCTCATCAAGAGCGTCGGCAGCGAGTTCGGGCGATCGATCTTTACCAAGGAATTCCAGACGCAGAAGGCGTCGCAGACCAGCGGCCCGATCAAGGGATAACGCACCATGGCGATGGGTGGCGGCAAGAAAACGGAAGGCGTGGTCGCGGCGAACATCAACGTCACGCCGATGATCGACGTGATGTTGGTGCTGTTGATCATCTTCATGATCGTGACGCCCGCGATCACCGCCGGTTTCCAGGCGACGATCCCGCGCGCCAAGAATCCCGATTCGCGCGAAGAAAACCCCGGCGAAGTCCGGCTGGGTATCGATCGCGATGGAAAGTTCTATCTCGACATCACCGATCCGCGCACCGGAAAGTACACGGGGCCGCGCTACATCAGTGACGACGATTTGACGAGCCAGCTCACGAATCTGTATGCCAGCCGGACCGTCGACAAAATCCTGTATCTCAAAGCGGACGAGGGGATCGAGTACTCGCGTGTGCAACAGGCACTCGAGATCGCCCGCAAGGCTGGGGTGCGCGTGGTCGGCGCCATTGCCGAGCAGGAGCGCTCGGCCAAAAAGGAGCACTGACCGATGGCCATGGGAAGCGGCGGCTCGGGCAGCGGACTCAGCGCGGACATCAACGTCACACCGATGATCGACGTGCTGCTGGTGCTGCTGATCATCTTCATGATCACGCTGCCCCTGTCGCGGCGGGAGTTCGACGTGCAGGTCCCGCCGGAGCAGAAGCAACAGCCCAAGCAGAAGCAGCAATCCAGCGACCAGATCGTTCTCGAGCTGAAACCGGACGGCGCATACGCGATCAATACGCAGGTGATTCCGTTCGAGCAGCTCGATGCCAAGTTCCACGAGCTGTACGACCAGCGTCCGGCCAAGCTGCTGTTCATCAAGGCGGCGCCCAACCGCAAGTACGGTGACATTGTCCGTGCCATGGACGTGGCGCGCGGGGCTGGAGTCCAGGTCATCGGATTCACGCCGTCCGAGCAGGGGGCAGGGGCGGCCGCCGCGCACTAGTGGCCTAGAACCTGCAGTAGTGTCGTAGGGGCGCAACGTGCTGCGCCCCTACGTTCGTTTGCACACAACCGTGACTCTTTCTCTACGCAGCGATTACCATCTGTGAGCTCCGCGCCGCGACCCATCTTCGATAGCTACACGCTGCCGCTCGCGCGACGGCGGCCGCGGTCAGGTCCGACGGTCTCCATTATAGGGCATGTCGCGATCGCCCTTCTGGTGCTGTGGCGTGGCGGGGTGGTCGTCGAAAGCGCGTGGGGCGGCACGAGACTGCCGGAGAGCGGTCGCAGCGGCGGGCGGGGCGCGACAAGCTGGGTCGTAATGCCGCAACTCCCTTCGTCACAACCCGAAGCGCCGGCGGCGCGGCAGCCTCCACCGACGGTAGCGACGATCGCGCAACGCTTGCCCGTAAAGCTCGACGTGCCGGCGCCATCTCGGCTCGTCTTGATTGCAGCCCCTGCAGCAATTGCGATCGGCAACGGCATGGCCGGCGACGTTTCGCCAAACGAACCGGCAATGGCCGTCGGGACGGACACCAGCACCGGAACCGGGACTGCCAATCCAGACTCAGGGCGCACCGCCAGTGATATCTTCGGGCCCACGCCTGCGCTGCTACCGATTGCCCCTTCCGGGGCACCTGCCGGCGAAAAGGGGGAACACGAAGTCCGGTTCTGGATTCGGTCGGACGGACGGGTGACACGGGTTGAGGTAAGTCCGCGGATCAGGGATTCGGCCTACCGCCGCCGGTTTATGGAAGCCATGAATGGCTTTGCGTTCGGTCCGGCCAAGACGCGAGACGGGCGTCCAATCGAATACGTCTATAGCGTCCTCGTGCATCTGTAGGTGAGGTGGGGCAGGCTGACAACCGGGGCTCGGACTTGAAACCGTGCCCCGGCTTTCTTTCTAGTGTATTTATTAACACGTGACTTCCTCTTCGCCCCGTCCGGTCTTCGATAGCTACGCGCTGCCGCTCCCGCGGCGGCGCGAAGGGCCCGCGGCGGCGCTTTCGTTTGTCGTACACGTCACGATTGCCATGCTGGTCCTGTGGCGCGGCGCGGTGTTGTTCGAGGGCGGCGGTGGCGGAGGCTCGGGCCCGCGCGGCGGCGGGGGCGGCGGCGGGCGACCAGCGCTCAGCTGGGTCGCGTTGCCGATTCCCGAAATGGCGCACGCCGAGGCGGTGCGTCCCGCGCCGCCGCCTCCGGCGGTCACGGTCCCGACGGTGGCCCCTCCTCTCACCGAACCGGTGAAGATTGACGTGCCGCACGCTTCGCCCACGCTGGCGACCGCGCCGCCAGTTGTCGTCGGAACGGGCGACGGGACGACGGGCGGGCCCGGTTCCGGGCCGGGCTCGGGCGGTGGGGCAGGCGCGGGCGCGGGAACGGGCGCTGGATCGGATGTCGGTCCTGGCTCGGGTGGCAAAACCGGTGATATCTTCGGGCCCACGCCGCTCCTGATGCCCAATGTCCCCGCGGGCGCGCCGCCCGAGGACAAGCGCAAGCACGAGGTGCAGTTCTGGGTTCGGGCAGACGGGCACGTGACGAGGATCGAAGTGACGCCGCCCATCAAGGACTCGCACTACCGTCGCGTGTTCATGGAAGCGCTGAACGGCTTTGAGTTCAGCCCGGCGAAGACTCGGGACGGCCGTCCGATCGACTACGTCTACAGCATCGTCGTTTATCCGTAGCATCGCGTAGCATCACGTCGTAGACCGAAGGTAGGGATGCGTGCGGCAACTGTTCAAGCGGAAGCCGATCGCGGAGCTACTGGTCGGCGAGCTCGAGACACCCCAGTCGCTCAAGCGCGTGCTCGGCGCCGGCGACCTGATCATGCTCGCGATCGGCGCCGTCATCGGCGCCGGGATCTTCGGCGCGATCGGCACGGCGGCCGCGGGACAGACCGACGCCGCCGGCCACATGATTCGCGCCGGCGCGGGCCCCGCGCTCGTCTTCTCCTTCTTGTTGCTCGGCGTATGCTGCGCGCTTGCCGGCCTGTGCTACGCCGAGCTCGCGGCGATGATTCCGCAGGCAGGCAGCGCCTACGCGTATTCGTACGCGACGCTGGGCGAGCTGATCGCGTGGATCATCGGCTGGGACCTGATCCTCGAGTACGCGGTGGGCAACGTCGCCGTGGCGATCTCCTGGGGCGACTACTTCAAGTCCTTCCTCGGCGCGTTTGGCGTGCACCTCCCCGATTTTCTGACGACCGGCTATCGCACGGCGCTGCTCAGCGCCGACCCCGCGACTCACGGTCTGCTCGACACCGCCCCCCACGTCGCCGGGATTCCGATCCTCGTCAACGTTCCAGCATTCGTGATCGTCGGCCTGATCACCTGGCTGCTGTTGCTGGGCGTGCGCGAGAGCGCGCGCACCAACAACGTGCTCGTCGTGATCAAGCTCCTGGTGCTCGGTTTGTTCATTGTGGCGGGGCTGACGCACATTCGCACGGAGAACTACACGCCGTTTTCCCCCAACGGCTGGCGTGGGATCCATCAGGGCGCCGCAATCGTATTCTTCGCGTACATCGGCTTCGACGCGATCTCGACCGCGGCCGAGGAAACGAAGAACCCCCAGCGCAACCTGCCGATCGGGATTCTGGGCGGGCTCGCGATCTGCACACTGATCTACGTGATCGTCGGCGCGGTGCTCACCGGGATGGTGAAGTACAGCGAGCTCGGCGTGGCCGACCCGCTCGCCAAGGCGCTCGATGTCGCCGGCTACCAGACGGTCGGCTGGATCGTCTCGCTTGGCGCGATCGTCTCGATGTCGGCGGTACTGCTGGTGTTCCAGTATGGCCAGCCGCGCATCTTCTTTGCGATGGCGCGCGACGGCTTGCTCCCGCGCTGGGCTGCGAAGATCTCGCCGAACCGGCGCGTCCCCTACATCACGACGATCGTGACGGGCGTCTTCGTGGCGGTCTGGGCGTTGATCGGTGACGCCAACGAGACCTACAACCTGACCAACATCGGGACGCTGTTCGCGTTTGCGCTCGTGTCGGCCGGCGTGTTCGTGCTGCGCTACACCGAGCCGGAGCGGCCACGCCCGTTCCGTGTGCCGTGGTTTTGGCTGACGACGATCGTGTCAGTCGTGTTGTGCATTTACGTGATGCTCGGCCTGCCGCTGGAGACGTGGATTCGCTTCGCGGTATGGCTGGCCATCGGACTGGCGCTGTACTTCGGCTACGGCTATCGCCACAGCCGAATCCGGCAGAGCTCAAGTCTGCCGCAGTAGAGCGGCGGCCAGTCGCAGCGCCCCCACGGGCGCATCGACCGACCCGCCGCCTTCGGAAATCCGCGCCACAGGCAGGTCGGTCGCCAGGTTCCCCCGGAGCGCGACGAGCAACGGCGACCCGGGGCGCAGCAATCCCCCCGCGGTTGCCATTTTGATCGGCTCCGTGCCGGAGAAGTGGCCCGTCAGCGCCCGAACCAGCCGGGCCAGCTCCAGCGCTGCCTCCTCCACAATCTGCTGCGCCACGGTCTCACCTTCGCGCGCCGCGTTCAGTACGTGGGGCGCGAGCGCCGCAACCTGCGCCGGGGTGGCGGTCGCGGCCCAGCGGATCAGATCGTCGAAGGTCTGAAGCCCGAGCGCCACCAGCAGGCGCTCGAGGAGAGTCGAAGATTCCTCGAGCCCGTCGTGCGCCCGCGCGGCCGCGGCGAGCGCGTGTCTGCCCAGCCAATAGCCGCCGCCCTCGTCGCCGAGCTGCCAGCCGTGACCGCCGGCGCGATGAAGCTTGCCGTCTGCGGTGCGGGCATAGGCGATGGAGCCAGTCCCCGCGTTGATCAGAATGCCCGGTGAATTGCCGAACGCGGCCGCGAGGGCGATCTCGATGTCGCCGCGCACGTCGACCTGATCAGCAACGCCGGCGGCGGTGAGTGCCGCGGCCAGCTCCTCCCGTTCAGGCACACGGCCGGCGCCCGCCGCGCCGACGAGCGCGATCGCAGCGGGCAGATCGACTTTGGCCTGCGTGGCCGCTCGCCGGGCGACGTCCAGGATGACGGCCGCCGAGCGCTCGCCGCCGCCCGGACGCATGGCGGAGCCGGGGCCTTCGGCGCGGGCGAGCACGCGGCCGCGCGAGTCCCCGACCACGACGGCGGTGTGCGAGCCGCCGCTGTCGATGCCCAGAAGAATGTCGGACGGTCGAACGCTCGGACGGTCGGACGACGTCATTGGACAAATGCCTTTTGTCCGACCGTCCGACCGTCAGACCGTCCGACGAGTGAGGACAGGATTCCCACCAGGACCGTGATGGCGGTTCCCAGTGGCACATACCACGGCCACGCGAGCCCCGGCAGCCAGTGCAATGGGAAGTGCGGAACCACGGCGCCGAGCACGATGGGGGACATGACCAGGATGCTCACGATCAGCGCGATGATGACGTCGACCTCCCGCGCGCGCCGCCAAGCGCCTCCCAGGATGTACGTGCCGAGCAGCGAGCCGTAGGTGAGCGAAGCGATACTCAGCGCGAGCTGGACGACGGGTGTGTTCTGATCACGGAAGGCGATGGCTCCCGCAACGAGGACGATCGTCCAGACGAGCGTAAGCCAGCGGCCGACGCGCAGCAGCTGTGCCGGGTCCTGTTGACCGGTCAACGGCGCATAAAAGTCATGCGTGGACGCGGAGGCCAGGGAATTGACGGCGGATGCGTGGCTACTCATCGCGGCGGCGAGGATCCCACCCACGGCCAGACCTGAGATTCCAGCGGGAAGGTGCGTCACGATGAAAGTCGGATAGATCGCGTCACCGCGCAGCGTCGGATTGTCCGCGCCGGCGAGCCAGAGGCTCGCACCCACGAGCAGGAATAGCGCGAACTGGACGATGATGAACACGCCCGAGCCGATCAGCGCGCGCTGGGCATCCTTGAGATTCCGCGCCGCGAGCAGGCGCTGCACGATCAAGTGGTCGGTGCCGTGCGAGGCGGCCGACAGCAGCGCGCCGCCGATGACGCCGCCCCAGAACGTGTAGATGTGCGTGAACGAGAACGTGAAGTCGAACGCGCGGAGTTTTCCAGCATCCCAGGCACGCCCAAATGCCCCTATGCCGCCGGCGAGATGTGTTGCGACGATCAGCGTGGCGACGCCGCCCAGGAGGTAGACGCCGAGCTGAATCACGTCCACCCAGACGACGGCACGCAGGCCACCGACCCAGGTGTAGACCAACGTGACGAACCCGATCGCGATAATGCCCGCCGGCAGGCTCCAGTG
This sequence comes from Gemmatimonadota bacterium, assembly GCA_003221035.1. Lineage (GTDB taxonomy): Bacteria > Gemmatimonadota > Gemmatimonadetes > Gemmatimonadales > GWC2-71-9 > 20CM-2-65-7. The sequence continues at coordinate 38,108 of QHUB01000009.1, forward strand.
CGTGATGATGGCGAGCGGGATCGCCGTCGCGAAGATGCGGACGCAGTCGGCCAGCGCACGCGTGAACAGGAAGACGCCGGACGCGGTGCGGCGTGCCAATGGCCCGAACCGATGCTCGAGCCGCTGGTAGGCCGTGTCCTGCGTGCCCTGGAAGTAGCCGGGCAGCAGCAGTGCCGCGACGCCGATGCGGCCGACGAAGTAGCCGAAGGCGATCTGCAGAAATGTGAGGTCGCCGCGCGCCGCGAGTCCCGGGACCGAGATCACGGTCAGCGCCGAGGTCTCGGTCGCGACGACCGAGAACATCAGCGCCCACCAGGGAAGGCCGCGGTGGCCGAGGAAGTAGTCGGAGGCATCGCGCTGCCGGCCGGCGAGCAGGAGTCCGAAGACGATGACCGCGGCGAAATACGCCACGATCACCGCGACATCCAGCGGTCTCATGACGAGAAAAGAAAGGGCCCGCGACTGCGGGCCCTCACGACCGAATCAGGAACGGTCAACGTTCAGACCGTGAACGACGACCCGCAGCCGCAGCCGCCGGACGCGTTCGGGTTCTCGAACGCGAATCCGGATTCCTGGAAGTTGCTCTTGTAGTCGATGACCGTGCCGTTGAGATACTGCGAGCTGAATTCGTCGACAAACAGCCGCACGCCGGCGCTTTCGATCACGACGTCGTCCGCCGCCGGTTGCTCTTCGATGTTCAGGCTATAGCGAAAGCCCGAGCAGCCGCCCGGCAGCACGGCGACCCGCAGGCCGGCCGACTCCTGCGACACCTTCTCCTCGGCGAGGAATTTCTTGACCTCTTCGCCCGCCCGCTCGGTCAACGTCAGGGTAACCGATTTCTGTGTCGTCCCCATCATATCCTCCATTCTGGCAGCAACTTAGAAGGTCACCCTGAACCTGTCAACGGTCCTTCGATTCGACACGCTAAAGCGTGCGCTCGGCGAACGCTGCCCTTAAGGGCAAAGCCGGCCGAGCACACCCTTCAGGGTGTGAACACGCTTGCCTAACTCCCGGTCGCGCCCCCAATTGGTGCCCCATGCGACTGACCATCATCGACTGGCTCGTCATCGGCGCGTACTTCGCGCTCAACATCGGCATCGGCTTCTACTACAAATCCCGCGCGAGCAAGAGCGTCAGCGAGTTCTTCCTCTCGGGCCGCAACGTTCCGTGGTGGCTCGCCGGCACGTCGATGGTGGCCACGACATTCGCCGCCGACACGCCGCTCGTGGTCACCGGATTGGTCGCGCGCAACGGGATCGCCGGCAACTGGATCTGGTGGAGCTTCCTGATGAGCGGGATGCTCACCGTGTTCTTCTACGCGCGGCTGTGGCGGCGGGCCGGCGTGATGACCGACATCGAGTTCGCGGAGATCCGCTATTCGGGGAAGCCGGCCGCGTTCCTGCGCGGGTTCCGGTCGGTGTATCTGGGCGTGATCATCAACTGCATCATCCTCGGCTGGGTCAACCTCGCGATGGTGAAAATCCTCGGCTTGATCTTCGGTATCACGAAGCTCGAGGCGATCCTCGTTGTGCTCGGCCTGATCGGGCTCACGTCGTTCATCTCGACCTTGTCGGGACTGTGGGGTGTGCTGGTCACCGACATGGTCCAGTTCGTGATCAAGATGGGGATGGTGATCGTGCTCGCGGTGTTTGCCGTCCACGCCGTGGGCGGCATGGGGATGATGAAGGAGAAGCTCGTCTCGAGCGGCCGCGGGGAGGCGCTGAACCTCATCCCCGACCTGAATTCGGCCTGGATGCCGATGATCACGTTCCTGGTTTACATCTCCCTCAACTGGTGGGCGACCTGGTATCCAGGCGCCGAGCCGGGCGGGGGTGGGTACGTCGCGCAGCGGATGTTCAGCGCCAAGGATGAGCGCCATTCGATGCTCGCGACGCTCTGGTTCAACATCGCGCACTACGCGATCCGGCCCTGGCCCTGGATTCTCACGGCACTGGCTTCGCTGATTCTGTTCCCGGGTCTCGCCGATCCCGAAACCGGCTACATCCGCGTGCTGATCGACTATCTGCCGGCGTCGCTGCGCGGCTTGATGATCGCCGCCTTTGCCGCCGCGTACATGTCCACGATCGCGACGCAGCTCAACTGGGGCGCGAGCTACCTGATCAACGATTTCTGGCGGCGATTTGTGAGACGCGATGCGCCCGACGAGTATTACGTGCGCGCCTCGCAGATCGCGACCGTGATACTCACGCTGTTGTCTGCCGTCGTCACGTTCTTCATGGGCTCCATCGGCGGCGCCTGGAAAGTCCTGATCGTCACGGGGGCGGGAACCGGCGGCGTGTTGCTGCTGCGCTGGTACTGGTGGCGCATCAACGCGTGGAGCGAAGTCGCCGCGATGATTTGCGCGGCGGTCGTGTCGATCGGGCTGCAGGTCGGATTCGGATACAACACCGACCAGCCGAAGCAGTTTGCGCTGGTCATGATCGCGACCGTGGCGATCACCACGATCGTCTGGCTGGCGGTCACCTACCTCACGAAACCCGAGCCGCAGGAGACGCTCGTCGCCTTCTACCGGCGCACGCGGCCCTCACGGACCGGCTGGGCGCCGGTCGCCGCGCTGGCGCCTGACGTCAAAGCCTCGACCGGCGGCCTGTCGAATCTGCTCGACTGGATCGCCGGATGCACGCTGGTCTATGGCGCGTTGTTCGGCGTCGGCAAACTGCTGCTGGGCGCGACCGGGACCGGCCTGTTACTGCTCGCCCTCGCCGCTGTTGGCGGCGTGGTGATTTACCTGGATCTGTCGCGGCGCGGATGGGCTACGGTTGTGGAGTGAGGATGTCGTTGACGAGATCGGCGACGCGCCGGCGCACCTGAAAGATCTTGGTGTTGGCCCGTGTGGGGTTGACACGGTTGGTCAGCAGGATAATGAAGAGGTCTCGGTCGGGGTCGAACCAGATGGACGTGCCGGTATAGCCGGTATGCCCGAATGCGTTCGGCCCCATCTTTGTTCCAGCGCTCGAGTTTTCCGACGGCGTGTCCCAACCAAGCGCCCGGGATGAGCCCGGTGGGATGTTCTGGCGTTGCGTGAATTCCCGCACGTGCAGCGAGTCCGTGCGTCGCATCCTCAAAAGCCAGCGCGCGAACGTCGCCAAGTCGGGTGCCGTGCTGAACAGCCCCGCATTCCCCGACACGCCGCCCAGGCGCGCTGCGCTCTCGTCGTGCACTTCACCAATCAGCAGGCGATGGCGGAAGAACGTGTCCATCTCGGTGGGCGCGATGCGGTCGCGCCAGGTCTTGGGCGGTGCGAAGCCCGTCGCCGTCATCGCGAGGGGTGTGAAGACGTCGTCCGCGAGGAGCTGGTCAAACGGCCGGCCGGTGATGCGCTCGACCACCTGCATCAGGACGATCGCGCTCAAGTCCGAATAGACGAACCGCGTCCCAGGCGGCGACACGAGGGGCGAGGTGTCCACCATCGCGAGCGCCCCCTCCCGCGTCCGCGTCGAGTCCCACAGCGGCAAGTCCGCTACGAGTCCCGCCGAGTGCGTGAGCAGGTACCGGATCGTCACCTGGTCCTTCATGGGACCGCGGAACTCGGGCAGATAGCGTTGCACCGGCGCGTCGAGGTCGAGCTTCCCTCGATTCACGAGGAGAATGCATTCGGTCGTCAGCGCGATGACCTTTGTCAGCGACGCGAGATCGTAAATCGTCTCGGTCGTCACCGGCCGCTTGTCGGTGGCGGCGTAGTGGCCCACCGCCGCCAGGAGGACGACGCTATCGCGGTACCCGACCGCGACCGTCGCGCCGGGGAACGCGCTATCGACCTGCGTTTGCAGATAATCGACGACCGGCTGGAACCGGCCGTACGGCCGTTGTTGCACCGTGATCGGTGGAACGGGTCGCGGGTGCGCACAAGCCGTTGCCAACCCGATTATTGTCAGCACCTCTGCCGCCCTGTGACGCCGCTGGCCGCCGTTTTTCATGGAATGATCACTCGCGCCGGCGGCTTCAGCGGCGGCAACGTCGAATCGGAGACGACCAGGCCCGCACCGATTGGATAGGCGGGCGGAATCCGGATCGGCAGCTTGCCCCGGATCGGCGACCACCCAAGGAGCGCGCGGGCCGCGGCGCGCTCGGCGGGCCGTACCCCACTCCACGCGATCAGATACGATTTCACCGTCGGCGTCTGGTTCAGCAGATACGGACTGCCGAGCGAGACCAGTACCGCAGGCTTGAGCGAATCAGTCACGGTGATGAGCCGCGCGAGCGAATCGGGAAGCGCAATCGCCCCTTTCGCGGCGATCGGTCGCACGTTCATCGCGAAGACCACTGTCGGTGCCCGGTTGATCACGACCCGCGCCGAGTCGTACGACGCGGCACCGGACATCGGCCAGAGACGGAAGAACCCGACCGTGTCGCCGCCGGCCCGCATCAGCTCGAGCATTCGCTGGCCCACATAGCTGTTGAGCTCGTCGCCGTACGCGATGATGGCCATGCGGCTGCGGTTGGCGCGGAGACGGGACACAATGCCCGTCGTATCGCGCACCAACGTCACCGCGCGTTGCGCAATGCCGTCGGCGACATCCTGGGAGACTTTCGAACCCACGATGCGGGCGATCGAATCGAGCGGGACAGTCCGCCGCCCGAACAGCCCGAGCCCGCGCTTGATCTCGAGCATGCGCCGCACCGACGCATCGAGGCGCGCCTGAGTGATGCGCCCGCTTGCGAGGGCTTGCAGCATGGACGCAATCGCTGAATCGGGATCGGCGGGCATGAGCAGGAGATCCGAGCCCGCTTCGAACGCGCGGACGGCCGCCTCGCCGGCGCCGTACTTCGCCACGATCGCGCCCATCTGCAGCGCGTCCGTCACCACCAGTCCCTTGAACTTGAGCGAATCGCGCAACACGCCGGTGAGCATGGCCGCCGAAAGGGTGGCGGGCGTGTCGCCGGTCAACGCGGGGAACGCGATGTGCGCGCTCATCACCACGGATGCGCCGGCGTCGATGCCCGCGCGGAACGGCACCAGCTCGACCGAGTCGAGGCGCGCGTAGTCGGCGCGAATCGTCGGCAGGCCCAGGTGCGAGTCGGCATCGGTGTCGCCATGGCCGGGGAAGTGCTTCAGCGTGGCAAGCATGCCGTTGTCCTGCAGCCCGCGCACGTAGGCGCGCACGAGACGCGCGACCGCGTGCGGGTCCTCGCCGAAGGAGCGGGTGTTGATGATGGGATTCAGCGGATTGTTGTTGACGTCGGCGTCGGGCGCGAAGTTGACGTGGATGCCGACGGCCCGGCCTTCGATGGCGGCGATGCGGCCGTAGGTGTACGCATCGCGCTCATCGCCGGTCGCGCCGGCTGCCATTATGTAGGGGAAGGCGGTCGCGCCCACCACGCGCATCGCGGCGCCCCACTCGAGGTCGGCCGAGATGAGGAGCGGCAACTTGGAGCGGCGCTGCAGCACGTTCAGCTTGGCGGCGATGTCGTAGGGCGAGCCGACCGAGATGATGATGCCGCCAACCTCCAGCGTATCGACCCAGCGCGTCGCGATCTGGAAGGCGGAATCGTCGAGCGCCATGTAGTTTCCGCCGAGCCACGGCACCACGAGTTGCGCTACCTTCTGCCGCGGCGACAGCTTCGCGAGCATGCCGTCGATAGCAGCGGGGCGAAGCGGCTGCGGGGCCGTCGTGGCACGGCCGCCGCAGGCCGCGATCAGCGTAACGATCAGGAGTCTATGCGCGCGCATCGTCTCGTCTGGATTGTGTTGGGAATCAGGTGTTCCGGCGGAACACGCGCTCCGTCACCCGCGTCTGCTCAGGTGCGTCCGGGCATCGAAGTGCTCCTCACCGACTCCGCCCGCCTCATCGCCGGCAAGCGCCTCGGCCTGCTGAGCAACCATACCGGAGTCGACCGCCTCGGCCATCGCGACGTAGATGTGTTACGCACGACGCACGACGCACGACTGACGGTCTTATTCAGTCCCGAGCATGGATTTCGCGGCACTGAAGATCGCTCCGGGCTTCCCGACAGCCGGGATTCGGCCACCGGCCTCCCAATCTACAGTATGTATGGCGGGTCGCGAAGCTCCGCCGCGTCCGCGCTCGATTCGGTCGACGTGCTCCTGATCGACCTGCAGGACATCGGCGCGCGCTACTACACCTACATCGCGACCGCGACGCAGCTCTTGCGATACGCCGCCGCCACCCACAAGCGCGTCCTCGTGCTCGACCGTCCCAATCCCGTGGACGGCACGACGGTGCAGGGCAACGTGCGCCGGACCGCCGGCGATCCCGACTCCGCATTCGTGGGATTCCTGCCGATCCCAATGCGGCACGGCATGACCCTGGGCGAGCTGGCTCGTATGGCGAACGACGTGCTCGCGATTGGAGCAGATCTCGTCGTGATACCGGCCTCGGGGTGGCACCGTGCGCTGCTGTATGATCAGACGGGACTCCCCTGGGTGAAGCCGTCGCCCAACATGCCCGACCTGGAAAGCGCGTTGGATTATCCCGGTATCTGCCTGTTCGAAGGCACCAACGTGTCCGTCGGCCGCGGGACGCCCATGGCGTTTCAGGTGATCGGCGCGCCCTGGCTCGATCCCGCGCGCGTGCTCGCGAATATCGATACCGTTGCTCTGCGCGGCCTGGACGTCCGGCCGACGACGTTCACGCCCGCCGCACCGACCGACGGTAAGTATGCTGGCGTTCTCCTCCAGGGGCTCGAATTGCACGTCCGAGATCGCAACGTCTACGATCCGACCAAGCTGGCCGTGGCGCTGCTCACAGCCCTGCACGCGGTCCATCCCGCAGACTTCCAGTTCCGCGCCCAAAGTATCGATCGACTCGCCGCGGGGCCTGAGCTGCGCACCGCCGTCGAGGCGGGGCGGCCGGCTCGTGAGATCTGGAGTGCGTGGGACAACGACTTAGCGCGCTTCCGCGTAACACGAGCGAAGTACCTCCTGCCCGAGTACTAGCCGGACGTTCAGCCGGCCTTCATTATCCGGCCACGCCCGTTGCCCTTGGTCCACGGGGGATTGCCATGGTAGCCGGCCGCACCCTGCTTCGCGCGAGCGTCGTCGCCGTACTCCTCGCAGCGCCCGCAGTCTGGTATGCCTGCTCCGAAGGCGCTTCGCCTACCGGTCCTGCTGGCACACGCGTTGGCCTCCGCACTGCTTTCGAAGCGCAGCGACGCCACACGCCATCCCTGCTCGCGATTCCGGGCGTCGTCGGGACCGCGGTCACCACGATGCCGGACGGCAATGCCGGCGTTTTGATTCTCGCCGAGCGGTCCGGCATCACCGGGTTGCCGCAGTGGCTCGAGGGAGTGCCGGTGACGGTGCGCGTCACGGGGCGAATCATGATCTACAGCGATCCGACCAAGCGTCAGCGACCGGCGCCGATGGGGTTTTCGGTTGGACACCCGGCGATCACGGCCGGCACGATCGGCGCGCGGGTACGCGACGCGCTGGGTCGCGTCTACATCCTGTCCAACAACCACGTCCTGGCGAACTCGAACGCCGCCAATATCGGGGATCCCGAGTATCAGCCTGGTCCCTATGACGGCGGCACGGCGGCCGACCAGATCGCCACCTTGACGGACTTCCAACAGATCTCGTTCGCGACCAATGGCAGCAATACGATCGATGCCGCGATCGCGCTGTCCAGCGAGGCCGTCCTCGACAATGCCACGCCCGCGGACGAGGGGTACGGCATGCCGAACTCGACGATCTGGGGAGATGCCGACGGCGACGGGTTCTTCGACAATCGCGATGCCCTGCTGGGTCTCAACGTCCAGAAGTACGGCCGCACCACGCACCTGACACACGGGCAGATCACGGGCGTCAACGCGACGGTCTCGGTCTGCTACGAGGTCTCGGGGCTCACCTGTACGAAGATCGCCCGGTACGTGGACCAGCTGATCATCTCGCCCGGCACGTTCAGCGGCGGCGGCGATTCCGGCTCGCTGATCGTGACCGATGACGCGAACCTCAATCCGGTGGCGCTGCTGTTTGCCGGAAGCTCCACGGTGACGATCGGCAACCGCATCGATCTCGTGCTGAATCGGTTCGGCGTCACGATCGACGGCTTCGCGCCGCCGCCGCCGGGACCGTTGACCGATGTGTCTGTCACCAGCGTCAGCGGACCGAGTGCGGCCGTGCGGGGCAGCCCATCGACCATCACCGTGATCGTGAAAAACGTCGGCAACCAGGACGTCTCGAGCTTTGGCGTGACGCTGCGGGACACCACCGAGCACGTCACGGTCGGCACGCAGACGGTGCCCGGCCTGGCGGCGGGGTTGGCGACGACGGTGACATTCACGTGGGCGCCGGCCACCACCGGTGATCACACGCTGCTAGCCACCCAGACGTTGACTGACGACCGAGCCGCCAACGATCGGCGCTCGGCAACGATCCCTGTCGAGGCGCCGTTGAGCGACATTGCGGTGAGCACCGTCAGCACGCCTCCCTCGGGCACCGTGATCGTGGGGCACGGAGTCAACATCGGCGTGACGGTTAGGAACGTCGGCAACCAGAACGTGGCGAGCGACATCACGGTCACCTTGCGGGACTCGACGTCCGGCACCACGCTCGGCACACAGACGATGGCCGGCGGCCTCGTTGTGGGCGCCAGCAGGACGCTCGCGTTCCCCTGGAACACCACGGGCGCCGCGCTCGGCATCCACAGACTGGTGGCGACGCACGCGCTTGCCGACGATAACGCGGCGAACAATCGCTCCAGCACGGCGATATCGGTGATACCAAAGCCGACCGACATCGCCCTTACGGCGATTACGGCGCCAGGCTCCGTCGCTCAGGGCGACACGGCACACGTCGTCGCCACGGTGCAAAACGTGGGCGAAGTGGACATCGGCACGAGCTTCGCCGTCGCCTTGACGGATGGCTGGAACGGTCCGACGCTCGCCACGGGGACGGTCAACGGGCTCGCGGTCGGAGCCAGCACGAACGTCGATATCCCGTGGAATACGGCGGGCGCCTCCATCGCCGGCCACACCGTTTTCGCAACCCAGCAGTTGGCGGACGACGAACCGTCGAACAACAGCATTGGGATTTTCATCTCCGTGACGTCGCCGACGCCGCCTCCACCGCCGCCTCCGCCACCACCCCCACCCGCCGATCTCGCCGTCACGGGCATCAGCGCGCCCGCCCGGGTGAATCAGGGCGACATCGCCCCGGTCACCGTCACCGTGAAAAACGTCGGGAGTTTCGATGTCACGGCCAACTTCGACGTCGTCCTGACCGACGGCAGCGCGGGGAATGCGACGCTCGGCACGCAGGCGATCGCCGGCCTTGCCGCGGGCGCGAGTGTGACACGCACCTTCAATTGGAATACGGCCGGGGCGGCGCTCAGTGGCCACACGCTGTTCGCCACGCAGAAACTTGCCGACAACAACTCGGCAAACAACAGCATCGCGATATCGGTCATCGTCCAGGCGCCAGCGACGACCGACCTCGCCGTGAACAGCGTGACGGCGCCGGCGACGGTGGCTCAAGGAAGCTCCGCAGGCGTAGTGGTGAGCGTCCAGAACGTGGGTGGGCTGAGTGTCACCAGCAACTTCGATGTCGTGCTGACCGACGCGACCGCCGGCGTGACGATCGGCACGCAGACGATCGCCGGGCTCCCCGCCGCCGCCAACACATCGCGGACGTTCAATTGGAGCACGACGGGTGCCGCGCTGGGCGCTCACACGCTGGTGGCGACGCAAACGCTGACCGACGCCAACGCCGCCAACAATCAGGGCTCCGTGACGGTCACCGTCAACGCGCCCTCGACCGATGTCGCGGTCACCGGTGTAACGGCGCCCGGCTCGATCAACAAAGGAAGCACGGCCACGATTGGCGTCACCGTCCAGAACGTGGGCGGCCTGAGCGTCGGCGGCTTCAATGTCGTTCTGACCGATTCCACCGCGGGTGTGACGATCGGCACGCAGGCGGTCACCTCGCTCGCGGTGGGCGCCACGGCAGCTCGCTCGTTTACCTGGAATACGGCGACGGCCGCGCTGGGCGGGCATACGCTCGTGGCGACCCAGAGCCTCACCGACGACAACGCCGCCAACAATCAGCGCTCGGCGACCGTGAACGTGGTGCCGGCTCCGGCGGACATCGCGCTCGCGAGCATCACCGGGCCCGGTTCCGTGACGGTTGGTGATACGGCTCCGGTGGTGGTCACGGTCCAGAACGTGGGTGGGCAGGACGTCACGGCGAACTTCGACGTCGTGCTGACCGACGGGACGGCCGGCAACGCGATCCTCGGCACCCAGACGATCCCCGGGCTCGCGTTGGGAGCGAGCACAACGCGCACGTTCGCGTGGAACACGGCCGGTGCGGTGGTCAGCGGTCACATCCTGACCGCCACGCAGAAGCTGCCGGACGCCAATTCGAGCAACAACGCCAAGGCGATCGCGATTACTGTCAATCCGCCGAGCGTGCACATCGGGAACCTCGACGGGTCTACGGTCAACGCGCCCGACGGCAGCTGGACCGCGAATGTACGGATCGCGGCGCACGATTCGCGGCACAATCCGCTCGACGGCGTCACGGTGCGCGGCAGCTGGAACAGTGCGCCCGATGTTCAATGCGTGACGAGCAGTGCCGACGGCAACCCGGGGACCTGCGTGCTCTCCTTGCCGTCGCTGCCGATCACGACGCGCAGTGCATACTTCGGCATCAGCGGGCTGTCGATGTCCGGCTATACGTACAAGCCGTCGGCGAATCACGATCCGGACGGCAGCAGCAACGGCTACTCGCTCTTCGTGAGGCACTGATGCTGAGACGCGCGATTGCGACGGCGCTGGTCGCCGGCGCGTTGCTCGCCTGCTCGCGGTCGCAGCGGCCCGCTGTCGTTGCCCACGGGCCTGGAGAAGAAAAAGGAGACAGCGCCGTGGCCGGACGCACGATCAATCAAGTGCTTGCCGCGCACACCGACTCGCTCATGAAGATTCCGGGCGTGGTCGGGACCGCGATCGGACTCTGCGGCGGCGAGCGCTGCATCAAAGTCCTCATGGCGGGCGCCAGCCCGTCCGTCGGCAAGATCCCGACGCAGCTCGAAGGCTATCGCGTCGTCGTGGAGGTCGCCGGACCGATCGTGCCTCGGTAGTGCTACGGCGTCGGCTTCGGCTCCACGCCGAGCTGGCGCCAGAGATAGACGTAGGTCAACGCGAGCTCCTTGGCGACCTGGGCATTGGTTACTCCCGCGCCGTGCCCGCCTTCGGTGTTCTCGAAGTAGTAAAACGGCAGTCCCATCGATTCCATCTTCGCCGCCATCTTGCGCGCGTGCCCCGGATGTACGCGATCATCGCGCGTTGTCGTCGTGAACATGACGGTCGGATACTTCGTCCCCGGCTTCAGGTTCTGGTACGGTGAGTAGCGCGAGATGTACGCCCATTCCTCGGGCTTGTCCGGATTGCCGTACTCGGCCATCCAGCTGGCCCCGGCGAGCAGATGGTTGTAGCGCTTCATGTCGAGCAGCGGATTCTGAATGAGGACCGCGTTGTACAGCTCGGGATGTTGTGTGAGGGCGACGCCCATCAGCAGCCCGCCGTTGCTCCCGCCGCGAATGCCCAGGCGCCGGGGGCTCGTGATCCCGTCGGCGATCAGTTTTTGGGAGACGGCCGCAAAGTCATCATAGATCCGCTGCCGGTTCTCCTTGAGTCCCGCACGGTGCCACTGCGGTCCGAACTCGCCGCCGCCGCGGATGTTGGCGAGCACGTACGTCCCGCCGCGCTCGAGCCACGCGGCGCCGGTGTGGGTGCTATAGCTGGGGGTATTGGCGATTTCAAATCCACCGTAGGCGCCGAGCAACGTAGGGTTGTTGCCGTCGCGCTTGAAATCCCGGGCGTGGACGATGAAATACGGAATCTTGGTCCCATCCTTCGAAGTCGCCTCCTGCTGCTCCACCACGAGGCCGGTCGCATCGAACATGGCGGGCATCCGCTTCACTTCCGCGACGCTGCCGTCTTCTGTGGTCGCGTAGAGCGTCGTGGGCTGAATGAAGTTGGTGAAGGTGAAGAAGAACCGGTTCGTATAGGCCGACGTCGCGGCCACGCCGACGGTGCCGAGATCGGGCGCCGGCACCTTGTCGAACGACCAGCGTCCATTCTGAAAGCGATAGCGCCGCAGCTCGCCGCGCACGCTATTCAGGATATTGAGCAGCAAGTAGTCGCGTGTCGTGGAGACGTTGTTGATGGTCTCGCGCGGCCCCGGCTGCAGCACGAGCTGGAACGCCCGCTTGCCGGCGAGGAAATCGGTTACCGGCATCGCGATGAGCGACCCGGTCGCCCAGGTTTTGCCGGCCACGGTCCACGGATCGCGCACGTATACGACGAGCTGACCCTGGACGAGATTGAGATCGGCGTCCGTGGGGACATCGATCTTTACGGTCTTGTGCTGGTCGTAGAGGTACAGGATCCCATGATAGAAGTCGGTCCGGTCGACGATGACGAGATAGCGGCGTGCCCCGTCATTTGTGTTGAACGCGAACGCGCCGACATGGTCCGGGGTCGCTTCGTACACGGTCGTAGCGGCCGAGAGCGGCGTACCGCGTTTCCAGAGCTTCACGATGCGGGCGTAGCCGGACGTCGTCATGGTGCCGGGGCCGAAATCAGTGCCCACGAGCAGCGTGCTGTCGTCCACCCACGTGGTCCCGGTTTTCGCTTCGGGGGTTTTGAACCCATTGGCGACAAAGGTCTTGGTCGTGAGGTCGAACTCGCGCAACTCGGTGGCGTCTGACCCGCCGCGCGACAGCGCGACCATGCAGCGTCTGAATTCCGGCTCGAAGCAATCGGCACCGGACCAGGACCAGGTGACACCGTCAGCTTTGCTCAGGGAGTCCAGATCGATGACCGTCTCCCAGGTCGGGTTGGCCGTCCCGTAGCTCGCCCAGGTCGTCCGGCGCCAAATCCCGCGCTCGTGCTCGGCATCTTTCCAGAAGTTGTAGAGTGAGTTTCCGATGATTTCCGGGTAGGCGATCTTGTCCTTGGAATCGAGGATCTGCTTGAGCCGGTCGTACAGCGGCTGATACAGCGTCGACGCCGAGAGATCTGCGACGGTCGCTGCGGTCTTGGCGTTGACCCACTCCATCGACCGGGCCCCCTCGACGTCCTCGAGCCAGACGAACGGGTCGTCCGCGGCAGGCGCGGGAGACGCGGGTTGCTGGGCGGCAGCCAGGCCCGGTTGGAGCAAGATGATCACGAGCAGGAAGGCGATGCGGGGCATAATAGGCTCCAGAGTGATTCGGTTCTAACCGAGGCCTAGACTCTAGTATGGGTAGTACGAAGGTGTAAGACCTCGAACCCTACCGTCATTCTTGACGGACATTAGCTTCCCCCCGGCATGAACGTCATTCCCCAGCGCGTCAAGGACGGTTTTGTCAAATTGACCGGACCGGCCGCGCGTGGCCTGATAACGGCCGGCATCCACCCGAACACGATCACGACGATCGGCACGCTGATCGTGATCAGCTCGGGGGTGGCCTTCGGGATCGGCGCCGTGCGCCTGGGCGGGTTCCTCCTGCTGTTCAGCGGCGTGTTCGATATCCTGGATGGTCAGGTGGCCCGGCAGGGTGGGAAGATGACGACGTTCGGGGCGTTCTACGACTCGACGCTGGACCGCATTGGTGAGGGGGCGGTTTTTAGCGGGCTCATCTTCTATTTTCTGAACGGCTCGTCGCCGGCAGAGTTCAAAGCGCGCGCCATCGCTGCCAGTCTTGTGGCACTCGTGGCCTCGTTGATTGTGTCGTACACACGGGCGCGCGCCGAGGCGCTGGGAGTGGAGAACCGGGTCGGCATTGCGGCGCGCGCTGAGCGGCTGCTGCTGCTCGGCATCCCGGCCCTGGCGTTCGGAGATGGGCCCGGCCGGCCGGGGGTTCTACTGTTCTGGATTGTGGCGGTGCTCGCGTTCGTCTCCGCGATCACGGTGATCCAACGAGTGGTGCACGTCGCGCGCGTGGCGCGGGGCGCGCCTCCACCGTCGCCAGTACCCAAACGTGAGACGTTGCCTGGAGTCGCGGCGGCACGCCGCAAGGGACACTGATGGCTCGGGACCACGCGATTTTGACAGGCGGGCCGCGCGAAATCGCGCCCGCGAAGGGAAAGCTCGGGGTTATGCTGGTCGGCCTGGGGGCCGTCTCCACAACGTTTATCGCCGGCGTCGAAAACGTGCGGCGCGGCCGCGCCTTGCCGATCGGGTCGCTCAGCCAGATGGCGACGATTCGCCTCGGCAAGCGCACCGAGAAGCGGATCCCCAAGATCAAGGAATTCATCCCGCTCGCCGATCTGCAGGACTTGGTGTTCGCGGCCTGGGACCCGATTCCCGACGACGCCTACACCGCCGCCGTGAAGGCCGGCGTGCTCGACCAGCACGAGCACCTCGAGCCGATCAAGGGATTCCTGCAGGGCATCAAGCCGATGCCGGCCGTCTTCGACCAGTACTACGTCAAGCGGCTGCAGGGCACGAACGTCAAACGCGGCAAGAACAAACGGGAGCTTGCCGAGCAACTCCGCGAGGACATGCGCTCGTTCAAAAAGAGCGCCGGGCTCGACCGCCTCGTCATCGTGTGGTGCGCGTCCACGGAAGTCTTCCTGACGCCGGGACCGGCGCATCAGTCGCTCGCCGCGTTCGAGAAGGCGATGGAACAGAACGAGCAGTCGATTGCGCCGTCGATGATCTACGCGTATGCGGCCCTCCTGGAGAACGTCCCCTTCGCCAACGGCGCGCCGAACCTGACGGTGGACCTGCCGGTAATGGAGCGCCTGGCCGAGGAGCGCCATGTGCCCATCGGCGGCAAGGACTTCAAGACCGGCCAGACGATGATGAAAAGCGTGCTCGCGCCGGCGTTCAAGGCGCGCATGCTGGGACTGTCGGGCTGGTATTCCACCAACATCCTGGGCAATCGGGACGGCGAAGTCCTGGACGATCCCGAGTCGTTCAAGACCAAGGAGGAGTCCAAGCTCGGCCTGCTGGAGCACATTCTCCAGCCGGACCTGTATCCCGAATTGTACGGCAAGGTGTATCACAAAGTCCGGATCAACTACTACCCACCCCGCGGTGATAATAAGGAAGGGTGGGACAACATCGACATCTTCGGATGGCTTGGCTATCCGATGCAGATAAAGGTCGATTTCCTGTGCCGCGATTCCATTCTGGCCGCTCCCATCGTCCTCGACCTGGCGCTCTTCTTCGATCTCGCCGCGCGGGCCGGTCTGTCGGGCATTCAGGAATGGCTGTCCTTCTACTTTAAGAGCCCGCAGTTTGCACCGGGCTTGTATGCCGAGCACGATCTCTTCATTCAGCAGACGAAGCTGAAGAACACGCTGCGCTGGCTGATGGGGGAGGAGCAGATCACGCACCTCGGCATCGAGTATTACGAGTACGCGGAGAAATAGGGCGCTTCTTCCCACCAGACCAGCAAATACTCAGGAGACAGTTGCGCATGACGAGCTTGACGCCGTTGCTCGCCGTTCTCGGGGTCGCCCAGGGCGCCCAGGGCGCCGCACCAGCACAACCCCATGCCGCCGGCGGTGAGGCCGCGTTGGTCTTGCCGGATCTGAACACGGCGACCTTCTTCGGAATGGGAGGACGCGGCCTGCTCCTCTGGGGCCTCGTCATTTGCGCGCTCGGATTTGTGTTCGGCATCGCCAGTTACATGCAGCTGCGCAATCTCCCGGTGCATCGCGCCATGCGGGAGGTCTCCGAGCTGATCTACGAAACCTGCAAGACGTATCTCCTCGGGCAGGGCCGATTCCTGCTCCTCCTCTGGCTGTTCATCGGCGCGATCGTCGCCGTCTACTTCGGCGTGTTGGCGGAAAACATCACGCCGAGCGGCGCCGTGGCGCACGGATATCCCGCGCTCAAGGTGATCATCATCCTGCTGTTCAGCCTCATCGGCATGGGGGGGAGCTACGGCGTCGCCTGGTTCGGGATTCGCGTCAACACCTTTGCGAACTCCCGCACGGCCTTTGCGAGTCTCGGCGGCAAACCCTATCCCTGCTACGCGATTCCGCTGCGGGCCGGGATGAGCATCGGCATGCTGCTCATCAGTGTCGAGCTGGTGATGATGCTCGGCATCCTGCTGTTCGTTCCGGGAGACTACGCGGGACCCTGCTTTATCGGCTTCGCGATCGGTGAATCGTTGGGTGCCGCGGCGCTGCGCGTGGCCGGCGGCATCTTCACGAAGATTGCGGACATCGGCGCCGACCTGATGAAGATCGTGTTCAAGATCAAGGAGGATGACGCGCGCAATCCCGGCGTCATCGCGGACTGCACGGGCGATAACGCCGGGGACTCGGTGGGTCCGAGCGCGGACGGGTTCGAGACGTATGGGGTGACCGGCGTCGCTCTCATCACGTTCATCCTGCTCGCGGTGCACGAACCGCTCGTCAAAGTTCAGCTCCTCGTGTGGATCTTCGTGATGCGCGTGATGATGCTGATCGCCTCGGGGGCGTCCTATTATCTCAACGCCGCGTTCGCCAAGGCACGGTACGCCACCGCGGACCATATGAACTACGAGGGACCGCTGACGACCCTGGTCTGGCTCACGTCGCTCGTGTCGGTCGCGTTGACCTTCGTTGTGTCCAGGCTCGTGATTCCCAACATCGGCGGCGACGTGACCGTGTGGTGGAAGCTGTCGCTGGTCATCACCTGCGGCACGCTCGCGGGCGCCATCATCCCCGAATTCGTGAAGGTCTTCACGTCGGTGCGGTCGCGGCACGTGCGCGAGATCGTGACCTCCTCGCGCGAGGGCGGGGCATCGCTGAACATCCTCTCGGGATTGGTCGCCGGGAACTTCAGCGCGTTCTGGATGGGGATGACGATGATGGTGCTCATGGCGCTCGGATACGGCGTGAGCACCATGGGGCTGTCCGGGTTGATGATCGCGCCGGCGGTGTTCGCGTTCGGCCTGGTCGCGTTCGGCTTCCTGGGCATGGGCCCGGTCACGATCGCGGTGGACTCGTACGGGCCCGTGACCGACAATGCGCAGTCGATCTATGAGCTGTCGTTGATCGAGCAGGTGCCCGACGTGCGCGCCGAGATCGAGCGGGATTTCGGCTTTCGTCCCGACTTCACGCGCGCCAAGGAGAATCTCGAGGAGAACGACGGCGCGGGGAACACGTTCAAGGCGACCGCAAAACCGGTGCTCATCGGCACCGCGGTGGTCGGCGCCACGACGATGATCTTCTCGATCATCGTCGCACTGACACGCGGGCTCGAGCCGGCGCTGCTGTCGAACATCTCGATTCTGCACCCGCCGTTCCTGCTTGGCCTGATCACGGGCGGCGCAATGATCTACTGGTTCACGGGCGCATCGATCCAGGCAGTGACAACGGGCGCGTACCGGGCCGTCGAGTTCATCAAGGCGAATATCCGGCTCGAGGGGACGACCAGGGCGTCCGTTGCCGACAGCAAGAAAGTGGTGGCGATTTGCACGCAATACGCGCAGCTGGGGATGTTCAACATCTTTCTCGCCGTCTTTTTCGCGACGCTCGCGTTTGCGTTCGTCGAGCCGTATTTCTTCGTGGGCTATCTGATTTCAATCGCCTTGTTTGGGCTCTACCAGGCCATCTTCATGGCCAATGCCGGCGGGGCGTGGGACAACGCCAAGAAGATCGTGGAGACCGAGCTGAAGCAGAAAGGCACGGAGCTGCACGCCGCGACCGTCGTGGGCGACACGGTCGGCGACCCGTTCAAGGACACCTCATCGGTCGCGATGAATCCGATCATCAAGTTCACCACGCTGTTCGGCCTCCTCGCGGTCGAGCTCGCGGTGTCTCTGACCGCGGAGCGCGGCGCGACGTTGACCCTCGCGCTCGCGGGCGCATTCCTCGTGATCGCCCTGGTATTCGTGTGGCGCTCCTTCTACGCCATGCGCATCGAGCACGCGGTCCGTTCCGGGGCGCGCCGCTAACGGGGACCGCGTGACCAGTCCCCAGATCATCGTCACGGCGGCCGGCGCCGTCGCCATCGTCTGGGTGCTCTGGTACTTCCTGGTTTCGCGGGGCACGGCCACGCTGGCGCGGGCCGGCGCGCAGGGTCTGCAAGAGGTCCGCGTCATCGTCAAAGGGGGCTACACCCCCGACACCATCGTGGTGCAGGCGGGGAAGCCGGTTCGGCTGCAGTTCTACCGCGACGAGACGGCGGACTGCTCGGAGCGTGTCGTGTTCGAGCGCTTCGGAATCGACCAGCAGCTCCCCGCGTTCCAGACGACCGCGATCGAGTTCACGCCCGAGCAACCCGGCGAGTATCCGTTTCGCTGCGGCATGAACATGCTCAAAGGCCTGCTCGTGGTGGAGCCGGAGGGCGAGCGGCGCGCGGCCTCCTCACCCCACAAGTTCCACGACGGCAAGCATGAGTAAAACCCGGATCGTACTTCCCATCGAAGGCA
This sequence comes from Gemmatimonadota bacterium, assembly GCA_003221035.1. Lineage (GTDB taxonomy): Bacteria > Gemmatimonadota > Gemmatimonadetes > Gemmatimonadales > GWC2-71-9 > 20CM-2-65-7. Next base: position 56,449 of record QHUB01000009.1, read on the forward strand.
TGACCTGCGCGAGCTGCGCCGCGACGGTCCAGGAGGCGCTGGCGGGGGCGGTGGGCGTCGCCTCGGCCGGCGTCAACTTCGCGACCAACAAGGCGGCGATCGAGTACGACGGCGCGCAGACGAACGTCGCTCAGCTCATCAAGACGGTGCGCGATGCGGGCTACAACTGCGGCAAGGCGAGCGTCACGTTCGGCATCATCGATCTGCACTATGCGCCGAGTGTCACGCCGCTCGAGCAGTCGCTGTCCAGGGTGAACGGCGTTATTCGTGCAGTCGCAAATCAGGCGACGGAGATGGTCACGGTCGATTACATCCCCGGAGTCGTGAACGCGGAGGATCTGGAGCGCGCCGTCGCCGCGGCGAGCTTCGAGGTCGCGGCGCCGATCGCGGCCGAAGACCCGCTCGAGCGCGAGCGGATCGCGCGCGGCCGGGAGATGCGGACCCTCACCTGGAAGTTTGCGGTCGCCGCCGTCGTCGCGATCATCAGCATGGTCGGCGCGATGCTGCTCATGGCCGATCGTCCCATGGGCGAGGGCGGCACCATGAAACAGATCGATCTCATGGGCCGGTTGCTCATGCCGGCCGCGATCGGGCTGCGTGACTGGGTGGCCGGCCAGGGCTGGGTCCTGGAGCTCGACTGGATCACGTGGGGCCTCGCGGTCATTACGCTGCCGGTGGTGGTCTGGTCAGGCCAGCAATTCTTCAAAGGGACGTGGAGCGGATTCCGGCACCGCACCGCCGACATGAACACCCTGATCGGTGTCGGAACGGCGGCCGCGTATCTCTATTCGCTGGTTGCCACGGCGGCGCCGACACTGTTCCTGCGCGCCGGGCTGCCCGCCGATGTGTACTACGAGGCCGTCTCGGGCATCATCGCCCTCGTGCTCCTGGGCCGGCTGCTCGAAGCCGGAGCGAAGGGCCGGACGTCGGAGGCGATTCGTCGCCTCGCCACGCTGCGCGCGAAGGTCGCCCATGTCATCCGCGATCGTGAAGAGGTCGAGATCCCGGTCGAGGCGGTCGTGGTCGGCGACATGGTCATCGTGAAGCCGGGAGAGAAAGTGCCGGTGGACGGCATCGTCACCGACGGCGCATCGGCGGTCAACGAGGCGATGCTGACGGGCGAGCCGATGCCGGCGGCGAAGAAGCCGGGCGACGAGGTCATCGGTGGGACGCTGAACACGACGGGGAGCATCACCTTCCGCGCCACGCGGGTCGGCAAGGAGACCGCGCTCGGCCAAATCGTGCAGCTCGTCGAGGACGCGCAGGCCACGAAAGCGCCGATTCAGAAACTGGCCGATCGCGTCGCGGGTGTATTTGTTCCGATTGTGATCGCGCTCGCACTGATCGCGTTTGTCGCCTGGTTCGATGTGGGGCCGGTGCCCCAGGTCAGGGCGCTGGTCTACGCGATGGCGGCGTTCGTCACCGTCCTCATCATCGCCTGTCCCTGCGCCCTGGGGCTCGCGACTCCGACGGCGATCCTCGTCGGCACCGGCAAGGCTGCGGAGTACGGGATTCTAATCCGGAGCGGTGAGGCGCTCGAGCGCCTCGCCAACACACGCAGGGTGTTGCTCGACAAGACCGGCACCATCACGGAAGGCAAGCCGACCGTCACGCACATCGTGACGGCGAAGAAACCCGACGGCACGCCGATCAGTCCGGCCGACGTGCTGAAGTGGGCGGCGTCGGTCGAGCAGCGCTCCGAGCATCCGCTCGCGGTCGCAATTCTGAAGGCGGCGCGGGACAAGCAAGTCTCGCTCCTGCCGGTCGAGAAATTCGCCGCGATGGAAGGGCGGGGTGTCCGTGGCACCGTGGACCGGCGTATCATCGAAGTGATCTCACTGCGGCACGCCCGCGAGCGCAGCCTCGAGCTCGGCTCGCTCGGCGCGGACGGCGACCGGTTGGCGGCGCAAGGGCGCTCGCCGGTGATCGTCGTCGTGAACAATACCGTCTACGCGGTGATCGCCATCTCCGATCCGATCAAGCCGACGTCCAGGGCGGCGATCGAGCTGCTCAAGAAGCGGGGCATTCCAGTCACGATGGTCTCGGGTGACTCCAGGAAGGGCGCCCAGGCGGTCGCGAACGAGGTCGGCATCGAGGAGATCATTGCCGAGGTCCTGCCCTCCCAGAAGGCGGACCTCGTGAAAAAATTGCAGCGCCAGGCCGGCGGAGGCGTCGTGATGGTCGGCGACGGTATCAATGATGCGCCGGCGCTGGCCCAAGCCGACGTCGGCATCGCGATCGGGACCGGAAGCGACATCGCGATGGAGGCATCGGATGTGACGTTGATTCGCGGGGACCTGCGCGCGGTGTTCACCGCGATCGAGCTGTCGCGCCGCACGCTCCGCACGATTCGCTGGAATCTGATCTGGGCGTTCGGATACAACGTGCTGCTGATTCCGGTGGCGGCTGGAGCGCTGTATCCTGTGACGGGGTGGCTGCTCTCGCCGGTGCTCGCGAGCGCCGCGATGGCGTGGTCCAGTCTTTCGGTCGTGCTGAACAGCCTGACCCTGCGGTCGTTCAAACCTCGAGGAGCTGCGAGTCATGCGTTACTTCCACAGAACTAGCGCGAGTCCCGAAGCGGTGCTCGACGTCGCGAAGACATTCTTTGGCGGACGGCTCGCACCCGCTGAGGAACACCCCAGGCGCCGCGCGTATCAGGGGACGCTGGGCCGGATCACGATCTCCGCTCGGCCGGAGGGCGGGCACTACACCTTCGTCGAAGCGGCGACCGACCAGGTGGGTGAATCGGAGCTCGACAAGCTCGCGAAACGCTTCCTCGCGGAAGTGCACAAGCTGGTCGAGCCCGCGCACGTCATGCGCGGCGCGTATTAGCCCGCGATCTTCGCACCGTACCCGGCTTTGCTGATGGCCGTCAACATCTGCTCGGTCGTCACCTGATCGTCGTTGAAATCGATTTCGGCTTCACCGTCCGGCAGATCGACGATCGCGGAATAGACGCCGCTGATCCCCTTCAACGCCTTCTCGACCTTGGCCTGACAGTGGCCGCAGGTCATGCCCGTGACACGCAATTTGAGGTTCGCCATGGCTCTTCCCTCCCAACTATAATTTAGGGCCATGGCTCTTCCCGCGACTCGGCCGACGGGCGCCTTCCCCTCGGGGGCAGCTGGTGCGGCGCTGTCCACCGACCAGCTCCTCGAGATCTATTACTACCTGCGCCTTACACGCACGCTGGAAGAGCGCCTGGTCGCCCTCTACCGCCAGACCAAGGTCATCGGCGGCCTGTTCCGTTCCCTCGGCCAGGAAGGCGAATCGGTCGCGTCGGCCTATGCGCTGGAGCGAGGACGCAACAAGGACATCCTCTCCCCGCTCATTCGCAACCTGGGCTCCATGCTCGTGATGGGCGCTCAGCCCATCGAAATCCTGCGTCAGTACATGGCGAAGGCCGACAGCCCGACTCGCGGCCGCGAGCTGAACGTCCATTTCAACGATCTCGAGAAAGGTTACCTCGGCCAGATCTCGCACCTGGGCGACATGATCCCGGTGATGGCCGGGATCGCACTCAGTTTCAAGATGCGGGGGCAGCCGCGCGTGGGCCTCGTCTACATCGGCGACGGCGGCACCTCCACCGGCACGTTCCATGAAGGCTTGAATCTCGCGGCGGTGCAGCGCTTGCCGATGGTGGTCGTCGGCGAATACAACCATTGGGCCTATTCGACCCCACCGGAGAAACAGTTTGCGGTCAAGGATCTCGCCGACAAGGCAAAAGGGTATGGTATTCCTGCCGTCACGGTGGATGGGAACGACGTGTTCGCGGTCTACGAGGCTACCAAGTTCGCGCTGGATCGGGCGCGGCGCGGCAAGGGCGTCCACTTCATCGAAGTGAAGACCTACCGCCGCAAGGGTCACGCCGAGCACGACGATCAGCACTACGTGCCCAAGGATGTACTGGACCTCTGGTCGAAATCGAACGATCCGATGGATCGCTACACGCAGCGCATCCTGGCGGCCGACCTGGTCGAGCAAAAGGAGCTGAAGGAGATCGACGACCGCGTGCGCGTCGCAGTCGATCAAGCGACCGATGCCTGTGTGAACGAGCCGCTCCCCGCAGCGGAGAGCGCATTGCCGGACGTCTACGTCGATCCGCCGGCGGCGGAGAAACTCTGGTTCAAGGCACTGTAATGGCCGAAGTCACCTTCCTCGAGGCGCTGCGCCAGGGTTTGTGGGAAGAGATGGAACGCGACGAGCGCGTGTTCATCCTGGGCGAGGACGTGGGTCTGTACGGTGGTGCCTTCAAGGTCACCGATGGGTTCGCCAAGAAATTCGGCGAGTCCCGCGTGATCGATACGCCGATCTCCGAGGCGGCCATCGTCGGCGCCGCAGCCGGCGCGGCCCACATGGGCCTCCGGCCGGTCGCCGAGATGCAGTTCATCGATTTCATCTCGTGTGCCTACGACATGCTGACCAATTACGTCGCGACGGCGCGCTACCGCGCCGGGCTGGCGACGCCGATGGTCGTCCGCGGTCCCTGCGGCGGCTACGTTCGCGGCGGCCCGTTCCACTCGCAAAACCCGGAGGCCGCGTTCTTGCATACCCCAGGGCTCAAGATCGTCTATCCGGCGACGGTGCGGGACGCCAAGGGTCTGATTAAGTCCTCGATCCGCGATGATGATCCTGTTCTCTATCTCGAGCACAAGTGGCTGTACCGGCGTATCAAGGAGCAGCTCCCCGAGGGCGAGGAGATCCTCACACCGATCGGACAGGCGCGCATCGCGCGCGAAGGGAAGCATCTTTCCATCATCACCTACGGCGCGACGCTCTGGAAGTCGCTGGAGGCCGCCGCGCAGTTGGAGCAGCAGGACGGGGTGTCGGTGGAAGTGCTCGACCTGCGGACGCTGTTGCCGCTGGACGACGCGGCGATTGTGAGCACGGTCAAGAAGACGAACAAAGTACTCATCGTGCACGAGGACACGCGCACGGGCGGCATCGCCGGCGAGATTGCCGCGCGCATCAACGAACAGGCCTTCGAGTGGCTGGACGGTCCGATCATGCGCGTCACCGCGCACGATGTGCCCTTGCCCTATGCGCCGACGCTGGAAGACTTCGTGTTGCCCCAAACTGACGATATTGTCAGAGCGGCGAGATGGTTGTCGAAGTACTGACCGCGCACCATGGAAGGAATCATGGCCAGAGTTGACGTTCTCATGCCCCAGATGGGCGAATCCATCGCCGAGGGCACGCTCAGCAAATGGCTCAAGAAGGTCGGCGATCCGGTGAAGCGGGATGAGCCGCTGTTCGAGATCTCGACCGACAAGGTCGACGCGGAGATTCCCGCGCCGGCCGCGGGCAAACTGGCGGAGATCAAGGTGCAGGAAGGCCAGACCGTGCCGGTGCAGACGCTTGTCGCGGTGCTGGAAACCGAGGCGGGCGCCAAGGCGACTAGCGCGCCGCCATCGGTCTCGGCGCCGCGCGAGTCACCCAAGCCGCCGGCACCCGCCCCGCCGGCACCGACTCCAGCTCCCGCACCCGCCATGAAGTCCGGCGACGGCGACGGGGGAGTGCAGACCGCCGAGCAGCGCCTGCGCACCAAGTCAACGCCGCTCGTCCGGAAGATTGCGGCCGAGCACAGCGTCGATATCTCGCGCATCCCGGGCAGCGGATATGCCGGTCGCGTGACGAAGCAGGACATCCTCGGATATATCGAGCGGGAGCCGACCCGGGTGCCCACGCGCGACGCACCACGCACGACGCACGTGGGTTCAGTCGAACATCCTGCAGTTGAACCGTGGCCCGGCGACCGCGTCGAGCTGTGGTCCAAGATCCGCAAGATCACCGCCGATCACATGGTGATGTCGAAGCGCGTGTCGGCGCACGTGGCCAGCATGTTCGAGGTGGATTTCACGCGCGTCGCGCAGCTGCGCGGGAAAGCCAAGCAAAGCTACACGGAACGGGGCGTCAATCTGACATTCCTCGCGTTCATCGTGAAGGCGTGCGCCGAGAATCTCCGCAAGCACCCGATCGTCAATGCGGCCGTGTCGGGCGACAGCACGATCTATCGCGCCGACGTGAACATCGGGATCGCGGTTGCGCTCGACTGGGGTCTGATCGTGCCGGTGATCAAGCGCGCGGATGAGCTGTCCTTGATGGGCCTCGCGCGCGCGATCAACGACCTCGGCGAGCGCGCGCGGACCAAGAAGTTGTCGCCCGACGACATTCAGCGCGGCACGTTCACGATCACGAATCCCGGGGGGTTCGGCCCCTATGCCGGCATTCCAGTCATCAATCAGCCGCAGGTGGCGATCCTGGGCGTCGGCGCGATCGAAAAACGCCCCAAGGTCGTCACCGGGGCGGACGGCACCGATTCGATCGCGATCCGCACGATGGGCATGCTGACGATGTCGTACGATCACCGCGTCGTGGACGGCGCGGACGCAGACAAATTCCTGGCCGACGTGAAGAAGCTGCTGCAAGAGTTTCCCGAGGGGGCGGTGTGAGCATGGCAAAAGTCCTGACCGCGGCGCGCGTGCGCGTGGCTGCTCAGAACGAGACCGAGTACGTCAACACGCTGCGCGAGTTGAGTCAGTTCGCGGAGGCGCGCGGCCAGAAGATCTGGCTGTTCCGCAACGCCAAGGACCCGCGGCTCTTTATCGAGTTCTCCGAGAGCCGCTCGGAGATGTCGCATCGCGCGCAGGCGTCACGGTTGCCCGAAGAGATCAAGCTCGAGCGCCGGCTCCAGACTCTGGCGACCTACGCACCCGACGCGTGGGAGCTGTGGAGCGAAGTCCCCGTCGCCGCGACCTCGGAGGCCTGAAGCGATGGCCCGACGCGTTGTGACGATCGATGGGGAGCGCTGGGAGGTCTATCCGGCCGGCCGCGTGACGGTATACGGGCGTGATCAGTTCGGCCTCATCTTCGAACAAGGGGCCGGACCGCAGCGCCGCCGCCGCGTGACGCATTACTCACCGGTCGGCCCGCGCTCGACCGATCGCGCCTTTCGCGACCTCTCCGAGCGCGAGCTGCTCGAGCTGTTCCGCCAATCGCAACCGGCCTGGACCGCGCCCGAGGTCGATTACGCCGCACATTGATCTGCATTGTCACTCGACCGCCTCGGACGGGGAGTGCGAGCCGCCGGAGGTCGCGCGGCGCGCGCGGGCCGTCGGTTTGGCCGCGATCGCGTTGACCGATCACGATACCACCGACGGCGTCGCGGATGCGGCCTCGGAAGGGGCGAAGCTCGGGGTCCGCGTGATTCCCGGATGCGAGTTCAGCGTCCGCGCCCCCTGGGGCGAACTGCATGTGCTCGCGCTGTTCCTGCCGATCGATACTGAGCGGCTGCAGACATTCCTGCGCGATACGCGAGCGGCGCGCCGCCGCCGCGGCGAGCAGATCGTGTCCAAGCTCCAGGACCTCGGGGTGGCGATCGAGCTCGAGGATGTGCAGGCGCAGCTGCTGGGAGGCGATGGCGGAGCGCTCGGCCGCCCGCACGTCGCGCGCGCGCTCGTCGATTGCGGCGCGTGTGACAACATCAGCGATGCCTTCCGGCGCTATCTGGGCCGCGGCCGCGCCGCCTACGTCGAAAAGCCGCTCCCGAAACTCAGCGAAGTCACGGCGCTCGCCCATGAAGTGGGAGGCCTGACCGTCGCGGCGCATTTGGGCGATCACGGCACCGAGGCGCAGCTGCGGATCTTTCAGGACCAGGGGCTCGACTGCGTCGAGGTCCGGCATCCGAGTCACGCGCCCGCCGTCGAGCAGCGCCTCACCAAGATTGCCGAGCGCCTCGGACTGGGGATCACCGGCGGCTCCGACTGGCACGGCGAAAGCGAATACGGCGATACGCATGCGCCGTTGGGCGGCATGCGCGTGCCCGACACCTGGCTCGAACCGCTCGAGCGTCGTCTCGAGCTTACGAAAAGGAAACGCGATGAGCGAGCCGCTTCCGGTCGGCAGTAAGGCACCGACCTTCAGTGCACCGGCTTCGGATGGTCGGACGTACGCCCTCGCCGACCTCTTGCAGAGCGGGCCGGTCGCGCTGGTCTTCTACCCGGGCAACAACACCCCCGGCTGAAACCGCCAACTCTCCGCCGTGCGCGATGAGATCGCCAAATTCAACGGAGCCGAGATGCGGCCGTTCGGGGTGAACCCCGCGAGCATCGACAGCCATAAGAGCTACGCCGACAAGTTGCGGTTCAACTTTCCGCTGCTCTCCGACCCCGATCGCAAGATCGCGGAGGCCTATCACGCGTTGAAGGACGACGGCAAGGGGATCCAGCGCACCGTGTACGTCATCGGGCGCGACGGCACCGTCCGCTTCGCGCAGCGCGGCGCCCCGCCGGTGGATGACATCGTCCGTGCCGCCTGACTTTCATGGCAAAGTCGTCCTGGTCACCGGCGTCGGAAGGGTGGGGCAGATCGGCCACGCGGTGGCCCGGGGCTTCGGCCGCGCCGGGGCGAAGCTGCTGCTCGCGGACGTCAATGCCGTAGGTCTGGCGGATCGGGTCAAGGAATTCAGCAGTGAAAGCATCGCGGCCAAAGCCTCGGCCGGCGACCTGACGGAGCCCGACGCCGCCCGCGCGGCGACCGCGCTGGCGCAGGCGCAGTTCGGCGGCCTCGACATCGTCGTCAACGTGGCCGGTGGGTTCTTCAGCTACGGCCCGTTCACCGAAGTGAAGCCTGAGATTCTCGACCGCGAGCTCGCGGTCAATTTCAAGACGGCGTTCTACATGTGCCAGGCGGCGGTGCCGCTGTTGCTCGCGCGCGGCGGCGGCGCCATCGTCAATTTCGCGTCCATCGCGGTCGTTCGGCCGCTCATGCACATGTCGGCGTACAGCGCGGCGAAGTCGGCGGTCGCCGGTTTCACCCGCGAGCTGGCCCGCGAGTATCGCGATGCCGACATCCGCGTGAATGCCGTCGCCCCCGCCACGGTTCGCACCGCCGACAACGTCGCGCAAATGGGCGGCACGCAGCCGCTGGTCGAGCTCGACGAAGTCGTGAATACGGTGCTGTTTCTGGCCAGTGCTGAAGCGAGTGCGATCACCGGTCAGATCGTGCCCATCGCCGGCAAGGCGTACTAGTGCGGCTCGACGGCGCCGGCGCGCTGGTCACGGGGGCCGGCACGCGAATCGGTCAGGCCATCGCGATCGGCCTCGCGCAATCCGGCTGCGACGTCGCGATCCACTACCATGGCTCAGCCGACGGTGCCGAAGACACCGCGCGGGCGGTGAGGGCCGCCGGCCGCCGCGCGGAGCTGTTTCAGGTCGATCTCACCGATGCGCGCGCGGCCCGGGGCTTGGCCGCCGATGCCGCGCGCCGGCTCGAGCGTCTCGATGTGCTCGTCAACTCCGCCGCCATCATGGTCCAGGAGCGCGTGGAGGACGTCACGCCCGAGAGCTGGAACGCGACGTTCGATCTCAACCTGCGCGCGATGTTTTTCGTTTCGCAGGGCGCGATACCGCCTCTGCGTCGCTCCAAGGGCAAAATCGTGAACATGGCCGACATCGCCGGGCTCGAGCCGTGGCCCGGGTACGTGCCGCACTGCATCAGCAAGGCGGGCGTCATCATGTTGACGAAGGGCCTGGCGCGCGCGCTCGCGCCCGACATCGCGGTCAATGCCATCGCCCCGGGCGCGGTGCTCCTGCCCGACGGGTGGGACCGACAGGCGAGCGATCACATCCGCGAGACGACGCCGCTCAAGCGGCTCGGCGCTCCTGCTGACGTCGTCGCGGCCGTGCGATTCCTGCTGGAGAGCACGGACTATGTGACCGGCACCATTCTCGTGATCGACGGCGGGAGGCTGATCCGCTGAGAGACGTGGTAGTCGTCGGCGGCGGGTGCTACGGCACCTTCTACGCGTCCCAGCTGGCCAAGGCCAAGGCCCGCGGCAAGACCGACTATCGCGCGGTGATCGTGGTCGATCGCGAACCCGATTGCCAGGCGCGACGCGAGTTGAGTGCGGCGCCAGACCGGCAGTTTGTCGTCGCGGATTGGACTTCGTTTTTCGATGAGTGGCTTTCCGACGCACGACGCACGACGCACGACGCACGCGACGACCAGATCGTTCCCTCACCCCACATGCCGCACCTCATGTTCGACTGGGTGCTCCGCCGCGCCCGCGCGCGCTGGCCCGAACGCTCGGTGAGTGTGGAGCCGGTGCCGGGCACACTCGCCACGCCGTATGACCGGCCGGGAGCCGACCAGACGCGGTACGTCTCGTGGGCGGATTGGATCTGCCCGACGCACTGCATCGAGCCGGCGCTCTGCCCGGCGATCGGCGCTCCCCGCACGTGGGAGATGAGCGACACGGTGCGTGGTCTCGCCGAGCAGCTCCGTTCCGGCGGTCGCCCGGTGCACGGACCGGCGCTGTTCGTCTGCAAGCACCAGGTGTTCGGCGTGGGAATGTTTTCGGCGGATTCGGTGCGCGCAGGCGATCGGCTCGTCGAGGAGGCCGGCGCACGCGGCCCGGCCGAGGTGCTCATTGGGACGATCTCGAGCTGTCATGGGGCGCTCAATCTGGTCAGCGTAGGCCCACGCACGACGCACGCCGCACGCCGCGCGTGAATCCCGAAGATCGCCGCCGCTACTTGGACCACGCCCGCGAGCTATTTAATTCCGGTGAGTTTTGGCTGGCGCACGAAGCGCTGGAAACAGTGTGGCGTTCTATTATTAACGCAGACGAGGCGCGCGTCTGGCAGGGCTTCATCCAGGCCGCCGCCGCGCTGCTCCACCGGGCGCGCGGGAACCGGCACGGTACGGTCGTCGTTGGAGCGGCGGCGCTCGCGAAGCTGGCCGGACCGCAGCCTCCCGGGGTCGAGTTCGACGTGGTGAGTTTTCGCGCGCAGCTGGCGCGCGCCCTGGCGGGGGAGGGCGATCCCCCGCGACTGGAATTCACGAGCTCATGACGAAGCGCGAGGCACTCACCTACGACGTCATCATTGTCGGCGCCGGTCCCGCGGGACTGTGCGCCGCGATGTATGCCGGGCGCGGAATGCTCAAGGCGCTGACCATCGAGCGTGGGGCGCCGGGCGGCGAGCTGCTCAACACGGATCTCATCGAGGACTACATCGGCTTCGAGAGCATCAAGGGGTGGGAGCTGGCGCAGAAGATGGCCGACCACGCCAAGAAGTTCGGCGCGGACATCGTGACCGATACGGTAGATCGCATCCACAAGCGAGCCGATGGGTGGTTCGATGTCGAAACAGCGCGCGGCAATAGCTACCGCAGTCAGGCCGTGATTCTCACCGCCGGCGGCACGCCGACCAAGCTGGACATCCCTGGCGAAAAGGAATACGCGGGCAAGGGCGTGTCGTACTGCGCGGTCTGCGACGGCGCGTTCTTCAAGGGCGAGCGGCTCGCCGTGGTCGGCGGCGGCGACGCGGCCGTTGAAGAAGCCGATTATCTGACGCGGTACGCGAGCAAAGTGCATCTCGTGCACCGCCGCGACGACTTCCGAGCCTCGCAGATCATCCAGGACCGCGCGTTCGCCAATCCCAAAATCGAAGTCATCCGCAATACCGTCGTCCCCGAGATCGTCGGGAATGAGCGGGGCGTGACGCACGCCGTGCTCGAGAACAAAACGACCGGTGAGCGCTCCAATCTCGACGTGGGCGGCGTGTTCATCTTCGTGGGATTCAGGCCGAATACCCAGCTCGTCGACGCGCATGTGGACCATGATGCCGGCGGCTACCTCATCACCGACAATCGGATGATGACGTCCGTCGCCGGACTGTTCGCGGCCGGCGACGTCCGCAGCCAGCTGACGCGCCAGATCACGACGGCGGTGGGCGACGCGACGACCGCGGCCATCGCGGTCGAAAAGTATCTGAAGTCGCTGCGCGAGGGCGACGGCAAGAGTCACAAATGAGAATCGTTCAGATCCCCAACGGCATGTTCGCCGAGAACTGCTACCTCGTCATCGACGAGCAGTCGGCGGAGTGCGCCATCGTGGATCCCGGCGAGGAAGCGGGCCTGATTCTGCACACGCTGCAGGAGTGGGGTGCCACGCCGGTCGGGATCTGGCTGACGCACGCGCATCTCGATCACGTGCTGGGTGTGGACCGGGTGGCGGCGGAAACGGGTGCGCCCGTGTGGCTGCATCCCGCAGACCGCCCGCTGTACGAGGCCGTGCCGGACCAGGCCGCGTGGTTCGGTTTGGCGCCGCCAGGCAGACTCCCGGCTCCCGATCGCGATTTCGCGCACGGCCAGCGTCTGCGCTTGGGCGGCCTCGAGTTCGAGGTCAGGCATGCGCCGGGACATTCTCCGGGGAGTGTGTGTCTGGCTGGGCCGGGAGTCGTGCTCAGCGGGGACGTGCTCTTTGCCGGATCGGTTGGCCGCACCGATTTGCCCGGGGGCGACTTCGACACCCTGATCGCCAGCATCGAACGTGAGTTGCTGCCTCTCTCCGACGACACCATCGTGTACAGCGGACATGGACCCGAAACAACCATTGGACGGGAGCGCCGCACGAATCCCTTCCTCACCGGCGTCTACCGGCTCTCCTAAACCTCGGCCGCGCTGCTTGCGGTGCGGGGCCGAGGTGCAGCCCAAACCGTGGGGCTGCAAGAATCCGTGCCCCAATTGCGGTTTCCTCTATCCCCTCGGCGACTGCTCCGATTGAATCACGCGCTCGCCCTGCTGTTGCTGGTCCTCGACTGCACCACACGCGCATGGCGCATTCAGCTCGCGACCTGGGCGTCGGGCGGCCGTCTCGGATTTGTCGAGGCATTGCGCCTGAACCTGTACGGTGAGGCGGCCTCCACGCTGACGCCCAATCGTCTCGGTGGTGAGCCTGCGAGGTTTCTCGGCATGACGTGGTCTGGACTGCGGGTGGTCCAGGCGCTCGTTGCACTGGGCGTCGAAGTGGCGGCGGAGTGGCCGGTCTTTGGAATCGGCGCGCTGGCTTTGGCCGGCTATTACCTCCCGGACTGGAGCACGGCCGCGGACCGATTTCTGACGCACAGTCTGGCGCGCGATCTCCTGGGCATCGAGCTGATCGCGCTGGTGGTCCTGCTCGTCATCTGGACGCTGCAACGCCTGGTGCGGGCGGGCGCGATTCGTCATCGCGTGCGGCGGCAGTGGCGCGTTGCGCTGGCGCACGTGCGACGGGCGCGCTGGTGGGTCCTGTTCGCCGGCGCATTACTCACCGTCATCAGTTTGGCAGCGCGCGCGCTGATCCTGCCGGCACTCCTGTGGGGGCATCCCAACGCGCCGCCGCTCGCCGTCATGTTCTTTGGATCATTGGCCCTGATCCACGCGCCGCTGGTCGTCCCGCTGCCGTCGGGCGGCGGCGGCATCGAAGTCGCGTTTCTGTCCGGCTTCGCCGGCGACTTCGGACCCGGTCATCAGGTGATCACGCTGTTACTCTGGCGCTTCTACACGACGATTCTGCTGACGGTGCTCGGGATGTACTTGCTGGTTCGGACGCATGGCGCCGCCGCCGCCAAGCAACTCTTCACGGTCGGGTGGTTCCGGCGGCGCTAGCGAGGATGCACGCAATGGGCGATTCTTGGCTCGAGACCAACGGAGCGGTGAGAGGAGAAGGAGTGAATCAGACACGAGTCGAACGGGATCCCCTGGGCGAGCTTCCCGTGCCTGCCGATGCGCTCTGGGGCATTCAGACCGAGCGCGCACGCCAGAACTTTCCGATTTCGAATCTTCGCCCGCTTCCCGCCTTCGTTGACGCCGCCGTCCGCATCAAGAAAGCCGCCGCCCTCACGCACCGAGAGACCGGACGTCTCGACCGCAAGCTGGCCGATGCGATCATCCAGGCCGCCGACGAGGTCCTGGCGGGCGAGCATCGCGAGCATTTTGTGGTCGATCCGTATCAGGCGGGTGCCGGGACGTCGCACAACATGAACTGCAACGAGGTGCTCGCGAACCGCGCCAACGAGATCCTCGGCGCAAAACGCGGTGAGTACAAACCGGTCCATCCCAACGATCACGTCAACATGGCACAATCCACCAATGACGTGATTCCGACGGCGATCCGGCTTGGCGCCCTGGCGGAGCTCCCCGCGCTCACCGAAGCGCTGACGCGCCTGGCGCGCGCGTTCCTCGCCAAGGGCAAGGCTTTCGACGGGATCGTGAAATCAGGTCGCACCCATTTGCAGGATGCGACGCCGATTCGGCTCGGCCAGGAGTTTACGGCGTTTGGGCACACGGTCGAGCGCAACCGCGACCGGATCGCGCGCGCTGCGGACGACTTGCGCGATCTGGGCATCGGCGGCACGGCTGTCGGGACCGGCCTCAACGCCGAGCCCGAGTATCCCACGCTCATGGTCAAGCATCTGCGCATCATTTGCGGCGTCGATGTGCGCGAGGGCAAGGATCGCGTGCAACTGATGCAGTCGCTGGGCGACCCTGCCGCGCTCTCGGGCGCGCTGCGCACGTACGCCGTCGATCTCGGCAAGATCGCGAGTGATCTGCGGCTCCTCGCCTCCGGCCCGCGCACCGGCCTCGCCGAGATCCTGCTGCCTGCCGTGCAGCCGGGCTCGAGCATCATGCCCGGCAAGGTGAACCCCTCGATCGCCGAGATGGTGAACCAGGTCTGTTTCCAGGTGCTCGGCAACGATCTGACGGTGACGGCGGCAGCCGAGGCGGGACAGCTCGAGCTGAACGTGATGATGCCGGTGGTCGCGCACAATCTGTTGTTCGCGATGATGATTCTCGCGAACGGGTCGCGCGTGTTGGCGGAGCGCTGCGTCGACGGGATCGAGGCGGACGAGCAGCAGGCGGCGCATTGGCTCGAGCGCAGTCCGGCGCTGGTCACGGCGCTGGCGCCCAGGATTGGCTACGCGGAGGCGGCCAAGCTGGCGAAGGAGGCGGTGGCGAAGAACGTAACGGTGCGGCAGCTCGTGATCGAAAAAGGGCTGCTGAAAGGGAAGGAGCTCGACGAAGTCCTGGACTTACGGGCGATGACCGCGCTGGGCGTGCCGGGCGAGCGGAAATGACTCTCACATTGGAGACGCGCACATGAGCAGCATCTGGGTTGCCGGGCTGATCGCCGGCGTCCTCGTGTATCTCGCCGATTGGCTCCTGTGGAGTAAAGTGTTCACGACCGGCATGGACGTGTATGTCACGCAAATGTCGCCCGAGGAGATGAAGAAGTTCATGGGTCCGGCGATGGCGAAATCGGCCGTGCTTTCCCTGGTGTTCGGCGTGTTGTTCGCATGGTTCTATGGTCGCTTCCGTGGCGCGCTCTGGGTAGAAAGCGGCGGCCCGCTCGCGGGAATGGAGTTCGCGACAGTGCTCTGGATCCCGATTCTCCTCGCGATGGTCGGCAGCAGTGTGTGGTACCTGAAAGCGAGGTCGCTGAACATGGCCACGTGCTGGGCGTGGCTGATTCGCATGAACGCCGCCGGAATCGTGGTGGGATTCCTGATGCGGTGACCCGCCCCGCCATTGAATCCCGATAAGCGCTCTCGCATATTCTTCCCATGCGTGTAACCACCTGGGCGGAATACGGCTTAATCGTCTCGATTCATCTCGCGCGGCAAGCAGGGAAGGGACCCGTCGCCGCGCGTGAGCTGTCCGAGCAGGAACGCCTCCCCCATGACTACGTCGAGCAGATCATGCTGCGGCTGCGCCGCGCCGGTCTCGTCGAGTCGGTGCGCGGGGCGCGAGGCGGCTATCTGCTGGCGCGCACGCCCCAGTCGGTCAGCGTCAAGGACGTCATCGAGGCATCCGAGCACGTGACGTTCGAGGTGAATTGCGACCTGCATCGCGTGGACGATGAGCGCTGCGATCCGGCGACCGCCTGCAGCATTCGTCCCGTCTGGCGCCTCCTCGAGCGCCGCATCAACGAAGTGCTGGCCGGCGTCTCACTCGCCGACCTGCTGCATGCCGAGCCGCATGTGTACCAGATCGCCGGAGTGGCGTCCGGAAATTGACCTCGCTGTCGCATGAGGAGCTGCTGCGGTACTCGCGGCACCTCACGCTTCCCGATGTCGGTCTCGCAGGCCAATCGAAACTGAAGCGCGCGCGTGTCCTGCTGGTCGGAGCGGGCGGGCTGGGTTCGCCCGCGGGACTCTACCTGGCAGCCGCGGGCGTCGGCACGATCGGCATCGTCGATTTCGACCTGGTCGATCGCAGCAACCTGCAGCGCCAGATCCTGCACGGGACATCGGCGATCGGCACGCCGAAGACCGAATCGGCGCGCGCGCGTCTGCGCGACATCAATCCGCACGTCACGGTCGAAACGTTTGCCGAACGTCTCACGTCGGCCAACGCGCTCGATATCCTGCGTGGATTCGACCTCATCATCGACGGCTCCGACAACTTTCCCACCCGGTATCTCATCAACGATGCGTGCGTGCTGCTCCGCAGGCCGAACGTGTACGGCGCCGTGTTCCGGTTCGACGGGCAGGTCTCTGTGTTCGATGCGACGCGCGGACCGTGCTATCGCTGTCTCTACGCGGAGCCGCCGCCGCCCGATCTCGTCCCCTCCTGCGCCGAGGGCGGCGTCCTCGGCGTGGTGCCGGGAATCATCGGATCACTCCAGGCGCTCGAAGCAATCAAGCTGATCGTGGGTCTTGGCGAGCCGCTGATCGGCCGCCTGGTGTTGTTCGAGGGCCGCCGCATGCAGTTCCGCGAGCTCGCGCTCGAGAAAGATCCCGAGTGCCCCGTGTGCGGAGCGCACCCGAGCGTCACGGAACTCATCGCTTACGAGGCATTTTGTGGAGTCGGGAACCAGGAATCAGGAAACGGGGTCGAAATCTCGGCGCGGGATCTTCAGCGTGAACGCGCGCACAAACCGAATCTCTTGCTGCTCGACGTTCGCGAGCCACGCGAAGCCGAGATCGCACACATCGACGGGGCGCGGTTGATTCCGTTGCGCGAGCTCCCCGAACGGCTGGCCGAGTTGCCAGGTCACGCCGAAATCGTAACGCATTGCCATCACGGTCAGCGTTCGCTCCGAGCTCGGGAGATTCTGGTAGGGGCGGGGTTTCACAATGTTCGCAGCCTGGCAGGGGGCATCGACGCCTGGTCGAGAGAAGTCGATCAGGACGTCCCGCGCTACTGACGACGCTCATTCGACGTCGTCGATCGGGGGATGCCGAAGGGGGGACTCGAACCCCCACGGGCTTGCGCCCACTGGCTCCTGAAGCCAGCGCGTCTACCAGTTCCACCACTTCGGCGAAGCGTTTTTTTGAGGAACGGCAATCTAGATTGTTGTATAACCCTAAGTCAATGCGTATCTTGCCGACGTCCGTGGAAAAAATCTCGATCGCCCGAAACCCGCGGGCCCGGCACGACTACCACCTCCTCGAAACCTGGGAGGCCGGTCTCGTCCTCACCGGCACCGAAGTCAAGTCGCTGCGCGATCGCAAGGCGAGCCTGAATGAGGCGTACGCGCATGTCCGCAATGGCGAGGTCTGGTTGGAAGGCATGACGATCTCGCATTACGGACCGGGGAGCTACAACAATCCGCCGCCGGCGCGCTCCCGCAAGCTCCTGCTGCACAAGCGCGAAATCCGCAAACTGCTCGGCGCGACGACCCAAAAAGGGCTCACCGTTGTCCCCTTGGAGATCTATTTCAAGGACGGTCGCGCCAAGGTCGCCATCGCGCTCGCCAAGGCGAAAAAAGCCCATGACAAGCGCGAGGATCTGAAGCGCCGCGTGGCCGAGCGCGAGATGGCACGGGTTGTGAAGGGCAGACGGTCATGATGGTCATCCTGTTTCTGGCCGCGCTGATTCCACAGCAAATCTTGATCGCGACCTCGCGCGGGCAGGCCAGCGTGCCCGTGGCGAGTGAGGCAGGGAATGCCGCCGTCGCGGCCGTTTTGCTCGCACAGCCACTGGGACTCACCGTCACGCTCGACGGGTCCGCCGCGCGCGTGACTCTCAGTGGGCACGTCTTCGATTTTGATGTCGGGTCGCCGTTCTTCCGCTGCGACAGCTCGGCGTATCCGCTGGTGGGCGCGCCGTACATCGCGCGCGACACGCTGTTTCTCCCTCTGCACTGGCTCACCGATTACGTGCCGCGCCTGCTCGCCGGCCGCTACCGGTGGGATCCGTGGCTGGCACGACTCGATGAGCGCGCGGCGTCTTCCTCCGCTGCATCGGCCGTGGCGACCGCCAGTCCGATTGTCACCGCGCCTCCGACGCCGGCGCCCAATCCGATCACCGGACTCCGGTTCCCGCATACCGTTGTCGTGGATCCAGGGCACGGGGGTGTCGATCCTGGTAATCCCGGCCTGGCGCTCCCTCGCGGCACTTCGGAAAAAGACATCACGCTCGGCATCGGCAAACTGCTGCGCGCCGAGCTCGTGCGGCGTGGACTGAACGTCGTACTCACGCGCTCGACCGATACGCTGATCGAGTTGGCGAGCCGTCCGCTCTTTTGCCGCGCCGACTGTGATCTGTTCGTGAGCATCCACGTCAACGCCATGCCTGCGGGACGTCGTCAGACCAGCGTGAATGGTATCGAGACGTACTTCGTCTCGGACGCGAAGACCGAGGATCAGAAACGCGTGGCGCAAATGGAAAACGACGCCTTGCGGTTCGAGACCGCGCCCGCGGGGACCGGCGGACCGCTGGGGTTCATCATGAACGACCTCCAGCTGAACGAGTATCTTCGAGAGTCGGCGCGGCTGGCCGAGCTCGTGCAAAGCAAGGTCGCGGCGATCCACCCCGGCGAAGATCGCGGCGTCCAGCAGGCGCCGTTCCTGGTGCTGGCCGCGGCGCGGCGGCCGTCGATTCTCGTGGAAACAGGTTTTGCCACCAATCACGCTGACGGCGCGTTTCTCGCCTCCCAGCAGGGACAGCGCCAGATCGCGAACGCGATCGCCGATGGGGTCGTCGCGTATCTGCTCGAGTTCGAGCGCAAGCTCGCGGGCGCGGGTGGAGGAAGCGGGGGACAAGCGCGATGAGGATGCTCCTCGTGTTGGGCCTCGCCGGCTGCGCGTCCTCCAACACCATGTGGAATGCGGAGCAGCGCGCGCAGGATGCACGGCGTCTCGAGCAACAGGGACAGGCCAGTGACGCTCGCGCGCAGTGGGCGCTGGCCGCATCCAAGGCCGCCAAGGTCGGGGGCGAAAAAGCGCTGGTCTTGCGAGTCGAAGCGCTGGCGCGCTCGGGCGCATGCCAGGACATCGCTGAGCCGCTCGCGGCGGCGCGCGCGAGCGGCCCTACGGATCGCGGGATGCGCGAGCGTCTGGATCTGGCTGACGCCGAGTGCGCCCTCGCAATCGGCGATGCCGGGGGCGCCCAGGCTGCCTTGGAGAGTCCGCTCGAGTCCGCCAACGCCGATCGCCGTGCCCGCGCGGAATACGTCGCGGGCCGCGCCGCGATGGTGCGGCAGGAATACGAGGCAGCGGTGGGGCACTTCAAGCGCGCGCGTGAGCCGGACGCCGCGGGCCGCGCGATCATCGCCGGGCAACGCGCGCTGATCGCCCGTGCGACCGAACGCGGCGATCTCACCCCCATTGCGACCGAGCTCAGTCGCGCGCTCCGCACGCGGACTGGCACCGATGAGGCCGGGCCGCTGGTCGACCTGATTACCGCAGTCCAAACGGTGCCCACAACCCCGTCCGCGGGGGCACGTCTTCACGTGGCAGAGCTCGCGCGTGATTCCCTGTATGCGCCGCTGCTCGCCGGAACGCTCTTTCTCGAAGCCGCGGCGAGTGACACCGCCTCGCTCTTTGCTCCGAAGGCGCTGATCGCCGCCATGGCGCTGCTGCCGGATCAGCGCGACTCGATTGTTGCGCTGCTCGACACCCGGTACGCATCGTCCCCCTACGCCCGCGCGTTGCACGGCGAGGTAAGTGTCGCCTATACCGCTGCCGAGGATTCGCTCGCGCGCGAGCTCGGCATGCAGGGTCTCAGCCAGCACGCAGCTCCGGCCGGCACGCGGACCGATAGTCCGCCTCGAGTCACCGGGCCGCGGGGCCCAAAGCTCCCGTGAGTGCGGTGCAGGTGTTCGGCACCACCTTCCAAAATCCGATCCTCCTTGCCGCCGGCACCGCCGGCTTCGGTCGCGAGCTCGATCACGTCATCGACCTCGACCTGCTCGGCGGGATCGTGACCAAGGCCGTCACTCCCGAACCGCGGCAGGGACACCCGGCGCTGCGCGTCGCGGAGTTTCGGGGCGGCATGCTCAACGCGGTCGGCTTGGCGAATCCGGGACTCGAAGCCGTCGTCGAGCACGAGCTGCCCTGGTTGGCGCAGCGGCTTCGGCGCGCCCGGATCATCGTCAACGTCGCGGGCGCGACCGTGGCGGACTACGTCGGTGTCGTCGAACGGCTCACCCCGTTCGACGCTATTACGGCGTTCGAAATCAACGCGTCGTGTCCAAACACCTCGGCCGGCGGCCTGGAGTTCGGCGCCGAGCCTGGATGTCTGGCCGAGCTGGTGGGGGCGTGCCGGCGCGTGTCGACCCGGCCGCTCACCGTTAAATTGTCGCCCGTGCTTCCCGACATCCCGGCCATGGCGCGCGTCGCCCGCGATGCAGGTGCGGAGGCGGTGACGCTCGTCAACACGATGCCCGGTCTTCTCGACAAGCGACTCGGCAATGGCAGCGGCGGCTTGAGTGGTCCCGCCCTCTTACCCATCGGCGTACTCGCCACGCGCCGCGTGCGGGAGCAGGTCGGCATGCCGGTCATCGGCGTAGGCGGCGTGCGCAGTGTGAGCGATGCGCGTGAGTATCTCGGCGCCGGGGCGTCGCTCGTCGCGATCGGGACCGCGGCGCTCGCCGATCCGCGTCTCCCTGTCCGCATCGCGCGTGAGCTGAGCCGTGGCTGAGCTGATCGTCGCGTTCGACTTGCCAAGCGGACGAGAGGCGCTGGCGTTGGCGGGTCGCTTGCCCGGACTGCGGTGGGCCAAGATCGGACCGGTCCTGTTCGGTCGCGAGGGTCCACCGCTGATCAAGGAATTCACGCAGCGCGGCATCCGCGTCTTCCTCGATCTCAAGTGGCACGACATTCCCAACATCGTCGCGGGCGCGGTGACCGCTGCGCGCGAGCTCGGCGTCGCGATGACGACCATCCATTGCCTGGGAGGACGCGCGATGCTCACAGCGGCGGCGCAGGCAGCGGGGGGCGCCGGCAGTGATCTCGCCCTGGTCGGTGTCACCGTCCTGACATCGCACGACGCGGGCGAGCTCGAAGGGATTCTGGGACGCGGCGTGCCGGATGTCGGATTCGAAGCGGAGCGGCTCGCGCGGACCGCGCTGCATGCGGGCCTGCGGGGCGTCGTCACGTCGGGGCAGGAACTCGGTCTCCTGCGCGAGGCGCTCGGCGCCGATCCGTGGATTGTGGTCCCCGGCATTCGAGGGCCGGGCGAGACTCCCGGTGATCAGGTGCGTACGATCGAGCCGGGTGAAGCGGTGCGGCGCGGGGCGACCCATCTCGTGGTCGGCCGTCCCATCACCGCGGCACGCGATCCGCTGGCCGCCTATCAGCGGCTGGTGGAAGCCCTCGATTGAGGGTATTAAGCGTGATGCGAGTGATTTGGCTGTGCGTCGCGGTGCTCCTCGGAACGGCAGCAGTCGCGCAGGGACAGGCGACCCTGTCGGATGCCGCCGCCAAGGCCAAGAACGCCTGGGGTGCGCACGACCCCGAAGCGTTGGTGGGGAAGAGCTCCAACATCGTGCTGCAGATTCCGGGTGCCGATCCGTCATCCCCGCTCGCGCGACCCCAGGCGATCGAACTGTTGCGCCGCTATTTCCGGCCCTCGGAGGAGCGGGGTCTTGATGTCACGGCGATCCGCGAGGTCGAGGCCGGGAAGGGGTTCGTGGAGCTAACCCGGCGCTACGTGGTCACCGGAACGTCCGAAGAACGACGCGAAACGTTGTTTCTGGGATATCGGTTAGTCGCGCGCGAGTGGCGATTGGTGGAACTGCGGAGTACTCCGTAATTGATTGTCGCATAGCCCCTTGCGTGAAGTTGAGACCCCATCTATAGTTCAAGACTCAGCCAGAAAATTTACTTTTTGCCGGAGCAGCCTGTTGAAGGTACGGTCGAGCGTGCGCCCTATCTGCGAGCACTGTAAAGTCGTGACGCGCCGGGGCGTGATTCGTGTGATCTGCAAGCGCAACCCCAAGCATAAACAGCGGCAGGGTTAGGGAGAGGCATGGCTCGTATCGCAGGCGTGGATTTGCCGCGCGACAAGAAAATTCAGTACGCACTGCCTTACATCTTCGGCATCGGTCCCAGCAATTCGGTGCGCATCCTCGCGGAGACGGGTATCAGCCCGGACGCGCGCGTGCGCGACCTGCGCGACGCCGAGGTGGCCCGGCTGCGTCAGGTGATCGAGCGGGATTACAAAGTTGAAGGTGCGCTCCGGACGGAAACGGCGATGAACATCAAACGCCTGATGGACATCGGAGCCTACCGCGGCACGCGTCATCGCAAGAATCTGCCGGTGCGCGGCCAGCGCACGCACACCAATGCGCGCACCAAGAAAGGACCGCGGCGCGCCATCGCGGGCAAGAAGAAGCCCGTCCTGAAAAAATAGAGGCACATGGCCGAAGAAAAGCAGCAGGAAAAGCCGCAAGAAAAACCGAAGCCGGCGTCGGCGCGCCCCGGGGGGGCGGCCAAGCGCACCAAGAAGGTCGTCGAGGCCGAGGGCGTCGCACATATCACGGCGACGTTCAACAACACCCTCATTACGATCAGCGACCTGCAGGGCAACGCGATCACGTGGGGCTCATCCGGCAAGGCCGGGTTCAAGGGCTCCAAGAAGTCGACGCCCTTCGCCGCGACCGTGGCCGCCGAGCAGGCCGCACGCGAGGCGCTGAACCTCGGGGTGAAGCGCGTGCATGTGCGCGTCCAGGGTCCCGGTTCCGGCCGCGAGTCCGCCATTCAGGCGCTCGCGAGCGCTGGGCTGCAGATCCGGTCGATCCGCGACGTCACGCCGATTCCGCACAACGGGTGCCGGCCGCCCAAGAAACGGCGGGTCTAAGCGATGGCACGCTATACCGGACCCGTTTGCCGGCTGTGCCGCCGCGAGGGCACCAAGCTGTTCCTGAAGGGGACGCGCTGTCTCACCGAGAAGTGCGCCGTGGAGCGCCGCGCGTACGCGCCGGGGCAGCATGGGCAGTCCACAGGTCGGCGCCGCAAGGCGTCGGAGTACGCGAAGCAGTTGCGTGAGAAGCAGAAGGTCAAGCGGATTTACGGGCTGTCCG
The DNA here is from genome assembly GCA_003221035.1 of Gemmatimonadota bacterium. Taxonomy (GTDB): domain Bacteria; phylum Gemmatimonadota; class Gemmatimonadetes; order Gemmatimonadales; family GWC2-71-9; genus 20CM-2-65-7. The sequence continues at coordinate 79,523 of QHUB01000009.1, forward strand.
AACGCCAGTTCCGCAATTTGTTCGAGCGCGCGATCAAGGAGCCGGGTGTGACGGGCGAAGCGCTGCTCGTGGCCCTGGAGAGCCGCCTGGACAATCTGGTCTATCGCATGGGCTTCGCGACCTCGCGCAAGCAGGCGCGCCAGCTCGTGCGCCATCGCCATATCCTCGTGAACGGACGCGTGCTGGACATCCCATCCTACCGCGTGCGTCTGGGCGAAGAAGTGCGTGTGGCTGACGCGAGCCGCGAGCTCGTGCAGGTGAAGATCGCGCTCGAGCAGTTCGGGCGCGGACAACCGGTTTCGTGGATTCAGGTAGACACTGACAAAGTGCTGGGCAAGATGACGGAGCGGCCGACCCGCGATGCCATTCCGCTTGCCGCACAAGAACAGTTAATCGTCGAGCTCTATTCCAAGTGATTACCACTCTTGATTTGACGGGGTTGGTCCGGCCGCATCTGGTCGAAATGACCAAGCGCGAGGACAACCCGAATTCGGCCGAATTCCGCCTCCAGCCGCTGGAGCGGGGCTACGGCTATACGCTGGGCAATTCGCTGCGCCGGCTGCTGCTCTCCTCGCTGCGCGGCGCCGCGGTCTGGGCATTCCGGATCGATGGCGTCGTTCACGAGCATCAGACGATTCCGGGCGTGGTCGAAGATGTGCATCAGATCATTCAGCGCCTCAAGCAGCTGACGCTGGTGCTCGCGCCTGACGTCGACGAGGCCGTGCTCCGCTTCAAGGTGGAGAAGGCCGGTCCGGTCTACGCGCGCGATCTCGAGGCGCACGGCGCGGTCACGATCCAAAACCCCGAGCAGCTGCTGTTCACGGTGCAGGACGACCGCGACATCGCCGGCGAGCTGTATGTGAACAAGGGCCGCGGGTACGTCGAAGCCGAGCAGCATCCTGTCGATCGCACCCTCGCGGTGGACGTCGTCCGCGTGGACTCGATCTACAATCCGGTGCGGCGGGCGAACTTCACCGTGGCGGAAACGCGCGTCGGCCAGCGCACCGACTACGATCGCCTCACGTTGACCGTCGAGACCAACGGCACGATTTCACCCGAGGATGCAGTCGCCTACGCCGCCGCGCTCGCGCAGGAGCACTTCCGCTTCTTCGTCGACTTCGGCAAGGTGCCGATCGTCGCGGGTGAGCCGGGGCCGGGCAACGGCGGGGGTTCCGAGGGCGGGCGGCTGCGCGATGTGCTGGGCCGCGCCATCGACGACGCCGGACTCTCGGTGCGGTCGGTGAACTCGCTCAAGAACTCGAATATCCGGACGCTGGGCGATCTCGTCCGCTACAAGGAAGACGATCTGCTCAAGGTCAAGAACGTCGGCGAGAAGGCGCTGGGCGAGATTGCCGAGCTGCTCCGTCGCGAAGGGCTGAACTTCGGCATGCAGCTCGAGGAGAGTCCCGGCGGTGACATCCGCGTGATCGATCCGGGTATCGCGCCCCAGGCGCAGTTGACGGGGATCGAGGAAGAGTAATGCGTCACCGCGCCAAAGGCCGCCAGCTGTCGCGCACGTCGAGCCACAAGAAGGCGACGTTGAACAACATGGCGACGAGTCTCTTCCTGCACGGCGGGATCCAGACGACCGAGGCGAAGGCCAAGGAGCTGCGTCCGTTCGCGGAGCGGCTCATCACGCTCGCGCGCCGCGGCGACCTGCACGCCCGCCGGCTCGTCGAGCGCCGGATCAAGGATAAAGGCGTCACGACCAAGCTCTTCGCCGAGATCGGCAAGCGCTTCGCGGCGCGGCCGGGCGGCTACACCAGGATCGTGAAACTGGGCCACCGCGTCGGCGATGGTGCCGACGTCGCTCGCATCGAGCTGCTCGCTGAGTGACCGGGCAAGGCGTCGAAATAAAAAAGGGACCCCGGAAAGGGTCCCTTTTTTCTTCGGGGGAGCGCAGCATGCTGCGCCCCTACATTACGACGCCTTCGCGACCCGGTTCGACTTGATGCACTGCGTGCAGACGCGGATCCGCTTGACGACCCCGTTCACGACGACCCGGACGCGCTGTAGGTTGGGGTACCAGCGCCGCGGGGTCTTGTTGTTTGCGTGGCTGACGTTGTGTCCCGTGATGGGACCTTTGCCACAAATCTCACACACTCGAGCCATAGTTCGATCCGACGACAATGAGTTCTAAGGACGCCGCAAAGAGGCCGAAACCTAAACAGGGCCCCGGAGGCCGGCAACCCCGGAAAACCGCGCTCATTACGGGGGTGACGGGCCAGGACGGCTCCTACCTGGCCGAGCTGCTGCTCGCCAAGGGCTACGAGGTGATCGGCGTGGTGCGGCGCACCTCCCACGATTCCTACGAGCGTATCGGCCATCTGCTCGATCGAGTCCAAATCGTCGCGGCCGACCTGTTGGATCAACACTCGCTGACGACCGTGGTGCGTGACGCCAAGCCCGACGAAGTCTACAATCTCGCCGCGCAGAGCTTCGTCCCGACGTCGTGGAGCCAGCCGGTCCTCACCGGCGAGTTCACCGCGCTCGGCGTGACGCGATTGCTCGAAGCGATTCGCCTGGCCCACCCCGAGGCGAGGTTCTATCAAGCCAGCTCGTCGGAGATGTTCGGCAAAGCCATGGAGACGCCGCAGCGCGAATCGACGCCGTTCTATCCGCGCTCACCATACGGCGTCGCGAAAGTCTACGGCCACTGGATCACGGTCAACTACCGCGAGTCGTACGGGATGTATGCGGTCAGCGGCATTCTCTTCAACCACGAGTCCCCGCGCCGCGGGCTGGAATTCGTGACGCGCAAGGTGACCAACGCGGTCGCCCGCATCAAGCTCGGCAAGGCGACCGAGCTGCGGCTCGGCAATCTCGACTCGAGCCGGGACTGGGGCTTCGCCGGCGACTACGTCGACGCGATGTGGCGCATGCTGCAGCAAAAGGAGCCGAACGACTATGTCGTGGGGACGGGGACGATGCACTCGGTGCGCGACCTGTGCGCCGCGGCGTTCGGACACGTCGGGCTCGACTGGAAGAAGTACGTGAACGTCGATTCCAAATTCGTGCGACCCGCCGAGGTCGATACGCTGCTTGCCGACGCGAGTCGCGCGAAAAAAGAGCTCGGCTGGGCGCCGCACGTGAGCTTCGAGCAGCTCGTCACGATGATGGTGGATGCCGATCTGGAGCGGCTGTCGTGAAGGTCCTGGTCACCGGTGCCAACGGCTTCGTCGGTCGTGCCGTCGTCCAGCGGTTACTGGCGGAGGGCGACACCGTGATCGGGGCAGTGGGTCCGGGTGCGCCGGGCGGTAGCAGCGGGGCCAACTGCACGACCGTCTCATTGGACCTCCGCAACGACTTCTCGATCCCGGCTGCCCTGACCGAGCCGGTGGATGCGGTCATTCACCTCGCGGCAGTCGCCCTCAGCAAGGCGGCCGACCGCGATCCGGCGCTCGCCTGGAAGGTGAATGCCGAAGGAACGGCGAAGCTGACCGCCGCGCTGGTCGCCGCTGCGGCGAGCTGGGAGACGCAGCCCCTCTTTGTGCTCGCATCCACGGCCGATGTGTACGCGTGGCAGGCGCGTCCTATTAAGGAAGAAGACTGCGTGCAGCCCTCCACCCCCTATGCGACGAGCAAGCTCGCGGCGGAGCTCGCAGCGTGGCAGGCGGCGCGTTGTGGGGGCTTGCGGGTCATCGTCGCGCGGCCGTTTCCGCATTCCGGCGCCGGCCAGGACGAGAGCTTCTGGATCCCCGCGCGCGCCAGGCTCTTGCGGTTCATCCAGGACCGGGGCGGCGTCGCGGTGCCGGTCGGTGACTTGACGGCCGTGCGTGACTTCCTGCATGTGGACGACGTGGCGGACGCGTACGCCCTGCTCCTGAGGCGGGGGAGACCCGGAGAGGTGTACAATCTCGCCTCTGGCCGAGCGGTCACGTTGGACGAGATTCATACGCGGTTGGAGGAACTACTCGACATCAGTCCGAAACGGGAAGTGGACGCCAGCCAGGTCCGCCGCGAAGCGCGACCCTACCTGGTCGGCGATGCCGCCAAGCTGCGTGCGGCGACGGGCTGGAGCCCACGCCGCACGCTCGACGATATCCTGCGAGGCATTCTCGATGCCCAAACGCACTGATCTCGAGCGCATTCTGTTGCTCGGGTCCGGCCCCATCGTCATCGGCCAGGGCGCGGAATTCGACTACTCGGGGACGCAGGCGGTGAAAGCCCTCAAGGAAGAGGGCTACAAGGTCATCCTCGTGAATTCGAACCCCGCGACCATCATGACCGACCCGGAGCTGGCCGACCGGACGTACATCGAGCCGGTCACGCCCGAGTGGGTACGCAAGGTCATCGAGCGGGAGCGGCCCGACGCGCTGCTGCCGACCATGGGCGGCCAGACCGCGCTCAACGTCGCCATGGCGCTCGCGAATGACGGCACCCTCGAGCAGTACGGTGTCGAGCTGATCGGCGCGAACGCGCGGGCCATTCGCATGGCCGAAGATCGCGCGGAGTTCAGCGCGGCCATGCAGCGAATCGGCCTCGCGACGCCGGCGGGTCACACCGTGACGACGGTCGCCGGGGCGCTGGATGCCGTGCAGCAGCTCGGCTATCCGGCCGTCATCCGGCCGTCGTTCACGCTGGGCGGCACGGGCGGCGGCATCGCCTACAACCGCGCCGAGTTCGAGGAAATGGTCGAGCGGGCGCTGGAGCTGTCGCCGGTGCACTCGACCCTGATCGAGCGCAGCGTGCTCGGCTGGAAGGAGTTCGAGCTCGAGGTGATGCGCGACCGCCGCGACAACGTCGTCATCGTGTGCTCGATCGAGAACCTCGACCCGATGGGCGTGCACACGGGCGACTCGATCACGGTGGCGCCCGCGATGACGCTCACGGACCGCGAGTACCAGCGCATGCGCGACGGGGCGATCGCGATCATCCGCGAGATCGGGGTCGAGGCGGGTGGCTGCAATATCCAGTTCGCGGTGAATCCCGTGGACGGCGAGATGCTGGTCATCGAGATGAACCCCCGCGTGTCACGTTCCTCCGCGCTCGCATCGAAGGCGACCGGGTTCCCGATTGCGCGCATCGGCACGAAGCTCGCCGTCGGCTATACGCTGGACGAGCTCCCGAATGACATCACCCGCACGACACCCGCGTCGTTCGAGCCGGTGCTCGATTACGTCGTCGTCAAAGTGCCGCGCTTCGCGTTCGAGAAATTCCCGAGTGCCGATTTTCGCCTGACCACGCAGATGAAATCGGTCGGCGAAGCGATGGCGATCGGGCGCACGTTCAAGGAAGCATTCCAGAAGGGGCTGCGCGCACTCGAGATCGGCCGTCCGGGCTGGGTGCTGGGCGCCGCGCTCGACGATGACCGGCTCACGAGCGAGTCGCCGGAGGACCTGCGCGTGGCGCTTCGAACGGCGACGCCCGAACGCATCTTCCAGATCAAGCGCGCCTTCCTGGCCGGGCTCACGGTCGACGAGATTTCGCAGGCGTCGGGAATCGATCCGTGGTTCTTGTATCAGCTCCAGGAGCTGGTCGACGCCGAGCGCTGGTTCGCGGGAGTGAGCGGTGTGGGCGCTGCGGAGCTCAAGCGGATGAAACGGCTCGGGTTCTCCGATCGCCAGCTCGCCGCCCTGCGCAACAGCACGGAAACGGCGATTCGCGAACAGCGCTGGAAGCTCGGCATCCACCCCGCGTACAAGACGATCGACACGTGCGCGGGAGAGTTTCCGTCGGCCACGCCGTATCTCTACTCGTCGTACGACGAAGAGAACGAGTCTGAGCCGCTGGGCGAGCAGGCGATCGTCATCCTCGGCAGCGGTCCGAACCGGATCGGCCAGGGCGTGGAGTTCGACTACTGCTGCGTGCGCACCGGTCTGGCATTCCGCGAGCTCGGTTACAAGACGATCATGATCAACTCGAACCCCGAGACCGTGTCGACCGATTTCGACATCTCCGACAAACTGTACTTCGAGCCGCTCACGCTCGAAGACGTCCTCGAAATCACGCGCTGGGAGAAACCGAAGGGTGTCGTGGTCCAGTTGGGGGGGCAGACGCCGCTGCAGCTGACCAAGCCGCTCGAGGCGGCAGGGGTTCGCATCCTCGGGACCTCGCCCGACGCGATCGACATCGCCGAGGATCGCGAGCGTTTCGAGGAGCTGGCGGACAAACTCGGCGTGACGCAGCCGCCGAACGGCATCGCCCGCTCCATGGACGAAGCCGTCGCGGTCGCGCAGCGGATCGGCTATCCCGTGCTCGTGCGCCCGTCCTACGTGCTCGGCGGCCGGGCGATGGAAATCGTGTACGACGACGGCTCGCTGCGCGACTACTTCGTCAAGGCGGCGCGCGTCGCTCCGGAGCATCCCGTGCTGATCGACCGCTTCCTGGAGGACGCGTTCGAAGCGGACGTCGATGCCATCGCCGACGGCACGCGATGCGTGATCGGCGGGGTGATGCAGCACATCGAGGATGCGGGCGTGCACTCCGGGGACTCGGCCTGCGTGCTGCCGCCCTACCTGATCGGGGACCGCCAGGTGGAGGAGATGCGGCGGCATACCCAGGCCTTCGCCAAGGCGCTGAACGTCATCGGGCTGATCAACGTGCAGTATGCCATCAAAAACGGCGTCGTGTACGTGCTCGAGGTGAACCCCCGGGCCTCCCGGACCATCCCATTTGTGAGCAAGGCCACAGGCGTTCCGCTGGCCAAGCTGGCCGCCGCCGTGATTGTCGGAAGGACACTGGACGATTTGGGCCTTCCCGACGAGCTTCCCGTCGCCGGAGTAGCCGTAAAGGAGGCGGTCTTCCCCTTCACGAAGCTGCCCGGTGTGGATACCGTGTTGGGGCCGGAAATGCGGTCCACCGGCGAAGCGATGGGTTTGGCCGACAGCTTCGGCATGGCGTTCGCGAAGGCGCAGATCGCCGCGGAAGGCAGCTTGCCCCTCGAGGGCACGGTCTTCGTGACGGTGAACGACCACGACAAGCCGACGGTGCTGCCCATCGCGCGGCGGTTCCATGAGCTCGGATTCCGGATCCTGGCGACGGAGGGCACGGAGCGGTATCTCCGCGGGCGCGGCGTTCCCGCGGAGCGCGTGTTGAAGGTGCATGAGGGCCGGCCCAACGCGATCGACCTGATCGTGTCGGGCGAGGTGCAGCTGTTGATCAACACGCCGCTGGGGAAGTTCACGCAGGTGGACGACTACGCCATCCGGCGCGCCGCGCTGGTGCATCGGGTGCCGTACACGACGACCATGTCCGCGGCCAGTGCCGCGTGTGACGCGATCATTGCGCTCCGCAGCCGCACAGGGAGCGTCAGGAGCTTACAGGAATGGCACGAAAAAACGAACGGCGAAAAGTCGCCGACCGTCGGGGGAGCAGGGGGTCGGGGGGGACGAGTAGCGGCGGCAAGCGCGTAAGCAAGCCGGTCGCCAAGCCCAAGGCCAAGGCGGAGCCGCCGACGCCATCCCCCGCTCCGAAAATCAAATTCCGCGGCAAGCTGCTCGAGAACGAGCCGCTGGCGCGCCACAACACGTGGCGCATCGGCGGTCCGGCGCGCTATCTCGCGATGCCGGCCGACACCGACGACGTCGTCCGCGCGCTGGAGCTGGCGCAGGACCGCGGGCTGCCGTGGGTCGTGCTGGGTCTGGGTTCGAACGTCCTGATCAAGGATGGCGGCTTCCCCGGCGTCGTGATCCGGATGGGGAAGGGACTCGACCGCTTCGAGATGAAAGGCGCGACCGCCATCGTGGGTGCCGGCATGCCGACGCCGATTCTGGCGCGGCGCACGGCCGAAGCGGGATTCGTCGGCGTGGAACGGTTCGTGGGGATTCCCGGCACTGTGGGCGGCGGGATCTTCATGAATGCCGGCTGCCACGGCGCCGAATTCGCGGAGATCGTGACCGAAGTGACGGTGATGGATCCGCGCGGCAAGGTGAAGCAGCTCTCCCGCAAGCAGATCTCGTTCAAGTATCGGTCGAGCAACATCGAGGGGATCGTTCTGGAGGCGAAGCTCGGACTCGGCGAGGAATCACCCGCCAAGCTCAAGGAGCTGCAGGGCAAGCTGTTCCGGTGGCGCAAGGCGGGTACGCCGTTCGACCAGCCGTGCTGCGGCTCGACCTTTCGGAATCCCACCGGGAGTACGAAGACCGCCGGAATGGTCATCGATGAGGCCGGGCTGAAGGGCTTCACGATCGGCGGCGCGCAGGTGTCCACCATGCACGCCAACTACATCATCAATAAGGGCACCGCGACGGCGAGCGACGTCCTGAAAGTGATCGAGCACATCCGCAAGACCGTCGCCAAAAAGGCCGGCATCACGCTGGAGCTCGAGTGCAAGATCATCGGAGTGTGAGCTACTTCGCACATGAGTCCAGTTATGTGGATGACGGCGCGCACATCGGCAACGGCACCAAGATCTGGCACTTTTCGCACGTGATGCCCGGCGCCGTCATCGGCGAGCGCTGCAACCTCGGCCAGAACGTCGTCGTCATGCCGGGGACGAGAATCGGCGACAACGTGAAGATCCAGAACAACGTCTCGATCTACGAAGGCGTGGAGCTCGAGGACGATGTGTTCTGCGGGCCTTCCTGCGTGTTCACGAACGTCAACAATCCCCGCAGTCACGTGTCGCGCAAAAACGAATACCAGCGCACCCTCGTGAAACGCGGCGGCACGATCGGCGCCAATGCGACGATCGTCTGCGGCGTCACGCTCGGCGAGTATGCCTTCGTCGGGGCCGGCGCCGTCGTCACCTCCGATGTTCCCGCCTTTGGCCTGATGGTCGGTGTGCCGGCGCGGCGCGTGGGGTGGATGTGTCAATGCGGTGAGCGGCTCCATCCGCACGTGGGGCATGCGGCCTGCGGCGCGTGCGGGGCGACCTACGAAGAGTCGGCCGGACTCCTGCGACAGACCCAGCCGTCGCGGGCGAAGGCGGCGGCGTCATGAACGTCCCGATGCTCGATCTGGTCGCGCAGTATCAGGCGATCAAGGATGAAGTGGTGCCCGCCATGATGAGGGTCATCGAGACGCAGCAGTTCATCATGGGTCCGTCCATCCCGCAGCTCGAAGCCGAGGTCGCCAGGCTCTCGCACGCAAAGCATGGCATCGGCTGTGCGAGCGGCACCGACGCGCTGCTGCTGCCACTCAAGGCCTTGAACCTGAAGCCGGGCGATGAAGTCATCACCACGCCGTTCACATTCTTCGCCACGGCGGGCACGATTCACAACGCCGGCGGGACACCGGTGTTCGTCGATATTCAGCCGGAGACGTTCAACATCGATCCCGCTGCGGTCAAAGGCGCGATCACCTCGCGCACGCGCGCGATCATGCCGGTGCATCTGTACGGCCAGATGGCCGACATGCTCGAGCTGATGGCCGTCGCCAAGTCGCGCGGACTCAAGCTCATCGAAGACGCGGCGCAGGCGATCGGGGCGCGTCGCAAGATCGACGGCGAGTGGCGCGTCGCGGGCGAGCTCGGCTGGGTGACCGGCTACTCCTTCTTCCCCAGCAAGAATCTCGGCGCGTGGGGCGACGGCGGCATGATGGTCACGTCCGACGACGCCGCCGCCGATCGGCTCAAGAAGCTGCGGCTGCACGGCGGCGCCAAGCAGTACCATCACGACGAAGTCGGCACGAACTCACGTTTGGACTCGCTGCAGGCGGCGGTGTTGCTGGCCAAGCTGCCGCACCTCGTCCGGTGGTCGGCCAAGCGTCGCGAGCATGCCGCCTACTATACGAAGGCGTTGGCGGAGATCCCGCAGGTCAAGCCGCCGGCCACGGATCCCGCCAATGAGCACATCTTCCATCAGTACACGCTGCGCGCTGAGCGGCGCGACGAGCTCCAGGGCCATCTCAAGAAGGAAGGGATCGGTCACGCGGTCTACTATCCGGTCCCGCTGCATCGCCAACCCTGCTTTGCGCACCTCGGATACAAGGACGGTAGCCTGCCGCGGGCGGAGCAGGCGTCGCGCGAGGTGATCTCTCTTCCGATCTACCCGGAGCTCACCCGCGCGCAGCTCGAGCGGGTGATTAATGCGATCCGCGGATTCTATCGGTGAAGCGGCTCAAGATCGGGGTCGTGGGCGCCGGCACGTGGGGCAAGAATCACGTCCGGACGGTCGCCGGCCTGGCCGACGCCGAGCTGACAGCAGTTTGCGACACAGATGCCAAGGTTCGCGAACGCGTGGCGCGGCAGTATCCGAGCACGCTCGTGACACCCGATGTCTCAGCCCTGCTGGAGGCCGTCGAGGCGGTGATCGTGGCGTCGCCGGCCGCCACCCATGCGGCGCTCGCCCGCCAAGCGATCGAGGCGGGCAAGCCGGTGCTGGTAGAGAAACCCTTCGCTTTGAACGGCCGGGATGCCGAGGCGTTGGCCAAGCTGGCGGAACAGCGCGGGTTGCCGGTACTGGCGGGGCATCTCCTGGTATACCATCCGGCCGTCGAGAAGCTGCGGGACATGGTACAACAGGGCGAATTGGGCAAGCTATTCTATCTGTATGGACTCCGCGTCAACCTGGGTCAGGTCCGCAAGGACGAGAACGCCCTCTGGAGCTTCGGGCCCCATGACGTGTCAGTGGCACTTTACTTGCTTGGTGAGGAGCCGGTCCGAGTCGCCGCACACGGCAAGAGTTACCTGCAGCCCGCGATCGAGGACGTCGTGTTTCTTACGATGGAGTTCGCGAGCGGGGTGCTGGCGCACGTCCAGATGTCGTGGCTCGATCCCCATAAAGAACGGAAGCTCACGGTGGTAGGCGCCAGGAAAATGGTGGTGTTCGACGACATGGAGCCGCGCGAAAAGCTGCGCATTTACGACAAGGGCGTGGACCGTCCGCCCGAGTACGGCTCCTTTGGTGAAAGCCTCGCCGTCCGTGAAGGCGATATCTTCATTCCTCGTATTCCGGCCGTGGAACCGCTCGCGGCCGAGTTGGCGCATTTCGTTCGCGCGGCGCAGGGTCGGGAAGCGCCGCGGGCGAGTGCCGCGGACGGCGTGCGCGTCGTCCGCGTGCTCGAAGCCGCGTCGCGCTCGCTCGCGCGCGGCGGCGCTCCGGAGACTCCATGACCGCGACTGTTGCTGTCCCCACGACTGTCGAGACGCTCCTCGCGAAGGCCAAGGACCGCACGGCGGTATTCGGCGTCGTCGGCCTCGGCTACGTCGGGTTGCCGCTCGCGATGGAAATCGTCCGCGCCGGCTACCGCGTCATCGGGTTCGACGTCAATTCGCGCGTCGTCGATCAGCTGAATGGCGGACGCTCACACATCCAGGACGTGCCGGCTTCGACTGTGGCCGATGCGGTGAACGGCAAGAAGTTCTCGGCGACCGCTGACCTGGCTCGCCTGAAAGAGCCCGACATCATCTCCATCAGCGTCCCGACGCCGCTGTCGAAGACGAAGGACCCGGACGTGAGCTATGTGCTCGCGGCGACCGAGTCGGTGAAGCGCGCGCTGCGCAAAGGCCAGCTCGTCGTGCTCGAGTCGACGACGTATCCCGGCACCACGCGCGAGCTGATGCTTCCGGCGCTCGAGTCCACCGGCCTCAAGGTCGGCGAGGACTTCTTCCTCGCCTTCTCGCCCGAGCGCGTCGATCCGGGCAACGAGCGCTTCAATACGCGCAACACGCCGAAGGTGATTGGTGGAATCACCCCGGCCTGCCTGAAGGTCGCCATGGCGCTGTATCAGGGCGCCATCGACACACTCGTCCCGGTCTCGTCGCCCGAGGCTGCGGAGCTCGTGAAGATTCTCGAGAACACCTTCCGCAGCGTGAACATCGGGCTCGTCAATGAAATGGCGATCGTGTGCGACAAGCTCGGCGTGGACGTCTGGGAAGTGATCGAGGCGGCGTCCACCAAACCGTTCGGCTTCATGAAATTCACGCCCGGCCCCGGCGTGGGCGGTCACTGCATTCCGCTCGACCCGCATTATCTCGCGTGGAAGATGCGGACCCTCAATTACAAGACGCGCTTCATCGAGCTCGCCGGCGAGCTGAACGCGGAGATGCCGGAGTTCTGGGTCGCGAAGGTCGTGGACGCGCTCAACGAGCAGGGCAAAGCGGTGCGCGGCAGCCGCGTGCTGCTGCTGGGCGTTGCCTACAAGAAGAACATCGACGACATCCGTGAGAGCCCGGCGCTCGACGTGATCAGGCTGCTGCACCGCCGCGGCGCGCAGATCTCGTATCACGATCCGCACGTGCCGACGCTCAACGAAGACGGCATCACCATGAACTCGGTGCCGCTGACCGCCGAGACCCTGCGCGGGGCGGACTGCGTCATGATCATCACCGATCACACGGCCGTCGACTATCAGCTGGTCAAGCGGCACGCGCGCGCGACCGTAGACACGCGTCATGTGCTGCAGCGTGAGCCCAAGGGAGATCGGGGGGGCGCGTGAGGGTTGCCGTGGTCGGAACGGGGTACGTCGGCCTCGTCGTCGGGGCGTGCCTTGCCGAGACGGGCAATGACGTGATCTGCGCCGACGTCGATGCGGCGAAGATCGGCTCGCTCAAACAGAACAAGCTCCCGATCTATGAGCCGGGCCTCGAGCCGATGGTGCTCAAGAACCAGCGCGACGGCCGGCTCGCCTTCACGACCGACGTGGCGCAGGCGGTGGAGCGCTCCGAGGTCATCTTCATCGCCGTCGGCACGCCCCCCGACGAGGACGGATCGGCCGATCTGCAGCACGTGCTGGCCGTCGCGCGCACGATCGGCGATCACATGAACGAGCGCAAGCTCGTGGTGACCAAGAGCACCGTCCCCGTTGGCACGGCCGAGAAGGTTCGGGCCGAGATCGCCAAACGCACCACGACGCCGTTCCACGTCTGCTCGAACCCCGAGTTCCTGAAGGAAGGGGCGGCGGTCGAGGACTTCATGAAGCCCGATCGCGTCGTCGTGGGCGTGGATTCGGACGAGGCGGCCCGCGTGATCGAAGAGCTGTACGCGCCCTTCGTGCGCACCGGCAATCCCTTGATCGTGATGGACATCCCGTCGGCCGAGATGACGAAATACGCGGCCAACGCCATGTTGGCCACGCGGATCTCCTTCATGAATCAGATCGCGCGGCTGTGCGAGGCCGTCGGCGCCAATGTGGGACAGGTGCGGCGCGGCATCGGCACCGACCGGCGTATCGGACAAGCGTTCCTGTTCCCGGGCCCGGGGTACGGCGGCTCCTGCTTCCCCAAGGACGTCAAGGCGCTGATGCGCACCGGCACCGAGAACAAAGTGCCGCTCGGCATTCTGGATGCGGTGGAGCAGGCGAACGAGGCGCAAAAGCACGTGCTGTTCGAAAAGCTGCAACGCCACGTCGGCGACCTCAATCAGCGCACCATCGCCGTCTGGGGCCTCGCGTTCAAGGCCGAGACGGACGACGTGCGCGAGAGTCCCGCGCTCGTGCTGATCGAAGCGCTGCTCTGCGCCGGCGCCAAAGTGCAGGTCCACGACCCGGCCGCGATGAAATCGGCCGCGCGCCAGCTCGGCAGCCGCGTGAAATACGCGGCCCATGCCTACGACGCGCTGGGCGGCGCCGATGCGCTGTCCATCGTCACCGAATGGCTGGAATACCGCACCCCGGACTTCGCAAAGATGAAGAGCCTCCTGAACCGGCCGCTGATCGTGGATGGACGGAACCTCTACGACCCGGTGAAGCTCGGCCGGCTCGGGTTCACCTACGACAGCATCGGCCGCCGGCTGGGATGCGCGTCCTCGTAACGGGCGCCGCCGGATTCCTCGGTTCACATCTCGTCGACAAATTCCTGGCGCTCGACTACGACGTGCTGGGGATAGACAACCACATCACCGGCACTCCGGCGAATCTCGGGCATCTCGACAGCCACCCCCGGTTTCGTTTCGTCAATCAGGACGTCACCCGCTACATCGAAATCGAAGGCCCGCTCGACGGCGTGCTGCACTTCGCGAGCCCGGCGAGCCCGGTGGACTATCTCGAGCTGCCGATCCAGACCCTCAAGGTCGGCGCACTCGGTACACACAAGGCCCTGGGCCTCGCGATGGCGAAGCGCGCCAAGTTCCTGCTTGCGTCCACGTCCGAGGTGTACGGCGATCCGCTCGTCCATCCGCAGCCGGAGTCGTACTGGGGCAACGTGAATCCCGTCGGCCCGCGGGGTGTGTATGACGAAGCAAAGCGTTTTGCCGAAGCCCTGACGATGGCCTACCACCGCTTCCATCATTTGGACACCCGCATCGTCCGCATCTTCAATACCTACGGCCCGCGGATGCGTCCCAACGACGGCCGCGTCGTGTCGAACTTCATCGTCCAGGCGCTTCGCGGAGAGCCGCTGACGGTCTACGGCGAGGGCACACAGACGCGTTCGTTCTGCTATGTGGACGACTTGATCGAAGGTATCGTACGACTGTTCGAGCGCGGCTCGTCTGAGCCCACGAATATCGGCAACCCGAAAGAGTTCACCGTTCAGCAGCTGGCCGAGCGGGTGCTGGCGCTCACCGGCAGCAAGAGCACGATCGTGCGCCGCCCGTTGCCCATCGATGATCCGCAGGTGCGTCAGCCGGACATCACGCATGCGCGGCGGATGCTGGGGTGGGAGCCGCAGGTGAGTCTCGACGATGGGTTGCGCCGCACGATCGAGTATTTCCGCGCGGTGGTCGCGCGCGAGGTTGCGGAGCAAGCGTGACCGACCACTATCTCGTCACCGGAGCCGCCGGCTTCATCGGGTCGCACCTGTGCGAGGCTCTCCTCGCGCGCGGCGACGAGGTCACGGGCATCGACAACTTCGATCCGTTCTACGCGCGGAACGTGAAAGAGCGCAACCTCGAGGGGCTGCGCCGCCAGGGCGGCTTTCGGTTCGTCGAAGCGGATGTGGCGCGTGACTCGCTGCCGCTCGATGGAATCGAGGCGATCATCCACCTGGCGGCGAAACCCGGTGTGCGGCCCTCACTCGAAGATCCGGGCGCGTACATGGAGGCGAACGTCACGGCGACGGCGCGGTTGATCGATGCGGCGCGCCGCGTCGGGCTGAGCCGCATTGTCTTCGGCTCATCGTCATCGGTCTACGGGAATGCGACTCCGGCGCCGTTTGCCGAGGATCAGCCGGCGGTTCTGCCGATCTCCCCGTATGCCGCGAGCAAGCGAGCGGGGGAGCTCCTGGCGCACGCCTTCGCGCACCTCTACCCGGTCAAGATCATCTGCCTGCGGTTCTTCACCGTCTACGGCCCACGGCAGCGCCCCGATCTTGCGATCCACAAGTTCATCGACCTGATCGCCCGGGGTCGTCCCGTTCGGATGCACGGGGATGGGTCGAGCGAGCGCGACTATACCTATATTACCGACTGCCTGGACGGCGTCCTTGCCGCCCTCGCGTGGACCGGCAGAGCCGCGCCCGGGACCGTGGAGACGGTGAATCTTGGCGGCGGCGAGCGAGTCCGCCTGGATCGCCTGATCGCGTTGATCGGCGCCGCACTGGGCCAGGAACCGCGCATCGAGCGCCATCCGGACCAGCCCGGAGACGTCCGGTTGACCGATGCCGATCTGGTGCACGCCGGCCGCGTGCTCGGGTTCAAGCCGAAGGTCGGTATCGAGGAAGGCATCCGCAAGTTCGTCGCCTGGTACGAGGAGATTCATGGACGTCAGTCCCGAACATCTGGTCGAGCAGGCTAACGAACGATTTCAACTGCAGGATTACTACGGCGCGATTCATCTCCTCGAGGAGGTCATCGCGACGGGCCGTGCCTTTGCCGATGCGCATCATCTCCTCGGCTTGTCGTACTCCCTGGCCGGACAAGCGGAAAAGGCGCTCGAGCAGCTCGACCGCGCGCTCGCGCTCAATCCCAATTACATCGAGGCGTTGATCCATCGCGCGCTCGTGTTGAACGAGCTCGGTCGCGAGGAAGAAGCCAACGCAATGCTGCGCCGCGCGCGACAGGTGACGACCGAGCGCCGCGGCGGATTCCACGGCCATGTGGCCGCGAAACTGGCGAACCAGCACGCCGCCATCGGCCAGGCGTACTACGAAGCGGGCGGACTCAACGAAGCGATCGCCCAATATGAGTCGGCCCTCAAGCTCGGTCCGGCCTTTCACGACCTGCGCTACAAGCTGGGCCGGATGCTCCTCGAGGCCGGGCGCGCCCTCGAGGCGCACGAGCACTTTCAGACCATCGTCCGGCAGCGGCCGTCGTTCCTCGATGCTGCCGCGATGCTTGGACTCGCGTGTTACCTGGCCGGTGACGGTCTCGCCGCACGTGCGGTGTGGGAAGAGCTGCGCGTCCGGCGACCGGAGGATCCGCGCGTCGAGGCCTATCTTGCGTTGTTGTCGCGTTCGGACGTCGAGCCCGCCGCCGTCGCCGCGGAGTCCCCGGCTCGTCCCGAGACCGACGAGCCGGCTCCGAAAAAGAAGAAAAAGAAGTGAATCGCCTCACCGCCGCTGCCGCTTCGCTGCTGTTGGTTGTCGCGCAGGCCTGCACGCGTTCCGCTGCCAATCATGAGGAGCTCGGCGACCGGTCGTATGCCGCCGGATCCTATGAGGACGCGCTGGCCGAGTATCAGCTCGGGCGCCGCGGCAACGAGGGGAACGCGGCGCTGCTGGCCAAGGTCGCCGCGGCCGCGATGCACACCGAGGACTATGCGCTCGCCGCCGAGTCCTACCGCGCGCTGGCAAAGCGCGATCGCTCGCGCGCGGAGGAGGCAGCGGACGGGCTCGACCGCGCGGCTCGGGCGGCGCTCGCAGCCAACGACCGCACCGCGCTCGCCAGCGCGCTGACCGGACTGCGGGAGGTCGCGCCGCGGCGGCCCATGGGACGGTATGTGGTGCTGGCCGCGCTCGACGCCGTGGACCGGGGCGATACGGCCGAAGCCCGTGCATTGCTGCCGGTGGCGGCGGTCTCGGCAGTCGACGCCGCGCGGGCCGACTCGCTACTGTTCGTCTACGGCATGACGCTCGTGCGCGTCCGCGACTGCAGCACCGCGGTGCGCGTCTTTGAAGGCGTCGTGCGGCGCGACCGCGCTCCCGCCGTGGTCGAATCCGCTCGGGAAGGTCTGGGGCTGTGCACGCTGGTCCAGGGACAGATCGCGCTCGAGCAGGGTCACCCGGCGGACGCCGAAACCTGGTTTCGGCGCGCAACGGCCCCGGGATCGTCTCCGGACGTCGTGCGGGGCGCATTCCTCGGTCTTGGTGACGTGCGCCTGGCGCAAGGTGATATTGCGGGTGCCATGGAGAGCTATCAGCAGGCGCTGGCTGGCGGGACGCCGGGAGACACGATCTCGCAGCGGGCCCAGGAAAAGCTCAATTCGTTGGGAAAGGCTCAGCCGTAATGAAGAGGTACCGCCGGATCGGAACGTTGCTCCTGGTGCTCGCAGTCGGCATTGCAGCATGTCGTCCGCGGGGGCGCGCCCCGCGCTCCGAACCGATGTCCCAGCCGGATGTCGACATCCCGCGCGCGCTCGAGCTGTTCCACCGCGGCGATTTTCGGAAGGCGCAAACGATTCTCCAGCGCGTGAGCTACCAGCTGGCGCCGGGCGCGCCCGAAATGGCGCAGGTCCGCTATTATCTCGCGGAGTCGTGGTTCCAGCTGGGTGACTACGTCCAGGCGGCGAGCGATTTCCGCAAGGTCGCCGACGAATTCTCGCTGACGGAATACGCGCCGATCGCGCTGCTGCGAGCCGGCGACTCCAACCTCCGGCTATGGCATCGTCCCGAGCTCGATCCCTCCTACGGCGAAACGGCGCTGGCGATCTACCAGGAATTGGCCGGCCGCTTTCCCGACAGCGACGCGGCCGCGCGCGCGCGCCCGCACGTCCGACGCCTGGAGAATGAGTTTGCCGAGAAGACCTACAAGACCGGAATCTTCTATATGCGCCGGAAGGCGTGGGACTCGGCGATCATTTATTTCAAGGATGTGATCGCGAACTATCCCACCTCGGGGCGCGCCTCCGACGCCTTGCTGCGCCTGGTCGAAAGCTACCACGCAATCGGGTACAAGCAGGAGCTCGAAGAGGCCTGCGAGAATCTGCGGCGCTTCTATCCCAACGTCGCCAAGGACGCGCGCTCGTGTCCGCCCGCGCCAGCCGATTCGAGCGCGACGTCGTCGACGCCGTCGACTCCGACCCCCTGACCCCCCTGACCTCCCTGACCTCCTGACCCAGGTGACGGGCAAAGCCCTCTTCGGGGGCTCTTTTGACCCCGTGCATGTGGCACATCTGATCGTGGCCGAGGCGGCAGCGGATGCCCTCGGGAGCACGGTGGGCTTCCTTCCCGCGCGCGAGCAGCCGCTGAAGCGCGACGCGCGCGCGGGCCATCACGCCGCGCCGGAGCAGCGCGGCGAAATGCTCGACCTGGCAGTCGCCGGCAATCCCCGGTTTTGTGTGGAGCGGATCGAGTTAACCCTTCCCACGCCGTCGTATACCGTCCGGACTTTGCGAGCGCTGGCGGAGCGGCAGCCAGGGAACCGATTCACGTTATTGTTGGGGGCGGACGCCGCGAGGGACCTTGCGGAGTGGTGGGAAGTCGAAGCGCTCCCGGAACTTGCCGATATCGTCGTGTTTGCCCGTCCGGGCGCCGGTGTACTGCCGCATCCCTTGATCAAACGGGTCATTCCGGTGCCCTCGATCGACCTCTCGGCGACGCAGGTGCGCGAGCGCGTCAAGCAGGGCCGTTCCATTCGATATTTAGTGCCCGATCCCGTGCGCGAGTACATCGCCGCTCGCGGGCTGTACCGTTAGGAGACCGATGCCGAACCGTCTATTCACCAGAATCTTTGGCACGCGATTCGACCGCGAGCTCAAGCGCATCCAGCCGATCGTGGATGCGATCAAGCAGCACGAGGTGCGCCTCAAGGATTTGTCGGATCCTGACCTGCAGGCGCAGACCGCCAGGTTCCGGGCGACCATCGCCGAGCGTACCGGTGAGCTGCACGCCGAGGTGGAGCGTCTCAAGCAGGCGAAGCACGACTGCCCCGATCCGGCCGAGCGCGCGAACCTCAGCGATCAGTTGCGCAAGGCCGAACAGGAATTTGTCGCCGCGTTGCAGCAGACACTCGACGATCTGCTCCCGGAAGCTTTCGCGACGGTCCGCGAGGCGTCGCGCCGTCTGGTGGGAAGCGAAGTCGTCGTGACGGGACACCCGCTGAAGTGGGACATGGTGCCCTACGATGTGCAGCTCATCGGCGGCGTCGTGCTCCATCAAGGGAAGATCGCCGAGATGGCGACCGGCGAAGGCAAAACTCTCGTCGCCACGCTGCCCCTGTATCTCAATGCGCTGGCCGGTCGCGGGGCACATCTCGTGACGGTCAATAACTACCTCGCACGGCGCGACTCGCAGTGGATGGGCCATCTCTTCACGTGGCTCGGCCTCACGGTCGGCTGCATCGACGACACCCAGCCGGGCACACCGGAGCGGCGCGCGGGCTACCTGGCCGACATCACGTACGGGACGAACAACGAGTTCGGGTTCGACTACCTGCGCGACAACATGGTCGGCAACCTCGAGCAGCGGGTGCAGCGCGGGCACACCTACGCGATCATCGACGAGGTCGACTCGATTCTCATCGATGAGGCGCGCACGCCGCTCATTATTTCCGGCGCGGTCGGCACCGAATCGGATGAGAAATACGCGCAGTTCAACGCGCAGGTCGTGCAGCTCGTGCGGCGGCAGACGGCGGTCGTCAATGACTTGATCGCCAAAGCCGAGCCGCTGATCACGAATGGCGATTCGAATTACGAAGGCGCTAAACTGCTCTACCAGGCGCAGCTCGGCACGCCGAAGAACAAGAAGCTGCTCAAGCTTTTGAACGAGCAGGGGGTCAAGCAGCAAGTCCAGCGCGTCGAGCTGGACCGCCTGGCCGACCGCAAGCTGCCGGCGCGCGACCAGAAGATGCGCGACATCGAGGACGATCTTTTTTTCGTCATGGACGAGCGCGGCCGCTCCGTCCATCTGACGGACAAGGGCGTCGAGACGATGTCGCCGCAGGATCCCACGTTATTCGTCGTGCCCGACATCTCGCATGCCGTCCACGAGATCGAGCACGACCCCGACCTCTCGCCGAACGACAAGATCGAGCGCCGGCGCACCGTGGAAGCGGAGTACGCTGCCAAGAGTGAGACGCTGCACATCATCCACAAGCTGTTGCAGGCGCACGCGCTGTACGAAAAAGACGTCGAGTATGTCGTCCAGGACGGCCAGGTCTTCATCGTGGACGAATTCACGGGCCGGCTGATGCCGGGCCGGCGCTGGTCGGACGGCCTGCACCAGGCCGTCGAGGCAAAGGAGGGCGTGGCGGTGCGCGAAGAGTCGCAGACACTCGCGACCATCACGATCCAGAACTATTTCCGCATGTACGAAAAGCTCGCCGGCATGACGGGGACCGCGGAGACGGAAGAGCGTGAGTTCCACGAGATTTACAAGCTGGACGTCTCGGTGATCCCGACGAACCGGCCGGTGCGCCGTGTGGACAAGCACGATCTCGTTTACAAGACGCGGAAAGAGAAGTACGACGCGATCATGGAAGAGGTCGAGCGCCAGCACAAGCGCGGCCTGCCGATCCTCGTCGGTACCACCAACGTCGAAGTCTCGGAAACACTGTCGCGTCTGCTCAAGCGGCGCGGCTTGAAGCACGAAGTGCTGAATGCCAAGTACCACCAGCGCGAAGCCGAGATCGTCGCCCAGGCGGGTCAGCCCGGCGCGATCACGATCGCGACCAACATGGCGGGCCGCGGCACCGACATCAAACTCGGCCCCGGCGTCAAGAAATGTCAGATCTGCGGCATCAAGTCGCGCGACGCGCCGTTCGGCCAGACGATCGAGAAGCCCGACTTCACCGATGCGCAGCTCAAGGAGCACAAGTGCAATGAAGATCCGCCCTGCGGGCTGGTCATCATCGGCACCGAGCGCCATGAGGCGCGCCGCATCGATCGCCAGCTGCGCGGCCGCTCCGGGCGCCAGGGCGATCCGGGGCAGAGCATTTTCTTTCTCTCGCTCGAAGACGACCTGATGCGCTTGTTCGGCTCGGACCGCATCGCGCGAATCATGGACCGCACCGGCGCCGAAGAAAACGAAGTGATCACCCATCCCTGGGTGACCGCGGCGATCGGGCAGGCGCAAAAGCGCGTGGAGCTCCAGAACTTTCAGGCGCGCAAGAAGCTGCTCCAGTTCGACGACGTCATGAACCAGCAGCGCGAGGTCATCTACTCGCAGCGGCTCTACGCGCTCGAGGGCGGCGAAGAGCTAAAAGCGGAGGCGCAGCGGATGATCGACAGCGCCACCGAACATCTCGCCGACAGCCTGATCGCGAATTACGACGATCCGGCGCAATGGGATCGCGCGCTGATCGACACGGAGTTCCTCCAGAAATTCCTGATGTCGATTCCGGATGTCACCGACCCGGCGAAGGTGAGGAATCGCGAGGAGCTCGTGCGGACGGCCCAGCAAGCGGGGCGAGATGCCTTCCAGAAGAAAATTGACTACCTCAAGGACGTCGAGACGCGCGTGGGCGCGGCCAATCTCAGCGAGCAGGCGCTGTCGCACGTGACCCTGGGCGTCATCGACGAGAAGTGGAAAGACCACCTGTACGATCTCGACCAGCTGCGCGAAGGCATCTACTACCGCGCCTGGGGGCAGAAGGACCCGCTCGTCGAGTACAAGCAGGACGCGTACGAGATGTTCGTCGGGTTGATGCACGATCTGCAGACGACGTTCGCCGAACGCTGGTTCAAGCTGCAGATCGAAATTGGACCGCCGCCGGGGCAGGGACCGCCGCGAGGGCCGAGCAGGAGCACCACGAGCCCGGCAGGCGGCTTACCTGGAGCCGCCCCGCGCCGTCAAGCGCCCATGGTCGCCTCCAAACCGGCGGCCGATGGTCTCGTGACAGCGGCCGAGCCGCCGCCGCCCTCGGTGCAGCGCAGCCATCCAGGAATGGCGGAGCCCGCCTTCGCGACGAATCCGTATGCAGGCGTCGGCAGGAACGATCCCTGCCCGTGCGGCAGCGGCAAGAAGTTCAAGAAGTGCCACGGCGCAGCGGCGTAGCTGAACCGACGTAGCAAGACAATCGGGGCACGGCGACCCGTGCCCCGGATTTGTTATTCCCCCGCGATTATTGCGTGACCACGAACTGGTAACAGCCGCTCTCCAACACGACCGCTCCGCCGGCGTCGATCACCCGAAAATGAATGTCGAAGGTCGCCCCAATGGCGGTTGTGCCGAGGTTGCGGAACAGGTCGGCCCGACCGGCTCCGCGCTCATCGGTAACGATGGTCTGCGGTACCGAACCTCTTCCCAGCGTCAGCCAGTTCGTCCCGGTACAATCGTCGTTGATGGCAGTGTCCGTCGCACGTTGTAACCGATACTCGGCGTTTGGCGCCAGGTCTCGGACCCAGGTATCCAGATTCACGATCCGGTCGGCATCGTTGGGTTGGCGGAACTTCACGTGGCCGAAGCCGCCGTTCCCGGTGACGTCGCGGAGGATGATCTCGTTGTTAAAGGGTGGCGTTTCCGGCCCCCAGCTGCTCGCGCTGATGGTGGCGCTGGATGGCGAAGCCACTGCCAGTCCCGGGGCAACCGGATCCTGATCGGCGGCGCAGCCGAGCGCGGCAATTACGGTGATCAGGGCAATAGCGGTGCGCGTAATCGACATGATTCCCTCCACGGGATTGGTGGAACGGCAAAGGACGTTCGTCGCCTCGTGGATGGGTTTGGCAGACACGGGGTGGCGGGCCACAATCGCACCAAAACGACGTCAACGGAAGACGCGAGACTGCGCAGAGCTAGAACGGGCAGTTCCCTGGTGCGTCCGCATCAAGACGCGTTGGACTGCCCGCGGGCACGAAGAAGGTCGCCACCACGGTTGCGTTGGCGCTTCCTTCGTTGCGCGCGATACCCACCATCCCGCCGTTCTCAAAGAAGGTGGTACCAGCAGGGTGCACATGCGGGGAACAGCTGGGATCGTCACCCATGTAAAACGTGATCGTCCCTGTTTTCACGACGACCAGCACGGGACCAGGATGGAAGTGCCAGCCGGAATGCCCGCCGGGTGCCACGTCGATGCTCACGACAACGATATCGGTGTTGTCGTGCGACTTGAGCTCGGCGTCATAATCACCGGCCTTGGACTGAATATGGAACGTGCCGAGATTGCCGCGCGCAACGACGGTGGGGGTAAAGCCGGCGGCGAGCGTGAAGTTCGGCTCACCGACTCCCGGGTTTGACGCTCTCGGTGTCGTCGTGTCTCGGCATCCGACTGCTCCGGTCGCGATGGCCAATACTGCCAGTGCGGAAATGCGCTGAATTCTGAACATGCAAACCTCCGTGGGGCACGGCAGTTACCGAACTCCGCGGGCGAGCCGGCCCCAGCCGGACGCGGAAACGCGCTGGCGGTGACCCCTACCAGGCGTACATTGACCAGACTAGCGCCGGCCAGTGACCCAGCCGTGACCGAGGTGTGACTTGGCCGCCTCCGGCGCCTCTGCGGCGGGCGGTTCAACGTATGATCGAGTTGCGGACGCTGGGAGCGCTGGACCTGAAGGCGGCCGACGGACATCCGGTCCACTCGATCCTCGCCCAGCCGAAGCGACTCGCCCTGCTCGCGTATCTCGCCGCTCAGAATGATCACGCTGCCCGTCGTGATTCTGTCGTGGCGTTGTTCTGGCCCGAGCTCGATACCGCACACGCCCGCGGGGCGCTCCGCCAATCGCTGCGCTTTCTCCGTCGCGAGTTGGGCGCCGGCATCCTCAATGGTCACGGTGACGAGGCGGTCGGCTTCGAGCCGGCGACGGTGTGGTGTGACGCACTCGCGTTCCAGCAAGCGTGTGCAGCCGGGGAGCCGGCGCGAGCGTTACAACTCTACTGCGGCGATTTCCTCGCCGACTTCTTCGTTACCGGTATATCCGCCGAGCTCGAGCGGTGGATCGAGAGCGAGCGCGTGCGCCTGCGCCGGCTGGCGGCTCGGGCGGCGGCGGAAGTGGCGCAGCGCGCCGAACGGGACGGTGATCTCGCGGCGGCGACGAACGCCGCGCGCCAGGCTGTCGCGTTCGATCTCGACGACGAGCCCGCCCTGGCGCGGCTTATCGAGTTGCTGGACCGATCCGGAGACCGGGCCGGTGCGCTGAACGCCTTCGAGACCTTCCGGTGCGGGTTGCTGAAGCAGTATGACGCGACGCCGTCGCCCGAGACTGACGCGCGTATGCAGGCGATTCGTGCGCGCCAGACGCCATTTGCCGAGGCCGCGCCGCGGCCCGTCACGACGCCCCTCGCTCCGGCCCGACGTCTGCCGTGGCGACGCGCGTTGTCGCTCGTCGCCGGTGGCGCTGTGCCGGCGGTGATCGTCTGGTGGTTGGTCGGCTCCGGGACAGGCGCGAGCTCGGTCATGATTCTGCGCCTCAGCAACGCCACACGGGACACCACGCTCACGTATTTGACCGTCGGGATGGCAGAGGGGGTGACCGCTGCACTGTCACATGTCCCCGGGCTTCGCGTGGCTGATCACGCGAACGACGTTCTCGCCTGGACGCTCCGAAGTCAGGGCGAGTCTCTGAGCCTTGCAGTCGAATTGCGGCATGGTCCCGCCGGCGCGCGGCGCTGGAGCCGAGAATTCCCCCTGTCGGCGTCGGGCGCCCTCGCGGTCGAGGGGCGCGTTGTCGGTGACGTCGTGCGGCAGCTTCGACCTCGCGCGGCCGACTCGATCGAGCTGCACCTGCATCGCACGACCACGAGCGCTGACGCGTACCTGCTCTACCTCCAAGGCAGGTACTTCCTGGACAGGCGCAGTTCAGAGTCCATTGCGCGCGCGCGCGGCCTGTTCGCCCAGGCCATCGAGCGGGACCCTGTCTATGCGGCCGCATACGCCGGGCTGGGGCACTCGTACGTCGGACTCGCGTACTACTGGGTCATGCCGTCGCGCGAGGCATTCCCCCTGGCGGAGGCTGCGGCCCGCCGCGCGCTGCAGATCGACTCGACGCTTGGCCTCGCGTGGGCGGTCGTTGCCGAAGCGACGGCGCGCTACCATTGGCGCTGGGCTGCCGCCGAGCCGCTGTATCGCCGCGCGATCGCGCTCGATCCGAGCGACGCGGAGTCGCACCACCTCTTCGGCGTCTATCTGCGGACGCTCGGACGCTTCGAGGAGGCCGAGGCGGAGATGCGCGTTGCCATGGAGCTGGACCCGTTGACGCGCCATTTCGGGTACCAGCTGGCCCGGATCTTCGCGTGCGCGGGTCGTCCGGCGGACGCGGCCGCGGAGTTCGAGAAGCAATTGGCGATCGACTCGGTCTATCCACCGGCCCACTACGAGCTCGCAAAAGTCCTCGCCCGGCAGGGAGCATACGACGCGGCCATTAACGAGCTGGCGACGGGCGCGCGCCAGTGGGGCGACACCGCATACCCGCGTCTCGTCCAGGGGGACCGGGGCAATGACGGCTACACTGCCGCGCGCCGGCTCGGAGCCGCCCGGTCGCTCGAGCGCCTGCGCGTCCGCGCCCAACGCGGATACGTTCCGCCGGTCGCCTTCGCCCGCGAGTACATCCAGCTCGGCCGGCGCGAAGCGTCCTTGGCCTCGCTGCGACATGCATTCGACGTGCGGGATGTCACGCTGGCGACGACCAACTGCGACCCCGAGTACGCTTCCTTTCGGGCTGACCCGCGCTACCTGGATCTCCGACGCCGCATGGGATTGCAGTAAAGGGATCTTCGCCGCGTGGTCGAGGTACTTGAAGCCGCTGCGGCACTGGCCCGCATTCCGTGCGGGAGCTGCAGAAGTCCAAGAAGTGTCACGGGGCTACGGGAGGCAGCATGCGAGTGCGCGCGATACTCACCGGTCTCACTCTGTTCAGCGGCGCTGCCGCTCCGCTCCCGGCGCAGGCGTCGAAGCCGGATACACCCGAAGCAGTGGTCGAGCGCTACGTGTCGGCGATGCGTAAGCGCGACTGGAATGGCATGGCGGCCCTCATGGATCCGCAGGCCCTTGCCAAGTTTCGCGGGTTGATGGCAATGGCGGCGAAATCGGACAAGGCAGCGCCGCTTCGCGACCAGCTCTTCGGCGGGGCGACAGCGAACCAGCTCGACAGCCTGAGTGATCGGGAATTCTTCGCCCGGTTTCTCGCCGCCGCCATGTCGCAGGATCCCGCCGTGCAGTCCATGATGGACAGCACGAGCGTCAAGGTGATCGGCCACGTGGAAGAGGCACCCAATCTCGTCCACGTTGTCTACACCATGCAGCTCAGTCTTGGGCAAGTGCGGGTCAGCAAGCCGGACGTCCTGACTCTGCGGCGGACGGGGAATACCTGGTTAGCCCTGCTCCGGGCCGATCTGGAAGTCATGGCCGCCGCGCTTCGGCAGCAATTCGGCTCCTAGCCGCGCGACTTTCGGTACCACCGTCCGGGGCGGCATGGCTACTGTAAGCCATGCCGCTTCGCCTTTCCGAGCACCTCGAACACGACCGGCCCCGCGAGCGCTTCTGGGCCGTCGGCCCCGGCGCGTTGACGGGGCAGGAGCTCCTGGCCATTCTCTTAGGAACAGGCACTCGTGGGCAGGACGCCCTCGCGGTTGCAGCGGAAATCCTCGCCCGCGGGGATGGCTCGCTGCGACGCCTCGTTACGAGACCCTGGGCAGAACTGGCGCGTATCCCAGGGGTAGGTCGAACCAAGGCGGCCCGTCTCGCGGCGGCGATCGAGTTGGGGCGCCGCGTGGGGCTGGAGCTCGACCCGCCGCCCGAACGGATCCGGGGTCCCGCGGATGTGCAGCGGTATTATGCGTTGCGGCTGCGCGACTTAGCTGTCGAGGAGTTCCATGTCCTCGCCCTGGGGAGTCAGAGTCAGATCCTGGCGGACTTGCTCATTACCCGGGGCATTCTGAATAGCTCACTGGTGCACCCGCGCGAGGTGTTTCGCGCGGCCATTGCGGAAGCCGCCGCAGGCATCATTGTCGTACATAATCATCCGAGCGGAGACCCTACACCCTCGGCGGACGATCGGGCGGTGACGCGGCAGCTGGTCGATGCGGGACGATTGCTCGATATCCCGGTGTACGACCATGTCATCCTTGGCGGTGGAGGCGAGCGGTTCGTGAGTTTCGCGGAGGCTGGACTGTTGTGACGAGCACGGCAGGCGCGCCGATTCTGGCCCCGGAGTTGGCGAAGGCGGTCGCGGCGCAGCACGACCGGCTCGACCTCGCCGTGCTGTCGCGCGCCTATCAGATGAGCGCGCAGGCGCACCATGGGCAGAAGCGCCTCTCCGGCGACGACTACGTATCGCATAGCGTCGCGGTCGCCACCATCCTGGCCGAGCAACAGATGGACACCACGACGATCGCGGCGGCGTTGCTGCACGACGTCGTCGAAGACTCCGACGTCACGCTTGACCGCCTGCGCAAGGACTTCGGGAACGAGGTCGCCGATCTCGTCGATGGCCTGACCAAGATCAAGGCGCTGACCTTCCGTTCGACCGCCGAGGAGCAGGCCGAGAACTATCGCAAGCTGCTGATGTCGGTGGCGCGCGATGCGCGCGTCATCATCATCAAGCTCGCCGACCGGCTCCACAACATGCGCACGCTCGATCCGCTGCCCGCGGAGAAGCGGCGGCGGATCGCCCAGGAGACGCGCGAGTTGTACGCCCCGCTCGCCCACCGCTTCGGGATGGCCGGTGTGAAGGCCGAGCTCGAGGATCTCGCGTTCAAGTATCTGGAGCCCGACGACTACAAGCAGCTGGCGCGGCAGGTGAAGGCGCGGCGCGTCGAGCGCGATCGCACGATCGAGCGGATGCGCGCGCCGCTCGCCGACGAGCTGCGCCGTGCTGGAATCGTGGGTTGGGACATCGTCGGGCGGCCCAAGAACGTGTGGTCGATCTTCAAGAAGATGAAGAAGCGCGGCAAGCCGTTCGAGGAGATTTACGATCTCCTGGCGGTCCGTGTGCTCGTCAATAGCATCACCGACTGCTACCACGTGCTGGGCATCATTCACCACACGTGGACGCCGCTGCAGGAGCGGATCAAGGACTATATCGCGAGCCCCAAGTCGAACGGCTATCAGTCGCTGCACACCACCGTCTTTGGGCCTGGCGGACAGCTCTATGAGATCCAGATCCGCACGCGCGACATGCACCGCACGGCCGAATACGGTATCGCCGCCCACTGGCTGTACAAGGAAAACGGCAAGGGCGCCGACGAGCTGGATCACCACCTCTCGTGGTTCCGGCAATTGATCGAGCTTCAGCAGGACGCGCACACTCCCGAGGAATTCCTCGAGTTCCTCAAGATCGACCTCTATCAGGACGAGATCTTCGTTTTCACGCCGCGGGGCGATGTGAAGCGGCTCCCCAAGGGCGCGACGCCCATCGACTTCGCGTTCATGGTGCACACCGAAGTCGGCCAGCACTGCAACGGCGCGCGCGTGAACGGCCGGATTTCACCGCTGCACCGGCCGCTGCGCAACGGCGACACGATCGAGGTGCTCACCAGCGCGCAGGCGAAGCCGTCGCGCGACTGGCTGGCGCATGTCCAGACGGGCCGGGCCCGCCAGAAAATCCGTCAATGGATCAAGCAGGAGGAGCACGAGCGCAGCGTCACGCTCGGGCGCGAGATTCTCGCGCGCGAAGTGCGGCGCCGCCGGCTCGATGCGCCCGCGCCGGAGCAGCTCGCGCGGGCCGCGGACACGCTATCGCTGGGCGAGGCGGAGCAGGTGGAAGCCTCGATCGGCCGGGGCGACGTCCAGCTCGGCCAGGTGATGAAAGCGCTGTACCCGGACCTGCCGGCCGAGGAAACGCAGGCGCCGCCCAAAACGACGGGCTTCGGCCGCGTCATCGAACGGCTGCGACTCGGTCGCGGCGTCAAGATTCACGGCGTCGAAGGGCTGATGGTCCGGTACGCGCAGTGTTGTCAGCCCGTGCCCGGTGATCCCGTGGTGGGGTACGTGACGCAGGGCCGCGGCATCTCGATCCACCGCAACGACTGCCCCAACCTCCTGACACTGTCCGGCGACGAGGAGCGGCGCGTCGAGATCGACTGGCGCGAGGTCGAAGGGCAGACGGTCGAGGTCCGGCTGGGCGTCAGCGGCGAGGATCGGCGCGGGCTGTACGCGGACATCTGCGAAGCGATCAGCGGCACCGGCACGAACATCAAGAGTGCGGAGCTGGCGTCGAAGGACGGTGTGGTGTTCGGCTCGATCCGGGTCGAGGTCGAGAACCAGACCCATTTGAACAAGGTCCTGAAGGCGGTCCGCAAGGTGAAGGGTGTGACCGAAATTGCGCGACGGGATTCGAGCGGCCCGGCAGAAGTCGTCGTCGGTTAGGTTTCGCTCCTATGCCTTTTGAGCTTGGAAACGCCCCGCCGCCCGCGGGGGATCAGCCACGTGCCATTCGCGAGCTGACGGAAGGTCTGCGCCGGGGCGACAAGTACCAGACTCTGCTCGGCGTCACCGGGTCGGGGAAGACGATGACGATGGCGCACGTCGTCGCGAACTTCGGCAAGCCGACCCTGGTGCTGTCGCACAACAAGACACTGGCCGCGCAGCTCTACGGCGAGCTGAAAGCATTTTTTCCGTCGAACGCGGTCGAGTTCTTCATCTCGTATTACGACTACTACCAGCCCGAAGCGTACGTGCCGGCCACCGACACCTACATCGCCAAGGATTCGTCCATCAACGACGACATCGAGCGGCTGCGGCTGCGGGCGACGTCCAGCCTCATGGAGCGCGACGACGTCATCATCGTGGCCAGCGTGTCGGCGATCTACGGCCTCGGCGACCCGGAGCTGTATCGCGAGCTCCTCGTCACGGCGGAGACAGGAGAGACGCGCGGCCGCGACGCGCTGCTCGCCGATCTGGTCGCGGTGCAGTATCAGCGCAACGACATCGGGTTCGAGCGCGGCACGTTCCGCGTGCGTGGCGATACCGTCGAGGTGTACCCCGCCTATGACGAGCAGGCGGTGCGCATCGAGTTCTGGGGCGACCAGATCGAGCGTATCGCCAAGATCGATCCGCTCACCGGCAACGTCATCCGGCAAATGGACAAATCGGCGATTTACCCCGCCACGCACTTCGTCACCCAGCGCGCCACGATCGAGCGGGCGGTGGGTCGAATCCGGGCCGAGCTCGCCGAGCGTCTGGCGGTGCTGCGGAGCCAAAACAAGCTGTTGGAAGCCCAGCGGCTCGAGTCGCGCACCAATTTCGACATCGACATGCTGATGGAAGTGGGGCGGTGCGCCGGGATCGAGAACTACTCGCGTCTGTTCAGCGGCCGCCAGCCCGGCGAGCGACCCGCGTGCCTGTTGGACTACTTCCCGAAAGACTTCCTCTGCGTGATCGACGAGTCGCACCAGACGCTGCCGCAGCTCGGCGCGATGTACGAGGGCGACCGCTCGCGCAAGCAGACGCTCGTGGACTTCGGTTTCCGCCTGCCGTCCGCGCTGGATAACCGTCCGCTACGCTTCGATGAATTCATGGGACTCGTGCCGCGCATGGTGTTCGTGTCGGCGACGCCGGGCCAGGACGAGCTGCAGCTGTCGCAGGGCGTCATCGTCGAGCAGATCATCCGGCCAACCGGCCTGGTGGATCCGCAAGTCGAAATCCGGCCGGTGGCAGGACAGGTGGACGATCTGCTCAGCGAAATCCGGCTGCGCGAAAAGAAGAACGAGCGCGTGCTGGTCACGACCCTGACCAAGCGCATGGCGGAAGACCTGACCGACTACCTCCAGCAACATGGGGTCCGCGTGCGCTACCTGCACTCCGAGATCGACGCGATCGAGCGCGTCGAGATCATTCGCGGCCTGCGCCTCGGCGAGTTCGACGTGCTCGTCGGCATCAACTTGTTGCGCGAGGGGCTGGACCTGCCGGAGGTCTCGCTCGTCGCCGTGCTCGACGCCGATCAGGAAGGGTTTCTGCGCTCCGATCGCTCGCTCATTCAGACCGTCGGGCGCGCGGCGCGCCACCTGAGCGGCAGAGCCATCCTCTATGCCGATCACATGACCGGCTCGATGGACCGCGCGCTGCAGGAAATGAATCGCCGCCGCGAAACCCAGATCGCCTACAACGCCGAGCACGGGATCACGCCGCGGTCGATCGTGAAGTCGGTGCTCGACATCCGGTTCGTGACGCGTGTGGCCGACGCACGTGCGGGGCGGCCCGAACCTGGCGTGGTCAAGCGGCCCGCCGACGCGCGCGAGCGCGACACGCTGATTCGGATGCTCGAGCAACAGATGCAGGCCGCCGCCGAAGAGCTCGACTTCGAATTGGCGGCCGTCTTGCGCGATCAGCTCCTCGAACTCAAGGCGGCAGATGCGCCTATCCGCGAGCGAGCTCAGCCGGTTCGGTGAGGACGTCGGCGCCCAGCTCCGTGCTCCAGTCGTAATCGGGCTGTCCGGAGAGCTGGGGACCGGCAAGACCACGCTGGTCCAGGCCATCTGCCGCGGCCTGGGCGCGAAGGCCCGCGCCACCAGTCCCACCTATGCGCTCGTCCATCATTACAACACGGGCGCCACGCCGGTCTATCACGTCGACTGCTACCGCCTGCGCCATCCCGACGAAGCGCGCGACTTGGGCTTGGAAGATATGGTTCGCGAACGCGCGATCATTCTGATCGAATGGCCCGAGCGCGCGGGGGCCTGGGTACCGCCGCTGGATCGACATTTCCGGCTCTTCTACGACGGTGATCCGGCGCGCCGCATCGTGGAGGAAATGGCGATCGCGTGACCACGCATTGGCTCGCAATCGACACGGCAACGGATCTGGCGAGTGTGGCGGTTTCCACTCCCGACCGCATTGTCACGCAGTCAATCGGGGGCGCGCGACAGCATGCGGCGCAGATCGTGCCGCTCATTCATGAAGTGCTCTCGACCGCGCATCTTTCACTCGAGCAGATCCGCGGGATCGTAGTCGGCGACGGGCCTGGAAGCTTTACCGGTTTGCGGATCGGGTGGGCAGCGGCCAAGGGCCTCATCCAGCAGCGGCGCGTGCCCATGCTGGCGATTCCTTCGCTCGTCGGCGCAGCGCACGCCGCACGCGTGAACGTGGTCGCGGCCTGTTATGATGCGTTACGCGGCCAGGTGTTCGGTGCGATCTACGCTTTTGCCACAGACAGCTTGGAGACCCTGGTCGCGCCGGAATTGTTTACGATCGCGCAGCTCGCGGCCGCATTCGCACGCCCACCCGATCTCGCGGTTGGAGACGGCGCGGAACGGTATCGCGCTGAAGTCTTGGCGTGGACGGGGAAGGAACCGCTGGGGCTCGACGCCCTGCCGCCCGTTGCCGCGTCACTGCTCACGCTCGCCCGCTACGACGGTGCGGGCCGCGCGCTGGACGATGCGGGCGTCGCCGAGCCCGTCTACGGGCGGCCCGCCGAGGCGCAGGTGAAATGGGAGATCCGTCACGGCCGCCCTCTTCCCAATTCGTCCCGCTAAGCTCAGCGACGTACCCGCGGTGCACGCGATCGAGCAGGAGGTGTTCAGCGATCCGTGGTCCACGCAGGACTTCCGCGACTGCGTCACGTTTGCGCTCTTTCTCGTCGCCGAAGCAGAGGGCGAGCGGATCGCCGGGTATATCGTCGCGCTCGACGCCGCAGACGAAGGAGAGATCCTTAACCTCGCCGTCGCCGCCGCAGGCCGCCGTCGCGGCTTGGGACGGGCGCTCGTGGAGCAGACGCTGGAGGCGTTGCGGGCGCGCGGTGTGCGGCACGTCTACCTCGAGGTTCGCGAGTCGAACGCCTCAGCCCGCGCGCTTTATGCGTCCCTTGGGTTCTCGGAGGTGGGTCGACGCAAGGGGTATTACCGCCGACCCGTGGAGGACGCCATCGTCTTGAGACTTGATGCATAACTTTGATACGAGTGGCGTATCTTTGATTGACAGAACGACTTGCGAATTATATAGTGTTGGGCACCCTTGGACCACACCCGCTGATCGCCGGAGGTTGTTGTGAGCCGCAGTCTCAATAAGGTCATTCTGATCGGGAACTTGGGTGCCGATCCCGAGGTGCGTAGCACGAATAACGGCTCCCGCGTGGCCACGTTGTCGGTCGCAACGAGCAGGCAGTGGAAAGGCAACGGGGGGGAGAAGCAGGAAAAGACGGAGTGGCATAGGGTTATCTGCTGGAATAACAAGGGTGCCGGTGGGGGCCTGGCGGATGTCGCCGAGAAGTACCTGAAGAAGGGCGACAAGGTCTACGTCGAGGGCCGGATCGAGTACCGGACCTGGGAAGATCGGGAGAAGCAGACGCGCTATGTCACGGAGATCATCGCGCGCGAGTTGATCATGTTGGGTTCGAAAGGCGGAGCCCCCGCCGCGACGGTGGGAGCGGGAGCCGCAAAGGGTGCCGCGGAAGTCGGCGGCAAGACAGGAGCCCCAGAGTCGCTCGACGCGTTCCCGGAGGCGCTGGATGAGGAGGACGACGATCTGCCGTTCTAGTCGCGCCGCAGTACTAGCCCTGGCGGCGTTGCCGCTGCTGTGGCGCGTCCTGCCGGCCCAGGATACCACCAAGACACGGGACACCACGCAGGCGGTCCAACCTCAGGACACGACACAAGCGGCCGCCGCTTTCCAGGGGCAGGTTCCCAGCAGTCATACCGTTTCTCGCGGTGAGACCCTCTGGTCCATCGCACAGATGTATTTCAACGATCCGCTCCTCTGGCCGGAGATCTACCGGCTCAACACCGCCGTCATCGAAGACCCGCACTGGATCTATCCGGGTGAGATCCTGAACCTGTCGGAGATGGCAACGCTGGCGCAGGGCGGTGATACCCTCACGGCGGTGCCGCAGGACACGACGTCCGCTGCCGCCGACACCGCGGTGCGCGCGGCGCCGGGTGACACGATCGCCGCGCTGGTGCCAGTCGATACCGCGGCCCCTGCGCCCGTCGACACAATTCCGGCCGACACGACGCAGTTGGTGGTCGAGGCTCCGCCCCCGAACCTCACCGAAAGCAATGAGACGATCTTCGACCGGCGACGCACGAACCAGCAGGTGGTGCAGGACGTGCTGCGCTCGTACATCCATCAGCCTTATCGTCCCGTCCGTGCCGGCGAGTTCTACGCCGCCGGATTCCTCAGTGAGGCCGAACGACTGCCCTGGGGCCAAGTGCTGGGTGCAACCGAGAAGCCGGCGATCCACCGGCTGTCGGAAAGCACCTCCGCTCACACGTTCGCGGAACTCGCGATCAAGCCGCCCCACAACGCGTCGTACCATGTCGGTGACTCCCTGCTGCTCGCGCGGCTCGATCCGGGACTCGAGACCGGAAACTGGGGCGACGTCGTGGTGCCGATCGGAATCGCGCGTGTGACCGCGATTGAGCAACAGGAGGTGCTGACGGAGGTCGTCGCGCAGTACGGGCGGATCCACGAGGGTCACGTCGCGATGCCGCTCGAACCGTTCCGCGACCCCGGACAGGTTCGTCCGACGCCGGTATCGGAGGGGCTCAAGGGCAAGCTGCTCCGGGCCCGCGACCCGCATCCGATCGCCGGCGCGCAACAGTTCTTCTTCATCGATAAAGGCCGTCGCGACGGAGTCACCGTCGGCGACGTTTTCGAAGTGTACAAGCCGAGAGAAGATTACCCGGGCGGCGCATCGGAAGAGGTTCGGGGCGTGCTGATGATCGTGCATACGCGCGATCGCTCCGCCACAGGACTCTTGCTGAGAATCAACAACCCCGCGCTGGATGATGGTCTGCCGGTACGACTGATCAAAAAGATGCCGTCCTGATCGGCGGCCAGGCCCACCCCGCCCACGCTGGTGGGCCTGGCCGGAATCTGCGGTGATCGTCACTCTCCACCTCATTGCGCTAGCGCTCTACGGATTGGCGACGGCACTCGTGCTGGCGCCGTTTCTCGGCGGCCGCCCGGCCCCGCGCGCGTTGACGATCGCGCTGCCGTGCGCGGGCGCCGCCTTCCACGTCATCGCGATTGCGCAGCTCACGCCGATCGGCCTCGGGCCGGCGTTGTCGATGCTCGCGTTCTGCCTGGTCTTGCTCCAGCTCGTGAGCGAGCGGCTGTTGCGCGGGTCCGCGGTGTCGTTTTTTGCCGGGCCGCTTGCCACGGGACTTGTGGGGCTTGCCATCCTGAGTGGACTCACGCCCGGCAACCAA
Source organism: Gemmatimonadota bacterium (assembly GCA_003221035.1). Lineage (GTDB taxonomy): Bacteria > Gemmatimonadota > Gemmatimonadetes > Gemmatimonadales > GWC2-71-9 > 20CM-2-65-7. The sequence goes on from QHUB01000009.1 coordinate 114,453, forward strand.
GTCGGCGGGAGCGGGACGCAAAGCGCTTGGTTCATCCTGCACGTGGTGCTCAGCGCGCTGGGACTCGCGCTCATGGCGCTGGCGTTCATCGCCGCCGCGCTCTACTTGCTGCAATTCCGCGAGCTCAAATCCCGCCGGTTCGGGCAGGTCTTTCAGTTGTTCCCTCCGCTCGAGCGGCTCGATCAGCTCAATCGATTCGCTCTGGTCGCCGGCTTCCCGGCGCTGACGATCGGCGTCTTGCTCGCCCTCGGCTACGGCGCGCAGTTCTCGGGTGGTCTGCATGCGGCCAAAGCGCAAATCGTGTGGGGGCTTTTCACCTGGGTGGTGCTGGGCTGGGCGGTCTGGGTTCGCGTGGTCCGGCGCTGGGCGGGGCGCCGGGCCGCACTCGCGAGCATCGCGGGCTTCGGCGCCGTGCTGTTGGTATACGTCGCGCTGAAACTCGTCCAGCCGGGCGCCGGACGCTTCCTGTGACGGGTCATACCGACATGGGAATCAAAGTGCTCGGCGTCAATCACCGGACCGCGCCGCTCGACGTGCGGGAGCGCTTCACGCATGGCGCCCACGAAGTCCCGGGCGCGCTCGCTCGCGTGATGGCGGCGGGCGCGACCGGTGGTGTGCTGTTGTCCACCTGCAATCGCACGGAGTTCTACCTGGTGGCCGACGATGAGCCGGTGCTCGATGCCGTGTGGTCGCTGCTGGGCGAGCGGCTCGAGACCAAGCCGCCCGGTGGTGCGCGCGAGTACGGATACATCGCGCGCGATCGCGAGGCCGTTCGCCACCTCTATCGCGTGTCCTCCGGACTCGACTCCATGATCCTCGGTGAATCACAGATCCAGGGGCAGGTGCGGGAGGCATGGGAGGCGTCGCGCGCGCAAGCCGGACCGGTTCTGCATCGGCTGTTTCAGACCGCGCTGCACGTGGGCTCGCGGGTGCGGACCGAAACGGGGCTCGGCATGGGCACGGCGTCTGCCGCCTCTGCCGGCGTGGCCGTGGCGGGAAAGATCTTCGGCGATCTCGACGGGCGCAGCGCGCTCATTCTTGGCGCGGGCGACATGGCGGAGCTCGCCGCGCAGTGCCTCAGCGATCAAGGCGTGCAAGTCACGCTGGTCGCCAACCGCACGCAGGAGCGCGCCCGGGCGATTGCCGAACGGCTCGGCGGCACAGCGGTTTCTCTGGAGGAGGCCTGGCCCCACTTTGCGACCACGGATATCGCGCTCTGTTCGACGGCGGCGCCACATGCGGTCGTCACATGGGAGCGCGTCGGCGCCGTGATCAGCGCGCGCCGGGGCAGGCCGCTTTGCATTCTCGATCTCGCCGTTCCGCGCGACGTGGACCCGGCCATTGCGCAGCTCGAGAACGTGTTTCTGTACGACGTCGATGATCTGCAGACGGTCGCGGCGCAGGCCACGGCGCGGCGCCGCGATGAGGTCCCCGCGGCCGAGCAGATTGTAGAGCAGGAGACCGATCTGTTCTGGGCCTGGTACGGCGGTCTCGGTGTGGTCCCGACGATCAAGGAATGGCGGCAGCAGATGGAGACCCTGCGGGCCGCCGAGCTCGAGCGAGCGTTGCGCCAGCTTCCGCACCTGAGTCCTGACGACCGCGCGCGCCTCGAGCAATTCAGTCAGGCACTGCTCAACAAGTTCCTGCATCAGCCTACCGTTGCGCTGAAACAGGCGGCCGAACAGGGTCACGGATACGGCTTGCTCGAGGCGCTGCGCCGGCTGTTCGGGCTGGAGCCGCCCGCGTGACCCGAATTCTTGTGACGGGAGGCGCGGGGTACATCGGGAGTGTCGTCGTAGATCAATTGCTGGACCGGGGCTTCACGGTCACCGTGCTCGATGACCTCAGCACGGGGCATCGCCCCGCTGTCGCCCGCGGAGCGGCGTTCGTGCAGGGCGGGGTGGGGAACAGGGAACTGGTCACCGCCCTGCTCGAGCGCGAGCGGATCGAGGCGATCGTCCACCTGGCCGCCTTCGCCCTCGTCGCCGAGTCGGTGGCTCAGCCGCAGAAGTACGTGACCAATAATGTCACCGCTGCGCGTGTACTGTTGGAGGCGGCGGTTCGGGCCAGAGTGCGCCGATTCGTCTTCTCGTCGTCCTGTGCGACGTACGGGCACCCGGCGCGAATCCCGATTACCGAGGACACGCCGTTGGCGCCCGTGAATCCGTACGGGGAGACCAAGCGCGACTTCGAGCGCCTGCTCGCTGAGCTCGGTCCGGCGCACGGCATGGGTGTCGTGAGCCTGCGCTACTTCAACGCGTCGGGCGCGACCGATGAGCGCGGCGAGGACCACGATCCGGAAACGCACCTGATTCCCAACGTGCTGTCCGCGGCCATGGGCAAGCGTGAGGCCGTTGAAGTCTATGGGACGGATTATCCGACGGCCGACGGCACCGCGATTCGTGACTACGTTCATGTCACGGACATCGCCGACGCGCATCTCCGCGCGCTCGAGGTCGACATCGAGAACGGTGCTCCGGTGGCGGTCAATCTTGGAACCGGGACAGGTCGGTCGGTGCGTGAAGTTGTGGAGGCAGCGCGCCGAGTCACGGGGCGTGCGGTCCCCGTCGCGGAGCAACCGCGCCGGCCTGGTGATCCGCCGGAGCTGGTCGCGGCGGTCGCGCGTGCGCGAACGGTGCTCGGCTGGCAGGCCGCGCATTCGAGTCTCGAGGAGATTCTGGACAGCGCCTGGCGGTGGCATCAGGCACACCCGCATGGATACCGAGGAGGCTAGGTGTTCTTCTTTCAGGTCCGCGGAGCGATCCCCACGACGCCGTGGGAGCTGGTCCTCACGTCGAGTCGCGAGACGCAGTTCGTGCTCGGCATCCTCGCGGTCTTCTCGCTCGTGTCTTGGTATCTGATCGTGCTGAAGTGGTGGCAATTCCGACGCATGCGCCAGCTTGGCGACCGGTTCCTCGCGGAGGTGGAGAAAGCGCCGCGGCTCGAGGACGCCTATCACGCCGCGATGCGGTTGCCGCCGTCGCCCTACAATCGCTTACTGCGTGAGGCCGTGCACTTCTTCTCCGAGCTGAAACCGGGAAGTCTGAAAGGCACCGGCGTCGCGACCAGTCCCGCGGCTGCCGCCGCAGCCGCCACGACGTTGACGACAACCCAACTCGAAGCGTTGCGCATGGTGCTCGCGAAAGAAGTCGGCGCCGAGCGCGACACCGCCGCCCGCTTCATTCCATGGCTGGCGACCTTCGGTTCCGTCAGCCCGCTGCTCGGACTCCTTGGCACGGTGCTCGGCGTGATGGACGCCTTTATCGGCATCGCGGTCGGTGGCTCGGGCAATATCACGGCGGTCGCGCCCGGCGTCGCGGAGGCCTTGGTCACGACGGTCGGCGGCCTTGCGGTGGCCGTTCCCGCCGTCATGGCGTACAACCTGTACGTCAGCCGGCTGGGTCTGTTTGCCGGGGAGCTCGAGGGCTTCGCGCAGGAGATCGTGGGCACGCTGGCCCGGGAAGGACGGATCTGATGGCGGGTGGACTGCTGGGCGGGGGAGGTCTTCGCGGGCATGGCGAATTGCCGCTCAACGCCGATATCAATGTCACGTCGCTGGTGGACGTCGCGTTCGTGCTGCTGATCATCTTCATGATCACCGCTCCGATCATGCAGGGCGGCGTCGATGTGCGCCTGCCGCGTGCGCAGGTGCGCGCGATCGAGCCCAAACAGGGACTCGTCGTCACCGTCGACGCGGATGGCAAGATCTACCTGGACCAGGCCGGGCTCTCGTACGAAGACTTCCAGGCGACGTTCCCGGCATTCGTGCGAACGAAACGCCCCACGGGGGTGTATCTGCGGGCCGATGGACGAGTCGCATATGCTCGCGTGGTTCAGGTCCTGGCCGTGATACGAGGCGCGGGCGTGCAGGACGTGGGACTCGTCGCGGAACCGGAGACGATCGACCGATGAGACGACGCGGCGCGCCGGCTCCCATAGGAATGGCGATGACCGGCACGCTCGTGCTGCACGGCGTGGCGGGCCTGCTGCTGTTCGGGACGCCGAGCGCGCACAAGCGCATTCCACCGACCTATCGCGTGCATCTGGTCGCCGCACCGGCCCCGGACCTGGAGGAGCGGAAAGCGCCCGAGGCCGTCGAGCGGCCGGCTGAAGAGAAACCGGCGCCGATTCCCGCGCCGAAGCACCCCCAGAGTACGGTGTCGCGCGCGACCCCGCCCCCGAACCGGGATCAGACCAAACGCGAAGCCGCGCCGCGGACGACATCGAGCAATCAGCCGCTCCCGGGCGAAAAGCCGTCAACCGGCAATGACGTTGCAACCGTCAGCACCGAGGGTGTGGCGTTCCCGTTCCCCGAGTATTTGCAGAACATCGTGTCTCAGGTGCTGCGCCGCTGGCAGCGTCCGGCGCAAAGCACGCCGCTCGAGGCTGAGGTGTCGTTCTTCGTGCATCGCGATGGCTCGGTGACCGACCTGAACTTCATCCGGCGCTCCGGCAATTTCGCGTTCGATCTCGAGGCACAAGGGGCCGTCGAAGAGGCGGGTCGCTTCCGCGCGTTCGGCTCGCTGCCGGATGGCTGGCTGTCCGACGTGCTGTTCGTGCGGTTCTATTTCTCGGGGCAGAGGCAATGACTCCGCTCTTGTTGGCCGCCTTGCTCGTCGTGCAGGACACCACCTCGATCGATCGTGGAGTGCGGATCGGCATCGTTTATCGTCCCGGCGTGCGGCCGGGGCTCGTGATGTTGCCCAGGGCCGGTATGGGTCTCGATTCGGTGCGTGCGATTGTGGGCCGAGACTTGGACTACAGCGATCGCTTCGAGATCATCACGCTGCCGGCCGGTGACTCGATCCGTCTGGCGGGCACGTCGTCATCCACGCGCAGCACAGCCACTCGTCGCTCCACGGGCACCGGAACCGGCGGCGCGCAGTCGAGCAGCGCACTCAACTATCCCTTATATCAGGCGCTCGGCGCCGACTTCGCGTTGGACGTGACGGCAGCCGGCGATACGACGGTCTTCACGCTCCACGATATCGCCGCCTCCGGCATTCGCCGCACCGTACGGGCTCGGCTCCCTCGTGCCGGTGATGCGAGTTTCCGGATGGCCGTGCATCGTCTCGCCGACCAGGCGCTGCAGGCGGCGCTCGGCGCGCCGGGGATCGCGGCCACGCGCGTGCTGTTCGTGCGCGATGGCAAAGTGTATCGGATCGATCAGGACGGTGCGGACCAGCAGCTCGTCTCGTCCACCGATCGCCAGGCGATGTCGCCGGCATGGGGCGCGGACGGACAGCATTTCGCCTACATGGAGTTTCAAGCAGGCAAGGGCTGGCTCTACCTGCAGGAGATGGCCACGGGCAAGCGGACCGCAGTGCCGACCACGGGCACTGCGCTGGACTTCACGCCGGCCTTTTCTCCCGACGGTCAGACGCTCGCGTTCAGTCGCGCGACGGAGGAAGGCACGGATCTGTATACGATTAACCTGAAGAACAGCTGTTGCTTACGGCGCTTGACCGTGGGGCGGTTTTCTGACAACTTGTCCCCGACGTTCAGCCCGGACGGGCAACGGATCGCGTTCGTCTCGACGCGACCGGGTCTGCCGCAGATTTATGTCATGGCGGCCGACGGCACCGACCAGCAGTTGTTCGCACCATTCGATTACGGCGTCACCGGGGCGTCCAACGCGCCGGAGTGGTCCCCCGACGGGCAATCGGTAGCGTTTCACCGGGACGTGGCCGGGACGCTGCAGGTGTTCGTGCTCGATGTCCGAACCCGCACCGTCCGCCAGCTGACCTCGGTGGGACGTAACGAGGATCCAACCTGGGCGCCCGACAGCCGCCACCTCGCCTTTGTTTCCGACCGGTCGGGTTACCGTCAGTTATGGATCATCGATCTCGAGACCGGCCGGATCCGGCCGTTGCTGCAGCAGAGCGGGGAACGTTTGCCGGCCTGGTCTCCACGGCTGTCGGAGGCCTCTTCTTCCACCCCCTGATCGGAGAGACAGGATGAAATCGGTATCGTTGTTCCTCGCGCTCGGTCTTGGCGCCGCCATCGTTGCGGCGTCGTCCTGCGGCGGCAAAAAGCCTGCGCAGACCGCGCCGACACCCAACGCGGACTCGGCCGCGGCCGCGGACCGGGCGCGTCAGGACTCGATCGACGCGGCGAACCGCGCGGCCCAGGACGAAGCGGAGCGGGTCCGGCGCCAGCGTGAAGCCGATTCGCTCGCGGCACTCTCGCGGGCATCGGAAGACGTCCGTAATACCCTGGCGGCCATGATTCACTTCGACCTCGACAAGTCGAACGTCCGGTCCGACGACATGGGGTCGCTCGATCAGAAGGTCGCCATCCTGCAGGCGAATCCCGATTTACGGATTCGGATCGGCGGACACTGCGACGAACGCGGCTCCGACGAGTACAACCTCGCGCTGGGCAATCGCCGCGCGCAGTCGGCGAAGCAGTACCTCGTGAGCCACGGGATCGATGCGGGCCGCATCGAGACGCAGTCGTTCGGCGAGGAGCGGCCGCTGGTCGACGGCCATGATGAATCGGCCTGGTCGCAGAACCGGCGTGCCGAATTCGAAGTCGTGAGCGGCGGTGACAATCTCCACCGTCCGTAGACTCGCCGTCTTGTCTCTGCTGGGGCTCGCCTCCGGATGCGCGCTGAAAGGCGACGTCCGGAAGGTCGAGCTCCAGGTGCAGGCGTTGCAGGCAGATCTCGCCAAGAGTGATGCGGCCCGCGCGGCGGATCACGACACCGTGGTGGCCGCCATCAAGTCGCTGCAGCAGGCGCTCGACCGACAGCAGGCGTATCTCGTCCAGCTGCGAGGCGATTTGCGTACCGAATTGATCTCGGTCGAGCAGCAGCTCGTTTCGGTCCAGGAGCTGACCGGGCAAAGCCAGCAGCGGCTCAGCGAGCTCCGGTCGCGGCTGGACGCCCGGTCGCAGCAGCCGGATCCGAACGCCGCAGCGGGCGGCCCCCCGGTTGGTCCGTCCGGCAACCCCGCCGGGCCCGGACCCGACCAGATGTACGATCTCTCCTTGCAACAGTACCGTCGCGGCAGCCTCAGCACCGCGCGGCTTGGATTCCGGGAGTTCCTGCGCGTCTTCCCCACGCACGAGCATGCACCCGACGCCTTGTTCTACGTTGGGGAGAGTTTCGAGCAGTCTGCGCCCGATTCCGCGGCAGCGGTGTACGATCAACTCGTGCGCACTTTCCCAAATTCGTCACGAGCGCCGTCAGCGCTGTACAAACTCGGTCTCCTCGCGGAGCAGCGGGGCGACAAGAGCACGGCGCGAACCTTCTATAATCGGGTGGTCGCGGGTTACCCCCGTGCGCCCGAGGCCGATCTCGCGCGGCAGAATCTGCAGCGTCTTCGGCCGTAACATCCTCTGGCCGAGCCGGACCCCCTGATGACTGCCCGCGGTGAGATGCCGTTTCTCGATCATCTCGAGGAGCTGCGCTGGCGCATCCTGTGGAGCCTCCTTGCGATTTTCGCCGGCACGATCATCGGCTGGTTCCTGCTCGACAAGATCGACATCATCGAGGTTCTGAAGCGACCGATCGCACCGTATCTCCCCGGTGGGCGGCTGATCTTCACGAGCCCCGCCGAGCCGTTCATGCTCACGCTGAAGGTCGCGTTTGCGCTCGGCTGCCTGCTGGCGTCACCAATCATCATCTATCACATCTGGGCGTTCTTGGCGCCGGCGCTGTACGAGCGGGAGAAGCGGCTCATCATCCCGGCGCTGGCCGTCGGCGTCGTGCTGTTCCTGGCGGGTGGGATCGCGTGTTACCACTGGTTGCTTCCGGCTGCCCTGAAAGTGCTCATCGGATTCTCACGTTCCGATTTGACCCCGATGATCACGATCGACCGCTATTTCGGCATGGCAGTGCCGTTCGTGGCGGGCTGCGGCCTCGTCGCCGAGCTGCCGCTCGTCGTCACGATCCTCGCCTCGCTGGGGATCGTCACGCCGCAGTTTCTGGGACGGCAGCGTCGCTACGCGGTCGTGATCGCCGCGTTCCTGGCCGCCATTCTCACGCCTCCCGATGCCGTCTCGATGATGTTGATGCTGATCCCGCTGCTGCTGCTCTATGAGATCAGCATTTGGTGCGCGTACGTGGCCAGCCGGCGCCGTGCGCGGCGCGCGGCAGCTGCCACGCTCGTCCTGTTGCTGGTCAGCATGGGATCGCTCCGCGCGCAAAACCCGCCGCCGGCTCCTCCACCGCCACCGGCGCAGCGGGTTGTGCAGGACTCGGGCGCCGTGGTGAAGCCACCCGGCGTACCGGGCGACACCGGCCGTCGCGGCTCGATAGACACCGCGACGGCCCGCAAGCAGGGTCTGCCCACCGGACCGTCCCGCTCCTTCCCTCCTTCTGATGCCGTCATGGATTCACTGCTCAAGCTTCAAGGCTACCAAGTGACCCACTACATGGCGGACACCTTCGTCGTGGTCGGCGACAGCCAGACGATCTTTTTGCGGCGCGAAGCCTACGTTGATCGGGAGGGCACCCAGCTCCAAGCCGACTCGATCCGCTACCACGAGGCGAGCTGCCGGCTGGATGCCACGGGGAATCCGCAGCTCTTCGATCAGGGCACGGTCCTGATCGGGGAAGGGATGCGCTACGACACCTGCCGGCACCGCGGCACGGTCCGGGATGCGCTCACCGACTTTCAGCAAGGCGGCGTCACCTGGTATGTGAGCGGCCAGGCGTTCGCCAACGACTCGAATTCCCGCCGTGTGTACGCGAGCAAAGCGCGCTTCACGTCGGATCCGCAGCCGGTCCCCGACTACCATTTTGCGGCCGGGCAGGTGAAGTGGATCAATAAGCGCACGATGATCGCGCGTCCCGCGGTGCTGTACGTGCGAGACGTTCCGATTATGTGGCTGCCGTTCATCTTTCAGGACATTCGCGGCGGCCGGCGCAGCGGCATTCTGTTTCCGCGGTTCGGCATCAACGATCTCGTTCGGCCGAGCCGGCACTACACTCGGCACATCTCCGACTTCGGGTACTATTTCGCGGTCAACGATTATCTCGACGTGCTGGTGGCCGGCGACTGGTTCTCGGGCCGGTATATCCAGGTTCACAGCCAGGCCCAGTATCACATCATCAGCCGGTTCATGAATGGACAGCTGAGCTACACGCGGATGCAGGAGCTCGATCATCCGGGCGTCAACACGACGATCGGCTGGAACCACTCGCAGCAGTTCAGCTCACGCAGCTCATTGAACGCCAATGTGCTCTACGCGACGGATGGAAGACTGGTGCAACGCAACTCCACGAACCCGTGGGAAGTCGTCGCGCGCATGAACTCGACCCTGAACTTCGAGCGCCGGTTTTCATGGGGGACGCTGAACGTCGGCGGCTCGCGGTCGCAGGATCTCTCGTCCAACAACGTTTCGCAGACATTCCCCACGATCAACCTCACACCCTCGAGCGTGAACATCACGCCATGGATGACGTGGTCTCCCGCGTTTTCGTTTACGAACGACATGCAGTTCCATCAGCCCGCCGCCGCGCTGCTGATTCCCGCGCCGGCGACGGACACGGTCCCGCTCGATACGCTGCATCTCTTCAACGACGTGCGTCGCACTCTGATGACGTTTTCGACGCCGCTGCGGATCGGCCGCTGGAACTGGGCCAATAATCTTCAGATCACCGATGGCCGGACGCACGGACGGACGGAGTATCAGTTGCCCGACAGCACGGGCGCCGTGCACCGCGTGGTCTATGGCCAAACGTTCGAGACGCGCGTCGAATGGCAGACGGGCATCAATCTGCCGTCGTTCTTCTCCAGTTCGTGGAAACTGCAGCCCGGAGTGTCGATCGTGAACGCGACGAGTGCCGGGCCCTTCATGATTCGCAATCAATTCACGGGCGGAGAGTTTGTGCGGCAGGGCAAGCGCCTGCAATTCAGCGCCAGCGTCACGCCCACGTTCTTTGGATTTTTCCCGGGCTTCGGTCCGTTTTCGCGCATCCGGCACTCATTCTCGCCCCAGGTGAGCTGGCAATATGCGCCCGCGGTCGCCGTCCCCAAGGATTTTGCGCATGCGGTCGATCCCACCGGTCGCACGGTGAATTTGCACTCCGATCCGCAGCAGACGATCAGCGTTCAGCTGTCGCAGTCGTTCGAGGCCAAGGTGAAGTCGGCCGCGGGAGATACCGCGGCGGAGCGCGAGCCTCGCAAAGTCAAGTTGTTGAGTATCCAGACGAGCGGGATCGGGTACAACTTCGAGGCTGCCAAACTGCCGCACCGCACCGGCTGGCAGGATGCGCAGCTGCGAAACTCGTTCTTGTCGGATCTGCTGCCCAGTTTCCAGCTCAGTCTCACGCACGACCTGTGGAAGGGCGACGTCGGCACGGACTCGGCAAAATTCGATCCGTTCCTGTCGAGCGTGTCCGCCACATTTACCGTGACGCCCGCGACGATCCAGGGCATCGGCCGCATGTTCGGCCTGAAGCCGCATCAGGAGCAGGCGGCTCGTCCGGACACCGCGGCGGCCCTGGATACGGTCGCGCAGCAAGCCGGCAACTTCCGGCGGTATTCGGAGAACACACGAATCCCGTATTCCCCACGCGGCACGGGAGCGGGAATGCTGGGCGCCGGCGGACGCGGCTTCACGCTGGGGGTCTCGTTGTCGAGCTCGCGGAGCCGCTTTGACACAACGGCGCAACAGAAGAACCAGCCCGGCCGTCGGACGGCCGCGATAAACATGTCGTTCACTCCGACGCGCAACTGGACGGCCAATTGGAGCACGCAGTTCGACATGGCCACGCGCCAGTTCTCCTTCCACCAACTCACGTTCCAGCGCGACCTGCGCCGCTGGCGCGCGAGCTTCGCGTTCAGCCGCACCGCCACCGGCAATTTCTCGTTCAGTTTCAACATCACGTTGAGCGACCAGCCCGACATCAAGTTCGACTACGATCAGAGCACGTACGTCCGCTAGCGTTGCCTTCCTCTGTCCTCTAGAGGAGACACCGTCCGGCGGAACTTTGCGGTAACTCCAACAAATTCAGCAACTTCGCTTCAGGCACGGCATGTGCTTAAGGCAGGGGCGTTCCCCCCAAAGTCTGAGGCGTTTATGCGAGTGCTCCTGTCCCTGGTCGTGTTGGCCACTGCGGCGTGCCAGATGTCCACCGTCGACAACGGCGGCGGCGGCGGTGGCAACGGGCCGTCCACTCCGGCGAACCTGACGTACCAGCTCGAGCCAAGCGGCGATCCGAGCCGCCCCGCGGGCATCCTGCTCCTCTGGGATGATGTCCCCGACGCCGGGCTCGCGAGCTACCGCATCTATTCGCGCGCCTCGACGAGCGGCTCGTTCAATCTGCGGGGCGAAACCACGTCGAACACGTTCCACGACAACGGCGTCCCGCATCTCCAGTACCTCGTGACGGCCGTGGACGTAAACGGCGGCGAGAGCGGCAGCAGCAACGTGATCACGGTGGACGAGCGGCTCCAGCTGGAGTCGCCTACGTGGTTAACGTCGATTTCCCTGAACGGCTCGATTCACCTCCAGTGGGACGACATCTCGTACCTCTCGGCGCCGACCCGCTTCAAATGGTATCGCATTTACAGCACCGACTACGACCTGGATGCTGGATTGTGCGGCACCAGCTGGGTGCTCGAAGGCACGACCGTGGCGCCGGAGTTTCTGGCGAGCGCGATGACCAACGGCGTCCCGCGCTGCTTCGGCGTCTCGGCCGTCAGCCGGGAGGGCTACGAGAGTCTCTGGTCGCCGCTGTGGCAAGACACGCCTCGTCCCGATGCGCGCAACACGCTCGTGTTCGCCTACAACAAGAACCAGGCGGAGTCCGGCTTCCGGTTCTGGCAGGACGTGAATGGTGATGGTCGCACCCAGGCGTCCGAGCTCGGCTTGGTGCAGGACGGCAACCTGACGAACATCGACTTCTGGATCTATCAGGACCCGACTGATTCGACATTGTGGATCGTGCCCGAGTTCTCCGGCACGCAGATCCGCGAGTACGGGACCGGCCCTGTGGGCGATCTGACCGATATCGACTTCGCGCCGGCATCCGGGTACACCCGCAACATGATTCAGGCGGTGCCGGGCTATGGCTACGTCTTTCAGATCGTCGAAGGCACGACGCTGCGGTATGGCGCGCTGCGCGTGACGCACGTCGGCCGCGACTACCTGATTCTTGATTGGAGTTTCCAGACCGATCCGGGCAACCCTGAGCTGCAGATTCGAGCCGGGCAGTCGACCGCCATGGCCACTGGCACCGGGGTAACAGGCTCACGATAGGGAAGTCGGGGTCGGGATAGGCGCCGGAGTGGTCAAGAGCCACTCCGGCGCCTTAGCTTTTGTCCCCATGCCGCCCAACCCGCCCACCTCACCCTCCGGTTCGACGGTCACACTGGATGGTCATTCCCTTACGATCGCGGACGTCGCCGCCGTGGCACGGCAGGGCACGCGCGTGGCCATCGACGCAAAGGCGCTGGCCGCGGTCGCACAGTCCCGCCAGACGGTCGAGGCGGCGGTCGCGCGCGGCGACACCATCTATGGGGTCAACACCGGCTTCGGCAAGCTCGCGCATGTGCGGATTCCGCCGGAGCAGGCGCGCCAGCTGCAGCTCAATCTGATCCGCAGTCACGCATCCGGTGTGGGCGAGCCGCTGCCGGCGGATGCGGTGCGCGCCATGATGCTGCTGCGCGCGAATGTGCTGATGCGTGGCACGAGTGGTGTCCGGCCGCTCCTGCCCGAGCTCCTGGTGGACATGTTGAACCGGAAACTGCATCCGACGGTGCCGTCGCAGGGGAGTGTTGGCGCCTCGGGTGATCTCGCGCCGCTCTCCCATCTCGCCCTGGCGATGATCGGCGAAGGCGACGTCAAAGTTCCGAACGCCATCACGCTCGAGGCGAAAGAAGGGCTCGCGTTCGTCAACGGCACGCAGGCGCAGACGGGTCTCGCGGCGCTGCTGGTCACTGACGCGTGGACCCTCTGGCGCACCGCGCACGCCGCGGCGGCGATGAGTCTCGAAGCGGTCCGCGGCTCGCCCGAACCGTTCGACGCCCGCATTCACGACGCACGTCCGCATCCGTGGCAGCAGCGCTCGGCGGCGTTGATGCGCGAGCTCCTGGCCGACAGTGAAATCCGTGAGTCGCACCGCGAGAACGACCCCAGAGTCCAGGACGCCTATTCGTTACGCTGCACGCCGCAGGTGCTGGGCGCCGTGGGGGAGGGGCTCGCCTTCGCGGAGCGGCTCGTGACCGCCGAGCTGAATGCCGCGACCGACAATCCGCTCGTGTTCGGCAACGATGTCCTGTCCGGGGGCAATTTCCACGGCCAACCTATCGCGCTCGCGCTCGATGTCATCGGAATCGCGCTGACGACGCTGGCCGGACTGGCCGAGCGACGGATCGAGCGTGTGGTCAACCCCGACCTGTCGTCAGGTTTGCCGGCGTTCCTGGCGCATGATCCCGGTCTGGAGTCCGGATTTATGACCGCCCAGATCTCGGCCGCGGCCCTGGTCGCGGAGTGCCGGGTCCTGGCGACGCCGGCGAGCGTGCAATCCATCCCCACCGAGGGCAATCAGGAGGACGTCGTGCCGATGGGGATGACCGCCGCCTGGAAAGCCGGCCGGATTCTGGCGAACGCCGAACGCATCGTCGCGATCGAGCTGCTCGCCGGCGCACAGGGACTCGAGTTCCTGAAACCGCTCAAGCCGGCCAAGTCCGTAGCTCGCCTGCACGCCGCGGTCCGGCAGGAGTCAGCGGTCTTGAGCGCGGACCGGCCCCTCACGCGCGACATCGAACGGCTCGCGCAACAGGTTCGGGCAGGAAGGTTCGTGTCGTGAAAGCGCCGCGCGGCTCCACGAAGTCCTGTAAGGGATGGATCCAGGAGGCCGCGCTCCGGATGCTGATGAACAATCTCGATCCCGAGGTCGCCGAGCGGCCCGATGATCTCGTGGTCTACGGGGGCACCGGCAAAGCCGCGCGCGATTGGCCTTCGTTCGACGCGATCTGCCGCACGCTGCGCGTGCTCGAGGACGACGAGACGCTGCTCGTGCAGTCGGGCAAGCCAGTAGGTGTGTTCACGACTCACGTCGATGCGCCGCGCGTCCTGATCGCGAACGCCAACCTGGTCGGCCGGTTCGCCACCTGGGATGTGTTCCGCGATCTCGAGCGTCGCGGACTCATCATGTACGGCCAGATGACCGCCGGTTCATGGATCTACATCGGCTCTCAAGGAATTCTCCAGGGCACCTACGAGACGTTTGGCGCGGTGGCGAAGTCCCGGTTTCAGGGTTCGCTGCGCGGACGGATCATCCTGACCGGGGGGCTCGGTGGAATGGGCGGTGCTCAGCCCCTCGCCGCGACGATGAACGACGGCATCTGTCTGGCGGTCGAAGTAGACCCGACCCGCGTCCACCGTCGGCTCGAGACCCGATACCTCGATAAATCCACCGCGTCGCTGGACGAGGCGCTCGCCTGGTGCGCCGATGCGAAGCAACGCGGCCTGGCCTTGTCAGTCGGGCTCGTCGGGAATTGCGCCGAGGTATTGCCCGAGCTTGTGCGCCGCGGCTTCACGCCCGACGTCGTGACCGATCAAACATCGGCGCACGACCCCTTGAACGGTTACATCCCGGCCGGCGTGAGTCCGGCAGACGCTGCGGCGCTGCGACGCAAGGCGCCGGACGACTATCTGCGCCGTGCCCGCGCGAGCATCGCCACGCACGTCCGCGCCATGCTCGACCTGCAGCGGCGCGGTGCGGTCGCGTTCGACTACGGCAACAACATTCGCACCGAAGCGCGGGACGCGGGCGTTTCGGACGCGTTCGACATTCCGGGTTTCGTGCCCGAATACATCCGGCCGCTGTTTTGCGAAGGGAAGGGCCCGTTCCGGTGGGTCGCGCTATCCGGTGACGTCAAGGATCTGAAGCGCACGGATCAGCTCGTGCTCGAGCTGTTTCCTGATAACGCGCACCTCAAGCGCTGGATCACGCTGGCCGAGCAGCGCGTCGCGTTCCAGGGACTGCCCGCGCGGATCTGCTGGCTGGGACAGGGAGAGCGCGCGCGGTTTGGTGTGGCATTGAACGAGCTCGTGCGCCGCGGCGAGCTTTCCGCCCCGATCGTCATCGGCCGCGACCACCTCGACACGGGATCGGTGGCGTCTCCGTTTCGCGAGACTGAGGCGATGCGCGACGGCTCGGACGCGATCGCCGATTGGGCGATCCTCAATGCGCTGCTCAATACGGCATCGGGGGCATCGTGGGTCTCGTTTCATCACGGCGGCGGCGTGGGGATCGGCAACTCGCTGCATGCGGGACAGGTCATCGTCGCCGACGGGACCCCTGCAGCCGCAAAGCGACTCGAGCGCGTCCTGACCAATGACCCGGGCATCGGCGTCGCGCGACACGCGGACGCCGGCTATCCCGAAGCGATCGAGACGGCACGCCGCCATCACATTCGTCTGCCGATGAGCGGAGATCTCGACTGAAGACGCTGCTCGTCGGCGCCCGGCAGGTTGTGACCTGTCGAGGACCGGCCCGCGCCCGCCGCGGCCGCGAGATGGCGGACGTCGAAGTCTTGCAGGATGCCGCCGTACTGATCGAGGGCGACCGCATCGCGTGGGTAGGCACGCGCCATGAGGCTCCGCGCGCTCCCGACGTCCGGGCCCAGGAAGTCAGGGGCGTGCTGTTTCCCGGCTTCATCGATTGTCATACGCACGGCGTCTTTGGCGGTCCGCGGCTGGACGATCACGAGCGCCGGGCGCTCGGGCTCGATTATAAGGCGATCGCTGCGGCCGGCGGCGGCATCCTCGAATCGGTGCGCGACGTCCGCGCGCGCTCCGAGGCCGAGCTCGAGGCATTGACGCGCTCCCGCCTGAAGGTCCTGCTGGCGCGAGGCTCCACGACGATCGAAGTGAAATCGGGATACGGCCTCGAGCTGCAGGCCGAGCTGAAGCAGCTCCGCGTGATCAAGCGGATGCGTGAGACATTGCCGGCGACTCTCGTCGCGACCTTTCTGGGCGCGCACGAAGTGCCGCCGGAATACCGCAGCCGCCGCGCCGACTATGTGCGGCTCGTCTGCGAGGAGATGATCCCCGCCGTCGCGCGCGAGCAGCTGGCGGTGTCATGCGATGTATTCTGCGAGCCCGGCGTCTTCAGCATTGCCGACAGTCGCCAGATTCTGGAGGCGGCGCGACGGCAGGGGTTGCGCGTGAAGCTGCACGCCGATGAGCTCGAAGGCGCAGGCGGTGCCGAGCTCGCCGCAGAGCTCGGCGCGCTTTCCGCCGATCACCTGGCGGCCATCTCCGATGCAGGCATCCGCGCCCTCGCTGCGAGCCAGACGGTCGCCGTGCTGCTGCCGGCGACGATGATCTTCCTGGGAAAGCGGACACAGGCTCCGGCCCGCAAGCTGATCGATGCGGGTGCGGCGGTCGCACTGGCCACAGATTTCAATCCTGGCACGTCGCCGACGATGAGCTTGCCGCTCATCATGGCCCTCGGCGTGTCGCAACTTGGGCTACGTCACGCGGAAGTTGTGACCGCGGTGACGATCAACGCCGCCGCCGCCCTTGGACTGGCCGGGGAGCGCGGGCAGATAGCGGCCGGCTACGTCGCCGATCTCGCACTGGCCCCGGTGGAGGACTGGCGTGAAGTCGCGTATTGGATCGGGCGAGAGGTCGTAAGCGCCGTCTGGACAGCGGGTTCGGCTTGTCCCACCTAGACCGCACCGATATCTTAGTGCTCCCATGTCCAAGATTGAGCAGCTCAAAGAGAAGGCGAAAGGTCTCGAGGCCAAAGATCCCAAGAGGGCCGTCGAGGTCTGGCTCGAGGTGCTCAATAATCAAGACGAGGCGAACCCCGACCTCTCAGTCTATAACCGCATCGGGGATCTCTTCATCAAGTTGAAGGATCCTGGCGCGGCGGCCGACTACTACGACCAGGCCGTGGATAAGTACGCCGAGCTGGGGTTCCACAACAACGCGATCGCCATGTGCAACAAGGTGCTGCGTAACGCCCCGGCGCGGCAGTCGACGTATCTGAAACTGGCGAAGCTGTATGCGGCCAAGGGCTTCATCGCCGAAGCGAAACAGAATTTCGTCGAGTACGCCGAGCGGATGCAGAAGGCCGGCAAGATCGAGCACGCATTCGCAGCCCTGAAAGAATTCACCGATATCTCGCCGGAGAGCGCCAACCTCCGTGAGATGCTGTCGGACCATTTGAAGATGTACGGGGCCGACCCTGGCAAGCGCGGTTCGTCGGCCCGCGTCACTCCGCCGCCCGCGGCGAAGCCTCCACCGCGGCCGGGCGGGGAAGACAAGGATCCCGGCAAGTCGGGGAAACAGAAGACGTCCAGTCTCGTCTTTCTCGACCTCGACGAGCCGCGCGGACCCAAGGGAGGGGGCGCAAAGGCTCCTGCGGCGCCGCCACCGCCCGAGCCTTCGAAACCGGCTCCGGCCCCTGCGGCCGAGAAGCTGATCGAGGAGATCGAGCCCGAGCTCGATGAGTCTCTCGAGATCGAGACGACCAGTCTTGTGGACGAGGCGCCGGGTGGTGCGGGTGACGGAATGCTGGAAGGTTTCGAGACCACCGTCGCCGATTTCGGGCAAGTCCGGGACACGAGCCCGGTACCGCCTTCGATTCGCGAAGAGTTGAATCCCGCGGACCTCGATCTCGAGCCCGTCGCCGAGCTCGAGCCCACCGCGCCGGAGCTGGACCCGAATGAGGGGATCGAGCTCGAGAGCGCGGATCTGGTACTCGAAGGAAACATCGCTGAACCGGCGCCGCCGCCAAAGGCCGCGCCCAAAGCTCCGCCAAAGGTGTCACCAAAGGCGCCGGCATTGAAGGGACCGCCGAAGGTGAAGCCTGTCGTGCCGAAGCGTCCAACTGGGCCCGGGACCCGCAAGACCGTCGTCGAGGTGCCGCCGCTCGAGCTCGAACCCGATTTCGAGGCGGCCACGACGGATGTCGGTCACGAGGTCGATGATGAGCCGCTGACGCTCGACGACGCGCCGCGGCATCCGAGCTTCATTCAAACCGAAGACGATACGTCGATCTCCACCGGCGGACGCAGGTCTGGCTTCATCGATCTCGGAATCGACGAGATCAGCTCGGGAAACGATCAGGCCAGCTCGCTCGTGTTCTCCAACATCGAAGAGACGCCGGCCGCGCCGGAGGTCGACGAGCTGGAAAGCCGGGTCGCCGACAATCCCGACGATCCCGAGGCGCATCAGGCCCTGGGCGAGGCGCTGATCGAGCAAGGCGATCGCGCGCGCGGTATCGAAGAGCTGGACCTCGCGACGGGCGGGTATGAGAATGCGGGCAACCTGCCGGAGGCGCGTGGCCTCGTCGACGAAGTGCTGCGGCTCGATCCAAACAGCGTGCGCCACCGCCAGAAGGCCGTCGAATTCGCGTTCAAAGCTGGCGACAAGGCCAAGCTGGTCGATGCGTATCTCGAGCTCGCTGATGCGCTGTTGCGCTCCGATCTGCCGGACAAAGCGCGGGCGGTCTATGCACGCGTTGCCGAGCATGATGTGAAAAACGAGCGCGCCCGCGCCGCGCTCTCGATGCTTGCGCCCGCGGTCGCCGCACCGGCCGCCGCTGCCAAGCCGGAAGGCAAGGTGAAAGCCAAGGACGCGAAGATGAAAGTCCGCGATGAAGCCGGCGCGGACGGCGACTTCATCGACCTTGGCTCGATGCTGATCGACGACGACGAGGATACGCCCGAGAAGGACACGCGCCTGCGCGTGGAGGATGAGGAGCCGACGGGCGACGAGGAGCAGGACTTCCAGGACATGCTGGCGCGCTTCAAGCAGGGCATCGACGAGAACATCGACGAGGCGGACTTCCAGTCGCACTACGATCTCGGCGTCGCGTTCAAGGAGATGGGGCTGCTCGACGAAGCCATCGCCGAACTGCAGAAGGCGTTGCGGGCGCCCGAAGGAAAACTCCGAACGTCGGAGATGCTCGGCGTCTGCTTCTTCGAAAAGGGCGCCTACGGCGTCGCCGAATCGATCCTGCGGCGCGGCCTCGATCTTCCGGCGTCGGGCGATCAGGAACGTCTTGGCATCCTCTACTGGCTCGGCCGCGCGCTGGAGCACCAGGGCAAGAAGGCCGACGCGCGCGATCTGTACGGCCGGGTCTTTGCGGTCGACATCCGGTTCCTCGATGCCGAGCAGCGCGTCAAAGCGCTGGCCAAGGCGAAATAGCGTGAGTCAACAAGTCGCCCGCGTGAGCCTTCGTGACGTACAGCGGCCGGTGGCCGGCGAGCTGGAGCAGGTGGTGGTCGAGCTGCAGCGGGTGATCGCCGCAGATTTCCCGATCGTCAGTGAAGTGAACGATCATTTGCTACAAATGAAGGGCAAGCTGTTCCGGCCGACACTGCTGCTGCTGAGTCACCAGGCGGCGGGCGCCGCCGCCGCCGATTCACGCGCGGTGACCCTCGCCGCGGTCGTCGAGCTGATCCATCTCGCCACGCTCGTGCACGACGACTCGGTTGATCATTCGGTGCTCCGGCGCGGACTGCCCACCATCAACGCGCTCTTTTCGCATCAGATCGCCGTCATCATGGGTGATTATCTGTATTCGCGCGCGATCATCGAGCTGGTGCGGCTCGACGATCACGAGGCCTTGCGGGTGCTCGCGCGCGTCACCAACGAGATGACCGTGGGGGAGATGCGACAGCTCGAAGCGCACGACAAGCTCGCCTACGGCGAAGCCGAGTACGACGCCCTGATTCGCGCGAAGACCGCGTCGCTGCTCTCGGGCGCGTGTGAAGTGGGCGCGCTCACGGTGCCGGCGAACTACCGCCAGGCGCTGGCGCGGTTCGGTATGTTGCTGGGCATGGCATTTCAGATTACCGACGACCTACTCGATTATACCGAGCCGGAGGCGGTGACCGGCAAGCCGTCCGGTCTGGATCTGCGCGAGCACAAGGTCACGCTGCCACTGATCGCGGCACTGGCGCGGGTGGGTCCCGAAGGCCGGCGCGTGGTGGCGGCATTGATGGAGGCCGCGGAGCCGACTGACGATCTGGTGGCTGAGGTGATCCGACTGGTAGAGACGGCCGGGGGCCTGGAGACCGCTCGCCAGCGCGCCCTGGATCTCGCGCAGCGTGCGGAGGCGGAGCTGGATGTGCTGCCGCCATCGCCCGCGCGCGATGCGCTTCAGGGGAGCATCGCCTACGCCGTGGAACGGCGGAGCTAGCCCCTTCCATGCCACCAGGCCCGCGCCGCCCCGTCTTCTACCTCAGTGTTCTCGCGGTAGGTTTCATCCTGGGCGGGCTGCTGCAGGCGTTCCTGCGGCGGTTCCTGCCGCAGGGGCCGGCGAAGGAGGTGTTCACCTGGTCGGTGACGCCCACCATCGGCCCGCTGCACCTGGACCTGCTGGTCATGTCGATCACACTCGGCCCGATCGGGCTGGACGTCTCGCTGCTCGCGGTCCTTGGCGTCGTCGTCGCGTATCTCGTGGCCCGGTCGCTCTTCTAGGAAAGGCGCACCATGCTCGGCAATCTTGGGTTCACCGAAATCGCGATCCTGCTGCTCATCGTGGTGCTCTTCTTTGGCGCCAAACGGATTCCGGAGATCGGCGCGTCGATCGGGAAGGGAATCAAGGAGTTCAAGCGCGGGCTCAAGGACGAGCCGCCCTCGGACCCTCCTTCGTCCGATACGTCGCTGCCGCCGGCCTCGAGTCGTGCCAGCAGCGCGGCGCCAAAGCGGCTCAATCAATAGGGGCGACGTCGTATGCTGGGGAATCTGAGCGGCAGTGAAATCGTGATTCTGATGCTGATCGTCCTGCTGGTCTTCGGGGCGAACCGCCTGCCCGACGCGGGGAAAGCGGTCGGCAAGGGACTGCGGGAATTCAAGCGGGCGCTCTCGGAAGCGGAAGACAGCATTCAGCGGCTGCCCCCCTCCTCGTCCGCACGAGAGGGAGAACAGCCACGTGATGGCAAGCCGAAGCGTTTAGTCGAGTAGCGTTACTGCAGCGACGCGGCGTTGTCCGTCTGGGCCTGCGACTTGAACAGGTCCTTGCGCCGGTCCACGATCTTGGCCCTGGCGCGCACTCCCTCCATGTACTGCTGAATGCGAGCCTGTTCCGCCGCCTGGCGGAACTGCGTCCGCTGGACGTCTTTCTGCGCCAGCCAGGCGCTCGAATCGGCAAGCTTGCGTCCCAATGACTGGATGATGAAGTCGCCGCGTTCGCCTTCGACCACACCGCTGCGCTCGCCCACACCGAGGCCAAATGCGGTGCCCACCGCAGCCGGCTCGTTGCTGAAATACGCGGGCGGATGCAGGCGCGTGAACCATCCGAGCCGCTGCACGTCCAGCCCACGCGCCTTGGCAGCGGCAATCAGGTCGCCGCTGCCGAGCGTTTTCGCGATCGAGTCAGCGCGCTGCCGTGCCAACACCTTCTGTTTCTCGAGCCGAACAAACTGGGTCGCACGCGGGCGCGCCTGGTCGAGGCGAGCCTCACCACCCGGAGCGAGCGAGTCGAGGCGGAACACGTAATAGCCGGATGCCGCCTCGATCACGGGGCTCGTCTCACCCAGCGGCGATTCGAACGCCCAAATGCTGACATCCGGGACCCGATATTGCCCGACGGTGAAGGGCTGGCCCTCCACGACTTGATAGATCGGCGACAACGGCAGCCCCATGCGACGAGCAACCGTGTCGAGGATCGTTGGATCGGCCCGCTCGGCGGCCAGGCGCTCGAGCGTATCGGCGCGTGCCTCGACTTGATCGAGGTGCTCGCCCTGCAGCGCGATCGGAATCAGAATGTGGCGAACCTTGACCGAATCGCCCTTGGCCTCGTCGATGCGGATCAGATGATAGCCGAACTGCGTCGGCACCGGGGCCGACAGCTGTCCGGGTTTGAGTGCGCGCACCGCTTCCATGAAGGGCTCGACCAGACGCGTACCGCTCCGCTTGATCCAGCCGATTTCGCCGCCCCGCTGGCCACTACCGGAGTCGCTCGACTCCCGCTTCGCGACGTCCTCGAACTTGGCACCCCGCGCGAGCTCCGCGCGAACCTTCGCCACCCGCGCGCGTGCCACGGCCGTGTCGGCTGCATTCGGCAGCCGCGGGACGGAGACATAGCGCACGTAGGCCACGGCTGGCTGCTTGGGGAACTCGTCGGGATGCTTTTTCATGTACGCCGTCAGCTCGGCGTCGCCGATGGTACTCGAGTCCGGAATCGTGTAGGGCCAAATCGCGAGCGAGGCCACCTGAGCGGAGTCGTGCTGATCCTTGTAGATCCGCCACAGCTTGGCATCGGAGACGTACACATCGCTCGTGAGGTACTGAGCCAGCTTGATGCGCGGAATCTGATCGCGATAAATCGCCTCGATCTGCGCGAGCACCGCGCGGTCACTCGTGGTCGCGAGGAACTGCTGCCACTTGCGGATATCGAACTGGCTGTCGGTCTGGAACTGCGGGTCGCGCGTGATCTCGGGGGGCGGCGAGTTTCGCGCCATGTCGATGATCTCTTCGTCGCTCACCCGAATCCCAAGCCGCTTGTACTCCTGCCGGAGCAGCGCGTCCTGAGTCATCTGATCGATGACTTGATTGCGGAGCTGCTCGTCTTCTTCACGTGACATCGGTGCCGTGCCGTTTTGCTGGCGATATTGCTCGGCGGCCGCCTGGACACGCTGCTGGAACTCGTTGACCTGGAATTCATCGCCGTTGACGCGGAGCACCACCGAGCCGCTCGGGCCGAGAATGCTCATCACCTGTCCGATGGCGAGCCACAGCACGAAGGCGATGGCGAGGATATAAAAGATCCACTTGGCGTTGGCGCGCATCGTGCGCAGCATGTGACTTCAAACTCCGAAAAAAGAGGGGTGAAGGGGCATAAGTCTAAAAATGACAACGCACAAACTCAAGCGCACATCGGCTCGGGTCATTTGACAGCAGCATCCGCCGAACACTATCTTCGTCCAATTCCCACAACGACTTACACGTGGCCTACACCAGCGAACTCGATAAACTGGAAGCGCGGTTCCAGCAGAACCCCAAGGGCCGGAATTTCGCCCCCTTGGCGGACGCGTATCGTAAAGCAGGGCTTCTAGATAACGCGATTAGCCTGTGTCAGGAAGGTCTCAAGCTGCACCCCGATTATGTCAGTGCCTACATCGTCTATGCCCGGTGCCTGGTCGATAAGAAGGACGACACCGCCGCCCACGATGTCTTTAAACAGGTCTTGGACCTCGACCGGGAAAACATCATCGCGTTGCGCGGCCTGGCCGAGCTCGCCGAACGCACTGGAAAGTACGACGAGGCGGTGGAATGGTTGAGCCGTCTCCTCAACGCCGATCCGATGAATGGCGATGCCGCCGAAGCCTTGGCGCGCGCGAAAGGCAAGTTGGCCTCCTCGGGCGCTGCCGCCGCTCCGCCGGCCTCCCCGGAAGCAGCCACCACGCCGATGGCAAAGCCTGATTTTGCCGTCGAGCACGAAGAGGCCGCACCCGTAGAACTTGGGAAGGGGCCGTCGGCCCCACGCCCGTCCGGCAGCACGCCCATGGTCGAGAACTTCGAAAACCCCATCTCGTTCAACCCAAACGCCCACGCCGCCGCGAAGGCCGAGGGTCTGGAAGTTCAGGAAGATGTCGAGCTGAATGCGCAGCAGATCGAGCAGGTCGAGATCGAAGGACTCGCCCGAACGCAGTACGAGGGCAGCGGAATGTTCAAGCTGGATGCTCCAGAACCTTCCGGGGGCCAGACCGGAGGCGCGCCGGATCTCGACGAGGCGCTTCCTCAAGTCGATCTGCCGCTCATCATGCCCGACGACGAAGCCCAGCCCGGGCCGCAAGCGTCCGCGCGGGCTATGCCCGTGCCGCCGCCGCCGCCGGCTCCTCCACCTCCTCCGCCGCCGGCGCCACCATCCCGTGTGCCGGCTGCGGTTGCGCTCTCGGATGATGACGGGGCCGCCGACACGGCGACTTTGTCCCAGGCTGAGCCGGTGGTCACCGAGACGATGGCGGAGCTTTACTTGAAGCAGGGCCATCAGCAGGACGCGCTGCGCGTCTACCAGGCGCTACTCACGCAGCGTCCTAACGATGCGAAGCTTCGGTCCAAGGTCGATCAACTTTCGCACGGCGGCCGCAAAGGCTCGGGCGTTTCAGCGCAGGCGTTCTTGAAGGGGATCTGGGCCGGCCAGAGGCAACCGGCGCAACCTGCAGAGCCGCAGAGCACACTCGCAGCCGCGTTCGACGTCGCCGGACCACTGCCAGGCGAACCGTCGCATCCCGCGCAGGATCACATCTCGCTCGATTCCGTGTTTGGCGAAGAATCGGCTCGTCGCGGGAACACGTCTGCTCCCGCCCAATCTCCTGCGGAGCCGCTCTCATCAGAGGACAGTGCTCCCTCCGCAGGCGGCTCCGCCACGGGTGGATTCTCGTTCGACGAGTTCTTTGCCGGTGGCAAGGGCGATGCCGGATCGCGGGGGGCTCCCGGTGAGGCCGCGTCAGCACGAACGCCGGGCGGCAGCAGTCGTACGTCGGGCCGCACCCAGCGTCCGCCGGAAGACGAGGCGGAGGCCGATCAGTTCCAGCAGTGGTTGAAGAAGCTCAAGTCCTAGTGTCCCACCGCATCGCCGTGCTGAACGGCCCCAATCTCAATTTGTTGGGAGAGCGCGAGCCTGAGATCTACGGCAGGACCAGTCTCCCGGAGATCGAGCGCGCCACCCAAGAACGCGCGCGCGCCCTCGGCATCGAATTGACCTGGATTCAGACCAACCACGAAGGCGAGTTCGTGGAGGCCGTACAGGGATTCAAAGGCCGAATCGACGGAGCGGTGATCAACGCGGCGGCGTTCACGCATACCAGTCTCGCGGTGCGGGACGCGCTCCTAGCGGTTCGCGTGCCGTTCGTCGAAGTCCATTTGTCCAACATCTTCGCGCGCGAGCCGGAGCGGCGGCGCTCACTGCTGGCCGATCTTGCCGTCGGAGTCGTGACGGGGTTCGGCGCCGACAGCTATCGGCTGGGATTCGAAGCCCTTGCCCGCTACCTCGACGCGGTCGCCCACCCATCCCGATAGGCGCCCCGAGCGACAAGCGGCGCTGGCCGCACTGCTCGAAGCCGACGGATTGGACGCGCTGCTGGTCACCTCGCGTCCCAATATCCGCTACCTCAGCGGATTCAGCGGCTCGGCAGGCCTCGCGGTCGCGACCCAGCAGGGGCTGTTGATCGTGACGGATTTCCGCTACGACGAGCAGGCGCGTCAGGAGTGCGGCGCGCTCGCGCGCGTGGAGATCGAAGGGACGAGCGTCTGGGACCGTCTCTTCAAGGAGCTTCCGCCACTCGGCATGATCGGCTTCGAGTCGCACGCGCTCACCGTGAGGGATGCCGAGCGCTTGTCGAGCACCGCGGCGGCAGCGTGGAAGTGGAAGTCGGCGGGTGAGCTGGTTGAGAAGCTCCGCGTGCGCAAAGATGAAGCTGAGATCGCCGCGATTGGCGCGGCCGCTGCGCTCGCGACGACCGCTCTTCGTGACACGCTCACCGAGGTGCGCCCGGGACAAACGGAGCTCGAGATTGCGGGCATGCTCGAAGGTGCGCTGCGGCGCCACGGCAGCGAAGCCCATCCGTTCCCGACGATCGTCGCGAGCGGTCCGCGCAGCGCGCTGCCGCACGCGCACACGAGCTCGCGTACGGTGGCCGCCGGAGAGTGGTTGCTGCTGGACTTTGGCGCCGTCGTGGACGGCTATTGCGCCGACATTACGCGCACGGTCGTCGTCGGGGCGCGCGCTGATGAAGGACAACGCGCGCTCTACGGCTTGGTCCAGGACGCACAGCGGCGCGCGCGCGAGGGTGTGCGAGCCGGCATGAGCGGCAAAGCTGCCGATGCGCTGGCGCGCGATCCGATCGAGGCGCGCGGCTTCGGCGCCGCGTTCGGACACTCCACCGGACATGGTCTCGGCCTCGAGGTCCACGAGGCGCCGCGCCTCGCGCGCACCGCGGTCGATCCGTTGCCGGAAGGCGCCGTGGTGACCATCGAGCCTGGCGTCTATGTCGCGGGGCGGGGCGGCGTGCGGATCGAAGACGACGTGTACTTGTCGGCCGATGGCCCGGTGCTGCTCAGTGACGGCTGCACGGATCTCGTGGAGCTGGTGTGAAATACCGCTACCGGCTATCTGCGATCGGGCGTATCGTTGACGCTGCGTGTCGCCGCGGGTCTATTGGAGGGTCATGAAGCTCGATATCATCGCCCAGATCGTGCAAATCCTGAAGGATGCCCCCGAAGTAGGCGCGATCGAGATCCGCCGCGGGCTGTTCGGGGCATGGTCGTCGGTGCGGGTGTCCAAGGCCGGCCACGGCAATACCGAAGGGGCGGGGCACGTCATCGTGTCCCAGCCCGCCTCCGCTTCCCCAGCCCCCAGTGCCGCATCCTCCTCCGCCTCTTCCTCAGCCGCCGCCGCAGCGGCAGCCGCCGGTCCCCAGCTGCTCGAGATCAAGTCGCCCATGGTCGGGACGTTCTATCAGTCGCCCGAGCCGGCGGCCCAGCCCTACGTCAAGGTGGGGTCCCGCGTGAACGCGGGGCAGGTGGTCTGCATCATCGAAGCCATGAAGATCATGAACGAGATCGAGTCCGAGGTCTCGGGGGTGATTCGCGAGGTCACCGCGCAAAACGCGCAGCCGGTGGAGTTCGGCCAGGTCCTTTTCCGGGTGGATCCGCATGGGTGAGGCGACGCAGAGCAATCTGCCGGCATTCAACTTCAAACAAGCAATCACGCAGATGGTGCAGCGCAACGGCTCCGACTTGCTGCTCAAGGTCGGCCGGCCGGCGACCATCCGCGTGAACGGCGACCTCGTCGCGCTGGAGACGTCTCCGCTCAAGCCTGAGGAGCTGAAGTCGTTGGCCGAGCAGATCATGACGCCGCGGCAGGTCAAGGAGTTCGCCGAGCACAAGGAGGCGGACTTTGCCATCGGCGTGCCGGGCGTCGGCCGGTTCCGCACCAACGTCTACCAGCAGCGCGGGACGGTCGCGTTCGCCTTCCGGGCGATCCCGTACGAAGTGAAGCAGCTCCGCGAGCTCAATCTGCCCACCGTGCTGGAGGAGATCGCGCTCAAGCCGCGCGGACTCGTGCTCGTCACCGGAGTGACCGGGTCGGGCAAGTCGACGGCGCTGGCGGCGATGATCAATCACGTCAATACGAATCGGCGTGTGAACATCATCACGATCGAAGACCCGATCGAGTTCCTGCACCGGGACCAGCACGCCAACATCTCGCAGCGTGAGGTGGGGAACGACACGCTCTCCTTCAACTCCGCGCTCCGGCACGTGCTGCGCCAGGATCCCGACCTGATTCTCATCGGCGAGATCCGCGACATGGAGACGCTGGACACGGCGCTCAAGGCGGCGGATACCGGCCACATGGTGTTCTCGACGCTGCATACGACCGACACGACCCAGACGGTCAGCCGCGTCATCTCGTTCTTTCCGCCGCACCAGCACGACGAAATTCGCCATCTGCTTTCGACCGCGCTCCAGGCGATCGTGTCGCTGCGGCTGGTCCCGCGCAAGGACGGACGCGGCCGCGTGCCCGCGGCCGAAGTGCTGATCAACACGGCCGCCGTCGCCGACAACATCCGCGACCTCTCGAAGCAGCTCAACATTCCCGATCTCATTGCCCAAGGCTCCGTCCAGTACGGCATGCAGAGCTTCGACCAGTCGCTGTTTCACTGGTACAGCCAGGGCGTGATCAGCTATGAGAGCGCGATCTTCTACGCCACGAACCCCAGCGAGTTTGCGCTGAAGGTCTCGGGCGTGGACTCGTCGGGGAACCGGTTGGGGGGCGGAGGCGCCGCGGCCGGGATCGAGCTGACGCCGTAATGTTCAAGAAAGTGCTGATCGCCAACCGCGGGGAGATTGCCCTGCGGGTGATCCGCGCGTGCAAGGAGCTGGGCGTCGAGACGGTCGCGGTGTACTCGGAAGCGGACCGCGAGTCGCTCCATGTTCGGTTTGCCGACGACGACGTGTGCATCGGTCGCCCGCCCAGCCGCGACAGTTATCTCAACATCCCGCGCTTGATCGCGGCCGCCGAGATCACGGGCGCCGATGCGATCCATCCCGGCTATGGCTTCCTGGCCGAGAACGCCGAGTTTGCCGAGAAGGTCACCGCCTCGAACATCACCTTCATCGGTCCGACGCCCGATCAGATTCGTCAGATGGGCGACAAGGCCGCCGCCCGCAAGTTCGCCAAGGAGCAGGGCGTGGCGACGGTGCCGGGCTCTCCGGGGCCGGTGGGCTCGCCCGAGGAAGGTCTGGAACTCGCCGACAAGCTCGGCTTCCCCGTGATTATCAAGGCGGCGGCGGGAGGGGGCGGAAAGGGGATGCGCGTCGCGACCGACCCGGAACAGTTTGGGCAGTCATTCACGCTCGCCCGGCAGGAGGCGCTGGCGGCGTTCAATTCCGACGAGGTCTACATCGAGAAGTATCTCGCGCGCCCGCGGCACATCGAAATCCAGATCATGGGGGACCAGTACGGCAAGGTGATGCATCTGTGTGAGCGCGACTGCTCGGTGCAGCGACGCCACCAGAAACTGGTCGAGGAAGCGCCATCGCCCGCGGTCGATCAGGCGCTGCGCCAGGACATTGGCGATGCCGCGGTCAAGCTCGCGGAGGCGATCGGCTATGTGGGCGCCGGGACAATCGAGTTCCTGCTCGACGCGGACGGCTCCTTCTACTTTATGGAGATGAACACGCGCATCCAGGTCGAGCATCCCGTGACCGAGATGTGCACGAACTTCGACCTGGTCAAGGAGCAGATCTCCGTCGCGGCGGGTGCGCCGCTCAACCTGGTGATGAACGGCCATCGTCTGCGGGGGCATGCCATCGAATGCCGCGTCAACGCCGAGGATCCCAGCCGCAATTTCCAGCCATCCCCCGGACTCATCACGGCCTACCATCCTCCGGGGGGGCCGGGCGTGCGCGTGGACACGCACATCTATGCCGGCTACACGGTGCCGCCGTATTACGACTCGCTGCTGGCCAAGGTCATCGTGCACGGCAACACGCGCACCGAAGCGCTCGCCCGCATGCGCCAGGCGCTCGACTCGTTTATCATTGAAGGCGTGACTACGACGATTCCATTTCTGGGCCGGGTCATGCGCCATCCGGACTTCGTCGCGGGCAAGGTGGACACGAAATTCCTCGAGCGCGAGCCGCAACTCCTCAAAGATCAGACATGAAGATTGACGTCTACTACACGCCCCTCGGCCTCAATGCTGGAGATCTGACCGGCCGAGCGGTCGTCGTGATCGATGTGCTGCGGGCGACCAGTACGATCGTGAGTGCGCTCGCCGCCGGCGCGAAGGCCATCGTGCCCGCGGCGAGCTCCGACGAGGTCGTGCGCCTGACCTCGAATCTCGAGAAGAACGGCATCGTGCTGGCGGGCGAGCGACGGCTGCAGAAGATCGAAGGGTTCAACCTCGGCAACTCGCCGCGCGAAATGACCAAAGAGACCGTGGGCGGCAAGACGGTGTTCCTGGCGACGACCAACGGCACGCCGGCACTCGTCGCCGCGCAGGGCGGCGATCCGGTGCTGGTCGCCGCGGCGCTGAATTTCAGCGCCGTCGCCGAACGCGCGCATAAACTGTTCATGGAGCGGGGCGATCTGGTCATTGTTTGCGCGGGACGGGACAAGCAGTTCGCGCTCGAGGACGCCTACACCGCCGGCCGGCTGATCAAAGCGGTCAAGAAAGGGGTGCCGCCGAAGAAGCTCACCCTCAACGACGCCGCGCAGGTCTCCCTCGATCTCGCCGCTCAGCAAGGCGGCTGGCAGGACGCCCTCGGCGCGAGCGACGCCGCCCGCCTGCTCGGCGAGGTGGGACTGGCGGATGACGTGAAGTTCTGCGCCAATCCCGACCGGCTGTCGATTGTCCCCGTCTACGCGGACCGACGCATCGCGGCATGAACCCAAAGGCTCGGCAAGAGCTCATCGGCATCGCGGCCCTCTTGGTCGGATTTTTCCTGGGGCTGACGTTGTTGCCGATCGGATTGACGGGAAGCTGGGGACGATCGATCGGCGCCACGCTGTGGCAGTGGTTTGGTGTCGGCGCGATCGTGATTCCCGTCTTCGGCGTCATCTGGGCACTCGCGGCATTCGATCGGCTTGGCGCGCTCTCGTGGGGCCGCGTCGCGATGCTCGGCGCCGGGCTCATCATCCTGATTCCCTACGGCATCGCGGTCGCCATCGGTCCGGCGTTCTCGGCGGCTGACTACGAGAACTGGACGCGGACCGAGCGCCTGGTCGGATTCGTTCCCGGACTCCTCGCGAAGAGTGTGGATGGGGCAATTGGACCGGTGGGCGCGGTGCTTGCGGGCCTGTTCGCGCTGTCGGCGTTGGGGATCCTGACGGTTGGGTGGCATCCGCTGACGATGCTGCGACAGCGGGAGAAGGGAGATGGAAGAAGGGAGCTGGACGTCCCGGTACCCACGAAGAAGGCGCGGGCGCCGGTGGACGAACCGGACGACCCTCTCCCATCTCCCATCTCCCGCATTTCCAGAGAGCGCAAACCAAAGCCCGCTCCCCCACCGAAACCGGCCTCGCCACCGCCTCCCGGATCGCTGATTCCTCCCATCGAGTTGTTGACCGAGGGACCCGGGGCCGTGGAGGATGCGGACGCCGCGCAGATCGAAGACATGGGCCGCCGGCTCGTGGCCACGCTCGAGACATTCCGCGTGGGCGCGCAGATCACGAACAAGACGGTCGGCCCGGTCGTGACGCGCTTCGAGCTGGAGCCGGGGCGCGGGGTGAAAGTGGGACGGGTGTCCTCACTGGCCGACGATCTCGCACTGGCCATGCGGGCGCAGTCGCTGCGGATCGTCGCGCCGATTCCCGGGAAGGCCGCCATCGGCATCGAGGTGCCCAATCCCACGCCGCGCCTGGTCCACGTGCGCGATCTGATCGACAGCGCCGAGTTTCGCCGCGCCGCGCGCATTCTGCCGGTCGTGCTGGGCCGCAACCTGGAAGGCGATGAGGTGGTGGACGATCTCACCAAGATGCCGCACCTGCTCATCGCGGGGGCGACCGGCTCGGGAAAATCGGTGTGCATCAATGCGATCATCACGAGTCTGATTTACGCGCACGGGCCGGACAAGCTGAAGTTGTTGATGATCGATCCGAAGATGGTCGAGCTGTCCATGTACAGCGCGCTGCCGCATCTGGGTCTGCCTGTGGTCACGAGTCACCACAAGGCGGCCAACGTGCTGAAATGGGCGGTGTGGGAAATGGAGCGCCGCTACCGGCTGCTGCATGCGAATCACGCGCGCAACATCACCGACTTCAACAAGAAGGTCGACGCCAAGGCTGCGCTCAAGGGTCCGCGTGAGACGCTCGCGACGCAGGCGGGCATTCAGAAGGAGCTGCCGTTCGACGCCGCCTATACCGGCGGGGTTCTGCCATACATCGTGCTGGTCGTGGACGAGCTCGCCGACTTAATGCTCACCGTGCAAGGAGAGATCGAGACGCCGCTCGCCGTGTTGGCGCAAAAGGCGCGCGCGATCGGGATCCACCTGATGCTGGCGACGCAGCGGCCCTCGGTGAATGTCATCACCGGACTCATCAAGGCGAACTTCCCGTGCCGGATCGCATTCCGCGTATCGGCGAAAGTCGACAGCCGCACGATTCTCGATCAAAACGGCGCCGAGACGTTGCTGGGAAACGGCGACATGCTGTTTCTGCCGCCCGGAAAGAGTGAAGCGGTGCGCGTGCAGGGCGCATTCATCTCCACCGACGAGACGGAGCGTCTGATGGAGTGGTATAACGCGCACGCGCCGGCAGCCGCTGCCGCGCCGGGCACGTCCATCGACGAGCAGGTCGCTGCCCTCGAAAAGGCGGAGAAGCAAGAAGAAGGCGGAGGAGGCGGAGAGCAGGGTGCAGGGGAGCGCGATCCACTGTTCCGCCAGGCGGCGGAGGTCTGCATCCAGAACCAGCTCGGCTCGACATCGCTTTTACAGCGACGCATGAGCATCGGCTACGGACGCGCTGCCCGCATCATCGAT
Organism: Gemmatimonadota bacterium; assembly: GCA_003221035.1. Classification (GTDB taxonomy): domain Bacteria; phylum Gemmatimonadota; class Gemmatimonadetes; order Gemmatimonadales; family GWC2-71-9; genus 20CM-2-65-7. Next base: position 146,367 of record QHUB01000009.1, read on the forward strand.
CAGCTGGAGCTGGCCGGCGTTCTTGGTCCCGCGAATGGCTCCAAACCGCGCGATGTGCTCCTGGGCTTGGAGGAGCTGGATGATCTGGTAGGACCAAGTGCAAACTCGAGCAGCTAAACGTGGCGATTCCACACGCTCGTGCTACAAATTGGTGCATCGAATGGACTAGATCTCCGGAACCTGCCTCGCTGAAAATTCCTCCACCCTGTCTAGACCTCTTTTCCATCCGGTGAGTGATGTTCCCCTCTCTCATCTCACCCTAGACTGAGTCACGCAACTACTTCACCCCTGTTTTTCACCTCCTTTGAGGAAGCTATGTCGCCGCAAGCTGTTGCCGAAGTGTTGGAGGCTGCCGCTCCACCTCCGCAGGTGCGAATTGCGATCGACAATGAAAGCGACGTGCTCCTGGCCGGAAAGCACGGCCGGCGGCTCGCGTCCAGCCTGGATTTCTCACCCACCGATGTGACCGTCATTGCCACCGCCATCATGGAAGTCGCGCGCAACGTGCTTCGCTATGCACGGCGTGGCGATTTGCTGCTGCATCTCATCGAGCAGCCCGGCCGGGTGGGACTCGCGATCGTGGCCCGGGACAAGGGGCCGGGGATCGCCGACGTATCGGAGGCGCTGAGAGACGGCAAGGGATTAGGCCTCGCCACGGTGCGCCGGCTCATGGATGAAGTTCATGTCCGGTCCGAAGCCGGCCGCGGCACGACCGTCATCATGCGGAAATGGACACACCGCCGTCAGGTCGAGCGCGCCGGTTTCCGCTCCGAAATGCAGGTCACGAGATGATTGCCGAGGTCGCCCTCGACGATACCGTCCTGCAGCCCGCGAAGTGTGGGACTACCCCCGCGCGGCTTCTTGGTGTAGGCGGCGATCCGTCGCTGTTCCGGGAGTTGGCGCGCTACGTCGAACAATCCGGTGCCACGCTCGAGCGCACGGCCGACGAAGCCACGACGCTTCAGGCGCTCGCGCACGGCGGATGGGATGCCGTGCTGACCGTGCTGGACCGCGATGCCGACGTGCAGCTCGAATGGTGGGAAGAGGTGCTGCCGCGCCTTGCCGTCAGGCCGCGAATGATCGCGGTTACCCCGGCGCCGTCGATGAGCCTGGCGCTGCGCGCCACGGAGCTCGGTGTAACGGCGGTGCTGCCGTTGCCGCTCGAGCGCGACCAGCTTCGCGCCACGTTGAACCGCGTCCTCGCGGCCGCCGCGGAGACGCCGTTGCCGCTCCCCACCGTCACGCCGGTCGCGGTGGGGCCCTACCAGATCGTATCCCAGAGCGCGGCGATGGTCGATGTCTATCGCACGATTGCCCACGTGGCGCCCAGTACCGCCACGGTGCTCATTCAGGGCGAGTCGGGGACGGGCAAGGAGCTGGTGGCGCGCGCGATTCACGCGCACGGCCCCCGTAACACGCGCTCGTTCGTCGCCGTCAACTGCGCCGCCATTCCTGAGAACCTGCTCGAGAGCGAGCTGTTTGGACACGAGAAGGGAGCGTTCACCGGAGCGGTCGCCCGCAAGATCGGCCGGTTCGAGCGCGCCAGCGGCGGCACGTTGTTCCTGGATGAAATCGGCGACATGAGCCTGGTCCTCCAGAGCAAGATTCTGCGCGCCATTCAGGAGCGCGAAGTGGAACGTGTAGGTGGCGGTGAGGCGATCCCCGTGGACGTGCGCGTGATCGCGGCGACGAACCAGGATCTCAAGCAGATGATCGCGGAGGGAAGATTCCGCGAAGACCTCTACTACCGTCTGGCCGTGGTCACCATTCGGCTGCCGCAGCTCGCCGCGCGGGGCGATGACTTCATCCTCTTGACGTCGCATTTCCTGCAGGAGTTCGGCAGGCAGTACGGCAAGCGCATCGTCGCGATTTCCGATCGGGCCTCGGACCTGCTACGGGGTCATACCTGGATCGGGAACGTCCGCGAGCTGCGGAACGTCATCGAGCGCGCGGTCCTCGTGTGCGAAGGGGATGTCCTGCGCTCGGTAGACCTCCCCGAAGAATGGCTCGCGGGTGCGACGAAACGGGAGGTGTCCAGCACCGGACCCCTTGCCACGCTGCAGGAAGCGGAGGCACGCCATATCGCCCAGGTGCTGACCCATACCCACGGGCAGATCGGTGAGGCGGCCCAAATCCTGGGCGTGCATCGCAACACACTCGCTCGAAAGATCAAGGAATACCATCTCTAGGCACCAGGTTTGAGCATGAAAAAGGGGCCCTGCCTCATGGTAGGGCCCCTTTCGATCTAATACCTGCCCCATCCTGATTAATCCTCTCACCCCGTCATGCGTAAACGCTGGCCCGCTTCGTGCAAAAAGACACGCGGCCCGATGACTACCATTCCAGCTCAAGAGACCCGCGTGAATGCCACAATCTCGGAAACGACGACCCTGCGCGTAGAGCAGGCGCTGCGGCTGTTACCCGACGTGGAGGATCTGAGGCCGCTGCGAGGGCTGGTTGTGTCGTTATGCGCCGGTCGCAAACGCCAAGCGTGGACCGCGGCAGAGCCCAATCGGACGATCGGGAAGCGCACGTTCGATCCCTCTGCGGTGCGCGCGCGGATGGGCAAAGCGCTCGACGGCGTGCAGACGCGAGTGGCATTCCTGTACGAAGCGGCGGTCGACGCACTTGAATCGGAGCAGACCGGCGATCTCTCTCGCGCCGTCCGGGCGCTGATGCGCGCGGGCGCATACGAAGAGGAGGGTGTTCGCTACGTGCAGGCGCATGCCTGGTACAAGCAGGCCTTGGGTTTGGCGGAGCAGCTGCGCGATCGCCAACCCGAAATGGAAGCGCTCTGCAACCTCGGGCGTCTCGAGACCGCGCGCGGCTACCTGGACGCCGGGGCGCGCGCCTTCCAACGGAGTCTCGCGCTTGCCGAGGCGGAAGCCGACAACGCGCACGCCGCCGGCGCCTGCAAAGGATTAGGGGATGTGTTGTTTGCCCAGGCGCAATGGTCGGGGGCGGAAGCTTGGTTTTCGCGCGGGCTCGAGTACGCGGAATTCAATCGCCCGCTCACCGGCTCGCTCTCCCTCGGCCTCGGTCAAATCGCGCATCGGCGCGGAGATTATCGCGCCGCGGCGCAACGCCTCGAGCGCGCCCTCGATACCTTCGAGGCACTGGGTGATTCCGCCGGCGTCGTTCGGACGCTGCTTGCCCGTGGAGTGATGGAGGCCGCGCAGGGAAGGTTGACCGAAGTGCTGGCAACCTATCGCGAAGCGCTGAGCCGGTTGCCGGTGACCGATCGCGACCCCGTGCTCGAGTTATCCGTGCGGCTCCGGTTGGCCGAGCTCTATCTGGATCTGGGCCGATTCCCGGACGCGGAGGACGAGACGCGTCATGCCGAAGACGTCGCCATCACATACCAGCAGACACGCTGGCTCGCGCGCATCTACCTGATCATGGGCAAGCTGCGGGGCCGCCAGGGCGACGAGGCGGGGTTTGTCTTCTTCGAACAGGCCATCGATTTGTGCCGCCTGGGTGAGCCGGCGCGCCGGCTGGAGGCCGACGTCTACTGCGAGTACGCGCGCTTCCGCGCGATCATGGGAGATCGGGATGAGGCCCGCGCCTATCTCGAGCGCGCGCGTGAGCTGCTCGAACCGTTCGGCGACGACGCCGCGCGTGAGCGGATCGACGAGGATCTGCAGCGGCTCACTCAGTGACAGCGTCCGGTGCCTGAATCCGTGAAGCTCGATCCCGCGACCGGGACGAACTTCCAGTCGTAGCGATCGCCGTACAGCGTCAGCTTCAGCACACCGTGCGTCGTGTTGTTCTTCACCTGACTATTGGGCGCCGGCGTCGCGAAGGCATAGAGTCCCGCCCCGCCCGTTCCCGCGACGAATTCCCGGATCCCGCGCGCAGCATCCGCCTGGCCGGTCGGTGTCTGGGGCGCAAACCGTTCGTACAGGTGGTCGTGGCCGACGATCACGACGTCGGCGTTTGCCGCGTACAAGTCGTCCCAGAGCGGCTGCACCGCAGTCGAGCTGCCGTGTGGACCCGAGCTGAATCGCGGATGATGCCAGATCGCGAGCGTGCACTTCACGGGACGAGCGGCGAGATCGGCGCGCAGCCACGTCTCCTGCGGTGAGCCGGCATTCGTGGCGAGGTTGCTGTTCAGTACGATGATGTGCCAGGCGCCGAGCGTGTAGCTGTAATAGCCCTTGTCCGGATCGCCAGCCGCGGCGCCGAAATAGCCGAAGTAGCCGGCCGCGCCCGCGGTGCTGTACTCGTGATTGCCCGGCGCCGGATGGGTTCGGGCTTTATGCCGTCCCCAGGACGGGTTGTAGCAGTTCGCGTAGTCGGCGGCGGCGCCGTTTTCGTACGCGTTGTCGCCGGCAGTGAAGACGGTTCCTGGAATTCCGTCGAGCAGGTTGGCCGTGGCCTCGTCGGCAGTGCTCGAGCAGGACGCGATGTCGCCCGCACCGACCAGGACGACCGATGCCGGCATCGGCGAGACGGTCACTGGAGCCGCGGCCACGAGCCCACGCGTCGCGACCTGGATCGTTGCAGTGCCGGCCGTAACACCGGTGACTAACCCGCCGGCATTCACGGTCGCTACCGCGGTGTTACTGCTTTCCCAGGCGAGGGGAGCGGACAGCGTCCTGCCGTTGCGGTCTTTGAGCGTTGCGCGGAACTGTTCGGTGCTGCTGACGTAGACATCGGCGCCACTGGGCGCGATCGTCAGCGTCCGCCCGCTGTCCACGGCGACCACGAGCGACGCGGTGGCGCTGGCACCCCGCCCCGAGATGTGAATCGTTGCGGAGCCTGGAGCGAGTGCGTGCACCATGCCGAGGGTATCCACGCTCGCCACCTGGGCGTTGTCGATAGTCCAAGAAGACGGCGCCTTAACCTCGGCGCCGTTTCCATCCATGAGTCGGGCGGTAAATCGCATGCTGTCATCGACGAACAGGTTGGCCGCTGCCGGCGACACGGTCAACACGTACCCGGAATCGGTGATCATCCTGGGGCACGCGCCCAGCAGGACGGCGGCGCCAATGACGAGCGCTCTGATCAGATAGCGGGCAGTTGTTGACGAGCGTGGGTTGAGCACGACCGCTTCTCCTGTCAAGGGCGAGGAGCGGGAGGCGGATTCGAACCCGCGACCTCCGAGGTGGTATCCCCGGCGCTCTCTCTGAGCTACTCCCGCGAGTCGCCCTCGCAGGGACTTCACCTGCCTGCGCCACGTTGTTCTAGCACGATCCGCGCCAACCGTCCTGCGAACCGGAGCGGACTAAGCCTTCGCGAGAACAGGAACTAGATCGCACGATCGAGCAGCCGTGGCAGACGTCTTGCTGATAACTGGATCGTGAACTTGTTGCGATTTGTGGCGTTAGTCGTGCTTCCCTGGATCGCCCCGCCTCGCGGGGGCGGAAAGGGCTACTACGCGTCACCGCACGGCACGCAGGCTGGCGATGGGACGCTGAAACGGCCGTGGGACCTCGCGACGGCGTTGACCGGCGGCGGAAAAGTCCAGCCCGGCGACACGATCTGGCTGCGTGGCGGCACCTATCGCGGATCGTTTCGGAGCATGGTCGCGGGGGAGCCTGGAGCCCCGGTGGTAGTCCGACAATTCCCCGGCGAGCGCGCCATCATCGACGGCGCGAGCTCCAAGAGCGATACGTGGCAAGTCAAGGGTGAGTACAGCGTCTTTTGGGGCTTCGAGGTCACGAATTCCAATCCCCAGCGCGAGACGCCGTCGTCCACCGCGGAAATCAGGCCCGACGTCGTGGTGAACTACGCGGCGCACACCAAGTTCATCAACCTGATCGTGCACGACGGCGGCGTCGCGTTTTACACCGACGCGAGCTATCCCGACGTGGAAATCGCGGGATGCATCATCTACAACAACGGCTGGCAGGAGCCGGGGCACGGGCATGGACACGGGCTGTACATCAAGAATTACACGGGTCCGCTCGTCGCGCGCGATAACGTGGTGTTCAATCAATACGGCTACGGCATTCATGCCTACACGAATGCCAGCAGCGGCAAGTTGATGAACATCACGATCGAAGGAAACGTCTCGTTCAATAACGGCAGCCTCGCGAACCGGCGCACGCAGGCCGCCAATATTCTGCTCGGGGGCGACGGCTACGCGGCGGGCGCGACGATCCGCGGCAACTTGACCTACTACTCGCCGGCGCTGGTCGGCGCCGAAGCGAACGTGATCGTCGGATGGAAGACGCTGCAAAATGGCGACGTAGTCGTGGACCAGAACTATTTTGCGGGCGGCTCGCCGGTCCTGCAGTTCGCCTACTGGCAGGCGGCGCGCGTCTCGAACGATACGCTGATCGCGTGGGCGCCCGGTCCGCTCATCGTGCGCCGCGATCCCGGCGCGCCGGGACAAGTCTGGCGTGACAACGTGGAGCTCGCGCCGCCGCGTGCGACGAAAGTGGTCGTGCGTCCCAACCCGTACGAGGCGGGGCGCGCGCACATCATCGTGTACAACTGGGCCAAGCAGCCGAGCGTCAGCGTCGATCTGAGCGGCGTGCTGGCGGCGGGTGACCGGTATGAAGTGCGAAACGTCCAGGATCTTTTCGCCGCGCCGGTGGCGAGCGGGACGATGACCGGCACGTCGCTCTCGATTCCGATGCAGGGCGTGGCGCCGCCCGCCCCGGTCGGATTGCGGTCGTCTCCGGCGCCGAAGACGGGTCCGGAGTTCGACACGTTTGTGGTGACGCGGGTCCCGACGCGATAGCCGTTCCACCGCGCGCGCGCGCGGCTTAATTCTTCGCGCGCCCAAAATGCCATAACACCTGCGCATTAAATCCAAATCAAATCGAGCGGCTGATAGTCGTACTGCTGCGCGCACCGGAGGTTAATCGCAGGCAGTTGTGAATTGTCACGCCTTTGCGAGGAGGATTGATGCGACGCAGATGCACAAGCAGATCGGCGCTCGCGCTGCTCCCATTTGCTCTGGCGGTCTGGGGATGCAGCGAGCGGCAAACGGAGCCGATTACCTACGGCCCGTTGTACGAGTTCTTGAGTGGCCAGGGTGTGCAAACGACAACGGACGTCGCGGTGCACAGCGCGGCAAACAATTTCTCGTCGGTACTCGCTAACAAGCCTCCGTCAGCCACGGCGACTGTGCAGGAAAGTCCGGGGACACGCGACTTCACCGGCGACAACTCGATCTACTGGAAAGTCCAGTTCGGAGACGGGGTACTCGGCTGGGTATCCGGCGTCTTTTTGACTCCAAGCAGCGGCCCTCCTGGTAGCTCGTTCACCTGCAATCACTATGTCGCGACCAACGGGGGCACGGGCGCGGGGACCAGCGCCGATCCCTGGGATCTGCAGTATGCCTTCAACGGGGCGGGCAACCGCGTGCTTCCAGGCGATACCGTCTGTATCAAAGGCGGCACGTACACAGGCAACAAGACAGTCACTGTAAGCGGGCAACAAGGGAAACTCGTCGTCTTTCGGCAAGATCCCGGGGGGCACGCGATTTTGGATTACCCGCTTCACGGTGCGGCGAGTCCCAGCGGTCTGAACGTGCAAGGGTCCTACCTCGCGTTCTGGGGCTTCGAGCTGACGAACTCCGATCAGATTCGCTCGTGCACCTGCACCTCGGGTTTTCGCCCCGACATCCTCTACAACGTCGGCAGCCACAATCGGTACATCGCTCTGATCGTGCACGACGGCGGAGTGGGGTTGTACAACGAAGCCTCCGCTTCTGACGTCGAAATCACGGGTTCGATCTGGTACAACAACGGCTACCAAGGCAGTGATCGCGGCCACGGGCACGGCGTCTACGTCCGCAGCAATACGGGCTCGATCAAGGTTCGGGACAACATCGCCTTCAACCAATTCGGTTACGGCCTTCACGGCTTTAATCAGCAGACCGACGCCCTGAAGGGCGTACTCTACGACGGCAACGTGGCCTTCAATAACGGATCGCTCGCGTCCACCTCGAGTCCGAACATTTTGCTGGGCGGCACGGATATCGGTGGGCAACAAGACACCGTGCGCAACAACATGACCTACTTCTCTCCTGCCATCAGCGAAGTCAATACCAATGGAATCGCCGGACTCCAGGTCGGTTACTCTACAACTGTCAACGTGGATGTCCGGATCGTGAACAACTACGCGATTGGCGGCAATCCTGCGCTCGATATTCACGATTGGCAGACCGCGCTCGTCAGCGGCAACATCGCCTACAGCCCGGCCAAAGTTCTGCGCCTGAACGACTCGCCATCAGGCTACACGTGGACATCCAACACGTACTATCGCGACGCTGCGGCTCCCGCCTGGAGTTATCAGAATAATTCGGGGACCGATTGGCAGACGTGGAAGCAGAATGCCACACCCTTGGGGTCGAGCGACGTCGTGAATCCATCCGCGCCGACGACCGCGACGGTATTCGTGCGACCCGTGACGGTAGATGGGCAACGCACGGGTCAGGGGAACATTGTCGTCTACAACTGGGGCAATGCGACACAAGTCCCGGTCGATCTCTCTCCGGTGCTCAACAGCGGTGACGCGTACAGCATCTGGAATGCCCAGGACCCCTGGGGCGTCTCGAGTTCGCCGCAAACCGGCACCTATAACGGTGGCAGCGTGAATCTCACGATCACAACGCCTCCGCCGCCGACGCCGAACGGAACCCCTTCGCGACCTCCCGTTGCGACAGGGCTCGGATTCCAGGTGTTCATCGTGCGCAAGCAATAACGCCACCACTCTTCTGATGAGGATGGGAGCTATGCGGTTCTCCAATTTGCGCAACGCGCTTCTTGCCGCCCTCACGGTGTGGGGATGCAGCCAGCGCGATGACGCGTTGCGACCCGATTCACCGTTATATCAGTTCACGCAGGGTCAGGCCGTTCAAACGACGACGACCGTCACGGTACACAGTGCCGCGAACAACTTCTCTTCTTCTGTCGGCACCAAAGCCATCAACTCCACCGGAACGATTGTGTCGAGTCCGGGCACGCTCGATGCTTCGGGTGACAACACGATCTATTGGAACGTGGCGTTCAGCGGTGGCCCCACCGGGTGGGTCTCGGGGGTTTTCCTTGCCCCCTCATCGGGCGGGACGCCCGGAACGGACCGGTACGTATCGCCAACCGGCTCCTCGTCGAATTCCGGAACCCAAAGCTCGCCCTGGTCTCTGCAATGGGCCTTTGATCCCACCAACACGACACTTCAGGCCGGCGATGTGGTTTGGCTGTTGCCCGGAACGTACGGTCCGGATATCGACTTCACGGCCGATAAGTCGGGTGCGGCCGGGAACCCCATCGTGTATCGCCAGCATTCGAGCGGACACGCGATAGTCGACGGCAGAATCCGGGTGCACGGCAATTATTTGACGTTCTGGGGATTCGAGGTCATGCAATCCGACCCGCTCACGCATGACGCCGCCGATTGGTATGATGTCGAGTCGTACGGTCACGATCTCAAGTACATCAATCTGGTCATTCACGACGCGAGCAAGAGTGGGATCATTGTCTACTGGCCGACCGGGCCAACCGAGATCTACGGTTGCGTGATCTACAACAACGGGCTCGACAACAACTTACGTGCAAAACTCGAGCACGACGGGGATCGCACGGATCGAAGAGAACGTCATCTTTGACAATACGTCGCACGGAATTCACGCGTACACGGAAACGAACACGCTCCGTAATATCCAGCTGGTTCGGAACGTGTCCTTCAACAACGGGTCGACCGCAAATCCGACGTGGGGCTACGACCAGAAACCCAACCTCCTGGTTGGTGGCACCGTCGGTGGTGCGACGGCCATTCAGGTGGACAGCAACTACATCTTTGAGGAGAACACCGGAGCGTACGAGGACGGACCCACTCTCCAGATGGGCTTTGGCACGGAGACCAACTCCGATGCGACGTTGCGGAACAATACCGTCTGGGGCGGGAATGCGGCGGTGTACTTCCGGACCTGGTCCACGGGAACGGTTACGGACAACGTGCTCCGTGGCGGTCCCACGTACAACCGATTG
>QHUB01000035.1 GCA_003221035.1 Gemmatimonadota bacterium
CCAGGCTTCAAGAAGACTGATCGCATTCTCACGACGGGTGTGCAGATCGCGTTCTAGCAGTAGAATCTTGCCATGCTCAACGTGGGTCTGGTCGGCTTCGGATTCGCCGGCAAGGTCTTCCATGCGCCCGTGATCCGTGCGGTCGATGGCTTGCGGCTCTCGACGATCGTCCAGCGCCATGGCCCGCCCGATTCCACGTATGCCGATGTCGAATTCGTGCGCAGTGTCGATGAGTTGTTGACGCGGAAGATCGACCTTGTTGTCGTCGCCACACCCAATACCTCGCATCATTCGATCGCCAGGCAGGCGCTCCTCGCCGGACGACATGTGGTGGTGGACAAGCCGTTCACGACCGTCCTCCCGGAGGCCAAGGAGTTGGTGCAGGTCGCCAAACAGCAGGGACGGATCGTGACTGTGTATCAGGACCGTCGCTACACCGGCGACTTCGAGACCGTGCAGCAGGTGGTCGCCGAGGGCGCGCTGGGGCGCGTGGTGTCGTACGAATCGCACTTCGATCGCTTCCGGCCGGAGCAAAAACAACCGCAGGCATGGCGGGAGGAGCCCCTGCCGGGGTCGGGGGTGTGGTTCGATATCGGACCGCATCTTGTCGATCAGGCGCTGCTGCTGTTCGGAGTCCCCGACGCAATCAGCGCGGACATTCGGATCGAGCGCGACGGCGGCCGGATCGACGACGCGTTCGATGTCACGCTCCACTACCCGACGGTTCGTGCCGTGCTGCGCGCATCGATGTTGCGGCAGCCCGTCGGGCCGACGTGGATCGTGAACGGCACCAAAGGATCGTTCGTGAAGTACGGCATGGACCCGCAGGAAGTCGCGCTCAAGGAAGGACGCACACCCGACGAGCCGGAGTGGGACACGGACCCGCCGGAGCTCTACGGCAAGCTGATCACGGCCGACGCAACGCGCGCCGTGCCGACTTTACGGTCGAGCTTCGCCCGGTATTATGAGAACGTGCGCGATGCGATGCTCGGCAAGACTGCGCTGGCCGTCTCGCCCGAGTGGTCGCTCGACGTGATGCGTGGATTGGTGCTTGCCGCTGAGAGCAGTCAAACCCGTCGCGTGATGCCGTGGAGCAACCGTGTCTGACCGCCCCTACATCCTCGATGAGCTGACCTGGAAGACCGTCCGCGACACGCGCTACGAAGTCGCGATACTACCATGGGGCGCGACCGAGGCGCACAACTATCACCTCCCCTACACGACCGACAACATCCAGGCCGAGGAAGTCGCCGCGCGGGCCGCCGAGCGCGCGTGGCAGCGCGGGGCAAAAGTCGTGGTTCTGCCGACCGTGCCGTTCGGCGTGAACACCGGCCAGCTCGACATACCCCTCTGCATCAACATGAATCCGAGCACGCAATGGCTGGTCCTGCGCGACGTCGCCATGTCGCTCGCCGCGCAGGGCGTTCCCAAGCTCGTCGTCTTCAACGGCCATGGCGCAAACGATTTTCGTCAGATGATTCGCGAGCTGCAGGGGCAAGTCGCGGTATTCGCGTGCGTGATAAACTGGTACAAAGTGATCGATCCCAAAGGATTCTTTTCAGACCTCGGCGACCACGCGGGCGAGCTCGAGACGAGCGTGATGCAGCACCTCGACGCCGAGCGCGCGCGGCCCTTGTCCGAGGCTGGTCGCGGCGCGGCGCGGAAGTTCAAGATCGCCGCACTGCGGGAAGGCTGGGCGTGGGCGCCGCGGCAGTGGCGCCAGGTCACCGACGATACCGGCGTCGGGAATCCGGCGGCGTCGACGCCCGAGAAGGGACAACGCTATGTCGAAGCCGTTACCGCGAAGATCGCGGACTTCTTCGTGGAGTTGGCGAAGGCGGATATCACCACACTGTACGAATAGCGTCTAGTTCCCCGTTGCCGCGGGCGCGCTGAGCCAGCGCGCGAACCACGCCGCCACTTCGTTATAGAAGAACCGGCTGTCCTCGCCTCGCAGAATCCAGTGGTTCTCGTCCGGCCAAATGATGAGCCGCGACGGAATCTGCTGGCGCTGCAGCGCCGTCCAGAACTCGAGCGCGTTGTTCATCGGCACACGGAAATCCCGCTCGCCCACCGACACGAGCACCGGCGTGTGCAGGTTCGCCGCTCGGCGCATCGGGCTCTGCGTGCGCCAGATCGGATGATCTTCCCACGGCGGACCGCCGACATTGCGTTCGCGGTCGTAATTGAAGTCGCTCGTGGCCCATTGTGTCTCGAGGTCCCACTCGCCCGCGTGACTCACCAGCGCGCGATAGCGCGTCGTCGTCACGGCGAGCCAGTTGGTGAGATGGCCGCCGTAGCTCGCGCCGCCTGCAACCTGCCGTGATGCATCGATGAACGTGAACCGCTTGATCGCCGAATCCGCGGCTTCGTTGAGCTCGTTCGCGGGACCTTCGAGCGGGTCGAACTGGATGTCCTGCGAGAATTTCTCACCGTACCCGGTCGAGCCCGTGTAGTCGGTCATCAGCACCACGAAACCCGGCGCCGGCGCGCCGAGGAGGTGCGGATTCCAGCGGAGGCCGAAGTTGTCGGTCCACATGTTGGCCGCGCCGCCGTGGATCAGCACGAACAGCGGATAGCTCTTGGTCGAATCGAATCCGGCCGGCACCGCATAGAAGCTGTGGATACGCTTGCCCTTGCTCGACGTAAACCAGAATTCGCGCAGCGGGTGCCAATCGATCGTGGCGGCGCGATCGACGTTGAACTTCGACAGGATCGTCCAGCGCCCGGTCGCGGCATCGATCCGCGCGATCTCGGGCGGATTCGTCGCGCTCTCCCAGACCGCGGCGAGCTTCGGCGCCGTGCTCGCCGAGGCGACCTGCAGTCCGGTGAACGTGCCGCTCGTCATGGTGCCGACTTCCTGTTCTTTCCCGCCTGCGGCCGGAGCGCGGAACAGCCGCTGGTGTCCTGCGTCCTCGGACAGGAAGAAGACCGTTCGATTATCAGCGGAAATGCTGTAGGTGCCCACCGAATGATCCGCGCCGCCCGTCACGACCCGCGGGGCGGCGTCGCCGCTGCGCGGCCAGGTCCATGCGACCACACGCTGATTGTTGAACGTGTGCTCGTTCGTGGGCGTCATCTCGGCGTACAACGTCTTCCCATCGGGGCTGAACTGCGGTGAGCCGTAATCATCCTTGCCGGTCGTGAGCCGCTGCGGCTCGCCGGCCGTCGTTTTCACGAGCCATAGCGCCTGGACCACGTCGCCGTGGGTCCAGTCGGTGCGGTTTGCGGTGGCCGCAAACACCACACCGCTGCCGTCGGGAGTCCATGCCGCCGCGATGTCCTCGCCGCCCGTGCCGAGCTGGCCGCCGAATCCGGCGCCCCGCACGAGCTGCGAGCCCACCAGGAGATCCCTTGCCTGAGAACCCGGCTCCAAGGGCTGGATGAACAGGTGCGCCCGCCGGTCGTCGAGCCAGTGATCCCAGAGCCGAATCGGCGATGCATCGAACACGCGCGCGTTGTACTTGCGCGCGCGCCGCTCGGCGGCCGCCGCACGGTTGGCGGAATCGGTGGTCGCGCCTGGATAAACCATGCTCGCAAAGAGGATGGCCTTGCCGTCGGGCCGCCACAGCGGAGTCGATGCGCCGGTCGAGAGATTGGTGATGCGCTGGGCCTCGCCGCCGCTGGTCAAGTCAAGTATGTAGACTTGCGCTGCGTCGTCGCCTTCACGCCGCGCGCTGAACGCGATCCGCCGGCTGTCGGGACTCCAGTCCACACCGCTCTCGCCGCCCTTGGTGTTCGTGAGCCGCCTCGGCTCCGCGCCGCCGTCGGTGGGGACGAGCCAGAGATCGCTGACCTGATCGCCCTCGGTGTACGAGGGCTCGGTCACGCTGAACACGATCCAGCGGCCGTCCGGACTGATCGCGGGTCCGGAGATCCGCTTCATGAGAAAGACGTCTTCGTGGGTGATCGTGTGACGCTGCTGCGCCGCGAGCGGCGCGGCAGCGACGATGGCGAGGAGCAGCGCGCGAATCGGTTTCATGGTGTCGGCACCGCATGTAGGGGCGTCGTTGATGGCAATCGTTCGGAACTGCCAAAGGTAGCTACAACCGGAACAGGTAGCTCAGCTTCACGAACACCGCATCGCCCGTTCGCGTCAGTCCCTGAAACCGGAACGCTTCCTCATCGAGCATGTCGCTGCCGTATCCCGCAAACACCACTGTCCCCGGTGTCGGCTGGTAACTGAGCAGCGCGTCCACGTGGAACAGATTCGTCGCGGTCGGTGTCGTGCGGGTCACGCTCCCGCCGGGTCCCGTGATCAAAATCGGCGCGTTGGTGCGCGAATCGTCGCGCAACGAATCGGTCTGGTCCTGGATGTACTGGCCCACCAGTCGAATGAAGAGCGGCCGCAAGATCTGATACTCGACCTTGGCGCGCGCGATGCGGCCGACATTCACCAGCGTGCCGTCGGTACGCCGGTTCACTTGCTGCCAGAAATAGCTCAGTGTGTTGCGGAGGCGGTCGGTGGGACGGTAGGAGATCTCCGCGCTCAGCAGCAGCAGATCGGCCGACGCCCACTCGAAGAAATTCTCGTCGTGTCCCTGCAGGAAGAAGCCGCCGCCGCTGAAGTGCCGCCACTCCGGCGTGTTGATCTGGACGATGTACTCGCCGTTTTTGATCGTCGGCTGTCCAACGAAGGGGACCGTATCGAGACCGCCCCCGGTTGGAAGCTCGAGCCGGTAGGCCGCGTACAGCGCTGAATCGTAGCCGAACGATTCGGCGAAATAGCCAGCGCCGACGTTCCACCCGCCACGCAGTGTCGTGTTGACATTGAAGTGCAGCTTCTGGTCCTGGATGCCTCGGCCGTGGACGAAGTTCTGATACTGCCAGATGCCGTCCACCAGGATGTCGCCCGTGAGTCGTTGCAGGAACGCGCCCGGCTTCCCGTAGGTCGTGTAGCTGGGATCAGCGTAGGAATGGACGATGCCCGCGCGACCGATAAAACCACTGCCCGTCTGGAACTTGTCGGAAATCCCTGCGAAGAGGCTGCGCAGTCCCCAGACGCGATGCTGAATTGTGAACTGCGCGAGCCAGAGCGGCGCCGTGGTCGTGGTGCCGTTGAGCCGCGTGCGGCTGCCTGCGGCCTGCAGGTTCAGCCCGTAGATGTCCTTGAACACCAGCCGCGTGTCGAGCTCTCCGACGCGATTGTAGTCCTGGCCTTCGATTCTATCGGTGTAGGCCAGTCCCATGCGCGAGCCGTGACCGATATTCCGTGTCGCGCGCAGGATGTTGAAGACAGGATTTTCGTCGCCGGTGATCGACGCGAACTTCTGGTCGACGGCGGACAGGAACCCGATGTCGGTGCCGGCCACGTTGCCCGTGAGCTTCGCGGCGGCGACGGGCTGCACGATCCGTCGCGTGTAGATCAGATTGAGCGGCACTTGAAACAGCTCGCTGCCCTCGAGGAAGAAGGGCCGCTTCTCCGGGAAGAACAGCGCCTGGCGCGGATCGAACGCGAGCTGCCCCGCGTCCGATTCGACCTGCGAGAAATCGGGCTTGACGGTGCCGTTGAGCGTGAGATTGTCGGTCACACCCCAGCGCACGTTCCCGCCGATCTGCGGACTCTCCATATCGTAGCTGTAGCCGGTGGCGTCCGGCGCGCCGGTGGCCTTCGCCGTCGCCTCGGGGTTGATGTCGACGACGAGGCCGCGATGCATCCCCGAAAGGCCGACGAGGTTGCCGGACTGTCCGATGAACGTCGCGCTGGCGCGCAAGGCGGGGAACCAGGTGTCCTCGAAGCCGGAGTGCTTGACTTGCCGAACGATGTTGATGCTCCAGTCCTGCGGCTGCCTGGGCTGATAGCGCAGACTCTTGAACGGGATCCGCACTTCGACTTCGTAGCCCCAATCGGTCAGGCGCCCGTGCGACTGAAACACATAGTCTGGACTCAAGTCGGGCTGCTCTCGACCGATGACCGCTCCGCCGATGAAGCCCGAGGCGGAAATGTTCGCCCCTTCGACGAGCGCGCCGTCCCCCTGCACGCCGAGCGGATTGACGGCGAACATGAGCGCCTTCTTGCCATCGTGAAATGTGCCGAGCAGGATCTGCACATTGTCGTCGCCAAAGATCTGGTCGCGGTCGGCGAGCGTTGCGGTGGGCCGGCCATGCAGCTCGTAGGCGCGGATCCCGAAGTAGATCGCCGTAGACGAATACCAGACCAGGACCTGGGTCGAGTCGGCTGCGGAGACGCCGTCGTTCGGGGCATACTGGGAGAAACCCGTCAGGAGCGCGGCGCGTGCCCAGACCGAGTCGGAGAGATCGCCGTCGATCAGCGCATCGGTCTCGAACCGCGGGATTCGCACATTCAACTGGCGCTCGCGCCCCGAGTAGATTCCCAGGGAGTCCGTACTGGCGCAGGATAACAGCAGGCAGATCGTCAGCAGCATGACCGATAATAATGGTGCTTGATTGAAACGCTCACCTACGAGAGAGAGTTAGGAACGTGTCACAACTCGCATTGACGCTCGCGATCCTTCTCCAGAATCCGCAGGCCGCTCCTCCTCAGCCCAAGCGGGAGATTCCCGACCCCGGTGTCATCGCCACCGAGCAGCGCGTCACGCCCGCAGGGGTGCAGAGCGTGTTTACCGATCGGGTCTTTGGTGTTCGCTTCGCCGCGAAGCCGGGCGAGCTCTGGGTCACGGTCCATGGCGCGGCCTATCGGCTGGCCTGGCAGGACAATGTCGTGCGGGCGAGCGCGGCATTCGACGGGCGCTCCGGGGTGCAAGGGATCGCGATCGATCCGGTGACCGGCCGGGCGCTGTTCAGCACCGTGGGACGGCTGCCCCAGGCGATCGCGCAGAGCCGGACTCCCGGATCGGACGAGATGTCGCAGACGAAGACCGTGACGCAGTTGACGGCCTATGACGGCGATCGGGACAGCCTGACGGTGCAGTGGTCGACGGCGGCACCGGGGGACTTCATCGCCGGCTCGCCCGCGATCGCGGCGCACGCGAACTCCACCGGCAAACGCCTGGCAGTGCTGCCGCTCCCCGCGAATGATGCACTCGCGGTATTCGACGCCGACAGCGGCAAGCTGCTCAAGACAATTCCTCTGGGCGTGCTGCCGGTGGCTGCGGTCATCAGCCCCGATGGCGCAGTTGCATACGTCTCGGTGCTCGGCGGCAGGAAGCCGCGGGCCCAGGAGCGCGCGGCAAAACAGTGCTGTGATCCGGCCGCGGAGCTCGTGCGCATAGACGCGCGCGGCATCGCGCAGCCTGGCAATGTGACACGCGTGGATCTCGTGACCGGCACGACGACCGTGATTCCAGTCGGCCGCCATCCCACCGGACTCGCCTGGGACCAGCGCGGCGCACGGCTCTACGTCGCCAACGGCAACTCCGATACCGTCAGCGTGATCGACACGCACCGCAACGCGGTGGTGCACTCGATCACCGTCGCGCCGTTCCGCGAACGCAAGATCGGGCTCGCGCCGACCGCCGTCGCGCTGGCGCCTGACGCGAAGACGCTGTTCGTCGCGCTGGGCGGGGCGAACGCCGTCGCCATGTACAACCTGCCGGCCGGCACGCTGCGCGGCCTGATTCCGACGAGCTGGTATCCGTCGAGCCTCGATGTGAGCGCGGACGGCCGCACGCTGGCCGTGGGGTCGCTGTTCGGAGTGGGCTCGGGGAATGGCCGGCGGTCGGGTCAGACCCGTCGCTACGTGCATTCCTATCGCGGCTCGGTGAATGTCATTCCCGTGCCGGGGGATGTGGAGCTCTCGGCCTACACGACGTCGGTCGCGCAGAACAATCGTCTGACGCTGGCGACGGACAGTGTGCTCGTGCTCGCGCCGCGGCGCAACGTTGCCCCCCGCGCGGTGCCCGAGCGCCCGGGCGAGCCGTCACTCATCGATCATGTCATCTACATCGTGCGTGAGAACCGCACCTACGACCAGGTGCTCGGCGACATCGGCAAGGGGGCGAGCGACAGCTCGCTCGTGCAGTACGGGCGCGACGTCTCGCCGAACACGCATGCGCTCGCCGAGCAGTTCGTGCTGCTCGACCATTTCTTCGCGTCGGGCGGCAATTCGGCCGACGGGCACAACTGGCTCACGCAGGGACGCGAGACCGAGTATCCGATGTGGCCGCTCTATTTGGGCCGCAGCTATCCGTCTGAGGGAATCGATCCGCTCGCGTACTCGTCGGGCGGGTTCCTGTGGGAAGCGGCGCAGGCGAAAGGCAAGACGGTCACGGTCTTCGGCGAGTACGCGCCGTCGCCGCCATGGGACAGCTCGAGCGTCCGGACGGCGCTGTTGACGCAATATCGAGACTCGCAGCCGCACAACCCGGCTGTCTTCCGCCGGCTCGTCGCGCAGCGGTACACCACGCGATCCGACATTCCATCGCTCGACCGAGCGCTGGTGCGCGAGTATCCGGGTTGGACCGAGACGGTACCCGACGTCGTGAAGGCAGACATCATCCTCGAGCATCTGCGCGAGTGGGAAGCGAAGCACGCCATGCCGAACCTCGTGCTGATCATCCTCCCGAACGATCACACCCAGGGCACGAGCCCCGGGTGGTGTACGCCCAAGGCATGCGTCGCGGACAACGATCTGGCGCTGGGCCAGATCGTCGAGGGGCTGTCGCACAGCTCGTTCTGGAAGTCGATGGCCATCGTCGCCGTCGAGGACGACGCGCAGGACGGCGTCGATCACATCGATGGGCACCGCACCGTGGCGCTGGTCGCGAGCCCATACGCGCGGCGCGGAATCATCGATCCGACATTCTACAGCCAACCCAGCCTGGTGAAGACGATCGAGCTGATGCTGGGGCTGCCGGCGCTCAGCCTGTTCGATCTTGTCGCGACCGACATGCGCGCGAGCTTTATCGGCCCCGACGAGACGCCGAACTTCGCGTCGTACGCCGCCCTGGTGCCTCGACAATCGCTTTTTGATGTGAATCAACAGGTAGGGTCAATCACCGGACCGCACGCCGCCGAGCGGCGGCGCGCCGCGGCCCAGTCAGCGCGGATGAATTTCCGTGAGCCGGATGCGGCGCCGTCGGAGCTGCTCAACCGGATTCTGTGGCACGACGCTCGCGGTTGGGGCTTGCCCTATCCGGAAGTCAAGCGCTCGCTGTTCTTCCCGATGGCGGTGGATGTCGAGGACGAGGATCGGGAGGAAGTCGGCCGAGATCGGTAGCCGCTCCAGCGTCTAGGTCTTTTTGAGCGCCCGCGCCAGCGCCACGAGCGCGATCGCTCCGATCGTCGCGACGATGATCGCGCCCAGCGTCCCGTAGGCCGCAATACCGACCAGCCGGAACAGGAAGCCGCCGACGACGGCGCCGATCACGCCGAGCACGATATCTCCGATGACTCCGTAGCCCGAGCCCTTCATGATCTTGCCGGCAAGCCAGCCGGCCACCAAGCCCACGAGGAGCAACCAGATCAGAACCATGGTACCCTTCCTTTCATGTCATGGGAGTGACGGGGAGTCGCCGAATACGCCCGTTAGGGCCTTCCTCCCCAGGCCGTTCCACTCACGGAGATTAACGCCCCGTCGCGTGCGAGCGACTGCGTTCCCACAACCGTGACAACTGGCGGATTCGAGCCAAGAAATGCCGTTCCCGCCTCACGCAGCGTTGCGAGGTCGGCAGGCTTGTAATTGACGACGTAAATGGTGAGCGCCGTGACGTCGCGCGGCGTGGCACCAGCCGCTTGCAGCATCGTCGCGAGGTTCGCGAACGCGCGCACCGCTTGCGCGTGCAGATCCGATCCGACGAGCGCGCCAAGACTGTCGACTCCGAGCTGGCCGGTGATGTAGAGCGCCCGTCCCACGCGCACTGCCGCCGCGCCGAGATCCGGCCCGGCAATGGCCGCCGGCGCTGCAAGTGCGGTCTTGAACTCCGGCGTGCTCGCGCGGGCGCCCAGGCTCCCGCCGTTTGCGCCGCGGAAACTCGCCTCCGCCCAGCGCACCTGATCAGCGCGATGGCGCTGCTCAGCGGCCTGGTCCTCTCCTGCGCGCCATTTCTTGTATTGCTGCAGTTGATCGCCGCTCAGAAAGCGATGCAGGTCGCTCTCGAACCGGTCCTGCCGCGCTTTCAATTCCTTCCCGAGGTCCTGCACGCGCTCGACGTAGAACAGCGCGGCGGAGCGATCGCCTTCGTCCAGTCGTTCGTTCATTTTGGCCAATTCGCCCGTCGCACTGTCGCGCATCGGCTGCGTCGTAACCATGAAGGAGTCGTATCTCTGCTTGTATTGCGCGGCTTGTGTATCGGAGAGCTCGAGCAGCGTGCGGGCCCGTGCCGTGTCGAGCGGTCCCGTCAGCTCGACACCGGGGAGCTTGGGGGCTTGTGGCGCATAGCGCCCACCCTCCATCCCCCCGCGGCCGCTCCCTCCTCCGTAGCCTCCGCCCATTTGGGCGGCAGCGACGGTGGGAAGCACACCTGTTGCGGCAAGAAACGCGAGTGCGACCGACCATCTCATGCTGGCTCTCCTGGTGCTGAAGCGATTGGCAGGACCGACGAACGTACGTACGACTGATGCACGTGCTCAATGTTACGTCGCGCTGGCAGTTTCTGTTGAGGAGTTTCCAGCGCCTGAAACCGAATCATGCCTGCCGCGCGCATTTCAAGTCGTGGGTCCGTTTGCGCGCGAACTCCGCGCGCCCCCCGAATGGCGCGGGCGCTCCCGACCAGTTTCGCGCCACGGCGGCATAGGCCGCGCATACGTTACTGCGCTGCGCAGATCCTCCTCTCGAGCGGTCGAGCAGTCGTGCCAGGCGCCAACGCGCTACCGTGCCGAAGGCCCAATCGACTTCCGCCGCCTGCGGGCGATCGGTGGGCAGACCCACCAGGGCCAGATGCTCGTGCCACATCAGCTCGGACTTGGCCCCTTCAACGTCGCCGAGTTGCGCACGCCACTTGGAGCGTTGCAGGTGAACGATGGCGCGAAAGAACGGGTCGGTACGGGTCGCATCGTCTACAGGAACTTGATCGAGCAAGTACACGGCGGCGGGCTGCCGGCCCGCGGCCGCGAGTGAATCAGCCGAGAGATAGAGTTGGAGTGCGCTGGGCGCGGCGTCGCGCAGTGGTGTGGGGCGGCCGAGCAGCGTGCTCATCCAGCTCGCGCGATCGCGGAGTATGGAATCGGTCCCCGGGCTGGCGATCAACCCGCCAAGCTCGTCGAGCACGCCGGCCGTATCGACGCTGCCGGGATCGACGAACGCGAGTGCCGCCGGCAATTCCGCGTTGAAGAGCTCGATCTCCGTTTCGGGCGAGACCGCGGCCAGCCGGCCGGCCAGATCGTGGATCTGGTCCATCCGCCCGAGTGCCACGTCGCCGAGGATTTCGCCGATCAGACCGGCGCGTTGCAACTCGTGCGACGGCTGCTTCTCGATCAGCGCGCCCAGGTAAATCGCGCCCCGCGGCACGTCGAACGTCGGAAGCAGCCGCGGACCTGCGCCAAAGTCCGGATTCTTCTGTGTCGCGGCATCGCCGGCGACCTGGTTGGTGATTTGCTGCGCCGCCTTCTCGGGAAGAAAGCGCCACGCAAAGCCGACATAGAGTAACGCCCGGAGCCCGCGGGAAAACTCGTTCGGGGCGGTGCTGTGGGTTTCCAGCGAATGCAGTGCATTGTCCGCGCCGCTCGAGTCGCCTTCGGCGATCGCGGCCCACGCGAGGTGCTCCCAGGCGGGTCCGTAATCAGGCCGCAGTCGCGCGGCCTGCGCGAAAGCCGGGAGAGCTTCGGCACGCCGATGCCCGAGCAGAGGTCCGCGATGGAACAGCTCGTCCCCGAGCTGAAACCATCCGAGGAAGTCGTCGCGAAACCCTTCGGTGACTGCGCGCAAGGTGTCCAGCCGGGCGCGCAACGGGAGTGCAGACGCGCGAATGATGTTCCGATACGGCGGCGGCAAGGAGTCGGCGTGAATCGAGTACCGCCGGACGCGCTTGGAATCGGGCTCGTGCCCCAGCCACCGTCCGACTTCCGTGATCCGCCACGCGCAAATCCAGCAGCTCGAATCGGCGCGCTCCGCCTGTCGAAACGCGCTGTCCGCCCGCTCCCATTGGCTCTCGGCGACAAACTGCTCTCCTTCGGCAAAACCGATCAGTCCCAGGAACCTGCGGGGTAACGCGCTCGCGGGGAGTGCTCCTACAAGCGGACTGCGACTCGCCGAGATGGACAACGCGATCTGATAACTGATCGAGTCGTGCAACGTTGACGTTTTATCGAGGGCGGCATGGAATTCGGAGGGAGGAATTCCACCCGCCAGTCGTACGATGACCTCGCTGCCCGTCACCGTCATTCGAGCTTGCACGGGAAGCGCAGGGGATGCCGAGTCGCTGAAATTGACATGCGCGCCAAGGTCCGAGCGCACACTGCATAGCAGAGAGTTTGCTCGAGCGGCGTATTTGCTCGGTCCTTCGTAATTGATATGGGCAAACGCGACGGCCGGCGCGCGGAGCCTGGGCTGCGGGACTCCGCAAGCTTCCTCGTCGTTATGACGGATTATCCACCACCCAATGCCGAGAAGCACCACCGCTCCGACAATTGCGGCAGTGAGCTTGGGCGGAATGGGAGGGACGCCACGTGGCTCCAATGCCTGCCGGAGGTCGGAAGGTGAGGTTGTCATGCAGCGCCTGAACTTTTCTCGACGCTCAGCGCAGGCGGGGCAGCTTGGGTGGCTTGGGTCCGTGACGCACGGCGCCGCGCACGGGCACGCAGTCGAGCTGCACACCGCCGCGCGCGCAGCGCAGCAGCAGCCCGCCGCGGCTCATGTCGCCGCGACCCGCGAACGTGGCGGGGAAGAGCAGGCGGTCACCGAACACATGCAGGAGCGGACCGACGTACTTGTCCGTCGCGACGGAACCGAGCAGGACGACGCGATCTTCCGCTGCGAGCCCCGCGTGCAGCCGGGTCGCATCGCGGACCAGCGGGTCGCGGAATGCGGCGACGCCTTCATCGACCGACACGGACGCCATCTGTCGCAGATCTTCGACGCGGATCAGCAGATCCGACGGCAAGAGGCCGCGCCCGGGTGCGATGACGTACGCACTCCCGAACGTGGTCGCATACGCCAGCTTCCCGCGGAAATAGAGACTACTCATGAAGGTGAAGACTTCGCCGAGCGGCGCGCCACCATTTGTGAGACGAGCCGTCAGCGGGCTGGTCTGACTCTTGAGCAGCATCTGCGCCCGGGTCCCCGCGCAACTCGCCGGCGAGAGCAAAAACACCGTCACCATTATGGCGCCAAAGATAACATCACCGGTGCATGATCACTCGTGCCGACGTCGGTGTGCACGACACACGCGGTCGCGCGCGCGGCGACAGCGGGGGAGGCCAGGACATAGTCGAGCCGCCACCCGATGTTGCGGGCGCGGAGATTGCGCCACGGCGCCCACCACGTGAACAGATTCGGATTGTCGGGCTCGAATTGGCGGCTCATGTCCACGAGGCGGGTGTCGAGCAGGGCCTGGAAAAGCGCGCGCTCCTCCGGCCGTTGCCCCACGGCGTTTGGCTTGCGCTCCTTCGGGTGCACGTCCATCTCCGCGCGGGCGATGTTCAGATCGCCGCAGAGAACCAGCTGCCGGCCTTCGGCCGTCAGTCTGTTGGACCAATCGATGAGACTCGTCACGAACGCCACCTTCGCCGCGTAGTCCTTCCCGCCGTTGGGGACGTAGATCGACGCGAGCACCAGATCGCCGTGCTCGACCTGTACGATCCGCGATTCCATGTCGAACGAGGGGTGGCTGAACACCGGATCGAACGCGAAGAGATCCTTGCGGATGTGTATCGACACGCCCGAATATCCCTTCAGGGTGTGCCAGTAGACGTGATAATCCGCGACCCGGCACTCGGCCGGGATCTGGGCCGTGGTGGCCTTGAGCTCCTGCAGGCAGACGATGTCGGGCCGGTCGCGCTGGAGCCACTCGCACAGCTGTGCCGCCCGGGCCCGAATCCCGTTCACGTTCCAGGTGGCGATCTTCACGCCGGAATGTAAGGCCTTGACGGCGCCGCCGGCCGCGTCGTACATGAAATCTTCGACGAGAACTGGACCGGCGGCGAGACGCTCGTCGTCACCGAGGAGAAACGATAATGGCTACGCCGACGATTACGCCCTTTCTCTGGTTCGATACGCAGGCCGAGCAAGCGGCGGCGTTTTACACATCGATCTTCAAGAACTCGAAGATCCTCGACACCAGTCGCTACGGTGATGCGGGACCGGGACCCAAAGGGTCCGTGATGGTCATCAGGTTCCAGATCGCCGGCATGGAGGTCACCGCCCTGAACGGAGGGCCGCGCTTCACGTTCAGCGAAGCCTTCTCGTTTGTCGTGAGCTGTGATAATCAGCAGGAGATCGACGAGTACTGGAGCAAGCTCACGGCGGGCGGGGGCCAGGAAAGCATGTGCGGTTGGCTCAAGGACAAATTCGGCTTTTCGTGGCAGATCGTCCCCAAACAGATGGCAAAGCTGATGAGTCCCAAAAACCCGCAGCACGCGGGTCGCGTGATGCAGGCGCTGCTCCAGATGAAGAAGCTCGATATCGCAAAACTCGAGCAGGCGGGGGAAGACGAGGTGGCTGTCAGCCGTTGACGGTGCGCATTCCTCCTTCAGGGTAGCGCGCGCCGGCCGCAGTCCCGACCTCTTCGAGCTCCTCCAGCTCGGCGTCCGTCAACGCCACGTTGACGGCGCCGACGTTCTGTTCGAGGTAGGACCGCCGCTTCGTCCCCGGAATCGGAACGATGTCGTCTCCCTGCGCGAGCAGCCACGCGAGCGCGAGCTGGCTCGGGGCGCAGTGTTTCGTGCGCGCCACCCGCTCGACGCGTTCCACGAGATCGAGATTCTTCTGGAAGTTCTCGCCATGAAATCGCGGATGGTTCTTGCGCCAATCGCCGTCGACGATGTCCTCGGGACGCTTGATCTGGCCCGTCAGGAACCCGCGGCCCAGCGGGCTGTAGGCGACGAACCCGATTCCGAGTTCGCGCACCGTGGGCAAAATCTCGCCTTCGACATCCCGGCTCCACAGCGAGTACTCGGTCTGCAGGGCGGAAATCGGGTGGACGGCGTGCGCCCGCCGGATCGTCTGCGGCGCCGCTTCGGACAGGCCGAGGTAGCGGACTTTGCCCGCGCGGACGAGGTCGGCCATCGCGCCGACCGTGTCCTCGATTGGGACCGCGCGGTCGACGCGATGCTGGTAATAGAGATCGATGTGATCCACGCCGAGCCGGCCGAGGGAGGCGTCGCAGGCGGCCGTGACGTATTCGGGACGGCCGTTCTGGCCGATGAATTTTCCGTCGGGCGCGCGGACGTTGCCGAATTTGGTGGCGAGGACGATCTGCTGGCGCTTGCCCTTGATGGCTTTACCGACCAGCGCCTCGTTGGTGAACGGCCCGTAGACGTCCGCCGTATCGAGGAACGTGATCCCTAAATCCAGGGCACGATGAATCGTTGCGATCGACTCGGCGTCGTTGCGAGCGCCGTAGAAGTCGGACATCCCCATGCAACCGAGGCCAAGGGCTGAGACGCGCAGCCCCTGGCCTCCGAGTTCTCGTGTGTTCATGTCTGTCGTCTAGAACCCTTCAGTCAAACTGAACCGCACCATCCAGTTCTTCTGCGGCCGGTCGAACGGGTGGACGACGTCCATCTGTCCGATCGCGTAACCGAACAAGTTCATGCGGAACGAGATGCCCGTGCTTCTCACGACCTGGCGTGTGCCTTTTCCAAAGATTGCGGCCCCGCTGTCCGAGGTCCACGCGACGCCGGCGTCGTAGAAGACGCCGGCCTCGATCGGCAGGATTCCGTAGTAGCTGCCGCCACCCAACAGACCGAACGGTGGGAACCGGAGCTCGAGGTTGGCCACCGCGATGCGGCTGCCCCAGAGCTGATCGAACACCGGGCACGAGGTGCCGGACGTGTTGCCGCACTCTCGGGCCGTGAAGCTGTTGTAGTCGTAACCGCGGACCAGGCTCGGGTATCCGATAAACATCGGATAGAGACGCGGATCTTCCGGGTTTTGTCCATACCGTCCGACGTGGAGGACACGCGCGCCGATCGTGAACGGCCGGACTGGCATCACATACTTTCGAAAATCGGCCAGGGCCGTGACGTACTGCAGATTCCCGAACGTCGGGGCCACCTCGAGCCGCCAGCGATCGCCGAGGATAGGGCTGGTGGCGCCGAAGTACGAGTTGTCCTGCACCAATGCCACGTGCCCCGTCTCGAGCGTGATCCCGGGCGGCACGCAACCGTTGGTGATCACGCCGCCGCACGTCGGATACTTGAACTTGTTGTCGTAGACAACCTGCCCCGTTGCCGGATTGAAGGCCGTCGTCCGGATTTCGTAATCGTAGGTGATCTGCTGAATGCCCGCGGAGACTTCGATGCGCCGCGAGCGGTTGAACGGGTAGGCGAGGATACCGCTGAACTCGCGATTGGTCTGCTTGAAGCGCTGGAGCTGCTCGACGTAATTGCCGGCGCTATCGGTGCCCTGCAGGACCCCGCCGTAGATGTAGGGGATCTGCTGCGCCCCGAGCAGCCAGTTGACCCGCGACTTGCGATTGCCGTATCCAATCAGGGCGGCAAAGTCCGCGAGCCGGCCCTGCACCTGGGCCATCGTGACCAGGTTGTGATCGCCCAGCATGTCGCTCCAGTACAGCGTCACTCCGCCGCCGACGTACGTCCCGAAACGGTCGGCTGCGATCGCGAGGCTCGGCTGCGAGACGAAGTCGAGCGAGAGTCGCGGATGGTATGCCTTGACGATGGCCGTCAGTGACTGCGGATCATCCAGCGGCGGCAGACCAGTGTCCGGGTCCTTGATGATGGTGGCGATCCCGGTCCCGACCTCCGCGCGGTCCAGCGGCGGGAGCTCGGCGGCGCCCTTGGGCAGCTCGACGATGGGTCCGCCATGGAGCGCCTGCAGGTCGTCGATCGCCTCGATGGAAAAGCCGCCGCCCGTGTACACGGTGAAGACTGCGCGGGGTGCCTTTTGTGCGACACTCAGTGCCGGGCTCAGAGTCGTGATGCCCGCGACGCCCGTGAACACGTTCGTGATCTGCGAGATGCTGCCGTCGGCGACCGACAGCCGGTAGACGTTGCTGACACCACCGGGGTCGCCGATGAAGTACAGACTCTGCCCGTCGGGACTCCATTGCGGGTTGATGTGTTTGGCGCCCGTCAGGTGCGCCAGCTGCCGGATCTCGCCGCCGCCGTGCGGATCGATGAGCGCGAGCTGGTAGTTGCCATACGCCAACGAATCCAGCGACGTCGTAAAGCGGTCGGTCACGAACGCGATCTGGGTGCCGTCGGGAGACCAGGCGGGCTCGAGATCGGCGTAGGCGTCGTCCGTCAGGCGGGTGAGCTTCTTGTTGGGCAGATCGTACACAAAGAGATCGGTGAGCCCTCCCACTTGCGCGCTGAACGCGATCTGTTGCCCATCAGGCGACCATGTCGGATTGAAGATCTCACCGAGGTTCTTGAACTTGATTTCTTTCACCACCTCGCCGTTGCTGCCCTTCACGATGCGGAGCGCCGGACGTCCGGTGACGACGGCGCCGAATACAAACCGGCTCCCATCCGCGTCCCACGCGCCCGCGGAGTTGATGAACTGCATACTCTCGAGGTGTGGATCGCGGGTAGCGGACACGAGTTTACGGATGGTATGGCCATCGTCCGCATCCGCGAGATACATGTCGATCGCGAACAGACCCGCATCGGAGAAGTACACCATCCGGGTGCCATCGGGGCTCAACGCCGGCGCGAGGTTGTAGTGTTGCTGCCTCCCGGGGCTCACGAGCGCGCGCGCCCCGGACGTCATGACCGGAGTCAGCCGCGCCTGGGCGCGTTCGGCGCGGTCCTGCGGCAGCGTGACGCCGGTCGCCACGGCGACGGGCTGCGCTGCCTCGACCAAGGCGCGGTGCCAGTCGGCGATCAGGCTGTCGGCGGGACGGTGCGTCATCTGCTCGAGTGAGGCGATCACGTTGCCGCTTCGGCCGGCCGCGCGCAGCAGCGCGCCGACGATGTCGTCACCATACGTCCCGCCGAGATACGACCAGAAGGACTGACCCCAACGATAGGGGAACCACCGCGGATCCTCGAGCTCGTGGAACCCGGGCATCCGGCCGGTGCGGACCGCGTCGCGCATCCACATCGTCGTATTCGGATCCACGTTCCCGAGCGATACGTACTCCGCCATGCCCTCGATGAACCACAGCGGCACACGGTTCAGTCCCGTGGCCATCGAGCCGCGGCCGACGCCCGTGATGTCGTACTGGAATGCGTGTGTGAGCTCGTGCCCGATGACGTGGTCGGTCTCGTAGAGCGACGCGCCCATCGGCAGAATGATGCGGCGCTTCAGGCTTTCGGTGACGCCGCCGGTACCCTCGCCGGGCGCCTCGCCGAGCACGTTGGTCTGCTCGAAGTCGGGGTGATCGGAGTAGAGGATGAGCGGCTGACGGCCGTTGAGCTGGTGGCGCAGCACCCCGGAGATTCTGGTGTACCAACGTTCGGCCATCCGCGCGGCCTGGGCCGCGGCGGTCGCTTCCTTGTCGTAATAATAAATGTCGAAATGCTGGGTCTTCAGGATCTTGAAGTTGAAGGTCTCGTACTGGACGGCGTTCCGTCCGAAGTACTGACTCTCTGCGCGGGAGGTAAACAGCGTAAGCGCGCCCAGCAGCAGGGTGACGCGAGCGATGTTCTTCATGTCCTAGGATTACCCCCGTACGGCTGGTTCGGCACCTGATGTGATTCGAGTCCCGTAGGAACGTACAACATGTTCGGAGAGTTCACATGACCGTCGCGATTCCATTGTTCATGGTCGCTCTGCTGGCACCGCAGATTAACGCTCAGACCCCGATTGAATGGGAAAAGGTTGACCGCGCCCTGGGCAGATCGGGCACGCTGCAGGGACAAACCTACCGCGTGGGCTTTCCCCGTAATGATCTTCACGTCACAGTTGGCGCGGTCACGGTACGGCCGGCGCTGGCATTGGGCTCCTGGGTAGCGTTTACAGAGACGGGCGACAGCACGGCGATGTTAATGGGCGACCTGGTCCTGCTCCCGGCCGAGGTTGGTCCCGTCATCGATGCCCTGCAAAGCGGCGGTGTGACGCAGACCGCATTGCACAACCATTTGGCGGGGGAAGCACCGCACATCGTCTATCTCCATATCGGCGGACGGGGCAGGCCGGAAGCCCTGGCGACGGCGGTGCACACGGCCCTGACGCGCACGCGGACCCCGCTTGGCGCGCCGGCCCCGGCCGCCACTCCCGCGCCGGCGCTCGAGCTCGACACGCTTCAGATTGCACAGACATTGGGGGCGCACGGCAAGGTCAACGGCGGGGTCTATCAGGTCAGCGTCCCCCGGTCCGAGGCCGTGATGGTGGATAGTGTGACCTTGCCTCCGGCGATGGGCGTCGCGACCGCGATCAACTTCCAGGCAACAGGGGCCGGCCGCGCCGCCGCAACGGGCGACTTCGTGCTGATCGCGAGTGAGGTGAACCCGGTGATCCGGGCGCTCCGCGCCAGCGGGATCGCGGTGACGGCGCTGCACAGTCACCTCCTCGACGAGACGCCGCGGCTCCTCTTCATGCACTTCTGGGGAGCGGGCGACGCCGTGCAGCTGGCCAAGGGACTCAGGGCCGCGCTCGATGTGATGAACATCAAGCGGCCATAGGCGGTATCACCGGGAAATCTTTCCTGGAACAGCGGATGTCTGCCGTCCCAACCCGCCAGCTCGGTTCAACCGGTGAGCACGTCTCCTGCCTGGGCGTCGGCGGCGCCCACCTCGGCAAGAAAGAGGTCGATGAAAAACTGGCGATCCGCATCGTGCGGACCGCCATCGACTCGGGGATCACGTTCCTCGACAACTCCTGGGATTATCACAAGGGGGCGAGCGAAAAGCGGATGGGGAAGGCGCTGCGCGATGGATATCGTGAGCGCGCTTTTCTCATGACCAAGATCGACGGCCGCTCCGCCAAGGCCGCGACCGAGCAGCTCGAGGAATCGCTGAAACGGTTGCGCGTGGATTGCATCGACCTCGTGCAACATCACGAGATCATCCGGTTCGAAGACGCCGACCGCATCTTCCACAAGCAGGGCGCGCATGCCGCGCTGGAAAAAGCCCGGAAGGCAGGGAAGCTGCGCTTCATCGGCTTCACCGGTCACAAGGACCCCAACATTCATCTGTACATGTTGAAGATCGCCGAGCAGCGCGAGGCGCGCATCGACACGGTGCAGATGCCGCTCAACGTGATGGATGCTCACTACCGCAGCTTCGAGAAGCTCGTGCTTCCCGAGCTGGTCCGCCGGCGTCTCGGCGTGCTCGGCATGAAGAGCATGGCACAGGGCGTCATTCTGAAATCGAAGACCATCAAGGCGGAGGAGTGCTTGCGGTACGCCTTATCGTTGCCGACGTCGGTCGTCATCACCGGCATCGACAGCATGAAAATTCTCAAGCAAGCGGTCGAGGTCGCGCGGACCTTCACACCGCTCAGCGAGCCGGAGCTGGACGCGTTGCGCGCCAAGACGCGCGCCGCCGCCGCCAACGGCGAGTACGAGCTGTTCAAGACGTCGTCGTTGTTCGATTCGACCGCCGAACATCCGGAATGGCTCGGCGAGGAGCCGAAGCAGCTGCAGGCGATGATATCGGAGTAACCTAACCAGGACCTGACTTGCGGGGCCGAAATCGGCGCGCCATGTTCGCGCTCATGAGCGCGCCTGCTCCGCTCGCTGCCCGCCCCACTACACCTCCGCTTGCCGCGACGTCCCGCGTCGCGTCCATCGATCTGATTCGCGGCGCCGTCATGGTGCTGATGGCGATCGACCACGTCCGCGTCTATGCCGGCGTGCCCGCGGGCGGACCGATGCCGGGCGTGTTCTTCACGCGGTGGGTGACGCACTTCGTGGCGCCCGCCTTTCTTTTCCTCGCAGGAACCAGTGCGTTCTTCTACGGTCGCAAGCATACCGATCTCTCGCGTTTCCTCCTCGTCCGCGGCGTCTGGCTCGTGCTGCTCGAGCTCACGGTGCTGCGCGTGTGTTGGACGTTCAACTTCGACTTCAGTCACTACATGCTGGCGGGCGTCATCTGGGTGATCGGCTGGTGCATGATCCTGATGGCGGCGCTCGTGCGGCTGCGGCCGAGAACGGTCGGTATCATCGGCGCCGCGATCATCGCGCTGCACAACGCGGTGATGCCCTGGGTCATGAATCATGTGCCGCTCGGCCCGCTCGCGAACATCGTGTACGGCATCGGTCCGGTGGGGAGCTCACCGCTCCTGGTGCTCTACTCGATCATCCCGTGGATCGGGGTGATGGCCGCGGGCTACTGGTTCGGCACCGTGCTCGTCATGGAGCCGGCACGACGCAACGGCATCTGCCTGCGACTCGGCCTCGGCGCCACCGCGCTGTTCCTGCTCCTGCGCGCGACCGGCATCTACGGCGATCCGCGGCCCTGGACGTCGATGCAGATGCCGCGGCTGCTCGCATTCCTCAACACGACCAAGTACCCGGCCTCGCTTTCTTTCTTATTGATGACGCTGGGGCCCACGATCGCGCTGATCCCGCTGCTCGATCGCGCGCGCGGCCCTGTGGCCCAATGGCTGACCGTCTTCGGTCGCGTGCCGTTCTTCTACTATATGCTCCACATCCCGCTGATCCACGCGCTCGCGCTGGTCGTGTCGCTGATTCGCACGGGCAGCGTCAATCCCTGGCTGTTCACGAACCACCCGATGGCGCCCGGCAACTTGCCGGACGGCTACATGTGGAGTCTGGGACTGCTCTATCTCGTGTGGGCGATTGCGGTCGCGCTGCTCTACATCCCCAGCCGGTGGTACGCCGAGTTTAAGGCTCGGCGCACCGATTTGAGGTGGCCCAAGTACATGTAGTCCCTGCATCCATCACTGCACGCATGGCGCGTGCGGATCGGTGGGCTTCGGAACGTCTCGTTTGGGACGCTCCGGCGCATTCGCTACAGCGCGCGCGCCGTCGTGGACCATCTGCGCAACGCGAGCGAGGTCCCGATAGCTGATGTACTGTGCTTCGTCGGTCACCTGGTGATAATCGAGATGCTCGCCCCGCGAGAACGCCACTGACGGAACGCCGTAGCGCGCGTAGCTGTAGTGATCGGCGCGGCAATAGTACTGCAGCGGGTGGCCCGGAGCGTCGTAGGTGTAGTCGAACACGAACGGGATGGGTTGCTTCGCATTGGCGGCCTCGAGCGCCTCTCCAAATTCCCGCGAGATCCGTTTCGCGCCGATGACCTCGAGATAGGTGGGACTGCCGGCGCCCGTGCCGCCGCGCGGGAAGTCGGACGCCGTGCCGCGCCCGACCATGTCTTCATCGATCTCCCCGACAATGGAGTCGATGGGCACCGTCGCGTGATCGGAGTACCAGCGCGACCCGAGCAGTCCGGCTTCTTCTCCGGTGTGACTCACGAACAGGATCGAGCGGCGCGGCCGGTCGGCGCCCTGCGCGCGCGCGAATGACTCTGCGATCTCCAAAATGGCGACCGTGCCGGACCCGTCGTCATCGGCGCCGTTGCGGATCGAATCGCGGCGGGGCGGCCGAACGGCCCGGAGGCTGTCGAGGATCGCGTGGATCCGGCTCCACTCGGCGTCGGTAGGCTCGCGGTTCGGAGAATCAGCGCCCATGGGCCGCACGACCCGGTTGAACGCGCGCAGGGAGTCGTGATCCACCGGATGGTGATCGAAGCCCACGTGATCGTGGTGCGCGGTCAGCGAGACGTATTCGCCACGAAGCGTCGAATCACTGCCGCGGAGAATGCCGACCACATTGCGCGCGGGGTAGGCAACCGCCTTCCGCGTGAAGTCGTACCGTCCGCTGACCGTGGTGCCCGTCGCGGTGCCCGGCGCGAGGGCAGCGGGCTCCTGCCCCAGCACCGCCGTTCCCGCTCGACGCGTGAGCCACACGAGCGCGATCGCCCGCGGATTGCGGGACGTATCGGAGACCGGCCGACCTTCCACGATCCGCGCGATTTGCTCGCTGCCCAGCTGGTCGAGCGCGATGACGCCGACCGTCAGCGCATCGCGGTAGCGGCCGAGGTAGGCGCCGAGCGCGCGGCGATCGAACCCTTGCGGGACGTCGAGCACGACGAACTTCCCGGCGACGTCGCCGCCCCCCGGCGCGGGCGCCATGAGGTGCGCGCTGTCACCAACGGAGCCGGCGTAGATCACCGGGGTCTGGTCGAGCACGCGCGGGGGGGCCGCGAAGCTGACTGGTAAGAAGTCGGTTCTGAGCTGGAGCGGCCCGCCAAATGTGACGAGGCGCGATGTGGAGTCGACCTTCACATCCCAGAAGGGCACGGTCTGGAAATACGTCCCGCTGTCTCCCGCCGGCTCGAGCCCGAGACGGCGAAACTCGCTCGCGATGTATGCCGACGCCTTGAACGCGCCCAGACTTCCGGTTTCGCGGCCCATCATGGAATCGTCGGCGATCGAATAGAGGCGCTGTCGCAGATCGGCCGCCGTGATTGCCGGCTCGCTCTCCCAGACCGGGGCGCTCGTGCCGGGTGACTGCGACTGCGTCGACTGGCACGCGGTCAACATCATGACGGCGATCGGAATTGACAGCACTCGATGCATGAGGCTCTCCTGGTCGGTTAGAATGCGCCGCCTCCACCACCGCCACCGCCACCGCCCGACCCACCGCCGCCCCCGAACCCCGAGCCGTTCGAGCTGCGGGGTGAGGAGGACATAGTGCTGCTCGCGACGCTCGAGAGATGCGACATGCTGCTCGAGAAGTGGCCGACGTTGAAGCTCATGACGCTCGGTCCGACGTACCACCGCGGCGCCTCGGTATAGATCCCCTGGAACGCGCGCGCGAACTGTTGCTCGACACCGAATGCCATCGCGTAGGGGAGGTACTTATCGAACAGCTCCGGGTGGCCGATGATCACGCGCTTCAGGTTCTCGGATTCCACGCGGCGGAGGAATTCTTCGAACCCGAGAACCTGCTCCAGCGCCCGGGCGCCCGATTCCGTGCGCGCGGGCATGATCTGGGCGAAGCAGAGCAGAATCAGGCCCGACACGACGCCTGCGACGACGAACGGGACGGGGGTGAGCAGCGTCAGCTTCGAGAGATAGATGCCGCCGATCCCGACGAGCATGCCGATCCCCACTGCCGCGCCCATCCAGTTGTTCCTGACATTGTCGGGCCGATTACGATAGAAACCCTTCGTCACTAAGCCGTCGAAGATCGCACCGCGAATGAGCGGCAACTCCTTATAGAACTCGTCCTTCAGCACTGAGAGCGGCACGACCTCGGCCCGTCTGTCAAAGATTCCCGTGAACACACGATTCTCATTGTCGGTCAATCCATCATTGCTCGTCGTTACCGGCTTCAGCCGATGCAATGAGTACTCGGTCCCGCCGCCAAACAGACCCAACAGTTTGGGATTCTGCCGTTCCTCGATGCGGAGGTAGCCGTTCACCGCCAGATTCACGAGCGTCGCCGTGATGTCCCGCATGTCCGCCGAGTTGTCGATCAGCGTGCCGGCTTCCGCGGGCGTCATGCCCTTGGGCGGCTCGTATTGCACGGTGATCGGCCGGCGGCGCGGATCCCGGCCGCGCCGCCACCAGCTCAGAAGTGCGAACCCGAAGACGGCGATCGGGATGAACAGCGGCCAGTTGCTGCGGAGTGTCGAGAGCAGTTTTGCGGCCGCGCCGGGCGCGGCGACGACGCCTTTGTCCCACCCGACCACCGCGGTCAGTCCCTCGTGGTAGCCGAGTCCCTGCGGCATGGCGATGCGGACGATGTCGCCGTCGATCATGACCTTGGCGTCGCGCGCCGTCGCGCCGTACACGCCGTTGAACGCGATCGCGCGTACGCCCGGCGTGTTGGCCGGCAAATCGATCTCGGCGCTCGCGGCGTGAACCGGCACCTCCCACTCATCGCCGGTGATGTTCCAGTACAGCTCATCGTGCTCCCCGAAGAATCGCAGCCCATTCGTGGCGCGATAGCGGAGCACGATCGTGCGCGTCGCATTCGCGGCACCCGGAATCCAGATCTTGTACTTGATGTCCGCGCCCTGCCGGCTGGACTCGGCGCGGAGCTCGTTGCCCGCGTCGTCCTTCGCGCTCTGGAGCGCGATGCCCAGGGTCCAGTTCAGTCCCGTGCTCGTGCGGTAATCGAGAGGAATCGTGCGATAGAGCCCGTTGTACGAGCCGACAAAACTCGCCGTGATCGTCTCGGTGACGTCGACGCTGGCGTCGCGATTGACGCGGATCCGGGCGTCAAATCGATCGATCGTGTACGAGCGCTGCGCGTGGAGCGACGTCGCGCCGAGGATCAAGAGCAGGATGACGAGCGGGACCTTGGGAACGGCGCGCTCGGACGGGTCGTCCAGTCCGAAGAACTCCCGCGGCTTGAGTCCCATCATCCCGGCGACCACGCCGGCAGGAAACTGCGCGATCGCGGTATTGAAATCGCGCACCACCGCGTTGTAGTAGCGGCGCGCGTTCTGCAGGTGGTCTTCGACGTCGGTCAATGTGGTTTGCAACGATGCGAAGCTCGCGGCGGCCTTGAGCTCCGGGTAGTTCTCCGCAACCACCAGTATTCGCTGGAGCGCATTGGCGAGCGGATCTTCTTCGCGCGCGCGCGCGGCGGGTCCCGCCTGGGACGCCTGCACGGCGCGCCCGCGCGCCGCCACGACGGCCTCCAGCGTGCCGCGCTCATATCCCGCATGGCCCTGCACGACCGCGACGACATTGGGGATGAGATCGTGCCGCCGCTTGAGCTGCACATCGATGTCGGACCAGGCGTTGTCGCTGAGCCGCCGCAGGTAGATGAGGCGATTGAACGTGTAGACGACCCACACGATGACGAGGACCCCGATGATCAGCGCGAGCGTCATGCGCCCTACGCTAGCTCGGCAAAGGAGCGAACGCGAGGATGGATCGACGTCGGGGAATCGTCAGAGCCGCGCACGCAGAGCGCCGTCCGCATTCCTGCGGTTCGTGCGGCATCGAGCTCCGCTGCCACGTCCGACACGAAGAGCACTTGTGCGGGCGCGACGTCCAGCGCCGCCGCGATCTTCTGATAGCTCGGAGCCTCGCGCTTCGGACCCGTGGTGGTGTCGAAATAGCCGGACAGGAGGTGCGAGAGATCGCCCGCCGTAGTGTTGGCGAACAGATTGCGCTGTGCCTGCACGCTGCCGGAGGAGAAGATCGCGATTCGAATCCCGGCCCCGTGCCAGCGCTCGAGCGCGGGACGGACGTCGGGATAGACCTCACCCTTTCCTGTGAGCGCTCCGGCGCGGTAACCGGCTTCCCAGATGCGCCCCTGCAGCGCCTTGAGGCCGGTCGACTTGCGATCGCGATCCATCAAGAAGTAGACGTAGGCTTCGGGATCCCACGGCGGCAGATCCGGTGACGGCGGCTCCGCGGCGTACTCGGCGCGCAGCAGTGCGACATCGCCTCGGACTGCGGGATTGTCCCGGTGCTCGCGCAGGAAATCGTGGGTGTGCGCGCGCGCGTACGGAAAAAGCACCTGCTGGACGAATGCGAGGGGCGTCGTCGTGCCCTCGATGTCCAGCAGGATCACCCGGATGTCGGTCAGCGCAATGGGATGTAGCTCGGGCCCCAGCAGACCGGCTGAAAGCCCTGGTCGGTTCCGCTGTTGGTGTAATGCGGCGTCCATCCCGCTTTGTCCTGGAACAGCCGGATCGCGCGAATGTCGCGATCGGCGCAGAGGTCGAACCAGTGCCAGGTGCCGCGCGGTACGCGGATGAGATCGCCCGCTTCGACTTCAATTGCGAGGACCGCGCCTTCGCGTGGATGGATGTGGAACAAGCCGCGCCCTCGAATGATGAACCGGACTTCGTCCTCGTCGTGCCAGTGCTCGGTGCTGAACTTCGCGAGCATGGTCTCGAGGTTGGGCGTCGCGGAGGTGACGTCGATGACATCGGCTGTGACATACCCGCCCCGCGCTTTGAGCTTTTCGATCTCCGGCGCGTACGCCGCGAGGACGGCCTCGGCCGGTGCATTGGCCGCGGCGCGCTGCGACAAGGGCCACCGCTCGTACTCGATGCCCAACCCGGCGAGGTATGCCGTCACTTCGGCCTGATCGGTGAGCGTCCGCTGCTCGGCAGGAATCTTTACGGTTGCCATGCTGTTCCTCCTCCGCGCTTTCGTCCCATCGCTTCGAATAAGAACTCGAGGATCTCGACGTGGCGCTTGGCGTCGGCGAGATCTCGGCCCCAGGTGTACAGACCGTGTCGCCGGATCAGGAATCCATGCGCCGCCGGCCGAGCCCTGAGCAAGGACTCCACCTGCGGAACTGCCGCGGTCCAATCCTGCGTGTTCTCGATGATCGGCAGCTCTTCCCGATGCTCGTGCGTGCGAACGCCGTCCAGTCCCTTGAGCATTTCGTACCCGTCGAGCGCCAGAGTGCTGCCGTTGTCTGAGAGAATCGTGCTCCAAATGGAGTGCGTATGCAACACCGCGCCCGCGCCGCGGGAACGAACGACGGCAAGGTGCAACGCCGCTTCGGCGGAGGGACGGCCGTTTCCCTGGACGACGCGGCCTGCGCCATCTATCGCGACGATGTCGCTTGGTTCGAGCAGCCCTTTGTCCACGCCGCTCGTGGTGATTGCCACTCTGAATGGCTCCGCCCCGACGACGGCGCTGAAGTTGCCGCTGGTGCCGAGGACCCAGCCGCGCGAGTAGAACTGGCGGCCCAGCTCGCTCAGCTGCCCGGCTGCATCCTCGAACGTGTGCATCCATAAACAATATCAGGTTACACGCGTCAGGAGAGCGACGGGGAAACGGGCGAAGAGGTGCGCAAGGCGGTCACGGCCGCTGTGCAGCTCCTCGGTGAAGACATTGCGCCACTGACCTTCCGGAAGCGGGAGCACCGTTTCGCTCCAACCACCGTGCAGCGATTGGGCAAGTCGTGGGACCACCGTGATCAATGCGCCGCCGCGGCCGAATGCCAGCACGTTGTCCGTGTAGGGGCCTTCAGCGCGGAGGGGCTCGTAGCATCCTGCGGGACGCGTGCGCAGCGCGCGCTGAATGAGCCAGAGTTTGGGAGCGCCTTGGTCGGCGCGGGCTTGAACCTGCTCGGGAGTCGCTGACTGAATTTCTTCCAGAAGGCGGCGCCGCAAGCCGTAATCGACGGGGCGGCGATTGTCCGGATCTACCAGCGTATGCGACCAGAGCTCGCTCCCCTGATACAGATCGGGGATCCCCGGTGCCGTCAGCTTCACGAGCGTTTGCGCCAACGAGACCACGCGGCCGGGCGTGAGAATCGTATCGACAAAATCGCGGACCATGCCCGTGAACTCCTGGTCGTCGAGCGTGCGTTCCACGAAGCGCCGGAGGGCCGCCTCATACTCCTGATTGGGCGAGGTCCAGGATGTGTGTGTTTTGGCTTCGCGCGCGGCCTTCTCCACATACTGGAGCGCGCGGTCGGTGACGAGCGGCCAGGTGCCGACGAGTGTCTGATAGAAGTGATACTCCATGTTGCGATCGGGAAGTCCGCCGCTGCGGTACTTCTCATTGTGCTCCGACCAGCGTTGCACCGCGGACACCCAGCTCGAGGGGCACTCCGTGATGATCGCCAGGCGGGCGCGCACATCCTCGCCGCGCTTGGTGTCGTGGGTCGCGGTGGCGCACATCGTCTCGGGATGCGTGGCCTGCACCGCGCGCATCGCCGAATGGAATTCGTCGGGTGACACGCCGAAGCGCGATGGGTTTCCGCCGACCTCGTTGAGGGCGATGAAGCGGTTGTAGCAGTAGAAGGCGGTGTCTTCGACGCCTTTCGCCATCACGGCGGTGCTGAGCTGCTGGAACCGGGTGACGAATGTCCCCACCATCTCGCCGCGGACTTCGAGCCGCAGCATCGCACCCAGAAAACCGAACAACTCGGCATCGATATCGGGACGCCGCCGCTGCGCTTCGGTCACGGCGGCGTCGATGGTCTGGCGGTCCTCCGGGCGCAGCTCGTCCCGATCGGGATAGACATACGTGCGATACACCGGGAAACAGGCGAGCAGCTCGCGCAGTCCTTCGGTGAGCAGGTGCCGGGTATAATCGCGGTGGCGGCGATGCCGCTCGCAAATCCGCAGCAGCAGCTGGGCGAGCCGGTTGACGTCGCTGCCCAGGCCTTCGCGCAACACCAGAAGCTTCTTGTCGCGGGCGACGTCCTGGTACGAGTCCGAGACGCCGGCGAACGTCGCGTAGAACTGCGTCAGCGGCGCTTCGGCCGCGGGATTGATGAAAAGGCCACCGACCAGATTCAGGAATTCGTAGCCCGTCGTTCCCGCCACGGGCCATTGGTCGGGCAGCCGCTCGGTGGCGGCGAGAATCTTTTCAACGACGACGTAGGTTGGACATTCGTCGTGCAGCCGGCGCAGATAACCCTCGGGATCCTGCATCCCGTCCACATGATCGATGCGCAGGCCATCCGCAATACCGGACCGTACCAGCTCGATCACGAGCTGATGCGTTTCCTTGAACACCTCTGGATTCTCGACCCTGAGCCCGACGAGCGTGTTCACGTCAAAGAAACGGCGATAGCCGAGATCGCGGTCTGCGGCTTGCCACCAGGAGAGACGATAGTTCTGCTGGTCGAGCAGGCGATCGAGCGAGTCGGGATCGGCGTTGCACGCGTCCACCGCGCGATCGAGCGCCTTCGCAATCGCCGGCTCGGCGCGCAAAAGCTCGTCGAGCATCTCGGTGGCCATCCTGTCGTCCCGGCGGCGGCGTTCGACCGCTTGCTCGTTCGTCTCCGTCGAGGGCGGCAAGAGCTCGTACGTGTCGGCGATGAACGCAAGGCGATCGGATCCAGCGGCGGCCGCGGACATGCGCAGCAGTCCCGCGAGCGAGCGCGGGTCCACCGGGAACTCGTGGTCTTTGTAATGCACCGTGAACACCGAGCCCTCGCGGCGCAGCGTGATATCCCCGCGCTCGAGCGCGCGGCCGTACTGATCGGCCAGGACGGGCAACAACACCGTATTGCGCAGGCGGGCTTCGGGGGGATCCCAGTCCACGTCGAAAAAGCGGGCGTAGCGGCTCGCGAGCCCGTTGCGCAGCAGGTCCCACCACCAGCGATTGCCCTTGCCCGCGATCGACATGTGGTTCGGCACGGTGTCGATGAGATGGCCAAGGCCATTCGCCCGCAGCGCGGCGACCAGGCGCTCGTGCGCCGCCGCGCCGCCGAGCTCGTCGCCGACGCGGGAATGGTCGATGACGTCGTACCCGTGCGTGCTGCCGGGCGCGGCCTGCAGGCACGGAGACGTGTACAAATGACTGACGCCGAGTGCGGTCAGATAATCCGCGATCTCGGCGGCACGATCGAACCCGAAATCCGCGTTGAGCTGCACGCGGTACGTACACCGGCGCGGCACACTCAAGACGAGATCTCCAGCGCCCCGCTGCCCAGCCGTGCCGGCCAGCGGGGGGTGATCGAGGTCCCTTGTACGGTCTCCTCGAAGCCGCGCTCGCTCCGCGCGACCGTGGTGATGTCCGACCGCCAGATTTCCGCGTCGGGCTTCAGACGCAGCGGGACGGCACGCGCGAGCGACAATTCCGGCGCGAAGATCGCATTGGGATGGCCCGCGACATTCCAGTTGTACGAGACCGCGAGACAGCCCGTGGCGTCGAACGTGAGCCGCTTCTCGAGCTCGTAGCCGCGCAGAACCACGGCGAGCGAGTCGGGCGTCACCGATACCTGCGCCGTCATCGGCACCGCGGCCCACGAACGGATCGGCTTGTACTTCGCGTTGGCGTAGTCGTGAGCGGACAAGCCTTCGGGCAGCAGACGCTCGACGAGAATGGCGCGCGGCTCGTGATCGACGGGCGGCAACGCGGTGAGCCGTGCCGCTCTCTCGATGTCGTGAATGCTCGCGGTGCCGCTTCCCTTGGAATCGGGGTGCCCCTGCGCCTGCTGCTTCGGAGTCTCGTGATACGATTCGCGACGCCGCGTGAGCACGTCGGCAAGATTGCTGAGATCGCTGAACCGCGTCAACATCTCGACCGCACCGCCGCGGTGCGGGCTGACCAGCGCCGAAAACTTTGCGGAGTGAATCCAGAGCTCGGGGTAGCCGTCGTAGTCGAGGTCCAGCTCTTCCCACGCGAGCGCCTCCCCCTCGCGCAGCGCCTGCTCCGCGATAGCGAGCTGATTCCAAATCGCGTTGCGCAAATGCGGCAGGTAGAGACCGCCGAACACGCCATGCCAGTAGGCGTCATTGCACTGGGCGCGCCCAATCGCCCGCCGTGCCACCGGCGGATCCCCCCGACTACGCGAGAGGTTC
This sequence comes from Gemmatimonadota bacterium, assembly GCA_003221035.1. Taxonomy (GTDB): domain Bacteria; phylum Gemmatimonadota; class Gemmatimonadetes; order Gemmatimonadales; family GWC2-71-9; genus 20CM-2-65-7. The sequence continues at coordinate 31,201 of QHUB01000035.1, forward strand.
GAGAGCGCGACCATCATTTTCTGCATCCGGTTCGACTCGCTGTACTTGACCAGGAAGTGGTGCCAATGTCCTCCCCGCACGAACGATGCCGAGGCCGCCAAGTGCTTCGGTCCCAAATCCTCCTCGAGCGTGGTCAGCTCTTTCTGGGCCGGGGCGGGAAGCGACCATTTCTCCATCTCCCGGTAGGAAGCCGTGCCCAGGTAGGCCAACCCCCCCGTCGGAACCTGCCGGACCGCCTCCTGCCCGGTGGCAAGTTTTACCTCGCCGCTCGTCGTCAGCGTTTCCATGGTCTGCAGAAAACTGTCGAGCCAGCCGGAGCCGTAGACCCAATCCTTGGTCCCCGGCCAGCCGCCGAACTTTTCGCCGTCGTCGGCGAGGATGGCGAGTCCGTGTCCCTCGGAGCGCAACTGGCGGAGGTAGGCGGCCGTCTCTTCGGGTGGGCGGAAGGGAATCAGGTAGCGCAGTCGTTCATCGATGGCGAGGAGCCCGACGCGCTTGCCGTCCGACTCGGTGTGGTGCGGGCGATGCAGCTCGTCGGCGCGAAATCCGCTCACGAGGAAATGTCGATCGTCGACGAGCGCGTATTCCACACCGGCGTCGGCAAGATCGGCGGCGATCTCGGGCTGCCACACGCGCTCGGTGAGCCACAGTCCCGTCGCGGTCGCGCCGAAGCGCCGCTGGAGATACTCGCGCATGCGGCCGATCTGCTCGAGGCGGTCGGGGCGGGGCAGGGACGCGAGGATCGGCTCGTCGAAACCCGCGAGCAAAAGTTCGAGCTCGCCATCGGCCGCGAGCCGTCCAATGAGGTCCAGCCACGAGGTGTCGTGAGTCTCCAGCCACTCGAGCAGCGGTCCGGACACATGTAACGTGAGCGGATACAGCCCGGCCTCGCTCGTGCGCTCGATGATCGGCCGGTACACGTCGCGCACGTGGTCGGCCATGACGTGGTCGAAATTCCCCACCGGCTGATGCAGGTGCAGGCCAAAGACAAAGCGTAACGGCTCCTGGCTCTGCGTCATGACGGGGTCGGTTGAAACGAGCTGCGAAACACGTCCGCGGCGCTCCCCGCCGCGGGATCGTTGCTGCGTGCAGCGCCGAGCTGCGCAATGAAACCCGCCTCGAGCCTGGGGCTGTCGGCGCCCGCGAGCGAGATCGCGTGCGCGGCGTAGCGGAGCACCTGCCGGCCCTCGAGGCCCGCGATGTCGTCGAAGAACCAGCCGCACGACGTCATGGCCCGCAGCGCGCCGCGCTCCATTTCGACGAGCCGCGCGATGTTCTCGTCGCCAGGCACCGATCCGGCTCCCCCGACGGACTCGAGGAATGCCCGTGGGCCTCCAGGTACGTCGCGCCCCTCACGGTCGTAGATCTGATGCACTTCATGCGCGAGCCACTCCACCGCGAAGCGCAGCGGTGTGCGCCAGTCTTGCTGCGAGGGGCGGTCGTGATGGATCTTGCACCCGCACGCCGCGCGCCAGCGCTCGATGCCGTGCGCGCAGCTCCAGGAGGTTCGCTCGACGAGCTCGACCGTACTTGCCGGCGGATGCGCGGCGAGCGCGGCGGCGAAATGTGTGACCGCCACTTTGTGTGAGTGACGCAGCCGCTCGAACACCGACGCCAGCGCCTTGTCGGCGCCCTTGTGGTGGTGACCGAAGGTCTCACCATCGACGGCGATGCTCGCGATGGCGCCCGGTGGCGTACGCTCGAGCGCTTCGGTCAAGCGGTTGTCGTCGGTCGTGAGCGGCCCGAACGCGACGTCGTGCGACAGAGCGCCGTCATAGACAAAGACCGCGATCGTGCGACCGTTCCCGAGGTCGATGCGCGCCGGCAAGCCGCGCTCGGGGGGCTTGGATACCTGATGCGGCGCCAGGACGGTGAACTGAATCCCATTCTCCACCACGACCTCGAGCGTTTCACGGTCCACCGCCGTCTCGGGCAGCCAGAAGCCTTTGGGATCGCGTCCGAATCGCCGCTGGAAATCGGCGATGCCCCAGCGGACTTCGGTCTCCTTGTCGCGCCGTGTCGCGAGCGGCAGGATGATGTGGTGATACGGTGAGGCGAGCGCATTGCCGTGGTCAGCGCGCAGCACTGCCCGATAGACGTCCGGCGCCTCGCGCTCCATCCAGTCGAGCAGTGTAGGCCCGAAGTCGAAACTCAACGATGGATAGACCGGGATCAGCGGTTTGTAGGTCTCTTTGGTGATTCGGGCATTCCAGTCGTGGTCGGGCGCCGCCGAGGGCTCGGCATCCACCTGTCCGGTCCACGGGTTCTCACGGGGCGGTTGGTAGAAATGCCCGTGAATGACGGCGAGGCCTTGCTGCGGGGAGTTCATCCAACGACGTCAGCAACACTGCGCAGGACGTTGGGAAAGACGCTGTCCTGGACGCCCAGCGCTTCCACGCGACGCATCGTCGCATCGTCGATCGATCCATTCGTCAACGCACGCACCAGATCTTCGGCCTGTCCGCAGTGCTCGTCGAAGCGCTGCGTGGCGTAATCCGCGGCTTGACCGGCGGAGATGATGAACTGCCAGTCCGAACCCTGCGCGAGCAGCATGGACCGCGTGGCCTGTGCGAGCACAGCTTGTTGCTTGGGACCGCTCTGCAAGGCCTTCTTGGCGACGGACCAGTAGGCCGCTTCGAGGGCCCACAGGCGCTTCCAGGTCCATGCGGTCTGATCGTTCAGCCAATACGAGAAGTCGCCGTCCTTGCCCCATGATCCTGCCGTGAGCTGAATCGTCGGCGCCCGACGGCCGTGCCTGGCGACGTGTTCGCGCGCCGTCACCGGTCGCACGCCGTCGCCCGCGAGGCGGCGATAGACGTTCGCGAGGAAGTCGACACCCTCGAACCACCAATGCCCGAACAGCTCGGCGTCGAACGGCGCGGTGACGACGGCGTCTTTCACTTTGCCTTGCGCGCGCTGCGCTGCGGTTTCCTTCAGCACGCTCGCGAAGTGATCGGCATGATGGCGCGCCGAGGTCTGCGCGGCCCGCGGGTCGTACTGACGCTTCTCGCCGAGGTCCACGCGCGGACCCGTGACGCGCCACAGCCTGAGTCCATCGGGCCAGCGAATCTTGTGGAACTCGAGATACCACTCGTCGCCGGGATAGCCTTGCGAGCGACTCCACACCTGCGCGGATGAGCGTGGATCGCGCACGAGCGCGAAGAGATCGCGCGCTGTGCCGTCGTTGGATGCGACGCGGTAGGCGGTGTACGGCGTCCGCTTGCCGGCAGCGGGCGCGTCCGCGGCGTCGGGATAGCCCAGCGCCGGCCCCGCGTGGACGAGATGCGAGTCGACAAAGAAGTATTTGAAGCCGGCCGCGGTGAGATACTGTTCGATCCCGACGCGATACGACTGCGCCTTCGCACCAAAGCCCGGATTCCACGGCCCGGCGGGGCGGTAGGCGCATTCGGGCAGCCAGCAGCCCGTCGGCGCCTTGCCGAAGAGACGTCGATGCTCCGACACGCCCACGCTGAGCTGCAGCCGAATGCTTTCGTCGCGCGAGAGCAGCGGCAGAAAGCCGTGCGTCGCGGCCGATGAGATGATCTCGATGACGCCGCGGTCTTCAAAGCCGCGCAGCGTGCCGATCAGGTCTTCGTCGATCGACCGGAACAACTTGTAGAGTCGCTCGAGCCGATGCTGCCAGAAATCGGCGATCGGCTTGAGCGCGACGTCGCCCGACTTGGCGAGCGAGGCACGCGCCGCCGCGGCAGTCTCGAGCCGCCGTTCCATGTACGCTTCGAACTCGCTGACGAATGACGGATGCGCGAGCTGATTCGCGAGAATCGGCGTGACGCCGAGGGTGATCGGAGCCCGGATGCCCTCGTGCTCGAGCTGCTGCAACGCCTCGATCAGCGGCAGGTAACTGTCGAGCGCGCCTTCGGACAGCCAGACGCTGCCGTGCGGCCAGCGGCCGTGATGCAGCACGTACGGCAGATGCCCGTGCAGTGTGAGGACGAAATCCATTACCGGAGGGGCAGCCGAGCGAGGGGTCGGAGGAGCAGTGCTAGCGACGGGCGTTGACGCCTCGTCCACTCTTGCCGGCGGTGGACCGTTTGCGTGGTTTACGGCCACTCGGCTCCGGCACGGTCGTATCGGGAATCGCGCGCGCGGCCGCCGCGCGCCGATACACGGCCTCGTAGGCCTCGGCCGGCTGCCGCCAGGAGAAATCCTTGCGCATGGCGCCGCGCGCGAGCTCTGTGAACCAGGCGCGATCCTGATACAGCGTGACCCCGCGCTGGACCGCGCGATCAAAGGCCTCGGGGCTGTACGCGTCGTACAGGATGCCGGTCACCCCGTCTTCGATCGTGTCGGCGAGCCCGCCGACGCGACGCGCCACCGGCAGCGCGCCATAGAGTTGCGCACGCATCTGCGTCAGCCCGCATGGCTCGTACAATGACGGCATCATGAGGAAGTCGGCGCCCGCGAGCAGCTGATGCTCGAGCGTGTCGGTAAATGCGGTGTTGATGCCGATGCGCGTCGGATACCGCGCCGACAGCTCGCGCAGCGCCTTCTCGAATTGGGCCTCGCCCGCGCCCAGGAACAGGAACTGCGCATCGAGCTCGCGCAACGAGTGCGAGGCGACGATTTGATCGAGCCCCTTTTGCGCGACTAGCCGGGCGCTCATGCCGAAGACGGGAATATTCTGACGCCGCGGCAGATCCCACGACGCCTGCAGCTCGGCTTTGCACAGGACCTTGCTCGACATGTCGTCCGCCGTGAAGCGCGCCGGAATGTCGGGATCGTTGGCCGGATCCCACTTCTTGACGTCGATCCCGTTGCGGATGCCGACCAGCCGGTCGCCGAGCTGCCGGAAGCTGTGCTGCAGCCCGAAGCCACCGACGTCGGTCAACAGCTCGAACGCGTGCGTCGGACTGACCGTCGTGACCATGTCCGCGTACAGCAGGCCGCCCTTCAAAAAGTTCAGCCGGCCGTACCACTCCATGAAATCGGGCGACCACATGTCATCCGGGAGCCCGATCTCCTCCATCACGTTACGCGGATAGACCCCCTGAAAGCCGCCATTATGGACCGTGAGCACCACGGGAAGCCGCTGCAGCTCGGGCTCATCCCGATACACGCGGCGCAGAAACACCGGCACCAGCGCGGCGTGCCAGTCGTGCGCGTGGAGAATCAGGTTGCCGTCGCGGAGGCGGCGCGCGACCTGGATTGCCGCGGCGGCAAACAGCGCAAAGCGATGCGGGTTGTCGGGATAATCGCCGGCGCTATCGCCGTAGATGCCCGGCCGATCGAACGAGGGCTCGTGCTCGAGGAAGAGGATCTGCGGAAATCCCTCGCGGACCTCGCGCCAGCAGCGCACGGCTTCGCGGCGATCGCCGATGTCGAGCATAAACGGGTCGCACAAGGGCTCGAGCTTGCCGACATGCGCGCGGGCTTCGCGATAGAGCGGGAGCACGACGTGGCTCTCCGTGCCGCTCGCCGCCTGATAGTCGGCGAGGTCGGCGACCGCCTGCCCCAAGCCGCCCGTGCGGGCATAGGGCCAGAGCTCAGCGGTCAGATGGAGCACACGCCTCTTCAACGGGCCTCCCGCGTCACTTGGGCTGGGATGGCAGATCGCCCGGAATTGCCTCGCCGACCGCCGCGGGCACGTAGTAGCGCGTGACGTATCCCTGCAGCATCTGTCGCGTGGTGAAGCGTTCGACGGCGACGGCGAGTACGGCTTTCATCATATGTACCCAGTCGGGCGAATGACGGCCAGGGAGCCGATCGTAGAAAGTCGGTACGACGTGCTGCTCGAGCAACTGAAACAGCTGCTCCGTGTCCTGCTGGTCGGGGTCGCCCTCTCCCGAGGCGAGAGGAATTGCCCAGCCGTTCTTCCCGGTGAACCCTTCGGCCCACCAGCCATCCAGGGTGCCCAGTTGCGGCACGCCGTTCAGGGCGGCCTTCATGCCGCTCGTCCCGCAGGCCTCCAGCGGCACGCGGGGCACATTCACCCAGACGTCCACTCCTGCCACCATCCGCTGCGCGAGGTGCATCTCGTAATCCTCGAGGAAGGCAATGCGACCCTCGAAGCTCGGATTCTGCGCAGCCGCAAATACTTTCTGCAGCACGCGCTTGCCCGGTTCGTCCGCCGGATGAGCCTTGCCGGAGAAAATGATTTGGACGGGACGGCGGGGATCGGTCAGCAGCCGTCTCAGCCGCTCGGGATCGTGGAAGAGAAGATCCGCGCGCTTGTAGGTCGCAAATCGGCGCGCAAACCCCAGCGTGAGGACGTTGGGGGACAGAAGCGCTCCGGCTCCTGCGAGTTTGGCCGGGTCTTTCCACTGATCGCGCCAACGGTGACGGGCCTCCTCACGGACATAGTGAAACAACAAATGGCGGAGGCCTTCATGGACAGCCCACAGCCGGTCATCGTCGAGGTTTCGAACCGCTGCAGCCACCGCTTCCGGTTCGGCGTCCGACTCCCAATCCGGGCCGAGCGTCTCGCCCAGCATGTCGCGAATCGGCCGTGCCATCCACGTGCCGAGATGGACGCCGTTCGTGACGTAACCGATAGGGATATCTGCGACCGGCTTGTCGTTCCAGAGCCAGCGCCAAATCCGTCGTGACTCCTCGCGGTGGCGGGCCGAGACGCCATTTACGCGCCCGGCGAGTCGCAGCGACAGCACGGTCATCTCAAAATGCTGATCCTTGAGGCCGGGCTGCCCGAACGCCATGAACTGTTCGCGCGTGATACCCATGGTGTTCCAGAACGGTCCTGTCACTTGCTCGAGCTGGGGAAACGAAAACACATCGTGCCCCGCGGGCACCGGCGTGTGGGTAGTAAACACGCTCGTAGTCCGGATCTGCTCCTGCGCTTGCGACAGAGTGAGACCCCGTTCGATGAGCTCACGCAGCCGCTCGACGTAACTGAATGCCGCGTGTCCTTCGTTGGCGTGCCAGATCTCCGGCGCGAGGCCCAGCGCGCGCAACATGCGCACGCCACCAACGCCGAGTACCCATTCCTGGCGCAGCCGCCACTCGGCGCCGCTGGTGTAGAGCCGGGCGGTGAGATCGCGATCGGCCTTGTCGTTGCATTCGAGGTCGGTGTCGAGCAGATAAACCGGCACGCGCCCCACCATGACGCGCCACGCGCCGACCTGTACCTCGCGTCCGGAAATGCTCATGGGCACGAGACAGGGATCGCCATCCGGTCCGTTCATGCGGACCACCGGATTCACCGTCGGATCGACGGGGTCGTCGGAATCGCGCTGCCACCCGTCCAGCCCGATGGTCTGATCGAAGTAGCCGTCGTGGTAGTACAGCCCAATGCCGATGAGCGGCACGCCCAGGTCAGAAGCCTCTTTGCAATGGTCGCCCGCGAGCACGCCCAGCCCGCCCGAGTAGATCGGGAGCGAGCGGTGCAGCGCGAATTCAGCGGAGAAGTAGGCGATCGAACGATTCCGCAGCTCGGGATAGCGGCTGGCGAACCAGGTCCCGTTCCCGTTCTGCTGCGTCAGCCGCTCGTACCGCTTGATGACCTGGTCGTAGCGCTCGAGAAACAGCGGGTCCCGCGATCGCTCCGCCAGGCGATCGGGCGCCACCTGACGCAGGAACTCGACCGCGTTATGGCGCGTCGATTCCCACAGGAGGTGGTCGATGCGGTGAAACAACTCGCGCGCATCGAGCTGCCAGCTCCACCACAGATTCTGCGTGATATCGCCGAGCATCCGGATGCGATCCGGAAGGCTCTGCCCCGGGAGGGCGGGGGCCGGGCCGGGGCCGGGGCCGGGGGCGGGGGCTGGGGCGGAGAGGGGGGCGGGACGTTCTGATGTCCCCGGTTTGGGAGCAGACTCTATTGGTGTCATCGGTTGGGACATATCTAATCGGGGAGATTGTAAGGCTCCAGTCAGGCCCGCAACCTTTTGTCATTGCGCCGCGTCCAAGCTGGTATCCTAGCCCCCGTGATGACCATGCCGAGACTAACCGTCGCTCTCGCCGTGCTGTGCGTCCCTTCCTTCCTATGTGCGCAGAACATCCATCCCACGCCCCCGCCTGAAGTCCGGGCGGTGCCGCTCCAGGGCGAGATCCACCTCGACGGCCGGCTGGACGAGCCCGTCTGGAAGACCGCGCCGGTGGCGACCGACTTCCTTCAAAACCAGCCGCATCAGGGCGAGCCCGCGACGCAACGCACCGAGGTGCGCTTCGTCTTTGACGCGGCCGCGATCTACGTGGGCGCGCGGATGTACGACGACTCGGGCTCTCGCGGTGTACGGACGCGTCTTGCCCGCCGCGACGCGGATATCAGCACCGATTACATCCAGGTCATCTTCGATACCTATCACGATCATATCGGCCGCCTGTTCTTCTGGGTGAATCCCTCAGGCGTCAAGCAGGACGCCAACGGGCTGGGCGGCGGTGGCGATCCTTCGTGGGACCCGGTATGGGAGGTGCAGACCAGCATCGACTCGCTCGGCTGGACGGCCGAAATGCGTATCCCGTTTTCGCAGCTGCGCTATCCGTCGACTGCGCAGGAACAAACGTGGGGTCTGCAAATCTGGCGTCAGGAGAACCGGCTGAACGAGCTGTCGCAGTGGGCGTACTGGAAGCCCGAGGACGTGGGCGGGCCGCCGCGGTTCGGCCACCTGCACGGACTCGTAATTCATCAGGCGCCGGGCCGCGCCGAGCTGCTGCCGTACGTGGTGGGCCGCTCAGCCAACGTGCCGGGAGATCCGGCCGATCCCTTCTACGATCCGCACGCGATGGATGGTCGCGTCGGCGCGGACGCGATGCTGCGCGTGACGTCGAACCTCACCTTGAATGCCACCGTCAATCCCGATTTCGGCCAGGTGGAGGTGGACCCGGCAGTCGTGAATCTCAGCACGTTCGAAACGTTCTTCCAGGAGAAGCGGCCGTTTTTCGTCGAGGGCGCGGGATATTTCGGGCTCGGGGGCTTCAGCTGCTACTTCTGTTCGAACGCCTTCTCGCTGTCCATGCTCAACACCAGGCGCATCGGACGCGAGCCCCAATTGCCGGCGGTACGCGACAGTGTCGCGTACGCGGACGCGCCCGACAATACGCGGATCATCGGCGCGGCAAAGCTGACGGGCCGAACGGCCGGCGGATGGTCCATCGGAGCGCTCAATGCGTTGACGAGCCACGAAGAGGCGCCCGTGGCGCTCGGCGACAGCGCGGGCACGCGAGCGCTGCGGACGGTCGAGCCGCTCACGAACTATTTCGTGGGTCGGGTCGCCAAAGATCTGCGCGGCGGCGCGACCGTCCTCAAGATCATGGGGACGTCGGTCCGTCGCGACTTGGGCGATGATCCCTACGTCATCGGGCGCTTATCCCGGCACTCCGAGGCGCTCGGCGTCGGGACCGAGATGTGGTGGGGCAAGCGGACCTACCGTCTGATGGCGCAGCTCGCCGGCACACAGGTCATCGGCGACACAGCGGCGATCCGCCGGGTCAAGGAGTCGCAGCGTCACTTCTTCCAACGTCCCGACCGCTCCGACACGCTGGACGTGCGGAAACCGTGGACGTCCATGCACGGTCTCGGCGGGTTCGCTCGACTCTCGCGCGAACAAGGCCACCTCCTCTGGGAAGTCAGCACCAACTTCCGCAGCCCCAGCTTCGACAACAACGACATTACGATTCTGCCGCAAGGCGACTTCGTGTGGATGAGCGGGAACGTGTTCCCGCTTTGGACGAAGCCGACGAAGTGGTACCGGCAGCTGGCGCTCATCGGCGGCGCGCAGCAGCAGTACAACCTCGACGGCGATTTGACGAACCGCGATTACCATCTCTTCGGCCAGATGCAGTCGCTCGGATACTGGTCGTTCTCGACGTTCTGGATTGGCTCACCGACCGTCCTGGATGACCGGTTGACCCGCGGCGGACCCGTGGTCGGCCGCCCGGGCCGCGATTACTTCTCGGTCGACATGCGGACCGACAACCGCAAGGCAATCGTCGCGGAGCTCACACTGGATCAAGGATGCAACAGAGACGGCGATTGCCAGCGTGATGCGGCGTTGACACTCGAGCTGAAGCCCAAGTCCAACGTGAGTATCTCGTTCGGACCCAGCATCAACAACGCGCATACAGGCGTACAGGCGGTCGGACGGGATTCGAGTACCATCGGCGCGGGACTCTATGGCGTGCATTACGTCTTCGGACAGCTCGAGCGGAATGAAGTCGCGATGGATACGCGCCTCAACGTGACCTTCTCGCCGACGCTGACGCTGGAGCTGTACATGCAGCCCTTTATCTCGGCGGGCGATTACACGAGCTACAACGAGTTTGCGGCGACACGCACCACGAAGCGCCTGACCTACGGTCGCGACATGGGCACGATCGTCGTCACGCCGCCCTCGTCGCCGGGCGGTCCGAACACGATTACACTCGACCCGGATGGTCCCGGTCCCGACACGACATTCACGTTCCCGGATCCGAGCTTTACGGTTCGGTCGCTGCGCGGAAACGCCGTGCTGCGGTGGGAGTATCGGCCGGGCTCCACGCTGTTCCTGGTTTGGACGCGCAGCGGCGCGACCGACGAGTCGCGCGGCCAGATCAACTGGAACGAAGACACGAGCGCCCTATTCCAGGGTCCTTCGGAGAACATCTTCCTGGTGAAGGTGAATTACTGGCTGGGGTTCTAACCCGGAGCAGGAAGTCAGGAATCGGGAGTCAGCGAGGCGTTTTGGGAACCGGATAACGTTCTGATTATGAGGATGTTTCTGACTTCCGATTCCTGATTCCTGAATCCTGACTCCTGAGGCTCCATGTCCATCCGCGCCGTAAAAACGATTTCCCAGTCGCTGCCCACCCTCGAGGGCGCCGGCGTCAAGCTGCGCCGGGCCTTTGGCTTTGGCCACACCAGCGACTTTGATCCATTTCTTCTGCTCGATGATTTCCGCAACGAGCACCCCGAGGACTATCTCCCGGGATTTCCATGGCATCCGCACCGCGGTATCGAGACGATCACCTACGTGCTGAGCGGCAGCGTGCAGCACGGGGACAGCCTGGGCAACAGCGGGACCATGGGAGCGGGCGACGTGCAGTGGATGACCGCGGGGAGCGGCATCCTGCATCAGGAAATGCCCAAAGGCGATGAGCGCGGCCGCATGCACGGCTTCCAGCTCTGGGCCAACCTGCCGCGCAGCCTGAAAATGACCGAGCCCCGCTATCAGGATATTCATTCGAAGGAAATTCCCGAAATCGTCGATGACGATGGCACGCGCGTCCGCGTGGTCGCCGGCGATTTCTGGGGCAAGCGGGGGCCGGTCGAGGGTGTCGCGGCGGATCCGCGGTATCTCGACATCTCGATTCCGCCGCGCGTGAGCAAAAGGATTCCAGTGGAATCGTCACGCCACGCGTTCGCCTACGTGTTCGAGGGGAGCGGCTCGTTCCGCGACGCCTCTGCGCCTCAGGGGGTGCGCACCGATCGCGTCTCGGCCGGTGGCCGCGATGCGGGCAGCGAGGCTCCGCAAGAAACCTCCAACCGCTCACTCGTGCTGTTCGATTCGGGTGACGAGATCACGGTCCAGGCGGGAGCGCAGGGCATGCGGTTCCTGCTGGTATCAGGGCAGCCGCTGCAAGAGCCCGTTGCGTGGCAGGGTCCGATCGTGATGAATACGCAGCAAGAGCTGCAACAGGCCTACGACGAGCTGCGGCGAGGAACGTTCATCAAGCGCTGATGTCGGGGTGTTGCCGCACGGCGAGCGTGGCGGCGTCGATGCGCACGGCGTAATCGCGGAGCGATTCGTCGGGCAGCCGAGACGGCAGGACGAAGTGCGGGTCTTCGGGCTCCGAGCTCTTCAAATCGTTCACCATCAAATCGCCGCCGCGCGCTTCGACTGCGCTTTCGAAGCGCTCCACGGCGGCGAGTAGATCGGCCAAATCTTCCGGCCGCTCATCGCCGCTGAGCGGAATACCTCGGCGACGGAGCCGGTCCGCCACTTCCGCAGCCACATCACGAATGTTTGCGCCCATGCGTGCAGCCTAATTCTGCCGCGGTCGGCACGGTAGACGATCCAGCGATCTAGGCCTTCCGGCCCAACGAGCTGGGAGCGCGCGGGGTAGCAGCACGCATGTCACTCGAACTCACCCCCGGTCGCAAGGACCGCTCGATCAAGCGCCTCGTGTCGAACGTGCAGGAGGACGCTTCGCTCCTCGTGCGGCAGGAGATTGCGCTCGCGAAGGCCGAACTGAAGGAGAAGGCTCAGCGAGTCGCGAAACAGGCCGGCTTCTTCGGGGCTGCCGGTGTGCTCGGCTATACGGGACTGCTGATTCTCTTCGCGGCGCTGATCCTCGGCATCATTGCGTTGGGCGTCGCCGCATGGCTCGCCACACTCGGCGTCGGCATCGTGGTCATGGTTGGCACGTTCGTATTGGTTCAGCGCGCGCGCAACGCCGGGAAGTCGTCACCCCAATGACCGTCGTCGTCCGCGGCACTTACGGGTGGAGTGGCGACGGCAAGAGCGCGGCCGAAATCGCCGCAGACATCGAGCAGACCAGAAATCGCCTGGCGTCGGACGTTCGCGCGTTGACCGCGAGCCTCGTGACGCCGCGATTGCTCGTGCCGCTCGTCTCTGTGGCCTTGGGCATCGTGTCGTTCTTCGTTCGCAAGAAGATTCGCCACCGCTAGCGGGTTTTGCTTTTGGGCGGCTATCGTTCACGCCGCCCTATGTGGACCTTCCTCCGCGCTCGCACCCTCACACAGTGGATCGTCGTCGCCATGGTCGTGGGCGTGGCGCTCGGCATTGTCTCCCCCGGTTTCGCCGTTTCGATTCGCCCGATCTCCACCGTTTTTCTCCGCATGATCCGCTCGATCATCGTGCCGCTGATCTTCGGTACGCTCGTCGTCGGTATCGCCGGGCATGGCGACGACATGAAGCGGGTCGGCCGCCTCGCGCTCAAGTCCATCATCTATTTCGAAATCGTGACGACGCTCGCACTGTTCATCGGTCTCCTCGCGGTGAACGTCCTCAAGCCGGGCGTTGGGGTGTCACTCGGCGGCGAGACCGCGGCCGCGCCAGGCGCCACCAACCAGATCACGTTCACCGGCGTGCTCGAGCACATCGTGCCGCAAAGCTTCTTCGAAGCCGCGGCGGGCAACGAAATGCTGCAGATCGTGTTTTGGTCGGTGTTGTTCGCGATCGGGTTGTCGCAGGTGCGCGGCCGCGCCAAGGAGACCATGCTCGGGTTCTGCGAGGCGCTCGCCGAGGTGATGTTCAAGTTTACGGGGGTGGTCATGAAGTTCGCGCCGTTCGGCGTGGCGGCCGCGCTGGCGTTCACGGTGGGGCAGGCGGTCGTGAAATACGGCGGTCCCGAGGGCGCCTGGCATATTCTGCGGAGCCTGGGCCTCGTCGTGCTTACGCTGTACATCGCCCTCGTGATTTTCGGGCTGCTGGTCCTGTATCCTGTCGCGCGGCTCGCGCGCGTGCCGGTGGGGACATTTGCCGCTGCCGTCAAGGAACCGGCGCTCATCGCATTTTCGACCGCGTCGTCCGAAGCCGCGCTGCCCAAAGCGATGGAGCAGATGGAAGCGATCGGGGTGCCGCGGCGCATCGTCGCGTTCGTGATGCCGACCGGCTACTCGTTCAACCTCGACGGCAGCACCTTGTATCTGTCGGTTGCGTCGGTCTTCGCCGCCCAAGCTGGCGGTGTCTCGCTCACGTGGGGACAGCAGTTGCTGATGATGGTGACGCTCATGCTGACGAGCAAAGGCGTGGCCGGTGTGCCGCGAGCTGCGCTCGTGATTCTCACCGGCACGCTGGCGTCGTTCAATCTTCCCGCAGAGGCTGCGGTCGTGCTGCTCGGCGTGGACGTGCTCATGGACATGGCGCGTACGACGGTGAATCTCATCGGCAACTGTCTCGCGACGGTCGTCATGGCGCGCTGGGAAGGCGAGTACGACGAGTCGCGCGCGCTCGTAACCAACGGGGCCGAAGCCGCGTAACTTCCCCGCGTGACCACCCCCGCGGAGATCCCCGCCGACCTGGCGGCGGCGCTCGCTGATCGCTACACGCTGCGCAGCGTGCTCGGCCGCGGCGGCATGGCGACCGTATATCTCGCGGACGACAGGAAGCATTACCGCGCCGTCGCCCTGAAAGTGCTTCTGCCCGGCCTGGCTGCCTACCTCGGTGCCGAGCGCTTTCTCAAAGAAATTCAGATCGCCGCGCGGCTGACCCACCCACACATTCTCGCGTTGCACGACTCGGGTGAAGCGGGCGGCTTCCTGTATTACGTGATGCCATACATCGAAGGCGGCTCGCTGCGCCAGCAGCTGGAGGGCCCGCCGCGGCGCGCGTTGTCCGAGGCACAGGCGCTCGCGATCGCCGAGCCGGTGGCGGACGCGCTGACGTACGCCCATCGCATGGGCGTGCTGCACCGCGACATCAAGCCGGAAAACATCCTCTTCCTGCAGGGGCATCCGATCGTCGCCGATTTCGGCATCGCCAAGGCGGTGAGCACCGCCGGCGGCGCGAATCTCACGCGGACCGGCTTTCCGATCGGGACGCCGGGCTACATGAGTCCGGAGCAGGCGGCAGGTCTCACCGACCTCGATGAGCGCACGGACGTGTACGGCCTGGCCGTCGTGATTTATGAGATGCTCGTCGGCGACGTGCCCGGCCGTTGGCCCACCGAGGACGCGGTGCGGGCGGGCCGATTCCTCGAAGCGCCCGCCTCGCACCGGACGCGGCTCACGAGTCTGGGACCGGTGATCGAAAGCGCGCTGGTGCGCGGGCTCGCGATTCGGCACGACCAGCGCACGGCCACGACGGCCGAACTGATGGACGAGTTGTCGCGCAGTGCCGCGCCGCGGCGGCGCTACGACCAGGACGAGGTTCAGGAAATCGTTAAACGCGCCACCGAGCTCGAGGCCTCAAAAAAAACGGCGTCGGGCGCGTTGACCATTGGTGGCGTGGAGTCCCTCGCGGGCCAGATCGGTGTGCCGGCCGAGCTGGTGCGGCAGGCGGCGGATTCGATGCAGCCGGCGTACACGGCGCCTGGCGCATTGCCGCCCAATCTCGTCAACCACTGGGTGGCGGGACCGACCGAATTTCTCTTCGAGCGCGTGGTGGCTGGGGAGCTCCCCGAAGCCGAGTACACCACGATCGTGGAAGAGATTCGGCGTGTGATGCACAATGCCGGACTAGTGAGTCAATTCGGCCGGTCATTCTCCTGGACAACGGTGCGCGGGCCGGGCATTCGGCGTGAGCTGGAAGTCGCCGTCACCGTGCGTCGCGGGCAGACACGCATCACCGTCGCCGAGAGCATGGGCCAAACCATCGGTGCGGTGTTTGGCGGGATTGGAGGTGGGATGGGAGGCGGCGGGATGGGTCCGATCATCGGTGTCGGGGTAGGCGCGCTGCATCTCGCGGGTCTCGCCGTGGCGGTGATGGTGCCGGCGTGGATTGGTGTCACCTATCTCACGGCGCGGACCGTGTACCGCCGCATCAGCGGCAAGCGCAGGCGCGAGCTCGAGCATCTCGCCAATCGCCTGGCTGTGCTCACGCAGGATCTGGTAGACTATCCGCAGAGGCTTAAGTCCTAGCCGTCGCCAGCCCCGCGGGGTAGGCAGGGCATGGCCACCACACAGCAGCGGCAGCGAACGACTTTTCACGTCGTCACGCACGACGGCAAATGGGTCGTGAGGCGCGAGCACCGCCCGGCTGGTGAGTACGACGCGTTCGAAACGAAAGATGAAGCGATCGCGCGCGCCCAGGCCGAAGCCCAACGTGAAATGCCCAGCCACGTGAAGGTGCACCACACGGACGGCTCGATCGAAAAGGAATTCAGCTACAGCTAGAAGGTCGCTCGCCACTCCAGGCCCATGCCTGAGGGCTCGACGAGAAAACGTGGAGGACCGAGGCCAAATACCCGCCACCGGCCCTCCATGACTTTTCCGGACGTGACGCCGATCATCGCTCCCGCCAGAGCATCCGACAGCCAGTGCTTGTGGTCGTTCAGGCGCGACCACGCGGTGCCCGTGGCGCCGGCGTAGAGGAGCGCGGTCGCCCACGGTCGATGGATCTCCTCCGACAGCGATGTCGCCAGACCGAACGCGAGGGTCGCGTGTCCCGACGGGAACGCGTCGTGGTTGGAAAACGGCCTGAAGATGTACTGACTCGAGGCCTCGTCCGGGCGGTATCGGCCGACCACGAATTTGAGCGCGCCGGTCGTCACACCCGCGAGGACGACCGAGCCGAGAACGCGTCCGCCGGCGCGCTGCAATTTTGGACTCTTGGTCACCAGGCCCGTTGCGAAGATCGCCGCGGGCACGCCGAACGCGACTTCCGGCGAGCCGCCCCATTTGAACACGCGCGAGAGGTCGTCGCTATGTGAGCTGCGCTGCTCCTGGACCCAGTGGTCCACGCGCAGATCGGCGACACTGACGAGCCCGACCGCAGCGGCGGCAACCGCGGCTTCCCACCAGCGCACCGCATGGACCGACTCAGGTGGAGCTGCGGTGCGCTGCGCGGGCAGCGCCGTGGCGACCAGGAGTTGTGCACTCAGGACGCAGAGCTTGGCTCTCACGCGCTCACGTTACCTCGAATCGTTCGAAGGGGCTAATACTTCGCAACTTTGCGGGCGATCCAATCCTTCGGGAAACGCGAATACACTTCGCGGGCAAACCCGAACCCCCGAGGAGTGAACCATGCTGTCACTACTGCTCATTACGGCGCTGGCGGTGCAATACCCCCAGTCGTCCAAGCCGGCGACGACCGACACGACCGCGTCGCGCAGCGCGCAGGCCGCGCCGCGTGGGTCGAGCCAGTCGGCCACGAGCCGGCAGGCATTTCATGATCGAATGCGGGAGTTGTGGTCGGACCACATCGTCTATACGCGGAGCTTCATCGTGAGCGCGTCGGCCGCCCTCCCAGATACAGCGGAGGCGCTCCAGCGTCTTCTGCGGAATCAGGACGAGATCGGCGAAGCCGTGAAGCCGTACTACGGTGATGCCGCCGGTACGCAGCTCGCGTCGTTGTTGCGGAATCACATTCAGCTCGCAGGGAAAACGTTAATGGCGGCCAAGGGCACGTCGACGGCGATGAACATGCAAAATCAGTCGTCGAGCCAGTACTCCAACACCATGCGTGCTGACACGGTCTCGTCGAAGACCGATACATCGTCCCGCATGAACAACTCGCAATATCCCAGCAACCCCAGCTCGTCGAGTAAGATGAACGATACCACGAAGGCTCGGCGCAGCGGCATCAATAACGACAGCACGCAGGCGAAGACCACGGCGACGCAGAGCACCGCGTACGCGCAGGGACAGCAGTACAACCAACAGAATCAGGCTGGTGAAAACCAGGTTGACTCGGTTTCGCTGAACCAGGCCATTGCGGCGCTCAAAGCGAATGGCGACAGCATCGCCGATTTCCTCGCCAAGGCGAATCCGCGTGGCTTCAACCAGGGTACGCTCCGCAGCGCCCTGCAGATGCATCTCACGTTGCTGCTGAAGGAAGCGACCGCGCAGATCAAGAAGGACTGGTCGGGCAGCATCGCGGCGTTCGATGAGAGCCAGCGTCAGGCCCAGCAGATGGCCGACATGCTCAGCGACGGGATCATGAAGCAGTTCCCGAGCCGCTTCAACACCAAGGCTACCGCCGTCTCTTCACGATAGTAGCCTCGAGACCGGCAGCGACCTCCTGAGCTTTTGGGCTCAGGGGGTCGTTGTTTTTTCGCCGGCTTCGACGTCGATCGTAATGCGGACGTCGTCGCCCACCATCTGCGTGCCTTCCAGGAACGGATTGCGGACGATACCAAAATCCTGGCGCTTGACCGTCGTGGTCGCGGAGAACGCCGTGCGCCGGCCCATGGGGGTCGACGCGATTCCGCCGACATCGGTCTCGAGCACGACGGGATGCGTGACGCCGCGGATCGTCAGGTTCCCCGTGATCTTCAAATGATCGGGCGCGGTGCGCTCGACTTTCGTGCTGGCGAAGGTGATCTCGGGAAAGCTGTCGACGGCCAGATAATTCTGTTTCAGATCGGCATCGCGACGGTCGTTCCCGGTGGTGACGCTGGCGCTCTGGATCTTGGCCGTGACGCTCGCGGCTTCGGGCTTGGCGGGATCGAACCTGAAGTCGGCGGTCCACTGCCCGAACGACCCGTTGACCCAGCTGATGCCGAGGTGACGGACGCGGAAAGTGACGGCGCTGTGCACCGGATCAGCGCGCCAATCGAAGGTGGGCGTGGCCGGCTTGGCGGTGGCCGATGGAGACTGGGCAGTCTGCGCGGCGACCGGCGCCGCGATGCAAAGCAGGTGCGCGACGACGCGGAGTGATTTCATGGTCGGGAAGATAGCACCGCATACAGCCCAATCACGGCAATCACGACCCCGAGTGCGATTTTGACGGCGGCACCGGCCGCGCGGCCCAGCACCGCTCCCCATCCGGCACGCGTCGCGACCCCGGGATGCCGCGAGTAGCTGTACTCAAACAGCGCCGCCCCGATGAACGCCCCGATGAACGCGCCGAGGACGCTCCCGATCACGGCCACCGGTACGCCAATCGTGGCGCCGATCAATCCGCCGATCAGCGCTCCCCACCCCGAGCGCGTGGACCCTCCGTATCGCTTTGCGTAGCGAAACCCGATCCAGTTCTCAATGATTTCGCCGAGGAACGCGAGGCCCAGCACGATGGCGATGATGGCGATGCCGACCGAGCGGAACCCGGTCAACCAGCCGTAGGCGAGGACACCCGTCACCATGACCCACAGTCCCGGCAGGCCAAGCGGAATCATGGCCAGTCCGACGAGGCTGAGAGCGAGCAACAGCACGAGGGCGAGTACGGTCACGACTTGACGAACCTCCACTTTGGCTGCAACTAGTCTTAAGTGTACTAATGCTAGTGAACGGAGCAGTGATCGACGCGAACGAGATCCGCACCCCGCAATGCGGTGAGACACTCATGCTGGCTGACGGACGGCGCTTCGTGATTACCGCGACCGAGGCGGGGCTGCGCGGCTGGTGGTTTACCGCCCAGGCGCAGGACGGGAGCCGCACGCTGCAAGGCAACCTCCTCCTGACGTGGGATGCGCATGGCGGCGTGTGGCGCCCCGCCGGCATGCGCGCCGCGAGTGTTCCCCGCAGTATGGGACAGGCGCCGCAGCGGCAGCCCAGAGCCAGCCAGCGGGAGTAGTTTTCTCCCCATGGCACCATCGCGCAAGAAAGACGGTAGGCGGCTCCGGTCGCCTTCTCGCGAATCGGTCGCCGAGGCGTCCGACGGCACTGCAGCATCCGACGCCCCCACGGTGGACGTTGCGCCAGACGCAACGCCGCAGCCCGCGTTGCCATTCCCGGTCGTGTGCGTCGGCGCGTCCGCCGGCGGGCTCGAAGCCTTCAATCAGCTGCTCGACGCGCTGGCGCCCGACACCGGGATGGCGTTCGTGCTCGTCTCGCACCTCTCGCCGTCACACCCGAGTCATCTCGCCGAAATCCTGGGCCGCGCCACGCACATGCCCGTCGCGGAAGTGAAGGACGAGCCCACCGTCCAGCCGAACCGCGTGTACGTCATTCCGCCCGACCGGAGCATGGTGATCGCGGGCGGCAGGCTGAAACTCCTGCCCCGTCATCAGGTGCGCGGCCAGCATCATCCGATCGATCTGTTTCTGGAATCGCTCGCCCGCGACCAGCTGCATAAATCGATCGCGGTCGTTCTCTCCGGCACGGGCAGCGACGGCACGCTCGGCCTCGACGAGATCAAGGCCGCGGGCGGCATCACGTTCGCGCAGGATCAGACGGCGGCGTATGAAGGCATGCCGCGCAGCGCGATGCAGAGCGGGTCGGTGGACTTTGTCCTGCCGCCCGCCGGGATCGGACGCCAGCTCGTTGAGATCGCGCGCCACGCCTACGTCGCACCAGGCACCGCCGTGCCGGAGCCGGCGTCCCCCGAAGACGAGAACTTCGCGAAGATCATCGAAATGCTGCGGCGCTCGAGCGGGGTCGACTTCACGAACTACAAGACGAGCACGCTCACCCGCCGCATCGCCCGCCGCATGGCGCTGCAGAAGGCGGATCGCCTCGCCGAGTATGCGCACGTGTTGGCGGAGAAGCCCGCGGAGATCGACGCGCTGTTTCAAGACATCCTGATCAACGTGACGTCGTTCTTTCGCGATCCGGAATCGTTCGAGCTGCTCAAGACGCGGGTGTTTCCGCGGTTGATCGAGGAGCGCGGAGCGAACGAGCCCCTCAGGGTGTGGGTCGTCGGCTGTTCGACCGGGGAAGAAGCCTATTCGCTCGCGATCGCCTTCACGGAGTGCATGGAGCGGGAGGGCCGCGTCTGGCCCATGCAGATTTTCGCGACCGATCTGAACGGCGCGGTGATCGAGCGGGCCCGTGCCGGCCTCTATCCCAAGAGTATTTCCGAGCGGGTATCGGCCCAGCGGTTGCTGCGCTTCTTCTACGAGGTGGACGGGCAGTACCGCGTCGCCAAGAGCATTCGGGATCTCTGCGTGTTCGCCAAACATGACATCGCCGCGGACCCGCCGTTTTCGCGCATGGACCTGGTCAGCTGCCGCAACCTGCTCATCTACCTCGAGCCCGTGCTGCAGCGGCAGGTGATGCCGATCCTGCACTACGCCGTAAAGCCGACCGGCCTCCTCTGGCTCGGTGCGTCCGAGAGTACCGGCGCGTTTCGCGAGCTGTTCGACGTGGTCGACGCGAAGCATCGCTTCTACGTCAAGAAATCCAAGGCTGTCCACACGCACATCGCGCTGCGGCCGTACCTGCCGGGGCCGAAGGCGCGCCGGCCGCCGGTCGCGCTGGGTCCGGCGGAGGGGCGCCGCGGCGAGGAGGTCCAGCGGGACGCCGATCGCATCCTCCTCGCCCGGTATGTCCCACCCGGCGTTCTGATCACCGGGGACATGGAGATTCTCCAGTTCCGCGGCGACACCGGTTCGTTCCTGGCGCCGGCGGCGGGGCGGGCGTCACTCAACCTGCTGAAGATGCTCCGCGAAGGGCTGCTGGTTGCGGTGCGCGGCGGCATCGCGCGCGCGCGCCGCGAGAGCAGGCCGGTGCGGAAGACCGGCGTGCGCATGAAGACGAGCGCTGGCGCGCGTCTCGTGGATGTCGAGGTGGTGCCCGTGGGCGCGTCCGCTCCCGGCCGCGACTGCTTTCTCGTGCTGTTTCACGACGGCAAACGCGAGCCGGCGCCCGCTCCCGCGCGCAGCGATTCGGACACCGAGCGGGAAGCGCAGCGGCTCAAAGACGAGCTCGAGTCGACCAAGGAATATCTGCAGACGGTCATCGAGCAGCAGGAAGCCGCGAACGAGGAGCTGCTCTCGGCCAACGAAGAGATTCAGTCCGCCAACGAAGAGCTGCAAAGCATCAACGAGGAGATCGAGACTTCCAAGGAGGAGATGCAGTCCAGCAACGAAGAGTTGGCGACGGTCAACGAAGAGCTGCAGAATCGCAACGCGGAGCTGGCGCAGAGCAACAACGACCTGCAGAACCTGCTCGTCAGCGTTCAGATGGCCATCGTCATGCTTGGCCCCGACCTGCGCATCCGCCGCATCACGCCGACCGCGGAAAAGATGCTGAACCTGATTCCCACCGACGTGGGCCGGCCGCTCACCGACATCAGGCTCAACATCGACCTGCCCGATCTCGAGCAGATCCTGCGCGAGGTGCTCGCGACCATCCAGCCGTTCCAGCAGGAGGTGCAGGACCGTCACGGCCGCTGGTACTCGCTGCGCGTCCGTCCGTACCGCACCGTCGACAATCACATCGAGGGCGCGGTGATCGTGCTGGTCGACGTCGACTCGATCAAGCAGACGATCGAAGCGACGCGCCTCAGCGCGGAGCGCCTGCGCATCGTGTACGATCGCGCGCCGGTCGGCATCTTTGAAACGGACCTCGAGGGTCGCTTCGAGCGCGTCAACGACGCGTTCTGCACGCTGACGGGGCGCTCCCGCGAGGCGCTGTTGCAGCTGGGCTCGCACGACATCACGCATCCCGACGACGTCGCTCCGGACCTCGAGGCCTTCCAGCGGATTCGCAATAACGAATTGCCCGCCGTGCGGCGGGAGAAGCGGTATATCCGCGAAGACGGGACGGCGATATGGGTCGAGCTGCACCGCTTCAGCGTGCCCGATGCGGCGGGCATGCCCGCGTTCACGGTAGGCATCGTCGAAGACATCACCGACCGGAAAGAGACCGAAACCGCGCTGCGACGGCGCGAGGCGCGCTTTCGCGCGCTCATGAACAACGCGCCCGTGCTAATCTGGGTGACCGGGCTCGAAGGGATGGAGTACGTCAACCAGGCCTACCTCGAGTTCCTGGGCGTCGAATCGCACGAAGTGCTGGGCAACGCGTGGACGTACTTCCTCCATCCCGAGGATCGGGACCGCTTTGCCGCGGCCTACGATGAAGCCGTCCGCAGCATGCAGCCGTTCGAGCGGCAATTCCGATTCCGCCGCGCGGACGGCGAGTATCGCTGGATGATGTCCGTGGCGCTGCCGCAGTTCGGCGCCGCCGGCAAGTTCGCCGGCTATACCGGCGCCACCTTCGACATCTCGGCGCTGAAAGAAGCGGAATTGAGCCTGCGCACGGCCGATCAGCGCAAGGACGAATTCATCGCGATGATGGCGCACGAGCTGCGCAATCCGTTGGCGCCGATCAGCAACATCGTGCAGATGATGAGATCCCAGGAGCTCGATGCGAAGACCCTCGCCTGGGCGCATGACGTGCTGGACCGCCAGCTGCGCAACGTGGGGCGCATGGTCAATGACCTGCTCGACGTCTCGCGGATCAGACACGACAAGATTCAGCTGCATCGCGAGCGCGTCGCGCTGCACGATGTCGTAAACCGCGCGGTCGACGCATTGCGCTCCACGATCGACGCGGGGCAGAAGCAGGTGGCGATCGAGACGCCGGCGTCACCCATCTTCCTGTTCGCCGATCCCGTCCGGCTCGAGCAGATTCTCGGGAACCTGATCAACAATGCGGTGAAGTTCACGCCCCAGGGCGGCCACATCTGGGTCACCGCGACCGAGGGCGGCGACGGCGGCGACGGGGGCGACGGCAACGGCGTGAGCGTCAGTATCCGGGATGACGGGGACGGTATCGCCGCCGACGCGATCGGCCGGGTCTTTGACCTGTTCATGCAGGGGAACACGTCGCTCGATCGCGCCCAGGGTGGCCTGGGCATCGGGCTGACGCTGGTGCGTGGGCTCGTGGAGCTGCATGGCGGCACGATCGACGCCAAGAGCGACGGGGCCGGACGGGGCAGCGAATTCATCGTGCGGCTGCCGGTCCAGGACGGGCCGGCGCACGCAGAGCCGCGGCGCCCCGTCGCGCGGAGTGGTCCGCAGCGGATCCTGGTCGTCGACGACAACGTCGATGCCGCCAACGCGCTGGCCGCGCTGCTGCGCCAGAACAAGCACACCGTGACCGTCGCGCATACCGGCCCCGGCGCGATCGGGTTGACCCGGAGCTTCAACCCGCAGGTGGCGCTCGTTGACCTCGGCATGCCCGGGATGAACGGCTTCGAGGTCGCCGAGCGGCTCCGCGCCGCCGACAAGGATCTCGTGTTGATCGCCGTGAGCGGCTACAGCGGGGAGGAGAGCCGTCGCCGCGCCAAGGCCGCGCACTTCGACGCGTACGTCATCAAACCCTTCGATCCGCAGAAACTGGACGAGCTGCTCTCGCACCGCACGCGTTGATCGCTTTCGCGCTGCTGCTCCAAATCACCGTCCCGCCGCCCGTGGGCTACGTCAACGACTTTGCGGGCGTGCTGGACTCCGCGTCGATCCGGCACATGGACGCAGTGATCGGTGAGCTGCGCGACAAGACCCGCGGCGAGATCGCGGTCGTGACACTCGCGGATCTCGGCGGCCGGCCGGCGAGCGACGTGGCCGTGCAGATCGGACGGCAATGGGGAGTCGG
Source organism: Gemmatimonadota bacterium (assembly GCA_003221035.1). Classification (GTDB taxonomy): domain Bacteria; phylum Gemmatimonadota; class Gemmatimonadetes; order Gemmatimonadales; family GWC2-71-9; genus 20CM-2-65-7. The sequence continues at coordinate 55,037 of QHUB01000035.1, forward strand.
CGCCAAGGGCGAGGCGGGGGATCGGGCGAAGAACCTTGGCGTCGTCGTGCTGCTCGTGCCGCGGCAGAACCATCGGCCCGGCACGGGCGACATCTTCATCGCGAGCGGCCGGGGCGCCGAAGGATTCCTGACCGACGCACGCAGCGGCCGAATCCGCGACGCGATGGTCCCGCTGCTCGCGCAGGAGGAGTACGGGCAAGGTCTGGCGCTCGGTGTCGACCTGATCGCGCAAGGCATCGCCGCCGAGTTCGGAGTGTCGCTCACCAATCCCGAATACGCGATGCCGCCACCGGCGGTCCCGCAGCCGCAAGGATCGATCCCGATCGGCTGGATCATCGCCGTCTTGATCCTGCTGGTGCTCGTGACGCGAGGCCGCATCTTCTTGCTTCCGCTCTGGTTCAGCGGAATGCGCGGCAGCGGTTGGAGTCGCGGCGGATGGGGGGGAGGACGTGGCGGCTTTGGCGGTGGAGGGTTTGGAGGCTTCGGCGGCGGTGGCGGCTTCTCCGGCGGCGGCGCGGGAGGGAGATTCTGACATGGTGCGAATCACGCTGGACGCCTTTGCAGCGCGAGTCTCCGCGGCTCTGGGCCCACGTCTCGGCACGCTGCTCCTCTACGGATCCGCGGCTCGGGAGCCGGGAGCGGGAAGCCGGGATCCGGACGGCGTAAACACGCTCCTGATCGTGGATGCGGTGGACGCCGAGCTCTTCACTCGGCTCGGCCCGCCGCTGCACGAGTGGATGAAGGCCCATCATCCGGCGCCGTTGGTGATGACGGACCAGGAATGGCGCGACTCCGCCGACGCCTTTCCGATCGAGTACGAGGACATTCGCGCCCATCATCGCGTGCTCGCGGGACGCGAGCCGTGGCAGGGGATCAGCGTGCGGCGCGAGGATGTCCGCCGCCAGCTCGAGCAGGAACTGATGGGCAAGCTGATCCACCTGCGGCAGGTCTTTGCCGCCGAGTGGGGCAATCCAAAGCGACTGCAGGAGGTCGTGCGCGGCAGTCGGGCCGGCTTCCTCACCATGCTTCGCGCCGCACTGCGCCTCGCCGGCCGCACGCCGCCCGGTGATCCCGCGGCTCTGGTGCGGGAGGCGGGCGCGCTGATAGGATTTCCCCCCGATGCCCTGGAAGGGGCCGACCCTGCCGGGTATCTCGACGCCATGACGCGCACGGCCACATACGTCAACCGCATGGAAAGGAACGCTCCGTGAATACTCGTACGTCGTTCGTCGTACGTCGTGCGTGGGCTCCTCTCGCCTTCGCACTCCTCTCTGGCTGCGGTTACAACACCATCCAGACGATGGACGAAAAGGTGAACCAGTCCGAGTCGCAGATCAAAGTCCAGCTGCAGCGCCGCGCGGATCTGATTCCCAATCTCGTCGAGACCGTGAAGGGCTACGCCAAACAGGAGCAGACGATCTTCATCCAGGTCGCGGAGGCGCGCGCCAAGCTGGCCGGTGCCGTGCAGAGCGGCGATCTGCAACAGATGGCGCAGGCCAATGCGGCGCTCACCGCGCCGCTGGGGCGGTTGATCGCGATTGCGGAGAACTATCCTCAGCTCAAGTCGAATGAGAACTTCAGAGCATTGCAGGATCAGCTCGAGGGGACCGAGAACCGGATCGCCGTAGCCCGTCAGGACTACAACGAAAGCGTGAACACGTACAACGCGTATATTCGCCGCTTCCCGCAAGTCATCACTGCAAAAATCCTCGGCAAGAAATCGCGGCCCTATCTCGAACTGCAAACCCCCGGCGCAGCCGAGCCACCGAAGGTCGACTTCTCGCACTGAGCAGGGTAGATTTTAACATATGCCTTCGATTCGAGAGCGGACCCGTCCATCCATGGAGGAGCAGGAGGCGGCAAAGCAGTGCCTCGTCGCGATCATCGAAGACGACAGCGAATTCCGCAACATGCTGCGCGAGCTGCTCGAGGAAGAGCGGTACCGCGTCGTCGCCGTGTCGAATGGGGCGGAAGCGCTCGAAACGCTGCGCGGCGACACGCTGCCCAACGTGATTCTGCTCGACGTTTCGATGCCCGTCATGGATGGGTTCGATTTCCTGCGGTTTCGCAACGACGACCCGCAGCTCGCCCAGGTGCCGGTCGTGCTCGTCACCAACGCGAAGCCGCACGAGCGGCCCACGATCGGAGTGAACGACGTGGTGCGCAAACCGATCGATATCGACGAGATTCTGTTCGCGATTAAGCGCTACTGCGCCTGAGGTGTTGCCAGAGGAAGGGTAAAGAAGAACGTTGTGCCGCCGCTGCCTCCCTCGCTGGGACGGCTCTCGACCCAAATTCGACCGCCCATCGCTTCAACAATTCCTTTTGCGATCGTCAAACCGAGCCCTGAGCCCAGCCGTGCCTTCGGAGTCGCCTGCCAGAAGCGGTCGAACACGTGGGGGAGCTGCCTGGGTGATACGCCGATGCCGGTATCGCGCACCGTAAACAGCACTTCATCATCGAAGCGCTCGGCGGTGACCTGCACGAGGCCGCCATCCGGCGTGAACTTGATCGCGTTGCTGAGGAGGGCGCCGAGTACCTGAAGCACGCGATCGCGATCGCACACGGCCTCGAGCTGCGCCTCGGGGACGTGTTGCTCGATGCGCAGCGTTTTGTCCCGCGCCGGATCGCGGCAGATGGTCACGGCTTCCGCGACGATCATATGCACCGGCTCGCGCCGCGGCTCGACGAACAGGCGGCCCGACTCGATACTCGCCACGTCGAGCAGATCGGCAATCACGCGATTCATGCGCTCCGCGGAGCGTTTGATCGCTTCGATGTGCCGGCGGTCGCGGCGGGTCTCGTCGTCGGGCGGCAGGCTGCGCAATAACAGACCCACCGCGGTAAGCACGGTGTTCAGTCCGTTCCGCAGGTCATGCGAGATCGCGGCCAGCGTGTCGTCGCGCGCGCGGCTCGCCTGCCGCGCCTGCTGGTACAGGCGCGCGTTGTCGGCGCCGAGCGCGGTGCGCTGCGCCACGTCCTCGAGGAACGGCAAGTCCGCCTTCGAGAACTGGCGGTCGGGCCGCGTCAGGCCGAGGGTCAGCACTCCCAGCAAGCGGCCGCGGCCGATCAGCGGCAGGAGCACGAGCGAGCGAATTCCCGCGGCGCGGATGGCGCTATGGCCGTGGGGATCAGGGGTGATGGCGGTAAGCGCCGACTGCGTGAGGTCGGTGAGCATCACGGTCTCACCGGACCGGAGCGCCGGCGTGGGCGCTAATCGCCAGGCATCGAGTGTGTTGTCGACGCGCCGGACGGAGCCGTCGTCTTCGACGATGTCCACAACACAGATGTCTCCCAGCCGCGGCACGAAGAGCCGTGCCGCGGCTGAGAGCATCGCGTGCTCATCCAGCGCCGAAGCGAGGACTTCCGCGAGGTTCGAGAGGAAGCGCTGGTCGTCTTCGGTGTGTCGAGCGACCGGCGTTGTGGCGCTTCGTACCTTCACCTCGATAAGTCTCCTCTGCGTGAATCAGGTCAGCAAGAGGATCAGCAGCACCGCCAGTAATACTAGTCCCAACGTCGAAATGGTAATTGTGGTCGTGCTGGCGGACGCCGCGCTGGCCGCGGTCGCCGCCTCTTCCTGCTCCAGCTTGGGCCGGAAGCTCTTGAAGTCCGCTCCGAGGCGGGGTCCGACGGTCTGCTGCGCCTGCGCCGCCGGAGCCGCGGCGTGTCGCGCTGGTTTCTGCGGCTGTTGCGCCGCCAGTGGCGCCGTGGCGAGACACGCCACGGCGGCCACCAGACCAAGGCTGATGCGCATCATACCACGGTTCTGCGTCCCTGGATCAAGCGGACGACGATCACCACGAGGGCGACCACGAGCAACAGATGAATGAGACCGCCGAAGGTATATGAGGAAATGAACCCCAGCAGCCATAAGATGATCAGGATGATTGCGAGCGTCATCATAAGTCGTTTCTCCTCCTAGGGAGTCGCGGGCAACGGTTGGCCGACCACCCATTTGACGATGCGGCCCGGCTCGAGTGCCGTTTTTGGATCGACCTGATTGATCAATGCCAACGTCGCCGCCGACACGGGCGCCGGACGTTGCTGCAAGAGCTCGGCGATGGTGGTCCGGCGATCGAGCGTGATCAAGCTGACGTGCTGCGGCTGCACGTTCAGCATCGCGGGATCGTTGAGCTGTCCAAAGCTCGAGATCGATCGCTGGGCGACACTCTGGTTCGCCGACCATCCGGCCTGCGGACCGTACGCGAGCACCTGAAAGACGTTGTTGCCGTACTGAATGAATGCGGCCTGTCCCTGCAGCGTCCCCTGCTGCGTCTGCGCTGCGAAGGGCGCCACGGCGGCGCTGAGGCCGTTGATGTTGCCGCGCGTCAGCGTGCCGGCTTGCACGCCTTGCTGCGACAGGAAGGCGCGCGCCGCCTGGTCGGCATTCGACCCCCGCGCGATCGTCAGCTCGATCATCGCATCCTGCTGCGGACTCATCGCGGCGACCGCGGACTTGGTGTTCTGGGTCTGCCACCCGTTCGGGAACGCGATCTGGAACCGCATGTCCGGATGGTAGAACACGCCGTTCTTGAAGAACCCTTCGCGCGGATTCATGCCGAAGATCATGCCGTCGAGCCTGCGCTCGAACCCGCTCGTGTTGACGATCGCGTTCGTGAAATCAACCTTCGTGTCGGCAAGCACGGAGTTGATGTGCTGGATCCGGTTGCCCGGGTTCGGGTGCGTCTCGAGCCACTCGGGCAACTTGGAGCTGCTCTGCTTCTCGAGCTGGTCCAGCATCGCCATGACGCTGTCCTCCTGACGCGAGTCGTAACCCGCCCGGCTCGAGTAGCGTACCCCCAGCGCATCTGCCGTGTTTTCGTTTTCCCGCGAGAACTTCAGGAACATCAGCCCCATCGCCTGGCTGGCGAGGCCCGCGTACTTGGCAATCGCCGAGCTGGCGATGCTTCCGACCACGAGCCCGACATTGGCGAGCTCCTCGCGGGACATCTCGTGCGCCGTGTGGCGCGCCGTGACGTGCCCGATCTCGTGCCCCATGACGGTCGCCAGCTGTGCCTCGTTCGTGACATGCGTGAGAAGGCCGCGGGTGACGTAGACAAAGCCGCCCGGGATCGCGAACGCATTGACCGCCGGATCGTCCACGACGCGGAACGACCAGGGCAGATTGGGACGCTCGGAGGTCGCCGCGAGTTTTTTGCCGATGTCCAGAACGTACGACTGCAACGCCGGGTCGGGGTACAGGCCGATCGACGCGATGACCTGGCTGTCGGCCTGCTGGCCCATCGCGATTTCCTGACTCTCGCTGACGAGCATGAGCTCGTTTTTGCCGGTGGCGGGATTGCGCGCACACCCTGCGAGCAGCGCGCCCGCGAGCAGCAATGCCGCGACGCGTTTCATTCTCGCGCCTCGCGATCCCGTTCCGCGTCCTGCTGAATCTTGCCGGTCTCTTCTTGAATCTTGCCGGCGACTTCCTGGGTCTTTCCCTTTATCTGGCGGATTTTCCCGCGCAAGCGGTTCCTCATGCTGCGTTTCATGGAGCGCTCTCTGTTGTCGGTTTGGAATCCGCTGAAATTTCCACTCCCCTCGGCACTTAACTGCATCCCTCAGCGGGATGAAAAAGGGGCATGGCGAGGAGGGGGAGAGGAGCTAATCCGTCCGGGTGGGGCGGCGTTCGGTGTCGGGCGCCCGGATGGCAATCGGGTCCGTCACGCGGTAGTGGGCCTCGAGCCGCCGCAGCTCGGATTCGAGGCGGTGATTGACCTCGCGGTTGCGCGCGGGACTGTCGGAGACGACGAGAATTTGGGTGCTGCGGTGCTCGAGAATGAGCTGTGCCGCCCACGCCCGCGCCTGCTCAAATGCATGCGCATTCTCGGAATCGAGAAGCTCGCGAATCTGACCCAACCCGTCTCGCGGTGGGGGCGGCACGACGCGATATGCGTACGCCCAAAGTTGTCGCACCCCGCATCGTCGCGCGCGGTACACGCGCCGACAATCGGGCTCCGGGGTTAGCTCTAGCGGACGAATTTTCTACGGTCGCCCTTCGGGGGGGTCTTCTTGTGCGCGTGGGCCGCGATCTGGAGCCGGCTGTGCAGCGCGAGCTTCTCGAGAATGTTGTGGACGTGACTCTTGACCGTGTAGGTCGCGATGTTGAGGCGCTGTGCGATTTCCTTGTTGCTCAATCCCTCGGCGATGAGATCGGTAATCTGCTGCTCCCGCTTGGTCATGCGCACCGAGGCCATCATCGGCGTATTACGCAGGACCGATGCCTGCTTGGCGATGTGCGACAGGAGCGTGCCGGTCAGCGCCGACGGCACGACGTCGCCACCATTGGCGACCTGGCGGATCGTGTTGACGAGGTCTTCCAGCGCCGCGTCCTTCGAGATGAAGCCGTTCGCGCCGCGCTTGATGAAATCGATGACGTCTTCTTCTTCTGGCTGCACGTCCATCATGATGATGCGCGAATGCGGCGCCGCTTCCTTGAGACTCTCGACGAGACGCTGGCTGCGATTGCGTCCCAGTGCGGCGTCGACCAGCACCACGTTGGGCTTGTGTTCCTGCACTCGCTGCAGCGCGGCGGAAGCCCCCTCGGCGGAGGCCACGACTTTGAATTCCGTTTGAGAGTCGAGCAACGCGGCGAGACCGTCCCGCAACAGGCGATTGTCTTCAATTACCAGGATCTGGATTTTCTTGCTCATAGTAGCGACGGCCCTCGCGCTAAGGACGAGCTGCGATGAGGGTAGGGTGGCCAATTTCTCAGGTATTAGTCAAGAGGGACGAGAAGGTTCCGGCCCCATCCTTTGGGATGAGACGCTAAAATTGGCGTCTAACCCTCCTCCGGGCCGTCGGAGCCCGCCTCCGGAGCACGGAAGACCCGTTGTGCTTGCCTATTGGGAGGGGCGAGTGAATGGTAGAGAGCGCTCAGGGGGGATACTCGGATGACTCACCTGCATTGCCACGCCTGTGGGGGCCTCATTCAGGACGCCGCGGACATCGACTACCGGGCGCCCCGCGCCAGCGCCCAGTTCGCGATGCCACATGGCGAGCCGTGTTCCTGTACTCGTCCCGTCGTGTACGAGCATCCACCGATGCTGGGCGGCCCCGAGGAGGATCAGACGCCCGACGGGCAGGCCGCCTAAAAAGAGCACGGCGCCCCTTTGCAGGTAGCGCCGTGCCGCATCAGGTGCCGTGGTGGCTTAGAGTTTGACGACGTTCTGCGCCGCGGGGCCCTTCTGGCCCTGCACGATTTCGAACTCGACGCGCTGGCCTTCGGTCAGCGACTTGAACCCCTCACCCTGAATCGCGGTGTGATGCACGAAGCAGTCCTTGCCGCCGTTTTCGGGCGTGATGAAACCGAAACCCTTGGCGTCGTTGAACCACTTCACGGTACCGGTAATACGTGCCATCTGTCCGTTACTCCTAGCTAGGTGCGTTGAGCGGTCGGAACGGCTGTCCCAGAAACGCGACGAGGACCTCACGGCGAACAGCCCCAGGTCCTCGATCAAGTCCACTGGTCTTCAGCGCACGGCACCGTGCCGTGGCCCCCTCGCTCGCCCGAACGATTGTCAACGTGCACAATGAAGTCAAGCCGGGGACTCGGTTGAATGAATACGCGACCCGATGCAACTTAGTCGCCCTATGCGATCCGCCTTTCCCGTCTTGCTGCTCGCGGTACTCGGAACCGGGTGCAAGCTGTTTCGCGCCCAGGATACGGCCCCTGCGCGCACACCGCCTGATAGCGGGCGCAGCGCGCGGCGACAGCCCGCCGTGGTGCACGACACGGCGCTCGAGTCGCGCGCCGCGCGACTCGACCTGAAGGTGCTGGAGCAGGATGCGCAGGTGACCGAGCTACAAACCCGGCTCGACGACGCACGGCGCGAAGTCGTGCGCACGATGGCCAAATTGCAGTCGCTCGCCACGCGTGCCGAAGCGGCGTCAGGCATGGCGGAGGCGGAGATCGCGTTGCAGGCGCTCCGCAGTGCAAACGGCAACAAGTCGAGCGCGTCTCCCGAGTACGCGCAGGGCACGGCGCTGCTCCAGCTGGCGACGACGGAGTTCGACCAGCAGAACTACGCGGGCGCGTTGTATCTCGCGACCGAAGCCAAGGGTGCGGCCGCGGCCGGCCAGGGGCGCGCAGCGGGCGACGATCGCACCGCGACGCGGAAGGGCGAAGTGCCGTTCGCGTTACCGCTGACACTGCAGACCACGGGTCGGGCGAACGTGCGCGAAGGGCCGGGGCCGAATTTCAAAATCCTCTTCACGCTCGAGACGGGTGTCCCGATCGTGGCGTATTCCTACGTGGATCAGTGGGTACGGATCAAGGACGGATCAGACCGGCCGGGCTGGATTCACCAGACGCTGATCGACCGGCGGCAGTAGCCGGCTACTTCGCCGGTACCTTCGGACGCGCCGCCGCCATCACCTGATCGCCGCCGGCCCGTTTGGCGAGATACAGCGCGGCATCGGCCTCGGCGATGAGCTGATCGGCGCCGTCGCCGTGCATCGGGAATGCCGCCACGCCCAGACTCAAGGTAATCTTTCCGGCGGGCAGCTTCTCGCTCCCCAACTTTTTCCGGATCCGCTCCGCGAATTGCGTCGCGCCGGCGAGCTCGGTCTCGGGCATCATGATCAGGAATTCTTCGCCGCCGTAGCGGGCGACGAAATCCACGTCCCGGCTCGCCTCCCGCATGATCGCCGCGACTCGCTTCAACACCACGTCGCCGGCCGGGTGGCCGAATTCGTCGTTGTACTTCTTGAAGAGATCGACGTCCGCCATGACGACGCTGAACTGGTGGTGCAGCCGTCGCGAGCGCCGCACTTCGTTCTCGAGCGCTTCCATCATCCGCAGGCGGTTCGAGAGTCCGGTCAGGGGATCCGTGACTGAGAGGCGCTCGAGCTCGGCGCGGCTTTCGCGCAGGCGCGCCACCATGTTGTTGAACACTTCGGTCAGGTAGCCGACTTCGCCGCCGGTGGTGACGGGGATCCCGACGTCGAGATCGCCCCTGGCGACGTTGCCAGCGGCCTGCGTGAGGCGGTCGAGCGGACGGACGATCAACATGCTCAACAGATAGGCCAAACCGCCGAGCACCGCGAGCAGCAGGGTCACGACGCCGAGCGTGATGTTACGGAGCCGGGCGACCTGGGCGAACGCTTCGGCCGTCGAGATTTCCGACACCACCAGCCAATCGACCGCGGGCACCACGCGTGCGCTGCCGAGGACCCGCTCCCCCGTGTAACTGCCGAACTGAATCGCGCGCCCGTCCTGCGCGAGCAGCCGATTTGCCGTCTCGCGTGAGTAGCCCTGTCGCATCAGCTCGCGCGAGCTCCCGCGGGAGCTGACGATGATCCGGCCGCTGCGCGTCATCAGATAGATCTGTCCCGAATCGCCCGGCGCGAAGCGGCGCAGCGTGTCGACGACGCTGTGGAGGTTGACGCGCGCCGCGATCGCGCCGATCACGCGCGTCCCGCCCACACTGCGTCCCGCGCGGCGTCCCGACTCGATCGGCACCGACACGAGCATCTCCGCATGCGTGCCGGTCGAATCCCAATAGGGCGGCCCGATCGACCAGCCATTGCGGGACAGGTCCTTGCTCCAGTCCGGCGGCAGGGAAACGGGCCGTACCGCGGCGGCGCTCGTCGCCACCATGTGTCCGTGCTGATCGAGGACCATCAGCTCCGTGTAGTCGGGGAATCGATCGCGCACCGAGTTCAGGAAATCGCCCAGCCGCGTGTAGTAGATCCCGGCGTGCGCCGGCTCGCCGTTCACCTGCGGGATCCGCTCGAGGTTGTCCGTCACCTCATACGAGCTCATGAACACGCGCAGATCCAGGCGCAGCCCTTTGCTCCAGAGATCGACTTCGCGGAGCGCCTGGGCGCTGACGGCGAGCAGCTCTTCGGAAGCCTTGCCCTGCAAGGCCCGCTTGTTTTCGATGTAGGAAATCCAAACCGTCGTCAGCGACGGCAACAGCGTCGCGACGACGGCGAACATCAGCATCTTGGTTCGGATACGGCCGAACCGCAAAGCGCGCGGAAAACTCAGGGATCTGTCCCTTTCAAGGCTGCCACAAGATTCATGCGGACCAGCTTATTGCAAGATGGGCGCCGTAACCGTAAGGGGAATCACACGATCTGGCGCACTTCCGGTCACGGAATCAGACTTTGACGTCCCTACCGGAGATTCCTGATGACAGACCTGAGTCGGCGCTCGTTCCTTAAGTACGGCATCGCGGCAAGCATCGCCGGTCCTCTCGCACGTTCCCCCTCCCCGCACGCGGAGCGGGGGCCAGGGGGAGAGGCCGACATCGAGGAGTTGACCATCGCGCAGCTCCAGGAGTCCATGCGGAGCGGCGCGCGCACGTCGCACGCGATCTGCGCCGCCTACCTCGCGCGCATCGCCCAGCTCGACCCCAAGCTGCATTCGGTGATCGAGACGAACCCGGACGCGCTGTCGATTGCGGACCGGCTCGACAACGAGCGGAAGGGGAAGAAGGTCCGAGGCCCGCTGCACGGCATTCCGGTTCTGATCAAAGACAACATCGGAACGAACGACAAGATGATGACAACGGCGGGCTCGCTCGCCCTGGCCGGGACGACCGCACCGCGTGATGCGAGCATCGTCGGGCGGCTGCGCGATGCGGGCGCCGTGATCATCGGCAAGACCAACCTGTCGGAATGGGCGAACTTCCGGTCTACGCACTCGGTGTCCGGCTGGAGCGGCCGAGGCGGGCAGTGCCGGAATCCGTATGCCATCGACCGCAACCCGTGCGGCTCGAGCTCCGGGACGGGCGCCGCGATTGCCGCGAGTTTTGCGGCGGTCGGCGTCGGCACGGAGACCGACGGCTCCATCGTTTGCCCGTCGGGCGCCAATTCGCTCGTGGGTCTCAAGCCGACCATCGGACTCGTCAGCCGCTCGGGGATCATTCCGATCGCGCACACACAGGACACCGCGGGGCCCATGTGCCGGACAGTGACCGATGCCGCGATCCTGCTCGGCGCGCTCGCTGGCCCGGATCCGTCGGACGCGGCCACGTCAACCGCACCGTCGGCCATTCCCGATTACACCAGGGCCCTCGACCCAAACGGCCTGAAAGGCGCCCGCATCGGCGTGGCGCGCGGGGCGTTCGGCTCACCCGAAGGTGATCGCATCGTGAATGCCGCGCTCGAGGTCCTCAAGGCGCAGGGCGCGACCCTGGTCGATCCGGTCGAGATTCCCCACCTCAAAGATTATGGCGACCAGGAGTTCACAGTCCTCTTGTACGAGTTCAAGGCCGACCTCAACAGCTACCTCTCAGGGCTCGGCGCGGGGAACACAATGAAGACACTCGCCGATTTGATCGCGTTCAACGACGCCCACAAGGACACGGAGATGCCGTACTTTGGCCAGGAGATCTTCACGCAGGCGCAGGAGAAGGGGCCGCTGACCGACGACGCGTACGTCGAGGCGCTGGCGCACTGCCGCCGCATGTCGCGCGTCGAAGGCGTGGACGTCGCGTTCGCGAAAGACAAGCTCGATGCGATCGTGGCGCCCACCGGTGGGCCGGCGTGGTTGATCGATCTGGTCAACGGCGACTGCTCGGGGGCGGGCGGCAACTCCAGCATCGCCGCGGTCGCCGGCTATCCGAGCATCACCGTGCCCGCGAGCTATTCGTTCGGTTTGCCGGTGGGGATGTCGTTCATTGGGAAGCCCTGGACCGAGGCCACGCTGCTCAAGTTTGCCTACGCGTACGAACAGGCGGCCAAGCCGCGGCGGGCGCCGCGGTTTTTGGCGACGGCAGATCTCTCCAGGAAGTGAGCACTACCTGAGTGGCGCGCCCGCGGCAATCCAGCGTCCGAGGAGCGCCCGCTCGTCGTCGGTGATGCCGGTCTTGTTGGCGAGCGGCATCGTTTTGGTCTCGACCGCGCGGATCCGGATGCGCTCGGCGAGCCGCGCCACACTTTCGGGCGAATCGAAGGTGACGCCGCCCGGCGCGGGTCCAAAGGTGTGGTCGCTCTGATACTGCGAGTGGCAGGGCTGACAGCGCTGGGCGATTACGACGCGCACCGCGGCGAATGACGGCGTCGAGTCGCTCGGCGCCGTGCCGGCGCGCGCCGCGGCGCCTTTAGGCGTCGCGAAAAAGATCGCGCCGGCGAGCGCCAGTCCTGCCGGCGCCAGTGCCCAGCGCGCCCCGCGGCCGCGCCCGATCATCGCGTGGCGCACCGCCGCACCCGCGACGAACAGCAGGAACAGCACGAGCCAGTTGACCGGACTCGCGTACGTCGCCGGGAAGTGATTCGACAGCATGATGAAGAGCAGCGGGAATGTCACGTAGCTGTTGTGGACCGAGCGCTGCTTGGCCCGCTCGCCGAGCGTGAAATCCGCCTGCCGGCCGGCGCGCGTGGCGTCGAGCATCTCCTGCTGCGCGGGAAGAATTCGCCGCCACACATTTGCAACCATGATCGTGCCCAGCAAGGCGCCCACGTGCATGAAGGCCGCCCGGCCGGAGAAGAGCCTGCATGCGAGGAGCGTGACGGCGCCGAGGAGCAGGAGCGAAATGGCGTTCGCGAGGGCCGGCATCCGGGCGAGAGAAGAACGCCACAGGCCGTCGTACACCGGCCAGCTGAACAGCACGATCGCGATGCCTGTCGCGATCGCGGCACCCCGAGAGATCCGCGAGACGCCGGGGTCCAGCAGATAGGCGCTGCTCAGATAGAAGACGAGAGTCAGCAGCGCGATCCCCGTGAGCCACGTCAACATCGCTTCCCATTTGAACCAGTGCAGCACGGGCGGGACCTCTCCCGGCCCAGGGCGGCGCTTTTCGACCTGGTAAAACCCGCCGCTGTGCACCATCCACAGGTCGCCTTCGACTCCTGGTTTCGGCGTCTCCGGCGGCGCGAGCGCGCGATCCAGCCATATGAAGTAGAAGGAGCTGCCGATCCAGGCGATGCCGGCGATGAAGTGTGCCCAGCGCAGGAGCAGGTTTGCCCAGTCGGAGAGCCAGCCGGTCATGGGGGCTTTAATTACCATGGCGACCCTATTCAGTGCCAGTCCCCATCAACTATTTTTTTGGCCATGTTCACATTGCTCTTATCCATTCTGGTTCTGCCCGCGGACACTGTGACCGGCCGGATCGTGGACACCGCCGGCCACGCTATTCCCCAGGCCATCATCGAAGTTGCCGAGCTCGGCACCAGCGTCACGACATCCGCGGATGGGACGTTTCGGCTGAGCGTCGCACCGGGGCGGTACACGCTCGCGGTCCGGCGTCACGGCTATGCGCCCGTCGTGCGCGAAATCGTGGTGGCCGCCGCGACGCCCGCCGAGCTCCAGATCATGCTCACGCCGAGCGCGTTCCAGCTCGAGCCGCTGACGGTCACGGCCACGCGACAACCGCTGCCATCGCAGAGCTCGCCACTGCCGGTCACCGCGCTCGCCGGCGCCGAGCTCCGCAACGCGCAGGGCGTCTCGCTGGCGCACGTTGTGGAGGCGTTGCCGGGCGCGCGCGCCATCAGCACGGGCATGCAGATCGGGAAGCCGGTGATTCGCGGCTTTGGCGGGCCGCGCGTGCTGGTGCTCGAGAACGGCAGCCGGCTGGAGGATTACTCGTGGAGCGATGAAGACGGGCCGTCAGTCGAAACGGCGTTCGTGCGCCGCATCGAGCTGATTCGGGGGCCGGCGAGCGTGTTGTACGGCTCCGACGCCGTCGGCGGTGTGATCAACGTAATTCCGGACCAGCTCCCGGACGCGGGCGGCGGCGCCGGATTCACGCGTACCGGGTTCATGCTCTCGGGTGCGACGAACAACGTCGAAGTGGCGGCCGCGGGACAGGCCGAGGGCGCAACGCGCAATTTCGGCTGGCGCGTCAATGCGATCGGCCGCGGCTCAAGCAATCTGCATACTCCGGACGGTGAGCTCGACAACACGGGCTTCGGTGCGCTCAACGGCGACGCGACCGGCGGCTGGCGCTGGGCGTCGGGCAGCAACCTGACGTTCCGCGTCGTGCACTACGGCGGCGAGTTCAAGTTGCTCGAGGCCAACGCGGCCCCGGGTGAAGCGGGCGGCCCGGAGCGCAAAGCCGGCGACAACCGGATTCAGATCACCGGCCAGCGTCCCTTGGGTGGGGGAGCATGGCGGCTGGAGGGCAAGGGCCAGCTGCAGGCCCATTCGTTGATCGAGGTGTCGGACGACTCGACCGGCACGGAGTCCGAGGCGTTCAATCTGCAGCTCAAGACCGCCTCACTCGATCTGCTCCTGCATCGCGGCGGCACGACATTCGGGATGACGGGCATCGGACAGACCAACGATGCGAGTGGGCGCGAGCCGATCGTTCCAGACGCGAGTACGATTTCGGCCGCCGCGTTTGCGTTGCAGCGCTGGAGTCTCGCGAACGGCCGTTGGGCTGTACTCGCGGGCCTGCGCGGGGACGCGCAGCGGCTCAGCGCCCACCAGAATGATTCGCTGGGCGTCGCGGCGCAGGATCGCAATGCGCAGGCCTGGTCGGGAAATGTGGGCGTGGTCTTCATGCCCGCCTCCCCCGTATCGTTGACGTTGAATGTGGGACGCGCCTGGCGCGCGCCGACATTGTTCGAGCTGTTCGCCAACGGGCCGCACATCGGCGAGGCGCGCTACGAGCTCGGCGACTCCGCGCTGAAGCCTGAAGTCGGCGGCGATGTGGACCTCGGGCTGCGCTGGAACGACCGCCGGGTCCGCTTCGAGATCTCCGCGTACTACAACAAGCTGTCCGACTTCATCTACGTCACGCCGACGGCTGCGTTCATCGATTCTCTGCGCGTCTACCAGTACACCCAGGCGGAAGCCGAGATGTTGGGCGCCGAAGCCTCGGTCGAGGCGGAGATCGCGCGGGGATTTGTGGCGCGCGGTCGCCTCGAGGCAGTGGGCGGCACCAACCTCGCGGCGCACGAGCCGCTGCCGCTGCTCCCGCCGCGTCGCGCGGCGGTGTCGGTCGCGTGGCGCGACCGCCTCAGCGTCGAGGTCGATAACTACGCGACGCCAACGCGGCTCAACCCGCTCGACGTTCCCACCGAGGGGTACACGCTCCTGAACCTCGGCGGTGGCACGGACCTGCGGCTGTTCGGGCGGGACATGCGGCTCGACATCTCGCTGCGCAATGCGCTCGATGAGCGCTACAAGAGCTTCCTGAGTCGCTACAAGGAGTTTGCGTACGATCCCGGCCGGAATCTGATTATCCGGCTGTCGAGCGGCCTGATCGACTAGCGCTTCGCGAGCGACGCGGTCGTCGCGGCGTCGAGGATCGTCCAGATCTTGTCAGCCCACGCCTGGTGCTCCGGCTTCATGAGCACCGAGCGCAGGCAGATGATCGTATCGCGGTCGCGCTGCATCTCCTGCACATCAATCAGGTGAACCGGAAGCGTCACGAGCGCCAGGTGAAGCTGGCGCTGCGCCGCTTCGTCGAAAATCCGCTGCGACAGCGCTGACGCATCGCTCATGCGTTTGGCTCGTGGCGCCCAGACGAGGATGTCGAGCTCGGGTGCCGCGCCGGTGACGAAGCGTTGGTCGGCGCGAATGCGCCGATAGAGATCCAGTGCCGCGGCGCGGCCCGCGGCGAGTCCTTTTGCGAATTCTCCACCCGGCACGAGCGGCAACAGCCGCTGCGTTGCCCAGAGCGCGACCGCGGCTGCGCCGGGGCGTGAGCACTCCAGCGAGATCTCGCCCAGGTGCATGTCGCTGGACGTGTAGTAGGTGTATGGCGAGTCGTGGTAGTACAGCCGGCCTACCGCAGGATCGTGAAACAGCACGCACCCGCAACCATAGGGTTGCAACCCGTGCTTATGCGGATCGATCACGACCGAGGCGGCTTCGCGCACGAGCTCGAACGCGAGCCGCGTTTCGTCCGTGAGGTTGTCGGTGAGCACGAAGTACCCGCCGTACGCCGCGTCCGCGTGGATTCGGAAGTCGAAGCGGCGGCGCATGTCGACGATGGCCGCAAGTGGATCCACGGCGCCGGTCGCCGTCGTCCCCATCGTCGCCACGACAGTGCCGACGCCGCCCGCCGCGAGCCGGCGCTCGAGCGCCGGGATGTCCATTCGTCCGGCGCGATCGCACGGAATCGATTCGAAGGGCAGGCCGAGCACGCCGGCGATCCGCTGGTGCGTGTAATGCGCCTGCGTCGAAGCGACGATGGCCTTGCCGGGATGCAGCTGGCCGGCAACCCACAGCGCCTCGAGGTTCGCCATCGTCCCGCCGCTGCAGAGATGCCCCAGGTGAATGTCCCACCCGATCATCTGCGCGAGCGCCGCGACGGCTTCTTTCTCCATCGCCGAGCTGGCGCGGCCGCCGTCGAGCGCGTGGTTGTTGGGATTGATCTTGAGCGCCATCTCGTAGGCGCGGCGGGCGACCGCGTGCGGCGGCTTGAGCATCTGCCCCGCGTACAGCGGATCGCCATATGGATAGTTGTCCTTGAGGCGTTCCGCGACTTCCTGCAGCACCGCGTTAAGACCCTTCAAGGGCCCTCAAATACGTCCGGTCCCACGCGGCGGGAATGCTTTCGCGCGGCGAGTACGGTCCGGGCGCGTACACGCGCGAGCTGATGCCGAGCTGGCTCTGTTCGCAGATGTGCCAGTCCTGGCGGTTGGTGCGATCCCAGAACTCTTCCGCATCGTGGATGTTGTAGCCGGTGGCGCGCGGCGCGTCGGGATGCACCATCCATTCGCAGACAACGCGCGACTCGTTTGCCGATTTCGGCCACACGGTATAGAAGACGGCGTAGTCGGGATGCAGGCTCAGCATCATGCTCGGGAAGAGCGCGTAGTAGAACGCACGCCGCTGATCGGTCCCGTCGAGCTTCCCGAGCGGCAACGCGCACGCGCGGCCCGTCATGGTCGCGCTCTCGTTCGGCGCCTTGATCTCCATGTAGCCCCCGAGGAACGGACCTTCGATCAGGTCGTTCGCGCCGCTCGTGTACGGCAGCTTGGTCGACAGCTCGGGATGAATCGTGGGGCAGTGCAGGCATTCATTGTAATTCTGCAGGATCAGCTTCCAGTTGGCGCGCACGTCGTATTCGATGCGCCGCACCGTCGTGAGCAACGGCAGGTTGTAGCGGGAGAACCGTCCGCTGAGCGGCGCGAACCACTGCGCGGTGTCGACGCTCGGATCCAGGTTGACAAACAAAAATCCTTCCCACTCGGCGAGCGGGACGCGATGCAGCGGGTAGCTCTTCTTGTCGAATCCCTCGACTTCATTCATGTGCGGCGCGCCGATCAGCCGGCCGTCCAATGCATATGTCCACGCGTGATACGGACACTGAATCGTCTCGGACAGATGACCTGAGGCCGCTTCGCACAGGCGCGTCCCGCGGTGGCGGCAGACGTTGTAATACGCGCGCCGCTCCCCTGACTGGTCGCGCAGCACGATAATGCTCTCACCGGCGACCCGGGCGACGAAGTAGTCGCCCGGCTGCTCCAGCGCCGAGTCGCGGCCGACGCAGATCCAGTGGCGGGCGAAAACTCGCTCCTGCTCCTCGGCGAACACCTCGGCGGACGTGTAGTAACGGCCGGGCAGGGTGCGCGCGCCCTGACGATAGCTCTCAACGGTCTTGAGGAATGTCATAGGATCGCGCGCGCCGCGTTCCGGCCGGCCGCACCCGGCAAGCCGCCACCCGGATGCGTCCCTGAGCCACAGAGGTAGAGCCCCTCGATGGGCATGCGGTAGCGACTCCAGCCGGGGACGGGACGCATGAAGAGAATTTGGTCGAGAGTGAGCTCGCCATGGTAGAGGCTCTCCTCGGCGGGCTGGAGCTGCACCTGGCTTGGCTGGACCTGAAGCACCTGGGCAACGGTCGCGGCGAGCTTCTCGTGCTGTCCCGGCGGCACGTATTGGACGTGGAGCTCAACTCTGCCGTCGGTGCGCTGCACCTCCACGTACGGCGCCGCGGAGTCATGGCCGTATTTGGCATCGTCGTAGGCGTGCTCCAGATAGTCGAGCGACGGCGCGATGCACAGCGTCGAGTAGGGTGGAGGGCTTCCCACGGACAGTGACCCACGCGCCACGACCGCGCGCGCCTTGATGTTCCTGACCGCTCGAGCGAACTCGGGATCGAGCTCGAGCGCGACGGGCTCGAGCGTCGCGCGGGGCGGGGCGCTCGAGATGACGAGCGGGGCAGCGATCGTCTCACCATCCTGGTCCAGCATCACGCCCGTCGCGCGGCCGTTCTTGGCCAGGACCGTGGCATGTGCGCCGCGCCGCATCTCGACGCCGGAGATGGTGGACAGGGCCTGCGTCATGTTGGAGCGGGCCGGTCGGAACACACCGAGCCGGGAACCGACGTGATGGTGCAGGAAGTTGAATGCCGTGCCGCCGGCCCGCGGCCCTTGTTTCAAATGCCAGATGCCGAGCGCGCCGAGCAGTCCCTTGAGCGTGTCGTTCTCAAACCAGTCGTCCAACAACTCCGCGATCGACATCGGCAGGATGCGCGCGAGGTCGATGACCGTTTGCTTGCCCAGCCGGCGCACGTACAGCCCCAACCCCGCGATGCGCGAGAGCTCCCGCGCGTCCGTCGCTTCGATGTCCGGCGCGGGAGCCAGATAAAGGCGCTGCAGCACCCCGGCGAGCGTGTGCATGCGCCCGCAGAATTCCGGCCACTGCTCGGCGTCCCTCGGGCTGATGCGCCGGATTGCTTCCGTCGATCGCCGGATGTCGCGAGAGAGCTCCAGCGTACCGCCGGCGGGCAGTGGCGCGGTGATCCACGGGTCCGGCTCCGCGATGCGCAGCCCGGCGCCGGAAAGACCGAGGTCGCGAATGACGACGTCGGGAATCCACCCGATGTCGGCGGACGTATCGGGGACGTCGCGCTGCTCGACGACGCACACGCGCTTGCCCGCGCGCGCCAAGTAGTGCGCGGTGACGAGCCCGTTGGCGCCGGCGCCGATGACGATCGCATCGTACTTCATGTGCCGTTCTTCAGGATCGTCATGGCCGCGAGACGGCCGGACGCGCCCATGATCCCCCCGCCGGGATGCGTGCCGGAGCCGGCCTGATAGAACCCGCGCACCGGCGTCGTGAACTTCGCCCAGCCCGGCGCGGGCCGCAGGAAGAACAGCTGATGCAGCGCCAGCTCGCCGGCAAAGATGTTGCCCTCCGACAACCCGGTGATCCGCTCGATATCGAGCGGCGTGATCACCTGGCGATGCAGGATCAACGACTTGAAGCCCGGCGCGAACTGCTCGACCGTGTTCACCACCGCGTCGCCGAATTCCTCGCGCCTGGCGTCGGTCCAGCCGCCGTTCTGGGTGTAGGGCGCATACTGCACGAAGATCGACATCACGTGCTTGCCCGGCGGCGCCATGCCGGGATCGATCATCGACGGGAAGACAATGTCCATGTAGGGACGGCGCGAGAACTCACCGTACTTCGCGTCGTCGTAGGCCCGCTCCACGTAATCGAGACTCGGACTGATCGAGACGGCGCCGCGATGGAGCCGACCTCCCGGGCCGCCGTCGGGCATGCAGGCGAATTTCGGGAGGCCTGACAGCGCGAGATTCACTTTGCCCGAAGAGCCGCGGAACTTGAAACGGTGAATGTCACCGATGAGGTCGTCAGGAAGGTCGCCCCTCTCAAGGAGTTGGAGAAACGTGCGGCGCGGATCGAGACTCGACACGACCGTGCTCGCGCGCAACTCGTCGCCGTTCTCCAGCGCCACGCCGAGCGCGCGTCCGTTCTTGACCATGACCTTGCTGACGCCGGCATTGCAGCGGATCTCCGCGCCAAAGCTGCGCGCGGCCGACGCAATCGCCTCGCTGACGGCGCCCGTGCCGCCCTTGGCAAAGCCCCAGGCGCGAAACACGCCGTCCAGCTCCCCCATGTAATGATGAAGGAGAACGTAGGCGGTGCCCGGCGAACGGGGCCCGAGGAACGTCCCGATGATTCCGCTGGCCGACTTCGTCGCCTTGAGGACGTCGGTCTCGAACCACTCGTCCAGGAAATCCGCCGAGCTCATCGTCATCAGCTTCACGAGCGCGTGCAGCCGCTCGCCGCCCAGGCCGCGGAAATGCCTGCCGAGCTTGAGCAGACCGGCGAGGTCGCCGGGGGCGAACGACGTCGGATCGGGCGGGACCATGCTGAGGATCGGCTTCACCGCCCGGGCCATGAAGTGCATGAGGTGGCCGTACTCGTCATACGCTTCGGCATCGCGCGGCGAATGGCGGTAGAGCTCGCGCCGGCTCTCATCGTGGTCAGCCCAGGCGGCGAGGTAGTTGCCGTTTTCCATCGGTGTGACGGTGCTCTCGAGCGGCAGGATGTGCAGCCCGTGCCGCGGCAAGTCGAGGTCGCGGATGATCTCGGGACGGAGCAGCGACACGACGTAGGAGAACATCGAGAACTTGAAGCCGGGGAAGATCTCTTCGGTCACCGCGGCGCCACCGACGCGCGGCCGCCGCTCGAGCACCAGCACCGACTTGCCGGCGCGCGCGAGATAGGCTGCGGTGACGAGGCCGTTGTGCCCGCCGCCGATAATGATCGTGTCGTATTGCTTCACGCGCGCTTCCGTTCGGGGTTGAAGAACGGCAGGGGCGTCAACACCGCCTTCGCCTGCTTGCGCCGGTGCTCCACGGTCAGCTCCATCCGCACGTCCGTCCCCGGTTTGTGCTCGGATCCCAGATGCGCCAGTGCCATGTACTGCTTGAGCAGCGGCGACCAGCCGCCGCTCGTCGCGTAGCCGATCTGCTTGCGCCCGCCGCGGTCGTAGATCGGCACGCTCGCGCGCCACGCCTGCGTCGGGAGCCGCGGCGGGAGGCCCACGTCGGCGTACAGCTGCTCCAGCGAGTCCCAGTCGACCGTGAGTCCGGTGAATTGCCATTCCGGTCCACGCGAACGCTCCGCGTCGAGTGCGGCCTGTCCGTTGTAGCGCTCCTTGTCGGTCGCCACGGTCCAGGCGAGTCCCAGCTCGAGCGGGGACGACTTCTGCGACTCGATCAGGGCATGGCGCGAGGAGAAGTAGTCGACCTCGATGAGCAGCAGGCCCGCTTCGATGCGCGCGACGTCGAGCGCCAGCATGCCGGCGGGGGTGATACCGTACGGCGTCCCGGTTTCGATGAGCGCATCCCACAGCGCGACGGCTCGGCCCGAGTCCACCCAGACCTCGAAGCCGAGGTCGCCGGTATAGCCGGTGCGGGAGATGGTGACCGGAATGCCGCGAATCTTCGCGCTCGTCAGGCGGAAGTACTTGAGCGCGCCGAGATCGCGCTCGGCGGCGAGCTGGAGAATTTCTCGCGCGCTCGGTCCCTGTAACGACACGGCGGCGGTAGTGTCGGACACGTCCGCGATTTGCACGTCCAGGCCCGAGGCGTTGAGATGAAGCCAGCGCAGCGTCGGGTCGGCCGACGTCATGCGAAACGTCTGTTCGTCGAGCACCGAGATCGTGCCGTCGTCGATCTGCTTGCCGTCGGTGTCGCACCAGGGCGTGTAGAGCACCTGACCGACTTTGGCCTTGGCCACGTTTCGGGTGACGACGTGGTCGAGCAACCGGCGGGCGTCGCGGCCCGTGATGAGATACTTATAGAGCGGCGACACGTCGAACAGCGCGGCCGAGTTGCGGATCGCGTGGTATTCGCGGTCGTGGGAGAGCTCGTAGGAGCTCGCGACGACATACCCGGCCCAGCGCCGCCAGGCTTGCCCCTCCGACAATGGCGCCGTGCGGGAATGAAACGGCGTGGTGCGGAGACTCATGTCGCGATCGGGGTTTCAGCGGGGGCGAAGATGACGAGAACCTGCAGCTCGGCGGTGATGGAGTGGAAGTGGTGTTCGACGCCGGCCGGCACGAAGATCGCCGCTCCCGGCGCGATCGGCTTGTCTTCGGCGCCCACGCGGATCGTGGCTCGACCGCCGACCACGTAATAGAGCTCGTCCTCGCGGTGCGGCTCCTGCTTGTCGGGCTCGCCGGGCTGGAGCACGTAGAGACCCGCCGACATCGCGGGGACGCGGATCAGCTCGAAGTAGTTGTGGCCGGCGGGGCGTTCCCGGAAGAGCCGTGGCAGCTCGAAGTTGTCCATGGTAGGGCGCGAAATCTAACTTTGCCATCATGCGCCTGCACCTGGTCGAGATCCACGATCTCGCCGCTTGTCCGGCGTCGCTGCGCGACGCGTTGACCGATTTTCTGGCGTTCAGCGTGAACCTCGCGGGCGCGTACGACCCCGCGGGACCGCTGCTGCGGCGCGCGCTCGAGCGATCCGGGGCCCGGCGAATCCTCGATCTCTGTTCCGGAGCCGGCGGTCCCTGGCACCGCTTGGCCTCCGAGGTCGGCGTCCCGGTTTTGCTGACGGATCTGTACCCACACCAGGACGGCACCGGTGCGCTGCCGCTGCACCCCGAGCCGGTCGACGCGCGCGCCGTGCCGGCGGAGCTCGACGGATTCCGCACCATCTTCACGGCGTTCCATCATTTTCAACCCGAAGCGGCCCGCGCGATCCTCGCCGATGCGGTGGAGCGCCGCCAGGGGATCGGCGTTTTCGAGGTGGCGCGTCGCGCGCCCCGCGAGCTCGCAATCATTGCCTTCACGTGGCTCGGCACGCTGCTGGCGGCGCCCTTCGTGCGGCCCTGGCGCTGGTCGCGCCTGATGTGGACCTACTTGCCGCCGGCGTTGCCGCTCGTGGGCACGTTCGATGGAGTTGTGTCGTGCCTGCGGACGTATACGAAGGCTGAGCTGGCGGAGCTGGTTCGGGGTCTGGACACGTATGACTGGGACATCGGGGATTTCCGCGGCGGATGGTCGCCATTGCGCGGCACATATCTGATAGGAGTACCTAAACGCTGAGAGGCCGAGCACGGACATTAAGTAGGGGCGCAGCATGCTGCGCCCCTACTCGACCAGACTGGCCACCGGATGTACCAGGCGTTTTCTTACCAATCCGCTCAACGCCGCGTCTCGCGGAGGTGCTATGCGTACGCTCACCGTTGCCGTAGTGCTGGCAGTGTGTCTCAGTCCACGACTCACCGCGCAAGAAACCGCATCCGACACCCTGCTCACCGTCAACCATTATCTCGATTGGGAGCAAGTCGGCGATCCGCAAGTCTCGCCCAACGGCGCGCAAATCATCTACACGCGCCGCTGGGTGAACAAGATCGAGGATCGCTGGGACGCGGGACTGTGGATCATGAACGCCGACGGTTCGCGCAACCGGTTTCTCGTGAAGGGGTCGAACGCCCGGTGGTCGCCCGACGGTTCGCGGATCGCGTATGTCGCGGATGGCGAGCCCAAGGGCACGCAGGTGTTCGTGCGGTGGATGGATGCCGAAGGCGCCAGCTCGCAGGTCACGCATGTCAGCGAGACGCCGAACAGCGTGAGCTGGTCGCCCGACGGCAAGTCGCTCGCGTTCACGATGCTCGTGAAGAGCGAGACGCCGTGGAAGATCAGCATGCCCATGCCGCCGGAGGGCGCCAAGTGGACGCCGGCGCCGCGCATCGTCGATCGGCTGCACTACCGCCGCGATCGGCTGGGCTACGTCGAGCAGGGGACGACGCGCATTTTCGTGGTGCCGTCCGAGGGCGGGACGCCGCGGCAGCTCACCACCGGTGACTATGGAACCAGCGAGCTCGCGGGCGGACCAAACTACGACTGGACGCCGGACGGGCGTACCATCGTGTTCGACGGATTGCGGGATGCCGATTTCGATTATCGCTATCGGGAGTCCTACCTGTACGCGGTGGACGTGCAGAGCGGCGCCACGCGGCAGCTGGTGACGACGAAGGGCAACTGGAACAATCCCATCGTCTCGCCGGACGGCCGCACGGTGGCATTCACGGGCCACGAAGCCGGCACCTATTCCTATCGCGCCGACGAAGTCTGGACCGTCGGCGTCGATGGCACCGGCCTGCGGTCGCTGACCAGCTACGACCGCGATCCCGGCAGCGTGCGCTGGAGTCCGGACGGGAGCGGCGTGTACTTCGCGCTCGCCGAACAGGGAACCAGCAACATTTATTTCGCCGGCCTGAAGAGCGCCCCCCGCAAGGTGACCGACGGTGCGCAGGTGCTTTCGCTCTCGTCGATCTCGCGCGATCTCAATGCCGTCGGCGTGCGCGCTACGGCCGACAAGCCGGCGGACGTCGTGAAGGTCAACTTGAAGCGCCCGCAGCCCGTCACGCAGCTCACGAATGTGAACGACGACGTGCTCCAGGGCGTTCGGATCGGCAAGACCGAAGCGGTGTGGTACGCCTCCACCAGCGGGACCCGGGTGCAGGGATGGATCATCAAGCCGCCCGGCTTCGATCCCGCGAAGAAGTATCCGATGCTCCTCGAAATCCATGGCGGGCCGCACGCCATGTTCAACGGTGCTTTCAATTTCTATCTCGAGAACTTCGCCGCCGATGGCTACGTCGTCCTGATCACGAATCCCCGCGGCAGCACGGGCTACGGCTCGAGCTTCGGCAACGCGATCGCCCGCGCCTATCCGGGCGTCGACTACGACGACCTGATGGCGGGCGTCGACACCGTCGTCGCGCGCGGCTACATCGACACGCAGCGCATGTACGTCGCCGGGTGCTCGGGCGGCGGCGTGCTGTCGAGCTGGGTGATCGGCCACACGACGCGATTCGCGGCGGCGGCCGTGCGCTGTCCGGTGATCGACTGGGTGAGCATGGCCGGCGAGACCGACGTGCCGCTGTTCACCTACGGCTTCTTCGATGCGCCGTTCTGGGAGAAGCCGGAGCAGTGGTTCAAGCAGTCATCGCTCGCCTATGTCGGCAACGTGAAGACGCCGACGCTGCTGATGACCGGCGAGCTCGATCTGCGCACGCCGATGCCGCAGACCGAGGAGTACTACTCCGCGCTCAAGATGCTGAAGGTGCCGACCGTGATGCTGCGCTTCAACGGGGAGTACCACGGCACGAGCTCCAAGCCGTCGAACTATCTGCGCACGCAGCTCTACATGATGAGCTGGTTTCAGCGCTATAAGCTCGGCGGCGAAACGACGAGCACCGTGACGAGCGAGGGGCGTCAGCCTTAGGGACGCCGCAGCGTGCCCTCGAACAACTGTTGAGCGCCGAGTCGTATTATCAGCGCATGCACGCCGAGCTCGAGGTCATGCTGGAGCAAATCGCCGCCATCAAGGCGGAAGGGAAGGCGATCGTCGCCGGGCTGACTGAGGACCAGCTCAACCGGCATCCGGCCGAGGGAAGCTGGTCGATTCTGGATTGTCTCGAGCATTTGAACGTCGGCGTGACCACCGCCCTGCCGGCCTTCGACCGGTCGATCGCCGAAGGCCGGGACCGCAACCAGACGAGCTCGGGACCGTTCTCGTACGGTTGGTTCTCGCGCATGATGGTCGCGTCGATGGAGCCGCCGCCCAGGTTCCGGATGCGCGCCCCACGCCTGATCCGGGTGCAAGCCGGCCCGGTCCGTCGCAGTGTCGAGATCGTTCCGGAATTTGCCAGGATCAGAGATCAGCTTGCCGATCGCGTCCGGGCGGCCGATGGTCTGGACCTCGCCCGCGTGAAGACGATATCACCCATCAACCGCCTTATCCGCATGCCGATCGGCGCGTACTTCAACTTCATCCTCGCCCATGACCGGCGGCATCTGTGGCAGGCCGGCAACGTCCGTAAATCCCTGGCTTGACAAGATCGCATGCAGTGCTAGTTTCTTAGCATACGATGCTGGTTTTTTAGCATAATAATCCCACGGCGTGGAGCCATGGCCAAAGAGACCAACGCAAAGCTGAGCCGCCGGGAACGCGAAATCATGGACGTGATCTATCGCGCGGGTCGCGCGACCGCCGCGGAAGTGCTCGATCAGCTCGCCGATCCGCCGAGTTATTCGGCCGTGCGTGCGCTGCTGCGCGTGCTCGAGGAGAAAGGGCATCTGCGGCACGAGGAAGAAGGACCCCGCTACGTGTTCGCCCCGACCGTCCCGCGCGCGCGCGCGCGGCAGTCGGCGCTGCGCCAGATCCTCCACACATTCTTCGACGGGTCAACGGAGCAGGCGGTCGCCGCGCTGCTCGACCTCTCCTCCGCAAAGTTGTCCGATGAGGAGCTCGATCGCTTGAGCCGCATGATTGCCGACGCACGGAAGGAGGGCCGCTGACATGATCGCGATATTGACCGACGCATTCGTCAAGTCGACCGTGATCCTGGTGCTCGCCGCGCTGGTGACGCTCTGTCTGCGGCGCTCGTCCGCCTCGCTGCGACATCTGGTGTGGACGCTCGCCTGCGGCGCCGTGCTGGCTCTCCCGCTCGCCTCCGCACTGCTCCCGGAATTGCGTGTGGCCGGCTGGCCGCGCTTCGATATGCCGGTCGCATTCGACTTGAATCAGATGCCTGCCCACACCGCTACCGCCACTCCCCCGCATGAGACGGTGGTTGACGATGCCGCGCCCGTTCAGGCCGCGATCTCGACCCACACAAGTGCGCCCGCTCATGCGCAGGCGCCCGCGGCCGTAATCGAGCGGTCAGCGACGACTGTCGCTGGTCCGGTGCGCTGGCAGATCACGCTGAACTGGACCGCGTTGATCGTCCCGGTGTGGCTGGGCGGCGTCGCGCTCGTGCTGATGCTGCTCGCCATCGGCCTCGCTCGGATCGCCTGGCTCGAGCGCTCCAACGAGCCCGTGACGGACGAGGCATGGCTGCGTCTCCTCGGGGACCTCTCGCTCGAGTTGGGACTGACGCGCCCCGTTCGGCTGTTGCAGTCAGAAGGTCCGGCGATGCCGATGACCTGGGGTGTGCGCCGGCCCGCGATCCTTCTTCCCGTCGACGCCGATGACTGGACTGCCGAGCGGCGCCGCGACGTCTTGCTGCACGAGCTCGCGCACATCAAGCGCCACGACTTCCTGACCCAGCTCCTCGCGCGCATCGCCTGCGCGCTCTACTGGTTCCAGCCGCTGGCGTGGCTGGCCGCGACACGGCTGCGCGAGGAGCGTGAGCGCGCGTGCGACGATCACGTGCTGCGCGCCGGCGCGACGCCGTCGGCCTACGCCACGCATCTGCTGGACATCGCGCGCGGCCTGCGCGCCGCCCGCGCGACGTCGCTTGCAAGCGTCGCCATGGCGCGTCCCGCGCAGCTGGCCACGCGCCTGCTCGACGTGCTCGACACGCGGCGCTCGCGCGCGACGCTGTCCGCGCGGTCGGCGGTGCCCGCGTGGCTCGCCGCCATCGCGGTCGTGGTACCGCTGGCCGCCGCGGCGCCGCGGGTGACGACGCCCGCCGGCGCGACCACGAGCTCCATCGACACGATCCCGCGCGTTCCTGCGCGGACGAGCACGCTCGCGACCCCACGCCGGCCTGTCGCTGCGACGTCGCTGAGCGCGACCGGGACAGTCGATTCGCTGCGTGGCTGCGGTGGGCGCGATACGCGCCACTCGTCGAGCAGTCACGAAGGCGATGGTGAGGTGGTGACGATCAGTATCACGACCGGCAATTGCGCCATCACGTTCGACGGAGACGGCAAGTTCACGTTCAACGACGATTTCACGGATATCGCCACCGTCGCCTCAGGCGGCCGCGTCGTCATCAAAGTGGATTACGGCGCGCACGACCGTCGCCTGATGATTCAGCGGGGCTCCGGCGGGAGTCTGGAGCGCGTGTATAAGGTGGACGGGGCCGTGCAGCCGTTCGATGCCGACGCCAAGGCCTGGCTGGCCGAGACGCTCACGTTCCTGTTCCGTCGCAGCGGGTTCATGGCGGAGGAGCGCGCGCGCTGGATTCTGAACACCAAGGGGATCCAGGGACTCATCGACGAGCTCGGCGAGCTCTCCGGTGACTATACGCGGCGGATTTACTATTCAGCGGCCGTCAAAAGCGGGAAGCTCGATGCCGCGGGCTACGAGCGCATCGTGACGATGGCGGGACAGACCATCGACAGCGACTACGAGCTCGCGGAGCTCTTGATCGAAGTCTCCAAGACGCAGCCGCTCACGGAGAAGATGCAGGCGGGATTCGTGACCGCCGCGAAATCGATCGAATCCGACTACGAGCGCCACCGCGTGCTTTCGGCGGCGCTGTCGCGTCCGGGACTGACGCCAGCCATGCAGGCCGGCATGCTCGACGCCGCGACGGGCATCGATTCCGACTACGAGCTGGCGACGTTGCTGATCGAGCTGAACCAGGCGCGTCCGATCGACGAGGCGGTGCGGCCCGCGTTCTTCACGGCCGCGAATACGCTCGAATCGGATTACGAGCACGGCCGCGTTCTCGACGCGGTGGTCAAGCGCACCGGCACCACCAACGCCATGCTGGCCGACGTGCTCGCGTCGGCGAAATCGATCGAGTCGGATTATGAGCTGGCGCAGCTCCTCTCCGAGATCGGCGCCTCCTACGCGCTCAACGACACGCTCCGGCTGCCCTTCTTCGCGGCTGCGGGCAAACTCGCCTCCGACTATGAGCGGGGCCGCACCCTCTTGAGCGTCGTTGGAGCGAAGGACTTGCCGCGTCCCGTCACACTCGCGGTGCTCGAGTCGGCCAAAGGCATCTCGTCCGATAACCAGTTGGCCGAGGTGCTGATTGCCGTGATTCAGAAGGTGCGGATGGACGACACGATCCGCGCGGCGGTCCGCGCGGATGCGCAGTCGATCACTTCACAGTACGAACGCGGCCGGGTGTTTGAGGCTCTTGGCGTGAAGGAGATGTGACTTCCATCTCCAGCAGCCGTTGCTTGCGTTCGACTCCCCAGCGGTAACCACCCTGGTCGCCGCCCGCGCGGACGACCCGGTGACACGGAATGACCAGCGCCGCGGGATTGTTCGCGCATGCTTGCGCGACCGCGCGCGCGGCCGTCGGCTGGCCGAGGCGTCTGGCGACTTCCGCGTACGTCCTGGTCTGCCCGAACGGAATCTGTTGTAGCTCCTGCCAGACCCGGCGCTGAAACGCCGTCGCACGGATGTCCAGCGGCAGGTCGAGATCCGGTTCTCGTCCCTCGAGATACGCGAGAATCGCCGTGACCCAGCCGTGCAGCTTGCCGCTCTTGTCTTCCACCACGCGGGCGTTGGGGAATTCGGCGCGCAGGTCCTGCTCGAGAATGCCGGCATTGTCGGCGAGCGCGACGCGGCACACGCCGCGCTCCGTAGCGGCGACCAGCAGACGGCCCAGCACCGTCGCCACGGTGACGTAGGCGATACCGACGCCGTTCCCGCCACGCGCGTATCTCGCGGGCGTCATGCCCAGCTGCGCGTCCGTGCGCTCGTACACGCGGCTGCTCGAGCCGTATCCGGCTTCATAGAGTGCGGGACTCACCTGTTTCCTCCGTTTTAGTTCCTGTTTGAAGCGATCGAGCCGCCGCGCTTCCGCATATGCCCGCGGCGTAATGCCGAGGACGCGCTTGAACGCCCGCGTGAGCCGGCGGGCATCGCCGCGCGGCCGCGCGCCCGCGGCAATCGCACGCGCCGCCTCGCGCACCAGCGCGATCGCCGGATCGCCGCCGATGACGTCGGCCGGATGGCAGCGACGGCACGCGCGATATCCTTCGCGCTCGGCCGCTTCGGGGATGGGGAAGAACGTGACCTGCGTGCGGCGCGGCCGCCGGCTGGCGCAGGACGGGCGGCAATAGATCCCGGTCGAGCGGACCGCGTATACAAACGCGCCGTCGAACCGGCGATCTCTTGCCAACACCGCCTGCCAGCGTTGCGTGGGACTCATGGCCCGGAACTTAGTGGGAGCCCCCACGGCGCTTCTATCCGTTTTTGGCGCTCAAACCGTCAACGCCAGGGCTCGTCCTTGGACGGGCCGTAAATGGACGGGACCTTGCCGCCCGCCATGCGCA
>QHUB01000036.1 GCA_003221035.1 Gemmatimonadota bacterium
CGAGCGCGCGCATGACCTGCTCGACGCGGAACGGCCGGTTGAGCGGCGAGGGGTCGGCGATGCGGCCGCTGGCGATCAGATGCTCGATGTAGGGCATGCTCCAATGCGAGATGGGCAAGTAGGGGCTGGCTTCTTGCGCGAGCAGCGGTGCGCCGCTGAGGGCCAGGATGAAGGGGAGAGCGACGCTGCGCATGGCGGGGATGATACAACTGCAATGCGAAATGCGAAATGCGAAATGCGGAATGCGGAATTTCCGTGAAAGATCGTGCCGCGCACGACGCTCCCCGTTACATTCCGCATTCCGAATTCCGCATTTCGCATTGAGCTCGCCGGCCGAAAGGAGCAACGGTTGTTCGTCGAGTCCTACCGGGGAAGCGTGCTCGAGTCCCGCCACCGAGTCCATGTTGCCGTGGTGGATGCCGGTGGGAAGCTCGTGGCACAGGCGGGCGAACCCGACTACCGCACCTTCTGGCGCTCCGCCGCCAAGCCCTTTCAGGCAGCGCCCCTCGTCGGGGACGGTGTCGTCGAGCGGTTCGGGCTCACGCGGCAAGACCTGGCGCTCGCGTGCGCGTCGCATTCGAGCGAGCCGGCGCAGGTCGCACTCGTGCGCGAATTCCTGCAGCGCATCGGCTGCTCGGAGCGCGATCTCTTGTGCGGGCCGCATCGCCCGCTCTCGGACGCGGTCGCCAGGGACTATGAGACCCGCGGCATGCGGCTGACGGCGCTGTACTCCAACTGCTCGGGCAAGCACACCGGGATGCTGGCGCTCGCGAAACATCACGGCTGGCCGACCGAGTTCTACACGCGTCTCGAGCATCCCGTGCAGCAGCGCTGTCTCGAGTCGGTGAGCGCCTGGACGGATCTTTCGAAGGACCAGATCGGTGTCGCCGTCGATGGCTGCGGGGTGGCGACGTTTGCGCTGCCGCTCAGAAATATGGCGTTGGCGTGGGCGAGATTGGGGAATTCGAAAGTCGAAATGCGAAGTGCGAAATCTGAACCAACCGATCAATTACGCATTTCACATTCGGCATTTCGCATTGTTGAGGCCATGCTGCACCACCCCGAGCTCGTCGCCGGTGCGGGCCGGCCGTGCACGGAGATGATGCGCGCGCATCCGGGGCGCGTGGTCGCGAAGGTCGGCGCGGAAGGGGTATACAGCGCGCTGCTCGTGCGCGAAGGCCTCGGCGTCGCGCTCAAGGTCGAGGACGGCCACAGTGTCGCATCGGCCATCGCGATCGCCGCGGTGCTGCAAGAGCTCGGATTGAAGCCGCAGCCGGCCTCGCTCTTGAAGAAGCCAATCACGAATTCGCGGGGCGAGACCGTGGGGGAGATGCGGGTTTTTGGGGGGCTAACGAAATGAAACGATTGCGGAATGCGGAATGCGGAGTGTTAAGGTGAGCGTCGAGCAGCCCTCTGGCCTCGATCCGCAGACGCTCGCGCTGGTGCGACTTGCCGGGGCAACCGCGACGGGCGACGAAACGAAGCTGCGCGATCGGATGGTCGCGGCGCGCGCGGTGCATGTGCCGCCGCAGTGGGTGGACGAGCTGCTACTGCAGAGCTTCCTCAACGTGGGCTATCCGCTCGCGCTGGTCGCGTTCGGCGTGTGGCGCAGCGTCGCGGGGCCGGTGCTGGAGAGTGAGAAGGGCGAGCCGATCGCGCATCCCGAGTGGGAGCGCTGGACCAAGCGGGGCGTGGCGGCGTGCGGCGAGGTATACGGCCGGACGTATCACAAGCTCATGCTGAACTTGCGCGCGCTGCATCCGGCGATCGAGCCGCTCGTGGTGGTCGATGCCTACGGCAAGATCCTCGCTCGACCGGGTTTGGATTCGAAGCGCCGGGAGCTTTGCACGCTGGCGGCGATTGCGATGCAGAACGCTCCGCGCCAGTTGCATGCGCACCTTCGCGGCGCCTTAAACACCGGGTCCAGCCGCGAGGACGTGGATGCGGTCCTTGCAGTTGTAGAACTGGATCTCACCAAAGAACGTGCGCTCAAGCTCTGGGAAATGTGGAGCGATGTGCGCTCACGAAACCTGTAATCCGAAAGTCGAAATGCGAAATGCGGAATCTCGAGGTGGGGTCGTGCCGCAATTCAACCTGAAGGAGCGCACGAAGGCCTTCGCATTGGCCGTGGTGGCTTTAGTAGAGGAGCTTCCACGTGGACGCAGCGCGGATTCGATCGGGAATCAGCTTCTTCGCTCGGGAACCTCAGTCGGTGCAAACTACCGTGCGGCGTGCCACGCGCGATCCAGGCGCGAGTTCG
This sequence comes from Gemmatimonadota bacterium, assembly GCA_003221035.1. Taxonomy (GTDB): domain Bacteria; phylum Gemmatimonadota; class Gemmatimonadetes; order Gemmatimonadales; family GWC2-71-9; genus 20CM-2-65-7. The sequence goes on from QHUB01000036.1 coordinate 2,261, forward strand.
TAGCCAAGCTCGGTATCGTCGAAGAGGAAGCAGATGAGTCGCAGTTCTGGATGGACCTGATAATTGCTCGCGGCTGGGCGGATATCGACCGGGTTACAAAGTTGAGCGATGAAGCACGCCAGCTCGTCGCCATCGTCGTCACGTCGATCAGAACGGCTCGCAGAACTCCCCGTTCAATTCCGCATTCCACATTCCGCATTTCGCATTAGATGTTCATAGATCGGGTCGTAATTCAAGTTGCCGCCGGCACCGGAGGCTCGGGGGCGTCCTCATTCCGAAGGGAGAAATTTGTCCCCAAGGGGGGACCGGATGGTGGCGATGGCGGACGAGGGGGAAGCGTATTCGTACGGGCCGATCCCAACCTCGCCACGCTGCTCGACTACCGCTATCACACGCGCTGGGTCGCCGAGCGCGGGCAGCATGGCAAGGGCAAAAACATGTCGGGGAAGTCCAGTGACGACGTGTACCTGCCAGTCCCCGCGGGCACCGAAGTCCGCGACGCCGAGACGGGCGAAATCCTCGGCGAGCTGGTCACAGCCGGCCAGACGCTGCTCGTCGCCAAGGGCGGCCGCGGCGGGCGCGGCAACCAGCACTTCGCCACGCCGACGCATCAGTCCCCGCGCGAATGGGAGCCCGGCGAGGAAGGCGAGCACCGCAAGCTCGAGCTCGTCCTCAAGCTCATCGCCGATGTCGGCCTGCTGGGCGAGCCGAACGCCGGCAAGAGCACGCTGCTGTCGGTGATCTCGGCGGCGCGCCCCAAGATCGCCGACTACCCGTTCACGACGCTCGAGCCGCACCTGGGCGTGGTGGGATTGTCGGATCATCGCTCGTTCGTCGTCGCGGACATCCCCGGCATCATCGAGGGCGCGCACGAAGGGAAGGGGCTGGGCCTGCGGTTTCTGCAGCACGTCGAGCGCACGCGCATGCTCGCCGTGCTCGTCCCGATCGACAGCCCCGATCCGCAAGCCACATACGATCTATTAAGGAAGGAAGCCGCGGCGTACTCGAAGGAGCTGGCGGCGAAGCCGCACGTGGTGGTGCTCACGAAATCCGACTTACGCACGACGGACGACGCACGACGCACGAGCGTCCGCACGGAGGCGGGCGCACCGATGGTCGAGATCTCGGCGGTTGCCAAACAGGGCATACCGGAGCTGTTGGAACTCCTATGGAAGATGCTGAAGTCCACGCCACACTAGCGCTCTCGCTCGTCCCGGCGATCGGCTCGCAGCGGCTGCGAACGCTCATCGCGACGTTCGGCAGCGCGCGGGCCGCCCTCGAGGCGCCGCGCTCCAAGCTCGCGAGCGTCGTCGGGATCGGGCCGGCGGCGGCAACCGCGATCACGGAGGCTCGGGGCCACGATGGCGCGCGCGTGCTGGAGCAGCTGGCGGCGCTCGGCGCGCGCGTGCTGCTGGCGGGCCAGCCCGATTTCCCGGCGTCGCTCACCGAGATCCCCGACGCACCGGAGGTGCTGTACGTGTGGGGCGACATGTCGCTCCTGACCAGGCCCGCGGTGGCGATGGTCGGCAGCCGCAACCACACGAGCTACGGCGCCGAGGCAGCGCGCGTGCTCGCCGGCGCGGTCGCGCAGCGCGCCGTGATCGTGAGCGGCATGGCGCGCGGGATCGATGCGATCGTGCACACGGCGGCGCTCGACGCGGGGGGCGGCTCGATCGGCGTGCTCGGCAACGGCTTTGGTGTCGTCTATCCCGCGGTGAACCGCGCGCTGTATGACCGCATGGTCGCGCGCGGGTGCCTCATCACGGAGCATCCGCCGGGGGAGCGGCCGCATGCGGGCTCGTTCCCGCGCCGCAATCGGATCATCGCCGGGCTCTCGCGCGCCGTCGTGGTGATCGAAGCGGACGTGAAGTCGGGTGCGCTCGTCACCACCGACTGCGCACTCGCGCAGGGTCGTGACGTCCTGGCGGTCCCCGGCTCGATCTTGAGTCGCACGTCGACGGGGTGCAACAAGCTGATCCAGCAAGGCGCGACGCTCGTGCTCACCGCCGCCGACATTCTGGAAGCGGTTGGTCTTGCCGCCGGGCTGCGCGAGTTCGGTCTCGCGCTGTCCACGCCGGCGCCGCGCGCGCCGCCGATCGACCTCACGGGGCTCGAGCTCTCGCTGTGGAGTCGCATGACGCTCGAGCCGCAGCATGTGGACGCGCTGGTGTCGTTTGCGCAGACGAAGCCGGCCGACGTGCTGGGCGCGCTGACGGACCTCGAGCTGCGGGGGCTGGTGCGGCAGGGGCCGGGGATGGTGTTTGGGCTGACCTGACGGCAATGCGAAACGCGGAATGCGAAATGCGGAATTTCACTGCAGGCCCTATGCGCTAAATTGCATCCGTGCATCTCTACATCCATGTCCCGTTTTGCCAGCGGCGCTGTTCCTACTGCGACTTCTCGATTGCCGTCCGGAAGCGAATTCCGACAGGCACGTACGTCCAGACAATACTGACCGAAGCTGCTCGGATTCCGGCTTCGTATCTTGAGACGATCTATCTCGGTGGCGGAACGCCGTCGTTACTTCCCCCGGACGCGATCCGCACGTTGCTGCGCGAACTCACCCAGAGATTCCGCATTCCGCATTCCGCATTGCCCATTGAGGTGACCCTCGAGGCCAACCCCGAAGATGTGAGCCTGGAGTCGGCCCGTGCCTGGCGCGCCGCCGGCATCAACCGCGTGAGCCTCGGCGCCCAATCGTTCGACGACGCGGTCCTGCAATGGATGCATCGCTCCCACGACGCCGCGCAGACCAAACGCGCGGTCCAGGCGTTGCGCGACGCCGGCATCGAAAACATTTCGCTGGACTTGATCTTCGGATTGCCCGAGGAGCTCAAGCGGGACTGGGAACGGGACCTCGACATCCTCGCCTCCCTGCTTCCGGCTCACTGCTCCTTGTACGGCCTGACCGTGGAACCGCGGACGCCGCTCGACCGTTGGATTTCGCGCGGCGCGACCCATGCGCCCGAGGACGAGCGGTATGCCGAAGAGTATCTGGCGGCGCACCGCCGGCTGACGGCGGCGGGCTTTGAGTTCTACGAGGTCTCGAACGCCGCCCGCGACGGCTATCGCTCTCGCCACAACTCGGCGTACTGGTCGGGCAAGCCGTATGTGGGGCTCGGCCCCGCGGCGCACTCGTTTGACGGCACGACGCGCCGCTGGAACCTCCGAGCCTGGGAAGCCTATCGGCGTGCCATCGCAGAGGGGCGCTCGGCGGTCGAGTCAGAGGAGACGCTGACGGACGAGCAGCGGGAATTGGAGGCAGTATACCTGGGACTTAGAACAGCGGAGGGTTTTGACTTTGCCGCCCTTCGCCGCCCCTCGCCGCCGCCTCACCTCGCCGCCCAGGGCTGGGTATACGAGAACGAAGGACGGCTCAGATGCACACCAGAGGGCTGGTTACGATTAGATTCGATCGTGAATGAGTATGACAGCGCCACTCACTGAGCGGGAACGGGCCGTCCTCGAGGCGGTGATCGAGACCTACGTGCAAACCGCCGAGCCGGCGGGGAGCCGGACGGTGGCCAAGCGCTACCAGCTTGGACTGTCGCCGGCGACCATCCGGAACACGATGAGCGATCTCGAGGACAAGGGATACCTGTATCATCCCCACACGTCCGCCGGCCGCATCCCCACGGACCTCGCCTATCGCGTGTACGTCGATTACCTGATGAGGCCGCCGGTGGTCGCGGCGGCGCACGCGCAGCAGCTCCGCGGTGAGCTGGAAGGGCAGCGCGCCGCGATCGAGGCGATTCTCTCGCGCGCGGCGCAGGTCCTCGGCGTACTCACGAACGAGCTCGGTGTCGCGATGACGCCCACGATCGACGAAGCCGTGCTCGAGCGGCTCGATCTGCTGCAGGTGTCCACGGAACGGTTGTTGCTCGTCCTCGCACTGCGCAGTGGTGCGGTGCGAACCATCTTCGTGGAAGTGCCGGCGGAGCTCGCGGCCGAAGCGGTCCAGAAGGTGACGGTCGTCCTGAACGAGCGGCTCGCCGGTCTCACGCTGAAAGAGATTCGCGCCACCCTGGCCGATCGTTTGCGCGACGCGAGCCCGGAGCCCGGCTCGACCGAGCTGCTGAACATCTTCGTGCAGGAGGCGGAAGGTCTCTTCGACGTGCCGATGGCCACGGCCGGCCCTGTGCATCTCGGCAGCACGCAGCCGCTCGCGGGCCAGCCCGAGTTTTCGACGCGCGCGCAATTGCAGGGGCTGATCGAGGTGACGGAGCGGCGCGATCTGCTGCGCGATGCGCTCACGGCGCGCGGCGGTGAGGGACTCAGGATCACGATCGGCCAGGAGCATGCCGACGCGCGCCTGTCGCCGTTCACGCTGGTGACGTCGACCTACCGCTGCGGACCGCTCACGGGTGTCATCGGCGTGATGGGGCCGACGCGCATGGCGTACGACAAGATCGCCGCGCTTGTCAACCACACGTCGCGGCTCGTGGGGGAGCTGCTCGAATAAGATGAAGCAGGACTTCTACGACGTGCTCGGCGTGCCGCGCGACTGCAGCGAAGCCGACGTCAAGAAAGCCTACCGCAAGCTGGCGATGGAGTGCCATCCCGACCGCAACAACGGCGACAAGGCGGCCGAAGAGCGGTTCAAGCTCGTGACCGAAGCGTACGAGGTCTTGCGCGATCCCCAAAAACGGGCGGCCTATGACCGGTACGGGCATGAGGCCACTCGCGGCGGGGGCGGAGGAGGCGGCTTCAGCTCGATGCACTTCGATCTCTCCGAAGCGCTCATGGTGTTCATGCGCGATTTCGGAATCGGGGGGGGCGGTGGGGCCTCGGCGTTCGAAAGTCTGTTCGGCGGCGGCGGCCGGCGCGATCGCCGGCGCGGGCACGACATCAAGGTCGGCCTGAAGCTCACGCTCGCCGAAGTGGCGGCCGGCGCGACCAAGACCGTGCGCATCAAGAGTCTCGAGACCTGTCCCGACTGCGCCGGCACCGGGGCGAAGGCCGGTACCCAGCCCGTGCAGTGCGGCACATGCAACGGCAGCGGCGAGGTGCGGCGGCAGGCGCATTCGCTGTTCGGTCAGTTCCTGACCGTGTCGCCGTGTCCCACGTGCGCCGGCGAAGGCACCGTCGTCCAGAGCCCGTGCGAGCGGTGCGGCGGCGACGGGCGCGTGCGCGGCGAGAAGACGATTCAGATCGACGTGCCGGCCGGCGTTGCCGATCATCACTACCTCACCCTGCGGGGGCAGGGAGTGCCCGGCCCGCGCAACGGCCCGCGCGGCGATCTCATCGCGGTGCTCGACATCAAGGAAGATGCGCGCTTCGAGCGCCACGGCGACGATCTGGTCTATGATCTGGCGATCACGATCACGCAGGCAGCGCTCGGCGCCGAGGTCAAAGTCCCGACGCCCTACGGGGAGTCGATGCTGCGGATCGACCCGGGGACGCAGACCGGCATGGCGTACCGGATCCGCAGCAAGGGCCTGCCACGCCTCGGCGAGGGCGGCCACGGCGACATGCACGTGCGCGTGCACGTCTGGACGCCGAACAAGCTGAGCCCGGAGCAGCGCAAGCTGCTCGAGAAGCTGCGCGAGGTCGAGGACGCGCCACCCGAAAAGGAGACCGGCAAGTTCTGGGAGACGCTGCGCCGGGCGCTGGGCCATCGTGAGTAGCTGCATTTTTTGCAAGATTGCGGCGGGCGAAATACCCGCCCAGGTCGTGAAAAAGGGCGACGGGATGGTCGCCTTCAGAGACCTGAATCCGCAGGCGCCAACCCATGTCCTGGTGATTCCCACGACGCACCTCGGCTCGTTGAACGACGCCAAGGACGCCGCCGTGCTGGGCAAGCTGATGGCGTTTGCGCGCGATGTGGCGCTGGAGACCGGTGTGGCCTCAAAAGGCTATCGGGTCGTGGTGAACACCAACCCTGACGGCGGCCAGACCGTCTTTCACCTGCACCTGCACGTCCTGGGCGGCCGCGCGATGAAGTGGCCGCCAGGTTGACCAACCCCGGCAGCGTGGCTAAGTTCGTGTGTCTTTAATCACTTAGAAAAACGGAGCCTTATGCCGGAAGTCATCATTCACGATGACGAAAGCTTTGAGCGCGCGCTCAAGCGGTTCAAGAAGAAATGCGAAAAAGCGGGCATTCTGGCGGATCTGCGCAAGCATCGTCACTACGAAAAGCCGAGCGAGCGCAAGAAACGCAAAATGAATGCGGCGCGGCGCAAGAATCGCAGGCCGCGTTACGCGTAAATGGCGGATCAGAGCTTAGCGGACCGGCTGCGCGCCGGGATGAATGAAGCGAGAAAGCAACGCGATCAGGCGCGCACCCTCCTTCTCTCCACGATCCTCTCAGACGTCAAAAACCGGGAAATCGAGCTGGGCCATACTCCGACCGACGACGAAACGGCGGACGTGTTGCGGCGTGGCATCAAGAAGCGCCGCGAGTCGGTTGAGGTGTACGAAAAGGCGGGCCGCACCGAGGCGGCCGCCGTCGAAGCCAACGAAATCACGATTCTCGAAGGCTATCTCCCCGCTGCCGTGTCGGCGGAGGAGATTCGCGCGGTCGTCCGTGCGGCGATTGCGGGCGGAGCAGGCGATATGGGCAAAGTGATGGGCGCCGTCATGCCGAAATTCAAAGGCCGCGCCGACGGCAAACTCGTGAATCAGATCGTCCGCGAGGAATTGGCAGCATCGACCAAGTCTTAGCGACACTCGAATTCCCCCAGGCCCTGGCGCGAGTTGCAGCGCACGCCGCCGGGCCCATGGGTGCGGCACGCATCACCGCGCGACTCCCCGACACCGATGCCGCGTCCATCCGCGACGCGCTGGCGCAGGTCGCCGAGCTCGCCGCGCTGCTGATCACCGACGAGACCATCCAGGCAGAGCCGGTGCCGGACATCGCGCAGTCGCTCGAGTTGCTCGATGTGACGGGTAGCGTGCTCGAAGCGTTACAGCTTGCCGAGCTGGCGGTCGCGCTCGCGGCAATGCGCGTCGTCGCGTCCGATCTCAAGCGGCTCGAAACGACGCACGACGCACGACGCACGGCTGCGCTTCGCGTCGATCCCCCACCACGCGACCTGGAAGCCGCGCTCGTTCGTTCGATCTCCCCGGCGGGCGAGGTTCTCGACAGCTCATCGAAGGATCTCGCGCGCGCGCGGGCGCACGTGCGCGAGGCGCGCAAGCACGTGATGGACCGGCTCGGCGCCATTCTTGGATCGCTCGATCAGACCGAGCGCGCGCCCGATGCGGCGGTCACGATTCGCGGGGGCCGGTACGTCATTCCGGTTCGCAGCACGGCGCGCTCGCGCGTGGGCGGCATCGTGCACGACGAATCGGCTACGCGCAGCACCGTATTTGTCGAACCGCCCGAGATCATCGAGCTCGGCAACGAGCTGCGTGCGGCCGAGGCCGCCGAAGCGCGTGAAGTGTTACGGGTGCTGCGTGAGCTGACGGATCTGGTGCGACCGCAGGCGGCGACGATCGCGGCCGGCTGGGAGATGTGCATCGCGTTCGATGACCTGTGTGCGCGCGCGCGGTACGCCGTTGAAGTCAATGGATTCGTGCCGGAAATCGGCGGAGTGTTAAAAATACGCGGTGGCCGTCATCCGCTTTTGGTGACCGCCGTGCCGCTGCCGTCACGCGACATATCCACCCACGACATATCCATACGTATGGATATGTCGGCTGCCCGGCCTGTGGTGCCGTTCGACCTCGAGCTGCACGCCGACGAATTCACCGTCCTCATCTCGGGTCCTAACACGGGTGGCAAGACGGTGTTGATCAAAGCCGTCGGTCTGCTGGCTCTTTTAACGCAGAGTGGGATCATTCCGCCGATCGGGCCGCATTCCTCGCTGCCCGTGTTTACCCGCGTGTTTGCCGACATCGGCGACCGCCAATCGATCGCCGCGAGCCTCTCGACCTTCTCGGCGCACGTCGCCGTGTTGCGGGAGATCCTGGACGGCGCCGGCGCGGGCTCGCTCGTGTTGCTCGACGAAATCGGGAGCGGCACCGATCCCGCTGAGGGTGGTGCACTCGCGTCCGCGACGCTCAAGACGCTCACGCGCCGCCGCGTCATCACGATGGCCACGACGCACCTCGGCGCCTTGAAGCAGCTCGCGGCCGAGACGGTGGGCATCGTGAACGCGTCGCTGCAGTTCGACGCCGAGACGCTGACGCCGACCTACCGGCTGCTCAAGGGCGTGCCGGGACGCTCGTATGGTCTTGCGATCGCGCGCCGGCTGGGCATCGCCGGCGACGTGCTCGCCGAAGCCGAGCGCGCCGTCCCCGATGCAGAGCGCACGCTCGACAAGCTGCTCGCCTCGGTCGAAGCGCGCCGCCGCGAGCTGGATGCGCGCGCCGCCGAGCTCGAAACGAGAGCAGCCCAACTCGACCTCGAACGTCAGAACCTGCAGAACCTCGAGAACCTCCAGGACGAGTTGCACGCGAGAGAAAAGTCCCTCGACAAGAACGCCCGCGAGCAGGCCAGGGCATACCTGCTGGAAGCCCGTAAGACGGTCGAAGCGGCATTGGCTCAGGCGCGCGCGGCGGTGACGGAGGCGACGGCGAGAGAAGCGCGGCGGATCGTGGAAGAGGCGATCGAAAAGACAGGAGCCGGGAGCCGGGAGCAGGGAGCCGGGTGGGTGAATCTGGAGGAGCTCAGGCGGCGCAGGAACGTGCCCGCGACGGCCCAGGTAAGCGACGCCCCAACCACCGTTGCGGCCAGTGAGGTTTCGCTCCGCGGCCTGACGATAGAGGAAGCCGAGCCCTTGCTCGCGCGGGCCATCGATGACGCGGTCCTCGCCGATCTGCCCTATCTCCGCATCATTCACGGGAAGGGGACCGGAGTGCTGCGGGATTTTGTGCAAGGCGTCGTGAAGCGCGACAAACGGATCAAGAGCTACGGATTGGCGCCCGCGAATCAAGGCGGCAGCGGCGTGACCGTCGTGGAGTTCAAATGATTCCCGACGACGTCATCGAGCAAGTCCGCGATGCCGCGGACATCGTCGGAATCATCGGCGAGACGGTCGAGCTCAAGCGCACGGGCACGGACTTTCGCGGCCGCTGCCCGTTCCACGGGGGCACCCACCGCAACTTCGCCGTCATCCCCAAGAAGGGGATGTTCTACTGCTTCGTCTGCCACGAAGCCGGCGACATCTACACCTTCTTCATGAAGCGCCTCGGCATGGACTATCCGACCGCGGTCCGCGAAGTCGCGCGGCGCGTCGGAATCACGATACCCGAGCGGACCGGTCCCACCGGTCCCGATCCCCACGAGCCGCTGTTCGCGGCCCTCGCTACCGCCGCCGACTGGTTCGCGCGCCAGCTTCGTGAGAACACCGAGGCCATGAAGTATCTGGAGTCGCGCCACGTAACCATGGAGCAGGCCCAGGTTCAGGGCCTCGGGTTCGCGCCACGCGGCGCCGCATTCCTCGATGCGATGAAAGGATTAGGGCTGCGCGAAGAAGTGTTGCTGGAAGCGGGCCTGATCGTTAAACGGGAGGATGGCTCGAAGATCCCACGGTTCCGGGGACGGCTGCTCTTCCCCATTCACGATTTGAGGTCGCGCATCGTGGCCTTCAGCGGGCGCATCCTCGGGGAGGGCGAGCCGAAGTATCTGAACTCCCCCGAAACGCCGGTTTTTCACAAGGGGCAGCTGCTGTACAACCTGCACGTCGCCAAGCACGGCATGCGCAAGGCCGAGCGCGCGATTCTGGTCGAAGGGCAATTCGACGTTTTGAGACTGACGTTGGCCGGCTTCGAAGAAGTGGTGGCCCCGTTGGGCACTGGTCTGACGGAAGAACAGGCCGCGCTCTTACAGCGCCACACGGCGCATGTGATTCTGTTGTACGATTCCGACGAGCCGGGCCTGCGCGCGACGTTCCGCGCCGGCGACGTGCTGCTGCGCCACAAGCTGCGCGTGAGCGTCGCCTCGCTCCCGGAAGGCGAAGACCCCGATACCCTCGGCCAAAACAAGGGCGCGGCCGCGTTGGAGCAGGCGCTCAAGGACTCGGTTGACGTGCTCGAACGCAAGATCCAGATCCTCGAGCGCAAAGGCTTCTTCGGCAGCTTGCCGGGCAGACGGAGAGCCTTGGATAGGCTGCTGCCGACGATCAGAGCTGCGGCGGATCCCATCACGAGGGATTTGTACATCTCGCGCGTCGCGGAAGTCGCCGGAATACGGAAGGACGTGTTACAGCGAGAAGTGGATCCAAAAGAGCAGACCCTTACCGTCCCTTACCGTCCTTTACCGTCCCTTACCGTCCTGCCCTCCAGCGCCGAGAAGTCTCTCTTGCTGCTCATGCTCGCCGGCGAGCCCTGGCGCGCGCGTGTGGCCGAAGCCGTCGATGCCGAGGAGTTCGAATTCCCGGTCTATCGGGCGGTGTTCGAAGCCCTCGCCGACGATGCGCCGGACCGGCTCGATGAGACCGCGGCGCGCGCGTACGAAGCGCTGCAGGCCGAGGGCCTGGGCAGTGAGCAACCGGATCTGCTGTTCGAGCGCGCGGTGAACCGGCTCGAGGCCAGACGGCTCGATCGCGAAATCGCGCGCAAGCAGGAGGAAATCGATCTCGCGCCGGAAAAGGAAAAGGCGCGGCTGACCGTGGAAAAGCAGGCATTGGCCAACGAGCGCAATGCCAAACGTCCCACCTGGAAAATCATCGAGCATGCAAGGAGGAAGGGTGCACCCGGATCTTGAATCGTTGCTGGCGTTGCAGGACAAGGACGTGGCGCTGGCCAGCTGCGACGTCCGGCTGAAGGCGCTGGAGCCGGAAGCGCGGGCGTTGGACGAGCAGATCGCCGCGGCCGAGCGCGTGGTGGCGCAGGCGCGCGCCGCGATTCAGGCCGCGCTCGACCGGCGCGACGGCCTGGAGGGAAAAATCCAGAGCTATCGCACGATGCAGGAGCAGCGTCGCCAGAAGCTCGAGTGGGTGCGCGGCGCCAAAGAAGCGTCGACGCTGATGGCCGAGCTCGACCTGGCGCGGTCGGTGCTGGCGAAAGAGGAAGCCGAGTTCATGCGCTCGGGTGACGCCGTGGGCGAAGCCGAGCGCCGCACCGCCGAGGCCGAGAACGCGCTCGACAAGGTCCGCGAATCACAGGCGGCGCAGCGCGAAGCACTGGCGGGGCGGCGGCAGGAGATTCTCGCCGAGCGCGAGCTCGCGACGCGCGAGCGCGAAGTGGCCGCCAAGGCTGTGAACCCCACGCTGCTGGTGCGCTACGACCGCATCCGGCGCGGCAAAGCGCCGCTCGCGGTCTATCGGCTCCACGGCAGCTCGTGCGGCAACTGCTTCACGGCCGTCCCGACGCAGCGCAAAGCGCTGATCCAGCGCGGCGCGACGATCGAGGGCTGCGAGGCCTGTGGCGTGTTATTGTACGCCAAGGAATGATTCCGCCCCGCTGGATTGTCACGCCCAACGCCGATCCGGACACGGCCCGTGTCCTGGCGTCCGCGCTCCGGATCCCCGACGCGCTCGCGGCCCTGCTCGTGCAGCGTGGCCTCGGGAGTCCTGATCTGGCCAAGGCGTTCCTGAGACCCGACCTCGAGCGCCTCACCGACCCGCATTGCTGGGCCGACATGGGTGTCGCCGTCGAGCTCGTGGCGCGCGCCATCCGCGAGCAGCGCCCCATCCTGGTCCACGGCGACTACGACGTGGACGGACAGTGCGCCTCCGCCATGCTGACACGGATCCTGCGGAGCGCCGGCGCGACCGTATTCCCGTTCGTGCCGCATCGCATTCGCGACGGCTACGACTTCGGGCCGGCGGGTCTCGCGGAAGCGCAGCGCGTGGGCGCGACGCTGATCATCACGTGCGACTGCGGCATCACCGCCGTGGCGGCCGTGGCGGCGGCGCGCGCCGCCGGGATCGACGTCATCGTCACCGATCACCACTTGCCTGGCGATGAGCTGCCGCCCGCCAATGCGGTGCTCGATCCGCGGCGCGCCGATTGCAAGTCGGAGGACAAGAACCTCTGCGGCACCGGGGTCGCCTTCAAGCTCGCTCAGGCATTGGTCCGGACACTCGGGCTGTCTCCGAACATGCCGCTGCATTTTCTGGATTACGTGGCGCTGGCGACCATCGCCGACGTCGTGCCGCTCGTGGGCGAAAACCGCATTCTGGTGCGCTATGGGCTGAAGAAGATGGCCGACACGCGCTGGGTCGGGTTGCGCGCGCTGATCGACACCGCGGGACTGGGCGGCAAGACGCTGCGCGGCGCGCACATCGGGTTTATTCTCGCGCCGCGGCTCAACGCGGCCGGGCGCATCGGCGACGCCAAGGACGGCCTGCGGCTGCTCCTCACCGAGGATGCGACAGAGGCCGCGGCGCTGGCGCGCGAGCTCGAGACCATCAATGCCCGGCGCCAGGCGATGGATCAGATCATCCTCGACGAAGCGATCGAGCTCGTCGAAAAGACGCTGCAACCCACAGATGCCGCCATCGTGCTCGGCAACGCGACCTGGCATCCGGGCGTCATCGGCATCGTCGCCTCTCGGCTCGTCGAGCGCTACGGCCGGCCGACGTTCCTGATCGGCTGGGACGAAGCGGGCGAGCTCGGGCGCGGCTCGGGGCGCAGTATTCCAGGCTTCGATCTGCACGGCGCGCTGCACAGGGTCGGCGCGCATCTCGAGAAGTACGGCGGCCACACGATGGCCGCGGGCTTCACGATCCACCGCGACAAGTTCGACGGCTTCCGCGCGGCGTTTCTGGAGGTCTGCGGCGCATTGCTGACGCCGGATGATTTGGCGCCGAGCCAGCGCGTCGATCTCGAGCTGCCGCTTGCATCGGTGAGTCCGGCTCTCGAGCGCCTGATCCGCCACCTCGAGCCGTGCGGGGCGGGGAATCCGGCGCCGGTGTTCGGCGTGCGCAACGCCCGGGCGGTGGGCGCGCGGCGCGTAGGCACGAATCACCTCCGGTTCACGCTCGACGACGGCTCCGGACTCCTGCCGGCGATCGGTTTCCGGTGGGCCGATGCCGTGCCCGAAGACTGGCTCACCAATCCCTTGGATGTCGCGTTTCGGCTCGAGCGGGATGACTGGCAGGGGCGGACCTCGATTCAAGCGCGCGTGGCGAGTCTTGCTCCGCATCATCGCGGGTGAGTTCAAGGGGCGTCGCCTCAAAACGCCGGCGGGGCGGACTGTTCGGCCGACGGGCGACCGGGTGAAGGAAGCCTGGTTCAGCATTCTCCAGCAGTCGATTCCGGATGCGCGTGTGCTGGACCTGTATGCGGGCTCGGGCGCGCTCGGCCTGGAAGCGTTGTCACGCGGCGCGGCGCAGGTCGATTTCGTCGAGAATCACAGGGCATCTCTAGCGGCCATTCGCGACAACGCCGCAACGTTGAAGGTCGAGGCTCGCGTCACCATCCACCGGAGCGATGCCATGCGCTTCGCCGAGCGGTTGCAGCCAGGTGCCTACGACATCGCGTTTGCCGATCCGCCGTATGCGAGCGAGGACGCGGCCCATCTCGCCGCGGTGTTTCGGAGTGCCCCGTTTGCACAGGTGTTCTCGGTCGAGCACTCGGCGGCACGGGACATCGGCGGTGACGACACTCGGCGGTACGGCGACACCGCAGTCACTTTCCTGTACGCACCACAATGACGCGCATCGCCGTGTATCCGGGCTCCTTTGACCCGATCACCAGGGGACATGAAGATCTCATCCGGCGCTCGCTGGAGTTCGTCGACCGGCTGATCGTGGCGGTGGCCGTGAACGTGGCCAAGCAGCCGCTCTTTTCGCTCGACGAACGAGTACAACTCATCGAGGCCACCGTACCGGATAAGCGGGTGGAGGTGCGGTCGTTTGAGGGACTGCTCGCCGAGTTCGCCAAAAAGGTTAATGCGGCGGTGATCGTGCGGGGGTTGCGCGCGGTGTCGGACTTCGAATATGAGTTCCAGATGGCGCTCATGAATCGCAACCTCGCGCCCAAGATCGAGACGGTGTTCCTCGTGCCCGCGTTTGATCTCACGTATCTCAGCTCGAGCCTGGTGCGCGAGGTCGCGCGCTTTGGCGGAGACGTGTCTCAGCTCGTCGACCCGGTCGTCCAGCGGGCATTGAAGCGCAAATTTGAGCTTCCTCGATAAGATCTATCAGCGGGCGCGGGAGGCGCGGCAGCGGGTCGTCTTCCCCGAAGGGGACGACCCGCGCGTGCAGGAGGCGGCCAGGCGCATGGAGCGCGAGGGGCTCGCGACCGTCGAAGTGCTGCGCCGCTTTCCCGATTCCCGGACGCCGTTTCTCGCGCGGCACCTGCGCTCGCGCCGGCCCGACCGGTTTCCGACGGACGCGTCGGCGGCGGAGGCGCTCGAGCACCCGCTGACGCGCGGCGCGTGTCTCGTGGGGATTGGCGCGGCCGACGTGATGGTGGGCGGCGCGGTCTATCCCAGCGCGGATACGATTCGCGCGGCGCTCTGGGCGGTTGGGATGGCGCCGAATATCGCGTCGGTGTCGGGCGCGTTCTACATGATCAAAGACGACCGGGTGATCACGTTTGCCGACTGCGCGGTGTGTCCCGAGCCGACGTCCGTCCAGTTGGCCGATATCGCGATCGCGTCGGCGGCGGACCGGCGGCGGATTGTCGGGGACGAGCCGGTTGTGGCCTTTCTATCATACAGCACGCGGGGGAGCGCCGAGGGTCCGCGCGTCGAGCGCGTGCAGGCGGCGATTACGCAGCTGGGCGGTCGCACGCCGGCGCCCGATTTCAAGTTCGACGGTGAGCTGCAGGCCGATGCGGCGATCATCCCCGAGGTGGCGGCGCGCAAAGCGCCGCGCTCCACGCTCGGTGGCCGGGCGAACGTGCTGATTTTCCCCGATCTCGATGCGGGGAACATCGGCTACAAGCTGGTGCAGCGGCTCGGCGGCTGGACGGCGTTGGGCCCGATACTGCAGGGGTTGGCGAAACCGATCGCGGACCTGTCGCGCGGCGCGACGGCCGATGATATTGTGGACACGGCGGCGATCGCGATCCTCCAAACGCGGAAAGGGTAACGGATGCGGTTCACCCTGAAGAAGGACAAGAGCGGCGTCGTGGTTGTAGGAGTCGAAGGCCAGCTCATTGTCGGGAACCGGCAGGAGCTCAAGCAAAAGGTGCTCGACGCGCTCGAAGAAGGGTCGCGCAAGTTTATCATAGACTTTTCCAAGACCGGCTATATCGATTCGTCCGGATTGGGAGTGCTCGTCTCCTTATCAAAGAAGATTCGCGAGCAGGGCGGGGAGCTCCGGCTCGCCGGACTCAATGCCGATCTCCAGACGCTGTTCGAGCTCACCAAACTCGACACGCTTTTCGCCATCACGCGGACCGCCGAGGAGGCGCTGGCCGCGTTTTGAATCTCCAACTCCACCTCACCCGCGACTCGATGAAGCTCGACGTCCCGAGCGATCTCGGGATCGTGGGTGCCGCGGTCGAGCTGGTCGCCAGTCACCTTCCGCCGGGCACCCTGTCGCCGCGCCGCATCAGCTTCAATCTCCGCACGGCCCTGGCCGAGGCACTCGGCAATGCGATTCGCTACGGCACAGGGGAGGATCCGGACCGGGTCGTGCGGGTGCGCGTCGAGCTGGGTGAGGACGTGGTGCGCATCTATGTCGTAGACGACGGCAACGGCTACGATCCCAGACGCCTTCCCGATCCCACGCAGCCCGACAATCTGGAGCGCGAATTCGGGCGTGGCTTGTTCGTCATTCGCCACCTGGTGGATGACGTCGCGTTCAACGAGAAAGGCAACGGCATCTGCCTGACACTCCGGGCGGGGTGACACGGCTCGAGCGCCTGCTGCCGGTGCTCGCGGCGCTCTCCGGGACAACGCTGCGCTTGTGGCGAGCCAAGGCTCCTGGTGGACGGTTATTGCCGGTTGGCGGAGGGTTGGGAGAAGGCAGGGAAGAGCCGCTCTGGACTCCCACGCCCAATGGTGGTGGCAAGCTCGACACTCCTGATGGTCCTGCGTGGTTTCAGGCGATACCCAGCGTCAACGACACGTGGTTGGAGGTCAAAGGCGGCGAAGCTGCCGCGGCTGAGCTCGCCGAAGTCATCGGGGCGGTGATGGAGGCCGAGGAGGAGACGGGCCAGGTCGCGGCGGAGTTGTCGGGACGATACGAGGAAATCGATCTGATCTATACGATCAGCGAAATCCTCGGTCACACCATCCGGTTGGACGAGGCGGCAAATCGTATTCTCAGAGAAGTCTCCGCAGTAGTCCGTGCGCGTCGCGCGACGCTGCTCGTGCACGACCCGCGGGCCCACGTGCTCCGGCTCGTCGCGGCCCGCGGCGTGGATCTCGGCGAGATCGAGCCCATCGAGGTTGATGATCCACGGTCGGTCGCCGCACGCGTGTTCCGCGAGATGCGCATCATCAGCTACGACCCGCACGACCAGCGGGCACAGAAGCCCCCCAATCCGATCGAGCGCGGTTACCGTGGCCACGCATTTCTCTCGGTGCCGGTGGTGTACGCGTCGCCGGGGCGAGTGCCGACGCCGATCGGCGTGATCAATCTGACGGACCGCACTGGCGAGGATGCGTTTACCGCCGGCGACCGCAAGCTGGTGGCCGCGATCGCCAATCAGATCGGCGCGGCGATCGAAAACGCCCGGCTCGTCGAGCGCGATCTCGGTCAGCAGCGCGTGCGGCGCGAGCTTGAGCTCGCGCACGACTTGCAACTCAAGTTGCTCCCATCCCCGGCTGTCGTGGCGGCGAAGGCGGATGTGGCGGCGCGGTGTCGACCGGCCGAGTCGGTTGGCGGCGACTTTTATAATCTCCTCAGTTTACATGGTGACCGGGTCGGCGTGATGATCGGCGATGTATCGAGCCATGGGTTCGGCGCCGCGCTGATCATGGCGCTCGCGATGGCGGCTTCCGGTATTCACGCCGAGACCGCGGAGTCGCCGCATGAGGCGCTGCGGCGGCTGGAGACGTCGCTGGCTGAAGAGCTCGCGGAGACCGAGATGTTTCTCACCTTGTGCTATGCGGTCGCTGACCCTGCCAGTGGCACACTCACCTATGCCAACGCTGGGCATCCGCATGCATTTCTTGTTTCCACCGAGGACGGGACGGTCAAGCGGCTCGAGGCCACGCGACCGCCGCTCGGTCTGGGCGACGGAGGTCAGGAGCGCGTTGAGAAGTTCGAGCGGGGCAAGGCGATTCTCTGCCTGTTTACCGATGGGTTGGCGGATGCGCGCGGGCCGAGCGGAGAGCGGTTTGGCGAGCAGCGGGTGCTGAGTCATGTGGTGAACCTCCGCGGGCGGCCGGCGCGGCACATTCTGGAGGCTGTGTTCACCGATATCGCCGCATTTACGGGCGGCGCCGCGGCCAATGACGATCGCACGGTCGTGTTGTTGAAGTTTTGAGACGCCCCCCCCGGCTCGGGCAGCATTTTCTCGACGATCCAACGATTCTAGGACGGATCGTTGATGCGCTCGATCCGGTGGTGGGCGAGACGGTGTTGGAGATTGGGCCGGGCCGTGGCAGTCTCACGCGCGCGTTGCTCGATCGCGGGCTGAAGGTCATCGCGATCGAGCGCGACCGGCGGTTGGCGGGGAAGCTCGCCTCGGATGGTTTGACGCTGATCGTAGGCGATGCGCTGCGCATGGAGTGGCCACGAGTCGGCAAAATTGTCGGGAATATCCCCTACTACATCACGTCACCGCTCTTGGAAAAGGCGTTGAGTCCGCCGCTCCCCGAGCGAGTGGTCTTTCTGGTGCAGGCTGAAGTCGCTGATCGGCTCGCCGCGAGCCCGGGCGGAAAGACGTACGGCGCGCTGTCGGTGGGCGTACAGGTGGTGGCGCGAGTCGAGAAGTTGTTCAATGTGGCGCCGGGTGCGTTTCGGCCGCCTCCCAAGGTGCGCAGCAGCGTGATCAGACTGACGCCGCTGGCTGAGCCGCTGATCCGCTCGGGAGAGGCAGCGCCGTTACGGACGTTTGTGACGGCGTGCTTCAGCAAGCGGCGCAAGCAGCTGAAAAACGCGGCACCGGGGCTCAATGAGGCAGAACTCCAGTCCTTGGGCGTCGACCCGGCGATACGACCTGAGCGCCTGGCGCCGGAGATTTTTGTGCGGCTGTTCCGTGAGGCAAATAATCGCGAGCGTTGACGCGGCCGACTGCCGGACCATACCCCCCGGGCATGACATATCCATACGTGTTGATATGTCCCGGCTATGGTGGGTACATGCGCCGCCGTTGGCTGCTCCGAATGGCAAAGAATTGGCCCCGAATTCGAGCGGGGTTGCCACCCCTGCCGCATGCACTGCATCTCGAGATGGCTCACGTCGCGCAATGGTTTCACGCGGCTTCGGATACCACGCGGCTCTCCATCCTGGAGTTCCTATCGCAGCGGGAACGCTCGGTAAGTGAACTGGCGCAGATCGTCTCCGCTCCTCAGTCCACGATCTCCTATCACCTGAAAGTGCTTAAAGAGTCCGGACTGGTGGACGAACATCCCCATGGCCGCCACACCTACTACAGCCTCCGCGGGGATACCCTGGAGAACATGATCGTCTTTACCCGCAGCGTGGGGCCGGGCGCGCACAAGGGAACCTGTCCCTTGACCTGCTGTACCCCGCCCTTGACATATCAATAAAACTTGATACGTTACGAGCCATGACTCCCGCCGCGCAGGTGGCGCAATGGTTTCACGCCCTGGCCGACGAGACGCGCGTTCGCATCGTCGAAATGCTCTCGCACAAAGAGCGCTGCGTGTGCGAGCTCGAACAAGTGCTCGAGATCGCTCAGTCCAAGCTGTCCTTTCACCTGAAGGTCCTAAGAGATGCCGGCCTCATCGCCGATCGGCGCGAGGGCCGGTGGATGTTCTACGGGCTCCAGCGCGAAACGCTGGACCAGATTGCCGCATACACCAAGTCGGTCAAACCTGGCAAGCACGCCGGCAGCTGCGCCGTCGCGTGCTGCGATTGAGGGCACATGGGTGACGTGAAAGAGGCGGTCAAAGAGAAGTACGCAGAGGCGGCTCGCAAAGTGCTGGACGGCGCCGGCGGCTCCGGCTGCGGCTGTGGCTGCGATCCTGTCACCGACAACCTCTACGACAGCGCGCAGACCGCCGGTCTGCCGGAAGGCGCGGTGCTGGCATCACTGGGCTGCGGCAATCCCACCGCGCTCGCCGATCTCCGCGAAGGGGAAACCGTTCTCGACCTGGGCTCGGGCGGCGGCATCGACGTCCTACTCTCGGCCAAACGGGTCGGTCCCACCGGCAAAGCCTACGGCCTCGATATGACTGACGACATGCTTGCCCTCGCCCGAGAGAATCAGGCAAAAGCGGGCGCGCCCAATGTCGAGTTCCTGAAGGGTGAAATCGAAAATATCCCGCTGCCGCAGAACGCCGTTGATGTGATCATATCGAATTGCGTCATCAACCTGTCGGCAGACAAGAGCCGCGTCCTCAAGGAAGCGTTCCGCGTGCTGAAGCCGGGTGGCCGATTCGCGGTGTCGGACGTCGTCTGTCGCGGCGAGATCCCCGACGCTGTGCGGCACAACATGGAGTTGTGGGTGGGTTGCATCGCCGGTGCGCTCGAAGAAAACGAGTATCGGCGGTTGCTCGGCGAAGCGGGATTCGTCGACATCGACGTGGAGACCACGCGCGTCTACGAGTTTAAGGATGCGGGGATCGAGGACGTCTTGTGGCGTGAGGTGAACGGCCGCGTCATGGGTGCATTCATTCGCGCTCGCAAGCCGTGAAACGATTCCACTTTCCCTTCCCGCTCTTGCGCCGAGGTCCCCCATTGTGAAATAGTTCACAATGCGGAAGATCTCCGACAGCACGATCCGCCGGCTGTCCGTCTACCTTCGGTTCCTGGAACAGGCCAAGAGTCCGACGATCTCGTCCGGCGAGCTGGCCCGCCTCGGGGGCACCACCTCCGCCCAAGTCCGCAAAGACCTCTCCTTCTTCGGCTCGTTCGGCAAACGCGGCCTCGGCTACTCCGTCCCCGAGCTCACCCGGCGCATCCGCGATATCCTCGGCCTCGAGCGCGGGTACCGCGTGGTCCTGGTCGGCGCCGGGCGGATGGGCGGGGCACTCGTGCAGTATCACGGCTTCAGGCAGCGCGGCTTCCACATCACGGCGATCTACGACCAGGACTCGCGCAAGATCGGATCGCGCTGGAACGGTCTCGTCGTCCGCGATGTCAAACACCTCGAAACCGACCTCAAGAAAGATCCGAGCGACATCGCGATCGTCGCGACCCCCGCGGAATCGGCGCAACACGTCGTCGATCGTCTGGTCCGCAGCGGCGTCAAGGCAATTCTCAACTTCGCGCCGGTGCCGCTCAACGTCCCCCCGGACGTAGAAGTCAAGACCGTCAACATGGCGCTGGAACTGGAGACGCTGAGCTACTCGCTGGCAAATCGGTAAATTTGGTCATGCCGAAAGTCCACGTGACCTCCGAAATTGGGCCACTGCGCTCCGTCCTGGTGCACACCCCGGGCAAAGAGCTCGTGGCGGTCACGCCCGGCACTCGCGAAGACTATCTCTACGACGACATCATCGATCTCGAGATCGCGCAGCGCGAGCATCGCCGCCTCGTCGCGGTCCTCGAACGGTTCGCCGACGTCCACGAGGTGCGCGACACGCTGGTCGAGATCGCGGGGCGCCCGGAAGTGCGCGAATTCATCACGACGCGCGCGCTCGAAGTCGTCCCCTCCGACGCGCTCGCAAAGCAATTTGCGGCACTGTCGTCCGAAGATTTCGTCGCCCTGATGGTAGAGGGCGCATTGGAGGACGGCGGCCCGATCGCCCGAGCGTTGAACGAAGTCGCCTACGCGCTGCCGCCGCTGCCCAACCTGTTCTTTACGCGCGACGTGGGCATCGTGATCGGCGAGCACGCGATCATCGGCTCGATGCGCCACGGCGTCCGCTGGACCGAAGAGCTGCTCGTCAAGGCGCTGTTTCGCTACGACGCGAAATTCGAAAACGCCGGCATCCTCTACGACGGATCCGAAGAGAAGCGGCTGAACTACACGCTCGAGGGCGGCGACGTCCACCCCATCCGCCCCGATCTCCTGGTGCTCGGCTTCAGCGAGCGCTCGAGCCCGGCCGCGCTCGACTTGCTGTGCGAGCTGGCCTTTCAGCACTGCAACGTCACCGACGTCATCATCGTGGTCATGCCGGCCGAGAAGACGGCGATCCACCTCGACATGATCTTCACGCAGGTGGATCGAGACCTCTGCCTCGTCTATCCGCCGCATTTCGTTGGGCCAGAGCGACTGGCGGTCCTGCACCGCAGAAAGCGTTCGAAGGGGGTGAAAGAAGTGCCGAACTTCTTCGCTGCCATGCAGGCCGTCGATCATCCACTCGAGCCGATCTTCTGCGGCGGGAACCAACGCACCTTGCAAGAACGCGAGCAATGGGCCTCGGCGTGCAACTCCTTCGCCGTCCGGCCGGGCGTGATCCTGAGCTACGACCGCAACGACTCGACCTTGAGCGAGCTGGCGACCGCCGGTTTCCGGGTAATCGAGGGTGTGAACCTGCTGACCGGTGAAGAGCTACTCGAGGAGGGAGAGCGGGCCGTGATCGCGATCGAAGGCAGCGAGCTGGTGCGCGGCGGCGGTGGCCCGCGCTGCATGACGCTGCCCCTGCGGCGAGACGACATCTGACCGGGCTCGCCGCCGTCCCGTCCTCCTCGCTCTCCTCCCGAGCGGTGTCGTATCTCCAACACGGCCCCGCCGGCAGCCTCACCATCGTCCGCGACGTCCTCGGCATCGCGCAAGCCAACCGCCATACGGCAGACCGCATCGCGGCAACGCTGCTCGCGCCCGACAAACGCTTCAGCCGTACCAGCGACGGCCGGTGGATCCTGGCCACGCCGCCGCCAGAGACGAGCCCCGTGCTCGAGCAGTGCCGCTGGGCCGTCGTCGATGTGGAAACGACCGGCGTCCGCGCCTTCCGCGGC
Organism: Gemmatimonadota bacterium; assembly: GCA_003221035.1. GTDB lineage: Bacteria > Gemmatimonadota > Gemmatimonadetes > Gemmatimonadales > GWC2-71-9 > 20CM-2-65-7. The sequence goes on from QHUB01000036.1 coordinate 24,088, forward strand.
GACCGCATCATGGAAATCGCGGTCGTCGCGCTCGACGGGACCGTCCTGTTTCACTCGCTCGTGAATCCCGGCATTCCGATTCCCGACTTCGTCGCCGGACTTACCGGCATCGATGCCCGCATGGTGCGCAACGCGCCGACGTTCGAAGCCATCGCCGCCCAGCTCCTGGCCTCGCTCGAGGGCTGTGTCTTCGTCGCGCACAACGCGCGCTTCGACTGGGCCTTTGTGACGACAGAAATCGAACGCGCGACCGGACTCCTCCTGCAGGGCCCTCGCGTCTGCACCGTCCGTCTGGCGCGCAAGCTGCTCCCCGATCTGCCGCGGCGCAATCTCGACACGGTGAGTTACCACTTCGGGATCGAAATCGAAGGACGCCACCGCGCCACCGGCGATGCGGTGGCAGCCGCCAAATGCCTGGGGAAACTGCTCAAGCTGGCCGAGCACAATGGCGCGCGCGCTCTCAACGACCTTTAACGTCGGCCGCTTGCGCTGCCACGCGCTCGAAGCCGGCCGCCAGCACTTGGACGGCGGCGCGATGTTCGGCATCGTGCCCAAAGCACTCTGGTCCCGTCGCGCGCCCCCCGACGACCGAAACCGCATCCCGCTCGCGCTGCGCTGCCTCTTGATCGAACACGATGACGGCCTGGTGCTGATCGACACCGGCATCGGCAACAAGGAGAACGACAAGTTCATCGACATCTACGGCGTCGAGAACAGGGGCGCGAACGGCAAGACGCAGCTCGAGGACGCACTCGGGGAGCTGGGGCATCGCCCGGAGGACGTCCGTTGGGTGATCAACACGCACCTGCACTTCGACCACGCGGGCGGCAACGAGACCCTGCATGGGCTGGCATTTCCCCGCGCGCGCTATGTCGTGCAAAAAAACGAGCTGAACTTTGCCCGGCATACCAACGAACGCACCGCGGGCAGCTATCTGCCGCACAACTTCGCGGCCACGCCGTTCCAACTCATCGACGGTGAGACCGAAATCCTGCCGAGCATTCGCGGTCTGCCCACACCCGGTCACGTTCCCTTTCACCAGTCGATCCTGATCGAGAGCGGAGGCGAGAAGGCGTGCTTCGTCGCCGATCTCGTCCCCACCGCCGCGCATCTGCCGCTGCCGTGGATCATGGGCTACGACCTGGAGCCGCTCGTCACGCTCGAAACGCGCAAGCGCATCTACCGGCGTGCCGAGGCCGAAGGATGGCTGCTCGTGTTCGAGCATGATCCCAACGTGATCTCGGGACGATTAGCCCAGGAAGGAAAGGGTTTTGGACTTGTCCACCAGACGCTGCTCGGCTAGCTTGGTGTCCACAATCTGGTAAGTGGGCCAGCCGGCCCCACCCGCATGCCTCTCCACGGGAGAGCGCTCCAGGGTTCTTCGAGGCCTCACCTGTGGTGAGGAATTGCGGATCTTGGGGCAACCCGGGTCCGCTTTTTTAACGCCGTCACCGGAGGAGAATCAGCTGCCACCACTCGAGAACAACAGCAAAGCACCGCGCACGCGCGTCAACCGGCAGATTCGCATCAGTCCCGTGCGCGTGATTGCGGACAATGGCGACCAGCTTGGGGTGTTGTCGATCGATGAAGCCCTGGCCGCCGCGCATGAACGGGGTCTCGACCTCGTCGAAGTCGCGCCGCTCGCCCGGCCCCCGGTCGTCAAGATCATGGACTACGGGAAGTTCAAGTTCGAGCAGGCGAAGGCGGCGCGGGCGGCAAAAAAGAAACAGCACGTCATTCATTTGAAGGAAGTGAAGTACCGGCCGGGCATCGACGACCACGATTTCGATTTCAAGACGCGCCACGCCCGTGAGTTTCTGGCCGACGGCAACAAGGTCAAGGTGACGATGATGTATCGCGGCCGGCAGATGGCGCATATCGAGCTGGGCCGGGAAGTGCTGGATCGAGTCGCGCTAGAGTTGAAGGATATCGGGAAAGTCGAGCAGGAACCAAAGCTCGAGGGCCGTAACATGTCGATGGTCCTCGCACCGAAATGAGCTAGCAATGCCGAAGATGAAATCGAAGCGCGCGCTGCGAAAGCGCGTCCGCTTGACGGGAACGGGAAAAATGCGGCGCTACCGCGCGTTCAAGCGCCATAACGCCACGTCGAAGACTGCGAAACGCAAGCGCCACCTGCGCAAAGCGACGCTGGTGTCGCACGCCGAGCGCCGCCTCAAGCGCCTGTTGCAGGCGTAAGGAGCACTCATGCCTCGCGTCAAAAGCAACGTTGCGCGCCTGAAGCGCAAGAACAAAGTCATGAAGCTCGCCAAGGGCTACTGGGGCGGGCGCAGCAAACTCTGGAAAGCCGCCAAGGAAGCGACCGAGCGCGCGGCGAAGTACGCCTACCGCGACCGCCGCGCCAAGAAGGTCGAATTCCGGCGCCTCTGGATCACCCGAATCAACGCCGCGGCGCGCCTGCACGCGATGTCGTACAACAAGTTCATGAACGGTCTGCGCAAGGCCGGCCTGGACATCAATCGCAAGATGCTCGCCGACATGGCCGTGCGCGATCCGGCCGCATTTGAGCAGTTGGCGGAGGTCGCCAAGAAATCCTTGCAGCCCTAGACGCGCTGCGGGAGCGTCTCACCGAGATCCCGCACGCAGACGAACGCCGCCTCCAGGAGCTCCAGACGGAGCTCCTGGGCCGCAAGGCTGGTGCGCTCACCGAAATCCTGAAGGCCCTTCCTGGTCTCGACCCCGAGACCAGACGGACGGTCGGGGCAGCCGCCAATGCCCTGAAGCGCGAGCTCGAGCGCGCCATCGAAGCGCGCCAGGCCGAGCTCAAGCGCTCGGCGGCGAGCCTCAGCGGCGTCGATCTCACGATGCCGGGCCGGCGGCAATGGCAAGGCGGCGTGCACATCGTCACGCAGATCGTGGACGAGATCTGCGACATCTTCAAAGAGCTCGGCTTCACGCGCGTCGTCGGGCCCGAGGCCGAGACCGAGCGCTACAACTTCTACGCGCTGAATTTCCCGAAAGACCATCCGGCGCTCGATGCGCAGGACAGCTTCTACCTGGGCGGCGACGTCGTGCTGCGCACGCATACGTCGCCGGTGCAGATCCGCACCCTCGAGGTGTACAAGCCGCCGATCCGCATCGTCGTGCCAGGCCGCTGTTACCGTCGCGATCCGTTCGACGCGTCGCATTCGCCCGTGTTCGAGCAGATCGAAGGCTTCGCCGTGGACGAGGGCATTACATTCGTCGACTTCAAGGCGACGCTCGCGACGTTCGCGCGCCGCATCTTCTCGCCGACCACCAAGGTCAGGTTCCGGCCGTCGTACTTCCCGTTCACCGAACCCTCCGCCGAGATGGACGTGCAATGCCAGATCTGCGGCGGGTCCGGATGCGCGGCCTGCAAGCAGACCGGCTGGATGGAGATCCTCGGCTCGGGAATGGTGCATCCCGCTGTGCTGGACAACTGCAAAGTGGATAGCGAGAAGTACACCGGGTTTGCGTGGGGCATGGGGCCGGAGCGGATCGCGATGCTGCGCCATGGGATTCCCGATATTCGGTTGTTCTTTGATTCCGATGTGCGCTTCTTAGAACAATTCGTTGGAAAGCAGGAGCCTGGAGCCGGGAGTCAGGATCTTGAATCCCCGACTCCCAGATCCCGACTCCTGACTTCAGAATGATCGTCTCTCGCCGTTGGCTGGAGGCCCTCCTGAGCCGGCCTCTGGAAGGTCGCGATATCGCCGACCGCCTCGCGCGGCAGGTCGCGCCCGTCGACGCCGTCGTGCCGATCCATCAGGATCTGCGCGACGTGCTCGTCGCCCGGGTCCTCGAGGTCAAGCAGCACCCGAACGCCGATCGGCTGTCGCTCTGCCAGGTGGATGCAGGCAATGGCGTGGTGGAGGTTGTCTGCGGGGCTCCGAACGTTGCGGCGGGGAAGACGTATCCCTTTGCTCCCGTTGGTGCCACGCTGCCGGGTGGCCTGAAGCTCGAGCGCCGCAAGATCCGCGGCGTCGAATCGAACGGGATGCTCTGCTCGGCAAAAGAACTTGGCCTCGGCGTCGATCAGGCCGGCATCCTGGAGCTCACCACCGAGGCTCCGCCCGGCACGCCATTTCTCGAGGCCATTCCGGTCGCCGATGAACAAGTGATCATTGATGTCTCGGCGAATCGGCCGGATTTGCTCTGCCACAAGGGGGTCGCTCGGGAATTGGCGGTCGCATACGGCGCAACCGTAAAGCTCCCGGTAATCCCCGGCGGTCAAGGCGGTCAACACCGAACGCCGCGACCGCCCGACCGCCCGACCGCCGCCGTTGATGGCGTCGAGGTCCGGTTGGAGGACCCCGAGGGCGCCCCCCGCTACATGATCGCCGTCGTGCGCGGTGTGAAGGTGGGACCCAGCCCCGCATGGCTCGCCACGCGCCTCCAGAGCGTCGGCCAACGGTCCGTCAACAACATCGTGGACGCGACGAACTACATCCTCTTCGAGATCAATCAGCCGATGCACGCCTTCGATTTGGCGAAGCTCCGCGGGCCCGCTGTGGTCGTCCGCCGGGCCAAGCCCGACGAAGCGATCGTGACATTGGACGGAGTGAGCAGAAGGCTGACCGCCGAGATGACCGCGATCTGCGACGCCGAGCGGCCCCAGATCGTGGCGGGCGTGATGGGCAGTGCCGAATCGGAGGTCACCGAATCCACGACGGACATCGTGCTCGAGGCCGCCTACTTCCAGCCAACGCGTGTTCGGCGCACGGGTCGCGCCCTGGGCATCTCGAGCGAGTCCAGCTATCGCTTTGAGCGGGGCATCGACATGCTCGCCCTGCCCGACGCGATGGCCCGGGCGATCGATCTCATCGTCTCGATCGCCGGCGGCGCCGTGCGCGAACCGCCGCTCGACCTCTGGCCTGAGCCGCAGCAGCCGCGCTCGGTGTTCCTGCGCGACGCGCGTGTCAGCCAACTCCTCGGCGTCGCGATCCCGCGGAAAGAAACCGAGCGGCTGCTGTCGGCCGTGGGTTTCGTCGCCGCCCCCAAGGACGACCGGCTCGCCGTCCAGGTGCCCGGTTGGCGGCCGGACGTCACCCGCGAGGTCGATCTCATCGAGGAAGTCGCGCGACTGCGCGGCTACGATTCCTTCCCCGACGAGCTGCGGCCCTACCGGCCCGGAACCGTCCCCGAGGCGCCCAGCGAGCTGACATTGCGGCGCATTCGCGAGCGGCTGATCGCGAGCGGCAGCGGACTGCTGGAAGCTCGAACGCTGCCATTAGGCCCCGCCGACAGCCCCGACGCGATCCAGGTAAAGAACCCGCTGTCCGCGGAGGAGGCGTTCCTGCGGAGCCGGCTCCTTCCCGGACTGGTTCGGCGCGTGGAGCACAACTGGGCTCAAGGCCACCGGGATATCCGCCTCTTCGAAGTTGGGACGGTTTTCCGTCCGTCAGTCCGACCGTCAGACCGTCCGACCGAGGAGTTGCATCTTGCGGTAGTTCTTACAGGTGCGCGCCATCCGCCGCACTGGACAGGCGGGTCGCAATCGGATTCGAAACTACCTGATATGGACATATGGGACTTAAAGCGCCACTTTGAGTTAGCTGTTGGGCTAACCACCCCTGGCGGCGACGTGCAACCGGCCGCCAGTGGCTCGGGTTGGGAGGCGCTCGGTGGCTCAGCCATCCGGCTCGAAGCCGACGCGCCCAGGTGGGCCGCACCGCTGTTCGGACTCGAAGTGACGATTGGGGTAGGGCCCGTTCCCGTGGTCAAGTATCAGCCGCTCCACACGCAGCCGCCGGTGCTGCGTGACATCTCCCTGGTATTGCGGGGAGGCGTAACGGCTGCGGCGGTCGAAACAGTATTGCGTCGCGCCGGCGGATCGATGCTGGCGCAGCTCGAGGTGCTGGACGAGTACCGTGGCTCAGGTTTGCCCGAGGGGACGCGCGGCGTCACATGGCGCTGCACGTTCCGCGATCCGGAGGGGGTACGGACCCTCACGGACCGGGAAATCGATGCGTTACTCAGCCGGATGCTGAAAGCGCTGGAGGATGAACTTGACGTACAGCGGCGACAGGCCTCCGCTTGATGTCCGAGATGCGATAGACCAGCTCGAAGCGATCGTCCGCGATGTTGCGGAAGAGCTCGCCGGGTGGCGCTCGCGCGCGCAAAAAGCCGAATCTGAGCTGAAATCTGGAACTCGTGGGGGGGCCGGGGGCGGTGGGGCATCAGGAACCCCTGTGCGCAGTCCCGAGCTCGAGTCGGAGAACAAGGCGCTCCGCCAGCGGATGGAGGGAGCGCGGACGCGCGTGCACGACTTGATGCAACGTCTCACGTTCTTGGAAGAACAAGCGCGCGATAATGGAGCGCACAAGTGACGGTGAAGAAGCACGCCGTGCGGGTGATGATTGGGGGCGAGGAGTACACCGTTCGCTCCGACCTGTCGCCCGACTACACGCGCGAAGTCGCCGCCTACCTGGATCAGGCATTGAAGAAGGTCCTGAGTCAGGGACCGTTGGTGGAGACGCATAAGGCCGCGATTCTTGCGGCGCTGGACATTACGAACGAGCTGTTCCAGGCGAAGCAGACCGAGCGCGAGGTCGCGGCGCGGCTCGCCGCCGTCGCGGATGACCTCGCCAAGATGTTGCCGCCGGCGAAACGGAAAGCCGTAGCGGGCTGACAATCATCCTTACCCGGACGCAGGGGCGCAGCGTGCTGCGCCCCTAACCTACGGGTGAGGTGGAGATAGATCTATGGCCGAGGTGTCGTCGATCATTGCGGCCGTGCTCAGCGGCGTGCTCGTCGCGGCACTGGTCTTCTACGTGTGGGGCCGGCGCGTCGAGCGCCGCGCGACCGACCAGAGCCAGCGCCTCGTGCTCGCGGCCAAAGAAGAGCTCATGGCCGTGCGCGAAAACCTCCACAAAAGCCTCGATGAAAAGCTCGCCGGGGTGGACCGGCGTGAGCACGACCTGCGCAAGTCCGACCAGCAGCTGCAGGAGCGCACCCAGGCGCTCGGCAAGCGCGAGCAAGAGATCGGCGCGCGGCTCCAGCAGGTCGCGGGGCTCTCCGCGCAAGAGGCCAAGGCCGAGCTCGTCAGCCGGCTCGAGAACGAGGCGCGCGACGAGGCCGCCGCGCTGGTCCGTAACATCACCGAGCAGGCCAAGAAGAACGCAGACCGCGAGGCCAAGAAGATCGTGGCGCTCGCGATCCAGCGCATTGCCGCGGAGCAGACGGCCGAGTCGAGCGTGTCCGCCGTGGTGTTGCCCTCGGATGAGATGAAAGGCCGGATCATCGGCCGCGAGGGCCGTAACATCCGCGCATTCGAGGCCGCCACCGGCGTCGACGTCATCATCGACGACACGCCCGACACCGTCGTCGTCTCGTGCTTCGAGCCGGTGCGCCGCGAAGTCGGCCGCCTGGCGCTCGAACGCCTGATCGCCGACGGCCGCATCCATCCCGGGCGCATCGAAGAGATCGTGAAAAAGGCCCAAGCCGACGTGGATCAGAGCATCGTCGAAGCCGGCGAGCAGGCGGTCTATGACATCGGAATCCGTGGCATGCATGCCGAGCTGGTGAAGTTGGTCGGACGCATGAAGTACCGCACGTCGTACGGGCAGAACATCCTCGAGCACTCCAAGGAAGTCGCCCACCTCGCCGGCATGATGGCCGCCGAGCTGAAGCTCGACGTCAGTCTCGCCAAGCGCGGCGCGCTCCTGCACGACGTCGGCAAAGTCCTCACCCACGAGCACGACGGCACGCACGTGCAGCTCGGCGTCGAGATGGCGACCAAGTACGGCGAGCAGCCGGTCGTGATCAACTGCATCGCGGCGCACCACGACGACGTGCCGCACGAATCGTCGGTCAGCGTGATCGTGCAGGCTGCCGACGCGATCTCCGGCTCGCGCCCCGGCGCGCGGCGCGAGGCCTTCGAGACGTACGTGAAGCGGCTGACCGACCTCGAGAAGCTGGCGTCCGAGTTCAAGGGCGTGGACAAGGTCTTCGCCATCCAGGCGGGCCGCGAAGTCCGCGTGGTCGTCACGCCCGAGACGGTGGATGACAGCGGGGCGACACGGCTGACCGACGAGATCGCGCGCAAGATCGAGCGCGAGCTGCAGTATCCCGGACAGATCAAGGTCGTGGTGATCCGCGAGACACGGGCGGTCGGCGTTGCCCGCTAGGTTGATCGATGGCAATGCCATCGGCGCCGAGATGCGGGCGGAGCTGGGCGCCGAGATCGCAGGGCTGAAGAAGAAAGCCGTCACGCCGGGACTCGCCGTGGTGCTCGTCGGCGACAATCCGGCGTCGGAAGTCTACGTCCGCATGAAGGGCAAGGCGTGCGACGAAGCAGGCTTGTACCACGAGACCGTCAAGCTTTCCAAGGAGACGCCCGAGGGGGAGTTGATGTCCCTGCTCGAGCGCCTCAACGCGAACCCGCAGATCCACGGCATTCTGGTGCAGCTGCCCCTGCCCAAGCAGATCGACACCAACCGCGTGCTGCATCGCGTCGATCCCCGCAAAGACGTGGACGGCTTTCATCCCGAGAATGTCGGCAAAGTGGCGGGGGGCGATCCGTCCGGCTTCCGGCCGGCGACACCATACGGGGTGCAACAGCTCCTGATTCGCAGCGACGTCGAGACGAAGGGCGCACACGCCGTTGTCGTGGGGCGCTCCAGCATTGTGGGCAGGCCGATGGCCGCGCTGCTGTTGCAGGATGGCAAGGGCGGCAACGCGACCGTGACCGTGTGCCACTCGCGCACGCGCAACATCGCTGAGCACACGCGACAGGCCGACATCCTGATCGTGGCGATCGGCAAGCCGGAGTTCGTGAGCGGCGACATGGTGAAGCCTGGTGCGGTGGTGATCGACGTCGGCGTCAATCGCGTTGACGATCCGTCGAAGAAGAGCGGTTATCGTCTGGTCGGTGACGTCCAATTCGACGAAGCGAAGCAGGTGGCGTCGGCCATCACACCAGTGCCCGGCGGGGTGGGGCCCATGACGATCACCATGCTCCTCTACAACACCGTGCAAGCAGCGAAACAATGGTCCAGCCGCTAGACATCGTTGCCGCCGCGTCGGCCGAGGGGGCATGGACCGTCAGCGAGGTGACGAAGCGGGCGAAGAGCGTCATCGAGGCCGGTTTGCCGCCGCTGTGGATCCGCGGCGAGATCACGGGCTTCAAGGCGTGGCGCAGCGGCCACTGGTACTTCTCGCTGCGCGACAAGGCGGCGCAGATCCGCTGCGTGATGTTTGCCAAACAGAACTTCCGGCTGCCCACCCCGACCGACGGGACGCAGGTCTTTGCGTTCGCTCGGCCGTCCGTGTACGAAGAGAAGGGCGAGTTCCAGCTCACGGTGATGGAGTTGCTCTCGACCGATCAAGGCGGGCTGTGGAGGCTCGCGTTCGAAAAGGCCAAAGCCGCGCTGACCAAAGACGGCCTGCTCGATCCCGCGCGCAAGCGTCGTCTCCCGCCATTCCCGCGCCGGATCGCGGTCGTCACGAGCCCCGATGGCGCCGCGCTCCGCGACATCCAGGCGGTCGTCGGCCGGCGCTGGCCTGTGGCGGAGTTGATCGTGGTGCCGGCGCAGGTGCAAGGCGCCAAAGCCGAAGCCTCCGTCTGCTCGGCGCTCAATCGGATCTCGCGCCTGCCCGTGGATGTGCTGATCGTCGCGCGCGGCGGCGGGTCGGTCGAAGATCTGTGGGCGTTCAACAGCGAGCGCGTCGCCCGGGCCGTCGCCGCCATGCCGATGCCCGTGATCTCGGCCATCGGACACGAGACCGATGTGAGTCTGTGCGACCTGGTGGCTGACCTGCGTGCGCCCACCCCGTCAGCCGCGGCTGAAGCCGCGACCCCAGATCGTGCTGAAGTGCTGATGAAGTGCGGCGTGTTGGGGCAGCGCCTGGCGCGCGCGCTCCGCATCGCGTCACGACATGTCGTGGAGCGACTCGATCGCACTGGCGATCGTCTGGTTCGCTGCATGGACCATCGCCTCGAGGTTTCCGGCTCCCGGCTCACGGCATACGGCTCCCGCCTGGATGCGCTGAGTCCGTTGAAAGTGCTGGGTCGCGGGTATGCCGTCGCCCGTGACGCCGACGGCACGGTGCTCAAGCGCGTCGCCCAGCTCCCGGCGGGCAAGGAATTCCGGCTCCGGGTCACCGATGGGGAAGTGAATGGCCGAGTTCAGTAAGCAGCTCGAACGGCTGGAGGCGATCGTGCGCCGGCTCGAATCGGAAGACCTCGATCTCGATGAGGCGCTGAAGCTGTTCGAGGAAGGCGTCGAGCGGCTCAGGGTCGCGCGCGAGCAGCTGGCGCAGGCGGAGCTCAAGGTCAAAAAAGTCCTCGAGATTGAAAGCCCTAGTTAGCTATCTCGCCGATGCCCGCTCCCGGGTCGACACCGTATTGGCGTCCGCCACCATCGGGGACGAAGTCGTTCGCTACAGCCTGTTGGGGGAGGGCAAGCGGCTCAGGCCCACGCTGGTGTTTGCCGCGCACGAAGCGCTCAACGGATCGTCATCGGCGGGTGTCGCCGAGCTAGCCGCCGCCGTCGAGGTCGTGCATGCGTATTCGCTGGTGCACGACGATCTCCCATGCATGGACAACGACGACCTGCGGCGGGGCCGGCCGACGGCGCATCGCGCGTTCGACGTGCCGCGCGCCACCCGCGCGGGCTACGACATGGTGGCGCTCGCGGCGCGCGTCCTCGCGCGCGGGCTCGCGGCGCTCGAGCTTTCCACCGAACGGCGGCGCGAGATCGCGCTCGAGCTGTTCCGCGCCGCCGGCGCGGGCGGCATGATCGGCGGGCAGACGCTCGACCTCGAGGCGGAAGCGAAGGCACTCCCGGTCGAAGCGCTCGCCGAGGTGCATCGGCGCAAGACCGGCGCGCTGATTGCCGCGTCGTGCGTCATCGGCGGCCTCGCGGCCAACGGCACGCGCGGGCATGTCGAGGCGCTGCGCGCGTACGGCGAGGCGATCGGACTCGCGTTTCAGATCGCGGACGACGTGCTCGACGCCACCGCGACATCCGACCAGCTCGGCAAGACGGCGGGAAAGGACGCGGCGCACGCCAAAGCCACGTTCGTGACGCTGCTGGGCGTGGGCGCCGCACGCGCCGAGGCGGAACGGCTGGCTGCGAAGGCGGTAGACCAGTTGCGCCAGGCGGGGTTAGTTTCCCCGATACTCGTGGAGCTGGCGCATTATATCGTGACGAGGCCTAATTAATGCGAAATGCGAAAGTCGAAATGGGAAATCGAAACCTGCCTGTCAATTTCGCATTCCACATTTCGCACTTCGAATTGAGGAATCCGTGATCCTAGAAACGATCCGAAGCCCAAACGATACAAAGGACCTATCGAGCGACGAGCTCCAGCAGCTGGCCGACGAGGTCCGCCAGCGGCTCATCGACGTCGTGTCGCAGACGGGCGGCCACATCGGCGCCGGCCTCGGCGTGGTCGAGCTGACCGTCGCGCTGTGCGCCGCGTTCGATTCGCCGCACGACAAGATCGTCTGGGACGTCGGGCACCAGGGCTACCCGTGGAAGATCCTCACCGGCCGCAACGACCGGCTGGACACCCTGCGGCAACAGGGCGGGTTGTCCGGCTTCCTGCGTCGCGATGAGAGCGAGCACGATACGTTCGGCGCCGGCCATGCGGGGACGGCGCTCTCGGCGGCGCTCGGCATGGCGACCGCGCGCGACCTGAAGGGCGAGGACTTCGAAGTCATCGCCATCGTGGGCGACGGCGCAATGACCTGCGGGCTGCCTTACGAGGCGCTGAACAACGCCGGCGATTCGAGCCGGGACATCATCGTCGTGCTGAACGACAACGGCATGTCGATCGCGCCCAACGTCGGCGCCATCAGCAAGTATTTCGGCTCCATTGTCGCGAGCCCCTTCGGCCTGCGGATGCGCGAGCGCGTGAAGCACGTGATCGAGCGCGCGTCGCACGTCATCGGCGGCAGGAAGCTCGTGGCTTTCGCCAAGAACGTCGAAGAGAGCATCAAGAATCTCTGGTCGCCGGGCATGCTGTTCGAGGAATTGGGCTTTCGCTATTTCGGGCCGATCGACGGGCACAACATCGGCGCGATGCTCCACACGTTCGACAGCGTGAAGACGCTCAAGGGCCCGCGCGTCGTGCACGTGATTACCGAGAAAGGCAAAGGCTTCCCGCTCCCCGAGCCCGATCTCGAGAAGTATCACGCGCGCGCGCCATACGATCCGAAGACCGGCAGGTTGAAGCCGGTGAATCCGGGCCTTCCGCAGTGGACCAAGGTTTTCGGCGATGCGCTGACCCAGCTTGCGGCCGAGGATCCGAATTTCGTGACGATCACCGCGGCGATGCCGTCGGGGACGGGCACGAACATCTTCGAGAAGAAGTGGCCGAACCGGTTCTTCGACGTCGGCATCGCCGAGGCGCACGCGACCACGTTTGCGGCCGGGCTCGCGACGCAGGGTGTGCGACCCGTCGTGGCGATCTACTCGACGTTCCTGCAGCGCGCCTACGACTCGATCATCCACGACGTGGCCATTCAGAAACTGCCGGTGATTTTCTGCATGGACCGCGCCGGGATGGTGGGTGAAGACGGCCAGACACACATGGGCTTGTACGACATCGCGTACATGCTGGCGGTGCCGCACATGACCGTGACCGCGCCCAGGGATGGCGCCGAGCTGATCGGGTTGCTGCGCTGCGCGTTGGCGCACGACGGGCCGTTTTCGCTGCGCTACCCGCGCGACAGGGCGCCTGGCGAGCCGCCGCCCGTGGCCGAGGTGCCGCCGGTGCCCTACGGCACGTGGGAGCCGCTCCGGAAAGGGAAGGACTGCGCGATTCTGGCCGTCGGGGTGATGTGCAAGCCGGCACTCGACGCCGCAGAGCTGCTCGGCGCGGACGGACTCGATGTCACGGTGGTCAACGCCCGGTTCTTGAAGCCCATGGACCGCGAGATGCTCGAGGGACTGTCGCAAAATCACAAGCTGCTCGTCACCGTCGAAGACGGCACCGTGATCAACGGCTTCGGCGCCGCGCTGGCCGCGCTCGTGCAGACGACCGCGCCCGACGTGCGCGTGGTCGCGCTCGGCGTGCCCGATCGCACCTATGAGCACGCGCCGCGCGCCCGCCAGCTTGCCGATGTCGGTCTGACGGGCGAGGGCATCGCCGCCCGCATCCGCGCCCTCTCCGCGGAAGAGTCGCTCGCGACGCCACCGCCTCAACAGCCGCGATGAACGTCGGGGTCGTCGGGAACCCCAACTATCCGGATCTCGGCGCCTTTCTCGGGACGCTCCAGCAACAGGCGTTGCGCTACGGACTGAAGCTCTACACCGAAGAGCGCATTCAAACGCTCTGGCCCACGGGCGACGGCGGGACTCCGCCGCCGCTCGGCGAAGCGCTCCAGGCCAAACTCGATTGTCTGATCACGCTTGGCGGCGACGGCACTCTGCTCCGAGGCGCCCGGCTCCTGAACGGGGCCGACACGCCGATCCTCGGTTTGAACCTGGGTCGCGTCGGATTCCTGACGACTGCAGGTCCGGACTCGCTCGACTGGGCGCTCGATGCGGTCGCGCGGCAGGCCTATACCACCGAGCCACGACTCGCGTTGCAATCGGC
>QHUB01000002.1 GCA_003221035.1 Gemmatimonadota bacterium
GGGTCGGCGAGAGCCACAGCGGGAACGCTCCCGCGAAATGCTCGATCAGGAACCCCGTGAAGCGCTCGATCGTCCCGAAGATCGCGCGGTGCATCATGATCGTGCGGTGCGGCTTGTTGTCCGCGCCGGTGTACTCGAGCTGGAAGCGCTCCGGCAGCTCGTAGTCGAGCTGGATCGTGGCGCCCTGCCACTCGCGGCCGATCGCGTCGTTGAACTTGATGTCGATCTTGGGGCCGTAGAACGCTCCGCCGCCCACATCCATCCGATAGGTCAAGCCGCGGCGCTTGAGCGCGCTCTCGAGCGCCTTCTCCGCCACCTCCCACATCGCATCGGTACCGAGCTTCTTGTCGGGCCGCGTGGCGAGATCGAGCCGGTAGGCGAGCCCGAACGTTTTGCCCATCACCAGCTCGACGATGTCGAGCAGATTGAAGATCTCCTCCTCGATCTGGTCTTCGCGCAGGAAGATGTGCGCATCGTCCATCGACAGGCCGCGCACCCGCAGCATGCCGTGCAACGTGCCCGAGCGCTCGTTGCGATAGACGTTCGCGATCTCGGCCAGGCGGATCGGCAGATCGCGATAGCTGCGCTGCTGGCTTGCGTAAATCAGGATGTGCATGGGGCAGTTCATCGGCTTGACGCGATAGCGCACGTCCTCCGACTCGCCCTCGCCCGCGGCCATCGCCGGAAACTGGTTGGCGGCGTACAGCGGCAGATGCCCCGAGCGCAGGAACAGCTGCTCGCGCGTCACGTTCGGCGTGTACACGAGCTGGTAGCCGCGCTGCAGGATGACGTCTTCGATGAAGCGCCGCAGCTCGAAGTTGATGATCGCGCCGTTCGGATGCCAGAATACGAGCCCCGGTCCGACATCTTCCTGGATCGAGTAGAGGTCGAGCTGCTTGCCGATCACGCGGTGATCGCGCTTGCGAGCCTCTTCGAGCCGGGTGATGTACTGGTCGAGGTCCTGCTTGCTGAACCACGCCGTGCCGTAGATGCGCTGCAGCATCTGCCGGCGCTCGTCGCCGCGCCAATACGCGCCCGCCGCGTGCAGCAGCTTGAAGTGCTGGATCTTCCCCGTACTGGGGACATGCGGGCCGCGGCACAGATCGACGAACGGGCCGTCGGTGTAGACCGAGATCGTTTCGTCGGGTCCCAGGTCGCCGATGCGCTCAAGCTTGAGCGGATCGTCCACGAATCGCTGCCTGGCCTGTTCCCTGCTCACTTCCTCACGCACGAACGCGTAATCGGACTTCGTCACCTCGGCCATCTTCTTTTCGATCGCGTCGATGTCTTCGGGCGTGAACGGACGGCCGATGTCGAAGTCGTAGTAAAAGCCGTCCTCGATGGGCGGGCCGAAGCCGATCTGCGCTTTCGGGAAGAGCTGACGAACCGCCGTCGCCAGGACGTGCGCCGAGGAGTGGCGCAGCACGTCGAGCGCCTGCGGATCCTTGTTGGTCAGGATCGAGACCTGTGCCCCGTCGGGCAGCGGGCGCTGCAAGTCGCGTACGTCGCCGTTGACGCGAATGGCGAGCGCGGCTTTCGCGAGGCCCGGACCGATCGCTTTCGCGAGGTCGGAGCCCGTCGCGCCCGCCGGCAGGGCTTTCTTGCTCCCATCCGGCAGGACGACCTGGATCTCGGAAGGAGCCATGTCTAGGGACTGGACGACGTGGTAGCGCCGGGCGCACTACCGAACGGCGGGGTGTGCAATCCGAATTCGAAGTAGAGCGCGACCGAAAACAGAATGACGCCTGCGAGCGCGATCCAGCGGACGACGCGCCCGGCAGCCAGTGTCTCGTCGGAAGCAGCGGGTTTGGGGTGGGAACTCGTCATTGGACGATATTCTAGTGGCCACTTCTATATTAAGGAATGGCATACGATCCGCGGCCCGTAGAACCATCCATCTACAAGCGCTGGCTCGAGGCGGGGGTCTTCCAGCCTCGTCCCGACGCCGAGCCGTACGTGATCGTGATTCCCCCGCCGAACGTCACGGACGTGCTCCACGTCGGTCACGCCCTGAACAACACGATTCAGGATGTCGTGATTCGCTTTGAACGGATGCGGGGCCGCGCGGCGGAGTGGCTGCCCGGGACCGACCATGCGGGCATCGCGACGCAGAACGTGATCGAAAAGCGGCTCAAGGCCGAGGGCAAGACACGCTTCGACCTCGGTCGAGAGGCGTTCGTGCAGCGGGTGTGGGAGTTCGTGAACAAGACCGGCACCACGATCATCGAGCAGCTCAAGCAAATCGGCTGCTCGTGCGATTGGACCCGGCTCCGCTTCACGCTCGATCCCGAGTACTCGCGCGCGGTGCGCGAGGTGTTCGTGCGGCTGTGGGAAGAGAAGCTCATCTACCGGGGCCACCGCGTGATCCATTGGTGCCCGAACTGCCTCACCGCCCTGTCCGATGAAGAAGCGGAGCACCACGAGACCAACGGCAATCTCTATCACATCACGTA
The DNA here is from genome assembly GCA_003221035.1 of Gemmatimonadota bacterium. GTDB lineage: Bacteria > Gemmatimonadota > Gemmatimonadetes > Gemmatimonadales > GWC2-71-9 > 20CM-2-65-7. The sequence goes on from QHUB01000002.1 coordinate 2,454, forward strand.
TCCGCTGGCGGATGGCTCGGGCGCGATTACGGTGGCGACGACGCGCCCTGAAACCCTGCTGGGCGACACGGCCGTGGCGGTGAATCCGGAAGACCCGCGCGGGCGACCCTACATCGGCAAGAAGGCCCGGCTGCCGATCGTCGGCATCGAGATCCCGATCATCGCAGATGAGAGCGTCGACAAGGAATTCGGGACGGGATTCGTGAAGGTGACTCCCGCCCACGACGCGAACGACTTCGAGATCGGGCTGCGCCACAAGCTGGAGATGCCGCTGGTCATGAAAGAGGACGGGACCATGGGAGATGCCCATCGTGTCCCTCAGGAGCTCGAGGGTGTCGATCGCTTCGAGGCTCGCAAGCGCATCGTCAAGCAGCTCGAGCGCGAAGGTCTCCTCGTCAAAACCGAGCCGCACCGGCATTCCGTGCGGCGCTGCTATCGGTGCGACACGGTGGTCGAGCCGCGGCTCAGCGACCAGTGGTTCGTGAAAATGAAGCCGCTGGCGGAGCCCGTCCTCGCGCAGTTTCGCCAGGGCGCGTACAAGATCGTGCCGGAGCGCTGGCGCGCGACGTACGACCACTGGATGGAGAACATCCGCGACTGGAACATCTCGCGGCAGATCTGGTGGGGTCACCGGATTCCGGTGTTCACCTGCACGAAGTGCGAGCATCAGTGGGCCGCGCGCACCGATCCCGAGCAATGCCCGCGCTGCGGGGGACCGGCGAGCACGATCGAGCAGGACCCGGACGTGCTCGACACGTGGTTCTCCTCGTGGCTCTGGCCGTTCGCGACGTTCGGCTGGCCCCAGGACACACCCGATCTGCGCCGCTTCTATCCCGGCCACACGCTCGTCACCGCGCCGGAGATCCTGTTCTTCTGGGTCGCGCGCATGCTGATGTCGGGCTACCACTTCATGGACCAGCGTCTCCCGTTCACCACCGTGTACCTCCACGGCACGGTGCGCGACACCAAGCACCGCAAGATGTCGAAATCGCTCGGCAACGGGATCGATCCGCTCGATGTGGTGAAGCTGTTCGGCGCCGACGCGCTGCGCTGGACGCTGATTGCCGGCAGCTCGCTCGGCGCCGACGTGATTCTCGACCCGAACGATCTCGAGACCACGTTCGCGCCCGGCCGCAACTTCGCGAACAAGCTCTGGAACATCGGGCAATTCGTGCTCGGCCAACTGACGCCGCAGGTCCCGGCGCTCGAGTCGGTGGACCGGCGCTCGCTCACCCTGGCCGACCGCTGGATCCTGTCGCGCGCGCAGGCGGTGATTCGTGAGGCGTCCGCGTCGCTCGAGCAATTCCGGCTCGATGAGGCCGCAAAGCGCTGCTTCGAGTTCGCGTGGAACGAGCTGGCCGACTGGTACGTGGAAGCGGTGAAGCCCCGGATGAACGGGGCCGCCGCCGCGACTCCCCAGGCGGTGCTGGCCTATTGCTTCGATCTCGTGCTGCGGCTGCTGCACCCCGTGGTGCCGTTCATTACCGAGGAGCTGTGGCAAAAAATGCCCGGCCGGAAATCGGAAGAGCTGCTCACGGCGGCACGCTGGCCCGCCGCACGACCGGAGCTCGAGGATCCCCGTGCCGACCAGGAATTCGCCCGCGTGAAGACCGCGATCGAGCTCATCCGCTCGATTCGCGCCGAGTATCGCGTGGCGCCGAAGACGAAATTGCGGGCGACGATCGTGGCGCGCGGCAACGACAAAGCCGCTACGTTCGAGGGCGAGCGGGATACGATCGAGCGGCTCGCGCAACTCGAGGGCCTGGCGCTGGGCGGTGCGCCCCAGGGTGTCGGCGCGCACGCCGTGTTCGGCGACGGCAGCGAGGTGGTCGTGGCGCTCGCAGGGATCGTCGATGTCTCGAATGAATGCCGGCGGTTGTCGGAAGAGTACCGCCGGCTCGACACGCAACTCCAGCATCTCTCGGCCCGACTCACGAACGAGAGCTTCGTCTCACGCGCGCCGCAGGACGTGGTCGCCAAAGAGCGCGAAAAGGAAAAGGCATGGCGCGATCAGCGCGACGTCCTGGCCGGCAAGCTCAAGTCGCTGGGCTGCTCCTAAGCGCGCTCGCGGGCGCGTGCGCGAGCGTCGGCTCTCCGCCCGGGGGGCCGCCCGACAGCCTGCCGCCGCAGATCGTCCACGTCAGTCCGGAATCGGGCTCCGTCGTGCCCAAGTGGAATGACGACGTCTCGATCCAGTTCGACGAAGTGATCGACGAGCAGCCCGGCGGCACGGGAGGAGGCGGCGTGGGTTCCGGCCTCGAGCGCGAGGTGTTGCTCTCACCGGCCAAAGGCGGCGTGAGAGTGGGTTGGCACCGCTCGCGCGTGTCGGTGAAGCCGCGCGAAGGGTGGAAAAAGCGCGTCTATCGGCTCGAGATTCTGCCGGGCTTCGTCGACATGCGGCGCAACCGGTTCGATTCGACCCGGGTCGTGATCTTCACGCTCGGGCCGGAGATCGGGCATGCGCGCATCGGCGGCATCGCGCTCAAATGGATCGAGCAAGGGATCATGGCGCGCGCGCTGATCGAGGCCGTGCCACTGCCGGACAGCACGGGCTACTTGACCCTCGCCGATTCGGGCGGCCAGTTCAACCTCACCAACCTCCAGCCGGGACGGTACATCGTCTACGCCACGAACGATGAGAACAACGACCACCGCCGCGGCCTGCGCGAGGCCTACGACTCCACAATCGTGACCGTCGACTCGAGCACCAACGTCGCGCTGTTCGCGTTCCCGCACGACACCAACCCGCCGCGGCCGCGCAGCGCGAGCTCGGTCGATTCGCTCGACGTGCGCGTCGAGTTCAATCAGGCGCTCGACCCGGGCACGACCATCGACACGGGCGCGGTGCACGTACTCACGTTGCCGGACTCGACGCCGCTCGCGGCCGAGCGCGTCTTCACCGAGAAGCAGTTCGATTCGGTGACGACCGCGGCGGCAGCCGCGCGCGACACGGCGCGGGCGAAAATGGCGCACGACACCTCGGCACAGCCAAATGTTCATCCCACGGTGCCCCCGCCCCCGCCCCCGCCGGCTCAACCACCGCGGGCGGCTCCTGCCCGCGGTGGCGGCCCGCGACAGCAGCCCTCGCGTACGCACGTGGACACCGCGCTCGTGCGGAAACTGCTGGCGCAGCGTCCCATCCCTTCGGACAAGTTCGTGATCCGGCTCGCGCGTCCGCTCAAGCCCGAGACGCGCTATGCGGTGCGTGTGCGCGGCGCGACGAACCTCGTCGGCAAGAAGGGCGACGGAGACATCGGCTTCTCGACACCGAAAGCCACTCCTGTGGATACCACGCACCACGCACCACGCCCGGCGCCCCCGACCCCGCCCCCGCCGCCATGACGGATCCCCGCCGCCAACTGCCTTCGATCGATGCATTGCTCGCCGGGTCGGGCGTGGCCGCACTCCTCGCCGTACATCCGCGCGCGCTGGTGGTGAAAGCGGCGCGCGCGGCCGTCGAGGCTGCCCGCAGCAACGGCGGCACGGCGCCACCGGAAGGCTGGGATGCCGCGGTGCGCGCGGGAGTCGAACGGCTGGCCCTGCCGTCGCTCGCGCCCGTGATCAACGCGACCGGCGTGGTGCTGCACACGAATCTGGGTCGCGCGCCGCTCGCGCATGCCGCGATCGAGGCGATCACGCGCGTGGCGTCGGGCTATGCCGCGCTCGAGTACGATCTGGGCTCCGGCACGCGCGGCTCCCGGCACGCGCACTGCCGGGACGTGCTCGTCGAGCTGACGGGAGCGGAAGACGCGATGGTCGTGAACAATGCGGCGGGAGCGTTGCTCCTCGCGCTCAGCGCGACGGCCCGCGGCGGCGACGTCGTCGTCTCCCGCGGCGAGCTGGTGGAAATCGGCGGCTCGTTCCGGATTCCGGACATCATGGCCCGCTCCGGCGCGACGCTCGTGGAGGTGGGGACCACCAATCGCACGCACCCGCAGGATTACGAGCGCGCCCTGAATCCCGGCTCCAGACTCCTGCTCAAAGTCCACCGCTCGAATTTTCAGGTGACCGGTTTCACCAGCGACGTCGCCGTCGTTGAGCTCGCCGAGTTAGCGCACGCGCGCGGGCTCCAATGCGTGTACGACCTGGGCAGTGGCCTGATGATCAATCTTTCCGAGTGGGGATTGTCCGGCGAACCGACGGTCCCGGAAGCGGTGGCCGCCGGCGCCGACGTCGTCGCCTTCAGCGGCGACAAGCTGCTCGGCGGCCCGCAAGCCGGCATCCTGGTCGGCAAGACCGGGGCGATCGCGGCCTGTCGCGCCGACCCCATCGCGCGGGCGGTGCGCGCCGACAAGCTCACGCTGGCGGGCCTCGAGGCCACGCTCGCGCTGTATCGCGACCGGGATGTGGCGATCCGCGAGATCCCGGTGCTCAGGATGCTCACGGAGCCGCTGTCGATCATCAAGGAACGGGCGGAAGCCATTCTCACCGGCGCGGAAATGCGCGGAGAGGCGCAGCTGGTGGAAGGTGATTCCGAAGTGGGCGGCGGGTCATTCCCGGAAGCGAAGCTGCGGACGTGGCTCGTAGGCATCAGACACCCGGCACCTGACACCTACGTTGAGCGGCTACGCTCGCTCGCCCCGCCCATCATCGCGCGCGTCGCGGGCGGTCGGGTGCTGCTCGATGCGCGCACGATCTTCCCCGAACAAGTCGAGACCGTCATCGCCGCGCTGCGTGGCTAGCCGAGCGGTCTTCCTCGATCGCGACGGGACCATCGTCGAGGATCCCGGCTATCTGCACGAGCCGGACAAGGTCCGATTGCTCCCCGGCGCCGCGCAGGCGATCAAGCATCTCAACGAAGCCGGATTCCTCGTCATCACCACCAGCAATCAGTCTGGAATCGCTCGGGGACTCTATCGGGTGACGGACTATGAAGCCGTCCAGCGGCAGCTCGGCGCCCTGCTCGCGGCGCACGGCGCACGGCTCGACGGCGCCTACTTCTGTCCTCATCACCCCCGTTTCACGGGGCTCTGCGAATGCCGCAAACCGGGAGTCAAACAGTTTCAAGATGCTCAGGCCGCGCTCGACATCGATTTCGAGGAGTCCTGGTGGGTGGGCGACCGATTATCGGATATCCAGCCCGCCCGGGCCCTGGGGGGGAACGCCATCCTGGTCATGACCGGACAGGGCGATCTTCATCAAGGACAAGCGCGTGCGATGGGTGTGATGGTCGTCGCTGACCTTGGGGAGGCAGCCCGGCAGATTGTGCGGCTCAAGTCCGAATAGAATATTAGCCCACCGCCTTCATGAAGGAGCCGCCATGCGTGGACGCATCCCGAGCATCCTGAGCGCCCTCGTCGTGATTGCAGCACCGATGGTGTCCCAGAAGCCCGCCGCCAGACCTGCCCCGACCGGAATCGACATTCCGACGGCTCGGAAAGCGGTGGTCACGATTCAGGCGCTCGATGCCGGCGGCCGCCTGATGGCGAGCGGCACCGGCTTCTTCGTGACGGAAGGGTACGTGCTGACGGCGCGGCATGTGCTCGAGGACGCGGCGGGTTGTCGCATCGAAATGAGCGACGGCCAGCAGATGCGGTGCTCGGTGGCGGCGTCGGACAGCGTGAAGGACGTGGCGATGTTGACGGTTCCGGGCACGCCGCCCGTGACGCTGCGCTGGGGCTCGAGCGAAGCGATGAAGGACGGCGCTGACGTCATGGTCATCTCGAACCCGCTCGGGCAGCTGCCCGGGACGGTGTCGCGCGGCATCATCTCCGCCTCGCGCGTCGTCAACGGTACCAAGCTGCTGCAGATCTCGGCGGCGATCTCGCACGGGTCGAGCGGCGCGCCGGTGCTGAACGGCAAGGGTCAGGTGGTCGGCATCGTGCGCAGCACCATCGAGCAGGGCCAGTCGCTGAACTTCGCGACCGCGACCGACGCGATCCGCAATCTCAGCAATGACGCCGGCGCCGTCGCCGAAGGCCAGGCGCTGCTCTCGTCGAAGACCGTCGTCGCAGCGTCGGCGGGTTCGAGCCGCGTGTCGCCCGGCACCGCCGTGAGCCTGCCGCAGATCAGCATCGGGCAGTCGATCACGGGCACGCTGTCGGCCGGTGATTCGCTTTACCCCGATACGACCTACTTCAAGATGTACCAGTTCACGACGACGCCCGGCCGCGAAATGACGATCGATCTGTCGTCCAACGATTTCGATCCGGTGCTCATCATCCGCGGTGAGGGACTGGCGCAGTCGATTGTGAACGACGACGGCGGCCCCGGCTGCGCGTCGCGCGTGTCGCAGGCATTTCTGAGCAACGGCCCCTATCGCATTCTCGTCAATACGACGGCGTCGCCCGTGCGGCAGACCGGCCGGTTCACGCTGTCGCTGAGCGACGGCTCGAAGCCCGTGCAGGACCGCAGCGAGAACGATTGTACCACCGGGACCCGCACCGTCACCACCGGCACCCAGAACCTCCCCGTCATCGGCGTCGGCGAGACGATCAACGGCGCGCTGACGTCGAGCGACTCGCTCTATCCCGACAACAGCTACTTCCGGTTCTACCAGTTCACCGCGCCCGCCGGGCGGCCGGTCACGATCGATCTGACCTCGGACGACTTCGATCCGGTGCTGATCGTGCGCGGCTCCGACCTCGATGCGTCGATTATCAACGACGACGGCGGCCCGGGATGCTACTCGCGCGTCTCCCGCACCTTCCCGAGCACGGGCCCGTATCGGATTCTGGTGAACACCACCAATTCGCCCGAGCGGCAGACCGGGCGCTTCTCGCTGACGATCACCGACGGCTCCAAGCCGGTGCAGGAGGGCAGCGCCGCGGGCGCGGATTGCACGTCGCGGAGCTCCAGCTCGAGCGCGAGCTCCACCGCGACCCACTCGATCGACGTCGGCCAAAGTGAAGAGGGCGCGCTCTCGCGCAGCGACGTGCTCTTGAACAGCGACAGCACGTACGCGCAAGCATGGACGATCCAGGGTCGCGCCGGCCAGACGATCACGATCGATCTCGAGTCGGACGACTTCGACTCCTATCTGTTCCTGCGCGGGCCCGGCATCTCGGGCGGCCGCGATTTCCAGGACGACGATTCGGGCGGCAATTGTCACGCGCGGCTCACCGCCACGTTCCCGCAGACCGGCGAGTACGAGGTCGTGGTCAACAGCCAGGAGCACTACGCGACCGGCGCGTTCACCCTCAGCGTGACCAGCGGGTCGAAACCGAAATCGGTGCAGCGGTGCAGTCGTAGTCGGCAGTGACCAGCCAGCCGGTTCGTGTCGCCGTCCTCGTGTCGGGCGGCGGCACGAACCTGCAAGCCCTCCTCGACACGCTCCAACACTCAGCCATCGCCCGCGTCGCGCGGGTCATCTCGAGCCGGTCTCAGGCCGGGGCGCTGGAGCGCGCGCGCCGGGCATCGGTTCCGACGGTTATTCTTCGTGACCCCGGCGACGCGGGTGAGCTGCAGGCGGCGGTCGGAGACGCACAGCTGATCGTGCTCGCCGGGTATCTCAAGCTCGTGCCGCGCGCCGTGGTCGCGCGGTTTCGCGGCCGCATGATCAACATCCACCCCGCCCTGTTGCCCGACTTCGGCGGCCCGGGGATGTACGGGCACCGCGTGCACGAAGCCGTGTTGGCCAGCGGCGCCAGGGAGTCCGGCGTCACCGTGCACTTCGTGGACGAGGAGTTCGATCGCGGAGAGATTATCGCCCAGGAACGGGTGCCCGTCGAACCTGGAGACACGCCCGACACGCTTGCGGCTCGCGTTCTCGAGGCGGAGCATCGATTGCTGCCGCGAGTGGTTCTGGATCTTGCTCGGAGGCTTGCTTGAATGTTCTGTTGCTGATGTTGCTGCTGCAAAACCAGGACAGTCTGACGGTTCGTTTCACGGCAATGACCGCAGTGACGGGATACGAGCAGGCGATGGGCGACAGCCTCCTCGCGCTGCTTCCCGGCTCGACGCGCGATCGCATCGGCAACGTCACGCTCACCCTGGGCCGCGGGACGCCGAAGCGCCTGGTCTACTGCAATCTCGATGAGATCGGGTACGCCGTCGGCAACATCACCGACGATGGCTACATCCTGCTCAGGCGGGTCGGCGGTGGCGCCCGATTGTATCCCCTGCTCGACCAGGAGCTCGAAGGTCACCGCGTGACGCTGTTCGGCAAAAAAGGGGCGGTTCCCGGAGTCGTCGCGGTCCGCTCGACCCATCTGACGCGAGGCCGGCCCGCGCGCGACGAGCCGCCGTTTACGGTCGATAACGCGTACGTGGATATCGGCGCCGCCTCGCGCCAGGAAGTCGAAGCGCTGGGCATCGCGCTGCTCACCCCCGTGTCGCTCGCCAAACAGCCGCAACGCTACGGCGAGCGCGGCAGCCTGCTCGCGGCGCCGAATGCGGGTCGCCGCGGGGCCTGCGCGGCCCTCGCCGCGGCGGCGCTGTCCAAGCCGCGCGTGCGCGGGACCGTCGTCGTCGCCTTCACGGTACAGAGCCTGTACGCCGATACTGCAGGGTTGAAAGCAGTCGTGAACACGCAGGGACCGTTCAGCGAAGCCCGGATGGTAGCGGTGCCATCGAAATTCCCTGACACGGCCGTGGAAACTGTCAGCGTGAGGGATGTCGACGGTCTGGTCACTGATATCATGAAGTGGCTCGGGGGCGGCCAATGACCGGTACACGTCGGCACGTCGGCAGGTCGGCACGAGCGCTCGGCGTTGCTGGTCTTCTTGCCGTCGTGCCGACGTGCAGACTTGCCTGCCAGGACTCGAGCCGAATCTCGGAGGCGCAATCGGTCCTGTCGGCCCTTGTCGAGAGTTATGGCGTGTCAGGCATGGAGGCGCCTGTCCGCGCAACAGTGCAGCGACTGTTGCCGAGCTGGGCGAAGCAGGAGACCGACACCGCGGGCAATCTCTGGGTGCGCGTCGGCCAGGGCGACGGGGGGGGGCCGGTCGTCATCGTCGCCCACCTGGATGAGATCGGATTCCGCGTCGACACGATCAATGCCGACGGCACGCTGAGCCTGCGCACGCGCGGCGGGTTCATTCTCTCGCTGTTCGAAGGCCAACCTGCGCTGATTCACACGGACGGCGCCGACATCCCGGGCATCTTTCTGCCGCGCGATTCGGGGCTCACGCGGCGGACGCCGCCGCCGCTCCGCGCCGGCGTAGGCGCCACCACGCGCGCTGGCGCCGAATCGCTGGGCGTGAAGGTCGGCCAGACGGTCACGATGCCCAAGCAGTACGTGCGACTCGCCGGCACGCGCGCGACCGGCCGCTCCTTCGACGACCGCATGGGCTGCGCGGCGCTGATTCTCGCGCTGCGCCGGCTCGATCGCAGCAAGGTCAAGCATCCCGTCATCTTTGTCTTCAGCACGCGCGAAGAGATCGGCCTGGAGGGCGCC
>QHUB01000103.1 GCA_003221035.1 Gemmatimonadota bacterium
CGGAGCTGATTCATCCACAATCCAGTGGGATTTTCCCGGATTCTTAGAGGCCGGGGGACAATAGGGGGACAATGGAGAGAATCGGCGAGCACAGGCTTTCGCTAAATCGTTGTGCAACAAGTGGCCAGGGCCGGAATCGAACCGGCGACACGCGGATTTTCAGTCCGCTGCTCTACCAACTGAGCTACCTGGCCCGAATGGAGAGCGGGAATCTAGAAACTAGACGCCTGCACGCCAAGTAGACGCCAAGACGCCACAGACGCAGAGTGGTGACGAGTTGTTCATAGGCTCATGGCAATGGACTCCAACTCGGGCTCGCATCGGTCGCCGCATTCCCCGTACTCAACCGCACCTCTCCGGTCCCGTCCGCATTGATGATCAAGAGATCCGAGCCGGCGGTGGCTCGCGCAAATACAATTCTGCGGCTGTCCGGTGACCACCGCGGTGCGGTTTCCGAAAACCCGGAGATTCTCGTCACTTGCACCGCATTCGATCCGTCCGCATTCGCCACGAAAATGTGGCCGTCCGCACTCTGGAAGGCGATGCGCGTTCCGTCCGGCGACCACGAGGGCGACGCAGCGCCATCCGGATTCGGCAGGGCCGTGAACCCGGTCCCGTCGGCATTCACCACGTGCAGCGTGCCATTCCGCGTAAAGACGATGCGCGTGCCGTCGGGAGACCAGGCCGGTGCTGCATCATCGGCGGTCGCGTCAGTGCTATCCGGCGAAACCAGACGCAGACCTGTCCCGTCCACGTTGACGACGAAAATGCGCCCATATGGAGCGGCCGGAGCGTAGTAATCACTTTTGAAAGCGATCCGCGATCCGTCCGGCGACCACGCGGGCGCCGCATCACCTATTGTGCGGAAAACGAGAGGCACTGCGCCGGTCCCCTCGGAACTCATCACATAGATCCCGGCGCCCTGTCTCACGAATGCGATCCGCCGCCCGTCTGGTGAGATCGCTGGAGTCTCGTAGCCATCCTGACCTTCTGTCACACGCCGGCGCCCCGTACCGTCCGGACGGACGGCGCCGAGCTCATTACGCGGGCCATACTGGCGTGTGGTGTACACGATCACGTTTTGCAAGACATCCGTCGCCACTACCGTCGCCGCGCCGGTGATTTCAGGAGCGTACATCGTCGCATGAACCTCCACACTGCCCACACCCCGCGCCGTGACGAGACCCGAGTCATCGACCGTGGCAACCGCGTGGTTGTTCGTCGTCCAGAATAACTGGGCGCCGGAGAGGGTGTCGCCATTAGCCAAGAGAACCGTCGCCGCCATTTGATATTGTTCCTTGGGCCCCAGTGCGATGGTTTTTGGGCTCAGGACGAGCGCGACAACCGCGTCTGGCGCCTGGTCTTTGCCACAACCCAGGCAGAGCAAAAGGACAAACGACCATGCAACGACTCTGCGATCACACATTAAACCTCCAGATAACCGATAGGGGCCCGCACAGGACCCCTCGTCTTCTCAGTCCGCTGCTCTACCAACTGAGCTACCTGGCCCGAATGGAGAGGCGGGAATCTAGAAACGAGACGCCTGGACGCCAGTAGACGCCGAGACGCCACAGACGCAGAGTGGTTTACGAGTTGCGGGTTTTTAGGACACGCCGCCTATTCAAGGTTCGTTGCGCCCTCAAGATGAACCGCTTTACTCGGAGACCCACCATGCGTTCCTCGACCACTGCATTCATGGCCTTCTGCGCGGGCGTGCTGCTCGCCGCCTGCCGTGAAGCCCCGATCACCACTCTCGACACTCCCAACTTCAGCGCCCTCGGCTCAGGCTCGGTTTCGGTCGTCAATGTGAGCCGAGATACAACGGCCCAGAACGAGACCCCGATCGCCGTCAATCCTGCCAATCCGCTGAACATGATCACCGGCAACAACGACTGGAACTACAACGACGGCTGCGGCGTCAACGCGACGTTCGACGGCGGCAAGACCTGGACGCCGACCCTGCCGAGCGGATTTATCCCGGGAATCACGGCCTTTACGAACGATCCCGCCGTCCCGGGGACCGGAACCTACGATTTCGGCGGCGATCCCTATGTCGCGTTCAGTCCCGACGGCCGCACCGCCTACTTCACCTGCTTCGGATATAGAGGAAAGCAGGTCGCGCTCTGGCTCAGCCGCTCGAACGATGGCGGGAAAACGTGGACAGCCGGCGGACCCGATCACCCCCTCACCCTCGTCAGCGCGTTCCAGGGGGAGGGCAAAGCCCGCGGCTCGAACGGGCAATTCCCCGATCACGAGGCCATCACCGTCGCGAACGACGGGACGATTTATGTCGCGTGGGCGCACTTCACCGGGTTCAGCGCGCACTCGCCCATTTTCATCGCGGTTTCGCGCGACGGCGGCAACAGCTTCGCCCTGCCGGTCAAAGTCTCGAGCGGCTCGGTCCGCAGCGACCAGGACGCGCGCATCGCCGTCGATCCCAGAACCGGCTACGCCTACGTGACCTTCGACAATTCGATTCAGGGCGGCAAAGGCACGGCGATGTACGTGAGCGTGTCCAAAGACCATGGCGCGACCTGGAGCAATTCCATCCAGTTCGCCACGTTCCAGAATCCGGTGTGCCTCTATCCGCCCTACTGCTTCAATATCTCGGGCGCTCAGTACCGCGCGCCCGGCTCATATCCGGCGCCGGCGTTCGACCCCACAACGAACCGGCTCTACGTCGCCTACACCGATATCGTCGCCGGGAAGGCGCAGATCTTCCTCACGTCCGCCAACGTCACCGGCATCACGACGTGGACGACGCCCCAGGTGGTCGCCCCGGCGTCCGGTGATCGCATCAACGTCGAGCTCAGCGTCGATCCGGCCAGCGGCCGCATCGACATGATCAGTCAGGATCGCAGCTACTCCGGCAATACCCTGGTCGACGTCTCGTACATCACGAGTGCGAACGGTGGCAATACCTGGAGTACGACGCGCGTGACCAAAACGAGCTGGGATCCGTCGTCCCAGGGCGTCCCTTGCTCCGACTGCGCCGGCGGAATCCGTCCGTTCATCGGGGATTACAACGGCATCGTCTCGCTGCCGGGCAGCGCCGCCATGGTGTGGACTGGTCCGGGCAAGACGTTCGGGACGTATCCAACGAACCTCGAGGTGTACTTCGCGAGCGTAACGCCATAGTCATGCCGTCACGCCGCGACTTCCTCACCAACCTCGCTCAGGCCGGCCTCGCGCTTTCCGTGGTCCGGCTGCCGAAGCATTTCCCGGCCCCCCAGGCTCCTGACTCCAGGCTCCTCGACCTTCCAGTCGGCCTCGACTGGCGCATGCTCGGCCCCTTCCGCGGCGGCCGGTGCGCGGCCGCGTGCGGCGTGGCCAGCCGGCCGGACGAGTTCTACTTCGGCCACGTGAACGGCGGGGTTTGGAAAACCATCGACGCCGGCAGGTCGTGGCTCCCTGTGTTCGATGACCAACCTGTGGCGTCGATCGGGGCAATCGCCGTCGCACCATCGGCGCCCGACGTCGTCTACGTCGGCTCGGGCGAGTCCACGCTGCGCGACTCGACGGGCTTCGGCAACGGCGTCTACAAATCCACCGACGCCGGCCGCACCTGGGTACATCTCGGTCTCGACACCACGCAGCACATCGGCAAGATCGCCGTTGATCCCAGGAATCCGAACGTGCTCTTCGTCGCCGCGATCGGGCAGCTCTACGCCGCCAATCCCGACCGCGGGGTGTTCCGCTCGCGCGACGGCGGCCACACCTGGGAAAAAGTCCTTTACAAAGACGAGAACGTCGGCGCGGTCGAAGTCGTCATCGATCCCACCAATCCTCGCGTGGTCTACGCGGGACTGTGGAATACTCGGCGACCGCCGTGGTTCACCTACGCGCCGACAAACGGTCCCGGTGGCGGCATCTACAAGTCCACCGACGGCGGCTCGACGTGGCATCAACTGACTGCGGGCCTGCCTCCTGACGGAATTGGGCGCACCGGCATCGCGGTGGCGCCGAGCAATCCACGCCGGGTCTATGCCGTCGTCGACTGCCTCGTGCCGGACCCTACCGCCCCCGTACCGCCTCCTACCGCCCCCGCCCCCCCTTCCGGCCGTCCGCCTCAGCCCCCACCGGGACAGGGAGGAGTGTTCCGCTCCGACGACGCGGGCGCGACGTGGCACCGCGTCAGTAGTGATCAGGCGCTGTGGGGTCGCGGCTGGTACTTCGAGAAGATCGCCGTCGATCCGAAGAATGCCGACATCGCGTACGTGCCGAACGTCGCGGTGAACCGCACGCGCGACGGCGGCGCCACGTGGGACGTGATCCGCGGCTCGCCCGGCGGCGACGACTACCATCAGGTGTGGATCAACCCCGACAATCCGGACATCCTGATCGTCGCAAGCGACCAGGGCACGATCATCACTCGCAACGCCCGCGCCGTCGATCCGCGCAACATGACCTGGAGCTCCTGGCTCAACCAGCCCACCGCGCAGATCTATCACGCCTCGGTCGACTATCGCTTTCCATATTGGGTCGTCGGGGCGCAACAGGACTCGGGCGCGGTGGCGGTGCGCTCGCGCGGCAAGTTCGCGCAAATCTCGCAGCGCGACTGGGAGCCCATCGGCGCGGCAGGCGAAAGCGGGTACGCCGCGGGCGATCCGCTGCACCCCGGCGTGATCTACGGCGGCGAGGGCAGCCGCTGGGACCTCGAGACCAACACCTCCGTCCCGAACACCTCGGCGCCGAAGGGCCCTGAGACCGACCGCGCCGACTGGACCCAGCCGCTCGTGCTGTCGGCGGCAGATCCGCATTCGCTCTATTACGCCAGCCAGTTCTTGTTCCAAACGACCGACGGCGCGCGCACCTGGAAACAGATCAGCGGCGATCTCACTCGACCCGATCCCGGGGTTCCGCCCAATCTCGATCGGACTGCCGCG
>QHUB01000003.1 GCA_003221035.1 Gemmatimonadota bacterium
CTCCCGCCACCCGCGGCGCCCGGCCGCCGGGTCGTGCCGGAAGAATTCGGCCGGCGTCAGTCCGATCAGCGACTCGCGCGTGGCCCGGAATTGCTGCGCCATCGCGGGATTGACCTTGGTCATGCGCTGATGGGCAAACACGTAGTCCAGCACCGCGTCCTTGTCGACGCCCGGTCCCCACGCGATCGGCTCATCGAGCATCATGAAAAAAAAGCCATCCTGGGAGCGTTCGAAGAACGCTTCCAGGAGGGCTGGGGTGTTGAATTGCATGGTCTGATCCACCCCGGATGATAATGGCGCTGGGCTTCGCCGCTACTTGACCACGATGCGGCCGGTCATCGCGGCCCCGTGCACCGCGCAGTCGTAGGTGTAGGTGCCCGGATGGAAGATCCGCACGGAGTACGTGCTGCCGGCGTCGCTCATGACAACGCTGTTCCGGAAGACCTCCGGCGGAATGCCGGTCGACTGAATGCTGTGCGAGCCGGCCGCATTCCAGGTCCACGTGACCCTGGCGCCCGCCGCAATCGTATCGACGGCCGGATTCTGGCTGCCGTTCTGCGCGCTGCGGAAGAAGATGTTGCCCACGGTCACGTGGACGTCGGGGCCGAGCGGGCGTGGCTCGCCGTACAGGAAGTCGTCCATCACCACGAGGTCCTGCGTTCCACCCGCGCTGACGTCGGTGCTCGTTGCCGTCAACGCGGCGTCGCCGCTCGTGATGCGCACGCGCGCGACGATCGGTGCTTCGAACACCGCGCCGGTGAACGAGAGCTGTTGCGCGCCCGCGTGGTTCGGCGCCTTGACGGTGGCGAGCAGCACGCCGTCTACGTCGAAGTATTCGATCGTCGTGGAGCCCAGTCGATCGACATCCGCGAACACGGCGCCGAAGCCCTTCACCAGGCCGGGCGTGTCGGTGCCGGCCAGCCGGAATATTACGTTGACCTGGTTGCTCCCCACGGGCATGAACAGCTTCTTGGCCGAGAAGGTCCTGAACTGGGCGGCGAGGCCGGGGTTGACCGCCGCGAAGTCCGTGCTGTCGATGCGCAGGCCCGTGCCGGGCGTCGAGTACAGCGCGCCCCGCTTCGAGTTGACGTTGAAGAAGTTCGCCGGGAACGTGTCGACGTCGGTCAGTGCGGCCGGGACGCCGTCCCAATTGATTTCGCGCCGCCCACTTTCAGCCGGGGGCGAGTTGGGTGCGTTCAGGACGCCGCCCAGGGCGCCGCGGAACTCGGTCAGCTTGTCCGCGATCGACACGCTGTCGCCCAGCGTCTCGAACACCGTGAAGGTGGCCGGGGGAGGCGGGGGCGCGGGAGGGGGCGGGGGCAGCACGGCGGTAGGTGCCTTGTAACCGCTGCACCCAGCCGCGATCGCCAGAGCCAGGAACGTTGCGTAGATCGTCGGTTTCATGGTCTGCTCCATTAATGAGAAGAGTCGATCGCCAAGTGGAGGGGATGCTAGCGATCGACTCTCGATGGAGGCATCAGCGGCGGGGGAACAGCGCTGTCAGCCGGAGGACTACGTCGTCTCCTTCCGAGGCATGAACACGAGCAGCAGCACGGCCGACAGACCGGTGACGGCCAGTCCCGGCAGCAGCTCGCCGCGGCGGGTGGGCAGCTGCATCGCCATCAACGCCATGACTGCCGTATGCGCGACACTGGACCACGCGGCGTATGCGATCAAGCTGCGATAGGCAGAAGGGTCGCGCGCCGCGAGTACCAGGAAAACGCCGAGCATCGCGTATATCGTCCAAAACATCGGCGCTGTGGTCCCGGCTGTCGGACGCGGCCCGGCTAGGAAATAGGTGATGAGCGGATAGAGATTCGCGGCGGCTATGCCCAGACCCAGCACCACCAGAGCGATCTGCTGCGCTCGCTTAGACATCACCAGCATTGACGCCCTCCCGCAGCAGATGCATTGCGACCAGGACGATCCACACTCCCTGCAGCAGCGTGACGAGCACAATGCCACTCGCGCTCAGGTTGAGCCAGCCGGTCAACACTCCAAGCACCAACACGGCGCCGATGATCGCGCCCGCCGCGGCCGGCAGCCGGGCAAATCCTCGGCGCGCCCACAGCGCCACGCCCCACAGGATGAGGCTCGCGCCGATCGCGGCCACGCTCACCTTCGCGAAGCCCTGATTGAGCTCGTAGGTATAGCCGAGCAGCGCACGGTCTGAGACGAGGTCGGGGGCAACGAATCCGCTCAGCGTCGCGGCCGAGAGAATCGCCACGATCCCGAACGCATAAAACACCAGCGCCGCGGTTGCGGCATCGGAGCGCAGCGAGCGCCACAGGCCGAGCAGGCCCAGGAACACGATGGGCTGCGCGGCGAGCGCGACGCCATGCACCACATGATTGATCATGACGAGCCGAGCGCCTCCCCGCGTGATGTCTCCGCCCGTGGGGTGCATCCCCATGATGAGCAGCGGTGCGAGGACTCCGAGCAATAGCGCGCCCGCGGCGCGGCGTTCCGGCGTCGTGCTCATAAAGGTCGTGCTGCTGCGACAGTGGCCTGCGCTCTCCAGCGCTCTTCGTTTACGCCAACGACGAGCAGCCATCCGATCGTCGCGAGTACGCCGAGGAGGGCGACTGCCGCAAGATAGAGGAACAGCTGGTATCCGAGCGGGGGCCACAGGAAGGTCAGCCACCCCAGACCTCCGATGACTGCGGCGACTCCCAGAATGTGCGGAAGAAACGTGGACCGGATAATCAGATATCCCTCGAGCGTGGTTTCGAATCCGAAGAATACCAGCGCCATTGCAGCCGCGTGGTCATTCACCTTGAGCAATACGAGCGAGAGCGACTGTAGCTGCTCGGTGTTGAAGGCGCCGAAGGATGCCGCACCGCCCAGCACGATAAGGGGGGCATAATAGAAGAGGCGGCTCAGCGTCTTGATCGTGCATCCCACGAGGCCAAAGATGAGCGCCAGCAACGCGACGCTTTTATTCACGGGTTTCAGCAACTGATAGAAGAGTACGGTCGTCACGATCTGCGCTATCATCTCGATGAGATAGATGGTGAAACCCAATCGAAATAACGATGCATGTGCCAGGATGTGGGACGCTGTTGCCGCGGCATCGCCCCAGACAATCATTCGTTCGCTGATGAACTCCTGCGCGATGATTCCCGCGATGACGTATGCCAGATAAAACGCTCCCGCCGTTCTGGCTATGGCTCGCGTGCTCATGAAGGTTTCACTCCCACTCCCTTGAAAAAGGTGTAGCAGAACACGCCGTCGGGTTCCGCGGCGCGATTGAGATCGCGGATCCCGGCATCGAATGTCGCGGCATCGATGATGCCGGCCGCGAGTGCGTCGTCGCGGACGGCTTCAATCATCCACGTGAACGTCTTCCGCGTGAAATTGTCGACCAAGTCCGGCCGGGTCGCGTCCACGTACACGACGCGCGGCGTCACGCTCGGCGCGTTGAGGCCCGCCTGCACGAGCAGCGGATAGAGCTGCCGGCCGATGCACGCATTCCCGCCCTCCCGGCGCTGGAGCTCCACCTGACACGCGATCGCCCGGTGCGCGATTTCGGAGTCCGGATGGAAGTTCCCGGACCCGTGATCTCCCTCGAACACCGTCACGGTCCCACCGGGCTTGAGCAGCCGCCTCACCAGCTGCAGCGCGGCGATCGGATCGCTGAGATGCTCGAGCACAAAGCAGATGAACGCATGATCGAAGGATGCTGCTTCGAACGGCAGCGCAAACAGATCCGCGTGCAAGAATTCGACGTTCGAGAGGCCGGCCGCCGTCACACGTTCGATCGCGCGCGCCAGCGATGTCGTCGCATGGTCGAATGCAACGATGTGCGCGCCGGAACTGTTGCGGGCGAGACTGACGGTCTGCGCTCCCGTCCCGCAGCCGACCTCGAGCACGCGGCTGCCGGGAGGAAACCGCGTATCCGAATGCAGCAGGGGAAAGATCGACGCAGCTTGCGCCAGCAGGCGCTCGCTCTCGCGCTCGCCGTATCCATGGACGTACACACAAGGAAATTGCGCCGGCGCGCCGCCGGCGTCTTGGACGTTATTGCAGCCGTGCGGCCCGGCGCCACGCGCCGGGGGTGAAGCCGAATTGCCGCGCGAAGACGCGCGTCATGTGACTCTGATCCGAAAAACCGGTCGCCGCCGCCGCCGCCGAAAGCGTGCAGCCGTCCCGAATCAGCACCCGCGCCCGCTCGGCGCGGCGGCGCAGCAGCCAGGCGTGCGGCGGTAGCCCGTAGGCGCGCTCGAAGCGACGCAATACCTGGTAGCGGCTCAGCCCCGTGAGCCGGGCCAGCTCCGCGAGATTCGGTACGCGCGCCGAATCGTCGGCGAGACGCTCACGGACCTGGCGGACGTCCGAGGATGGCGCATCACTCCACCGTCTCGCGCCATGCCGTGCCATCAGGCGGACGCAGCTTGCGACCAAAGCTTCCTCGAACGCGAGCGAATCCACCTGCCGCGCGTGTGGCGCGTGACCATTCCAGCGCTCGAGTCGCGAAAACAGACCCTGCAGCATCCGGGCGAGCAGCGGATCGGCGATCACCGGATTCGTGATCTCGGCGCGTCCCTGCTCGGATGACGTCAGACTCATCATCACGCCTGGGTCGACATAGACGATGCGCCAGCGCCGCGTCGGCGGGCCGAGTGGCCGGCCGTCGTGGACTTCACCGGGATTGGTCGAGATAACGTCGCCGGGGTAGCCGCGCACGATGCCGCGGCTACTGAACCACTCCTGCGCGCCGTGCTCCAAAAACCCGAATCCGTAGGTGTCGTGCCAGTGCCGGCCGAACTGCTGCGCGCTGTCGATGTGCGTGCTGTAGACGCCGGGGAGCGGCGAGGCGAGGACGCGCGCGACGTGTTGCATGCGCCAGGAATCTACTGTGTTTTTCCCAAGTCCTCCGCCGCAGGCGCGAGGGACCTGTTTTCTTTAGGGTGCAACCGATTTGCTTTCCTCTACAAAGCCGCAGGCGGGAGGCTACCGAAGGCGTTTGGGGCTGTTCTTTCGCCCCTCACATCACGCCCAGATCCGCCATCCGAGCACACCCCACCAGGCGAGGTAGGCCACCGCGACCGCGTTGATAACGCCCGCCACGATCGCATAGAGCCGCACGAGACGGCGCCACGCCACGCGGGAACGCGCTGCGGTGAGGAGACCGAGCAGTGATGAGACCGCGTAGAGGGTCGTACAGGCAAAGAGGCCGATGGACCACACTGTCGGCTTTCCGAATCGCGTAAACGCGTCCTCCCTGGACGACTGCGCAATCGCGAAACAGATGACGACGCATACCGCCGCGACCAGGGGCCAGACAAACAACCACGCCTCCTCGCCGGGACGCCTCTTGCGGAGTACGCCGCCGAGCAGCACGGACACACCGAGTAGCAGGCTCGCTGCGGTCGTGAGAAAGAATGCGCCGCCGAGACCCACGGTCAGGTACGCCGCCGCGGGAGAGATGCGACGCATGGAAATTGGAATGAGATAGCCCACGAGCTCCCAACTCGCGGGACGCCCATCCGCGGCATCGTCGACGAGGGCGAGCGTCGCGACCGGATCGTCCGGACCGCGAAACAGCGTCCCGGAGACCGGCACAAAGCGGACCGCCCCACCGCGCACCGGGTCGAAAGTCATGGCGCTGTCATCCGCCCGCACGCGCACGATGCCGAGCATGCGATCAAAGAAGTAGAATCGTCGCATGCGGGGATTGTCGATGACATACCAGCCGGTGCTGGCACGCGCGCGCGAGGAGATTGCTGTTACGGGGGGCGGCGCCGGGGGCAGCGCACGGAGCGTCAGGTAGCCACGAACGAGCACGTCAATGTCGTGCTGGGCAGCCCCGCTGCTGCTGTTGATCGTGAACGCGTAACCGACACCGGCATCGGGGCGATACGCGACACTGGTGAGCCCGCCCGGAACTTCGCCGTTGTGTCCCGCCCACATGAACCCATGGGATACGAAAGTGCCGAGGTAGAGGCCATAGCCGACAGAGAGTCCGGCCCGCGCGGTCAACGAGCTGTGTGGCAACTCCAGGCGCTCGATCGCGGCCGCCGGCAAGATGTGCCAGCCATTCACCACGCCCCGGTTGAGCAGGAACCGCACATACGCCGCCATGTCGGTCGCCGACGCGTTGATCGACCCCGAGGGCCGACCCGGCATATGCCAGTAGGGGAACGGCGTCGTCCCGTCGCGGTGATACAGCGTGGCGGCCGGGACATCCGGACCTGGCTCCCAATACGTCGCCGTCGTCATGCCGATCGGCACGAAGAGACGGTCCTGGACGAGCTGTTCGAATCGCTTATGCGTCACCCGCTCGACGATGGACGCCGCAACGGGCGGACCCCAGTTCGAGTAGGAAACGCGCGTCCCAGGCCGCCATCGCGATGTGCGACCTGCTGGATCCAGGTCGAGGCCTTGTCGCAGCGTCAGCGGCGTCGAGTCGTTGCTCGCGAACACGCGCAGCGACCAGTCGTCCCACCCCGCCGTATGCTCGAGGACATTGACGATGCGGACCGGGTCGGTCGACTCCCATGGATTGTTGAACGCCAGGTCGGGAACGTAGCGCCGGATCGGGTCATCGAGACGCAGGGCGCCGTCCTGTTCGAGGAGCAACACCATCAGCGCCGTGAACGCTTTCGACGTGGACCCGATCCTGAACAGTGTTTCCGACGTCGCTGGGCGCCGGCTCGTCACGTCGGCCAAGCCCAATCCCGCTCGCACCATCACGCTGTCACGCGACACGACGGCGATGCTGATCCCGGGAGTATGCGTGCGCTCGAGGACGCTGCGGATTCGGGATTCGAGCTCCGGGATGGTTCGGGGTGGACCTTGAGAATCGCATCGCTGGATGGGGATGAAGAACGTCGCGAAGCAAAGCGTGGTCACCGCAGCCGGGGCACGGCCGATTCGTTTCAGAGCTTCCATTGAATCCCCGAAACGAGCGACAGCAGTGTGCGGTTGACGGGAGGTGGTATTCTGCTGTCGTACTGCTCCTTGAACGCGATGGACAGCCCGAAGTGGGGCGTCATCATTCCCACCAGCTGAGCATTGAACTCCGCCTGGCGGAACGGTACGTCACTCAAGCCCCAGAAATAGTGCATGTCCTGTTGGAGGGCGAGCAAAGGTGTCAGCTGCAGGTTGAATCTGTCATGTACGCCCGTGATCAGTCCGTCGACACCAGGCGGGATGCCGGCCGCGAATGAGAGCACTCGGCCGACCTCGGTCTGCTCGTTCGCCCCGTATCCGATACCCGGCGCAAGCAGCAGTGACACGCGGTTTGATTTCACAATGAAGTAGCCCAGGCCGGCGATCGTCGTCCAGCGATACTGCACATATTGCACGCGGTTTGTCTCCAACCGGCTGCGGCCCAGGAGCGTCCATCGCGTCGTGAGCATTCGGTTCCCGCCAAGCGTCACACCCCATTGATTGACGGCGGCGGGGTCCGGGTCGACGCGCCAGTAACTCAGGGTGCCGTCGAGCGTGAGCGTACCACTCGGACCCGCTCGCGCAATTTCAAGGGTCATCTGAGCGCCGAGCGTCGCGCCCGCGACGCCAGGTACGACCGTTGATCTGTGCGTCACGGAACCGGTGGCCGTGCCGGACCACGGCGAGGGCGGAGGCGGCGGTGGCGGCACAGGCGACCGCGAGGCGACGGCGACCGAATCGATCACGACATCGCCGATGCCGTCCACGAACATGTGAATCTTCCCGTCCCCGGTCGCTGTCACACGACCCACAAGGCTGCTGCCGCCGACGAGCCGGACGACCTCCGGCGGCGCCTGCGCAGGGGTCTGCGCCTCCGCACGCTGGGCGCATACAAGCTGGGCGAACACGGGAAGCAGAAGCAATGGCCGCATGGCTTAGTGTCTCGGGAGAGGTTTCGAGGTGCGGACGGCGGTGACGACTTCACGGATCGCCTGGCTCGCGAACGCCGCGTCGGCCTTGTCTTCGATGAGGGAGGAGTGGCTGGTAGTGGCAAGGGACCAGTGACTGCTGTTACTGGATAGTTTCGGAACCTGACCCTGTAGCGCCGCCCATCCCTCCTGCGCGTCTTTCAGAGCGGTGACGACCATCAGCGGGCGGTTGCCCAACGTGACGAGCGAGCCGGCCTGCCGCATCGCGAGCGGTGCCGCCGCCCATTCGTCGCGGAAACTGCGGGCGTGGCGTGCCGTGCACCAGAACATGTACTGCTCGGCGCTCGCCTCCGTTGGGAGATCGTCGTACTGCGATCGGTAGGTGAGCCGCCCAATCCCGAAGCGCGCCAGCGACGGAAACAACGCTGACACCCGCCGATACCCCTCATAGAAGATGGGATAGCCGGGCAACGTGAACTGGTGCGGGTCTGACCCGTCGAGCAGCACCACGCCGGCGGTCTGATTCGGATAGCGCGCCGCGAACGCGCGCGTGTAGAGGCCGCCGAACGAGTGACCCACCACCACATACGGAGACGGCTCGTGCGCGGCCGTGAGCAACGCGTTGAGGTCCGCCGCGATGGCGATGCCATCCTGATGGCTAGGTGCAGGGTCACTCCAGCCGCGGCCCGCGCGATCGTAGACGCAGACGCGGGTGTCGCGTGCGACGTCGGGTGCGATCCATGCCCAGATCGACGAGGGCTCACCAGCTCCCTGCACCAGGATCACCGTCGGGCTCCCTGATCCGGTGCAACTCAGATACAGGCGGCGTCCACCACCGACGTCGATGAGTTGGCCATGCATGGGGTGCGCGCGGCGATCGAGCGACTCCTGCACCGTCTCATAGCCTGCCGCGAGCGCCGCACACGCAATCAGGGCGAACACCGGATAGATCAGCCAGGGGCGAATGCGACTGTGGAGCTCACGACGCACGCGCAGCGTCATCCACACGACGAGCGCGAGCAGCAGGACCGGTGCCACCCACGCGATCGCGGCGGTCTCCACGACGCCCGGCCAGATCACGAGAATCGTTCCGGCCAACGCCAGCCATCCCGCCGCGATCAAGGCCCATCGCTGCGGTTGATCACTCCGTCGAGCCGACAGCACGCCGAGCAGTCCCGCCCCTGCGGCGAAGGCGAGCAGGACGGCGGCACTGATGACGTTCTCGCGCGCGCCGCCGAAGACAACTATGACAAGGACGATGGAAAGAAGGACCGCGGCCAGTAAGGACACGAGCACGATCCAGGCAATGTTGCGCGTCGAAGCGGACGAAGTCGACGGCTCAGGAGTCGTCATCATGGATGGTTCATCCCAGCCGAACGTGGAAGAGTGCGGTAAACGCCACGAGCGCGGCTACAAAGACGCCAAAGACGACGGCATGAACTCGCTCGCTGGCGCTGCGCATCGCGATGAGCAGGACTGCCACCATCGCCAGTCGAAACAGATCGGAGGGATCGGGCGCCACAAGCCCGCGAATCACGACGCCGGCGACATGGGCCAGCACAATCTGCACCGCGAACGTCGCGAAGAAGCCGACGCGACTGGAGAAATAGTACGTCCGGTAGTCCGTGACGTGATCGGACGGATCGGGAATCGCGATGGAGGTCAGGAAGTAGAACAGGATCATCGGACTGAGGTACAGGAAAAAGCGGAAGAAATTCCAGTCCTCGATGGTGCGGTAATTCCAGAACAGCCACCACAGGACCAGGCTGAAGACGACGAGCAACACGACCCAGCCCGTGTGCAGCCAGTAGGGCCGAACGCGGCTGCGCATGCGATAGATCTGCGCCAATCCTTTTAATAACTGTGTGACCGAAAGGCCCAAGACGATCGACATCACGACCACGACGTGCTGATAAGGCGCCATTTGGATGAGGGAGGAGAGGGAAATGAGAACGCCTCCGAACACCAGTGTCGCCGGCACCCGCAAGGTTCGCTGGGACTCGTCCATGCGGATAAGATGGTTACCCAGGAGAAGGTCGCCACTGCGCACGGGGAGGACTTTCACATGCCATCACCACACGATCACGCAGCCCACCATCACGGTCCCGTCGTTCATGCGCCGCCCGCTGACGCGAGCACTGCGTACCGCCAAGCGTTTGACGCCGCGCGTCCCGATCCCGGCAGGACCGTCGTTGCGGTGAACTTCGAGGCCCGAGAGTTCGATTGGACGATCGCTCCCGGTGCTACCATGAAGGGCTGGGGATTCAACGGCCAGGCCCCGGGCCCCACGATCGAGGCCCGGGTTGGGGATGTGCTCGAGGTGCGCTTCACGAACCGCCTCGCCGAGGCGACGACGCTGCACTGGCACGGGCTGCGGATACCGGCCCCGATGGACGGGACGGACATGGTGCAGAGCCCGGTCAAACCGGGAGAGACGTTCACCTACCGCTTCAGACTCCCCGACGCCGGGACCTTCTGGTACCACCCGCACGTAAACGAATCCGAGCAGATGGAGCGGGGCCTATACGGGGCGCTGATCGTCCGCGCCGCCACCGAACCGGTACTCGATGGCGAGCAAGTGCTGATCCTGGATGATCTCAAGCTCGACTCAGAAGGGCAGATGGCGAAGTTCGGTGGCCTGGTCCAATGGCACGACGGCCGCGAGGGAAACGCCCGCCTCGTAAATGGGAAGCGCGAGCCGCAACTACAAATCGCAGCGGGCCAGATCGAGCGTTGGCGCATCATCAACGTCTCGGGCGCGCGCTACGTGCGCCTCTCGATTGGTGGAGCGCCGTTCCAAATCCTCGGCACCGATGTGGGACTGCTCGAGGCACCGGTCGCCGCCACGGATGTGCTGCTCGCCCCCGCGGATCGCGTGGAGATCGCCGTTGGCCCGTTCGAGGAAGGGGAGGAGCTCGCGATCGAGGGACTCGCGTACTGGCGGACCACGATCAAGCGACGGAAGACCGAGCGTTTCGCCACGCTACTGGTGGGGCCGGCGAAGCCGTCCCAGGCCGTCATCCCCGATCGCCTGCGGACCATCACGCCGCTCGCGCCGGGCTCGGCAACGCCGACGCGCACGGTGAACTTCGGCGTGAAGTACAGTCTGCGCCGTGGCATGGATTTCGTGGTGAACAAAGAGATGCACCACCATGACGCTCCCGTGAAGGTCGGCGAGCTGCAGGTCTGGGACGTCGTGAACTCGACGTTCATGGATCACCCGTTCCATCTGCACGGCTTCTGTTTTCAGGTACTCGCCGTGGATGGGAAGCCGCCGGCTTGGCTCTCATGGGAGGATGTCGTGAATCTTCCGCCGAAAAGCACGACCCGGATCGCATGGATGCCCGATGATCGCCCCGGAAGCTGGATGTATCACTGCCATATCCTCGAGCACCACGCGGCGGGCATGATGGCGCACTTCGATGTTGTGTCCTGATGACCGCCTCGAGGTCTAGTGCCAGGTGAGCCCGAGCGTGAACAGGAGTATCGTATTCGTGCCCGGAATCTCTCCCAACACCGGATCGACTTCGGACGAAAACGCCTGGAATAGAAAGTCGAGGTTCGGCGTGAGATAGAGGTTATGTCCCAGGCGCACGTCCCACCCCGTCCCGAGCGTGAGACCGAACCCGCTTTTCGTGGTCGTGGTCGTCGAATTGCCCGATGTCGTTACGCGCGCGATGTTTGACCAGCCGAGGCCGCCCTTGAGGAATCCGCCGCCTCGTCCGCTAGGGTAGAACAGCATCGCGAACGAGCTGTTGCCCCGGGCGATGGAGTTGCCGTTTTCATCTCGCCCCCAGAAGATGCCATCGAATCCCAGCAGCACGCGCTGGCTCACGGTCCCGCCGAGCCGCAGGTAACCGGCGCCGCCGCCGAGCCGTTCACCGTCGAGCCCTTCGCTCAGATTCACGCCACCGCCCAGGCCGAACCCGATCCAGAAACCGCGATGCTCGTGAATGTCGGCGGGTGCCTGGGCCGCTACCGTTCCGGCCACAAGTGCGAAGGTCATGCCGGTCATCAGAACCACACGATTGCGGAACAACATCGTTCCCTCCGTCTCATTTGAAGTCGGCCTCCACTCTACTCCTGCGAATCCACACCTCGCCATCGTCCAATCGACCTAACCCCGGCGCGCGGGAGATCAGCGCGTGCTTGCCATCGGCATGACGCGGGCTTCGTCGTCCTCGCTGTTCGCAGCGGCTCCGAGGAAGCTCACGATCTCGGCGGTTACTGCTTCATCGTGTCCCACCAAAAGGTGCCCACCGGTCGGATATCCGATGAAGCGCGCGTGCGGCATGTGCTCGGCGCTGTAGCGCGCGCCGGCGAACGTGTGGTACAGATCGTCTCGGGCCGAGATGATGAGCGTGGGCGTGACGATGCGCTCCAGCTCGTAGCGCGGCAGTGCTGTGACGACGGCCGCGTCGTTAAGCAGGCCGCGCCGCCGGGTCGACACGGGGAGCACGTGGTTGAGCACGGTCGCCACGCGTGCGCGCTCGATCGCATCGGCGTTCGCGAGCAGCGCGGGCGGCGTGCCGAGAATGACTCGGGTCATGGCGTTCGGCGCCATGCGCAGCGCCAGCCAGAAGAGAACTGCTCTCGCAGTATCGTAGTGGCGGAGGCTTGAAGCGACGATGAACCGCACCATATGATGCTCTCACGCGCCACCCACTATCATTGGCGCATGGCTCACGAATGAAAGCCGTTCGCTACGACCGATTCGAAGGTCCGCTGCGCCTCGTCGACGTCCCCGATCCCACACCTGCGACGCCCGATGGCGTCGTTGTCAAAGTCGGAGCCTCCGGCCTGTGCCGATCCGATTGGCACGGCTGGAAAGGCCACGACGCCGATGTCAAAGTGCCGCACGTCCCAGGACACGAGTTCGCCGGGACTGTGATCGAGACGGGCAAGGACGTACGCAAATGGAAGAAGGGCGACCGGATCACGGTCCCCTTCTCGATGGGATGCGGCACGTGCGAGCGCTGCCGCGCGGGCGACGAGCAGATCTGCGATCGCTACTACCAGCCGGGCTTCACGGGGTGGGGCACGTTCGCGGAGTACGTCGCCCTCCCGTACGCCGATGTGAACCTGGTGCGCCTGCCCGATGCCATGACCTTCACGACCGCTGCGCTGCTGGGGTGCCGCTTCGCGACTGCGTACCGCGCCGTGGTAGGGCAGGGCCGCACCCGGCCGGGCGAATGGGTGGCCGTGCACGGCTGCGGCGGCGTGGGTCTCTCGGCCACGATGATCGCGCGGGCCCTCGATGCACGCGTCATCGGCGTGGATATCGCCGACGACAAGCTCGCGCTCGCGCGCGTCTGTGGCGCCGAAATCGTCATCGATGCAACCGCGACCGCCGATGTGGCGGCGGCGATTCGCGACGTGACGGGAGGCGGCGCCCATGTCTCGATCGATGCCCTCGGCAGTCCCACCACCTGCCGCAATTCGATCCTCTCATTAAGGAAGCGCGGCCGGCACATCCAGGTCGGGCTGCTGCTGGCCGATCAGAGCGAGCCGCCCGTACCGATGAGTCAGGTGATCGCGCGCGAGCTCGAAATCCGTGGGACGCACGGGCTGCAGGCGAGGGAATACGCGGGGATGCTGGATCTGATCACCAAAGGACGGCTGCACCCCGAGAAGCTGCTCGGAAAAACGATTGACTTGTCGCAGGTCGGTGCTGAGCTGGCAAGGATGGATTCGTTCCCCGGTGTGGGCGTCACGGTCGCGGTCCTGGACTAGACCCCACGCGCCCACTTCCCGGCAGGCACCCACCGGTCCAAGTTCCGCTGGCAGGCAAGCACTCTGACCAAGGGGAGATTCGCCGATGGCTCGCACACTCACCCAATCATGAACGAACGCCGCCACGTAGCATCGGAAGTCGCCGACCGGTTGCGCCACCGCGGTATCGCGCTCACCGGGTCGGAAAAACCTGATGACCTTGCCGACCTGCTCTCAGCCGTCGAGCGCTTCGAGTCTGCGGTCGAAGCGCATGGGGGCGATCTGATGGTTGACGACCTCGAGAGCTCACGACCCGACGATCGCCATTTCGTATTGCCGCGACGTGGCACGGCCGAATCCGCGCGCGCCTACATCGTGCGCATCGATGCCGCCACGGAAGCGCTGCGGCAGCACCCGCGCCATCCCGGCTAGATGGCCGAGGTCCTCGACGTGCGCGGCCTGCGGTACGAGCTGCAGGGCCGAGCGCTCGTCGACGACGTCTCGTTTGCCGTGGACGCCGGCGAGATGCTCGTCCTGCTCGGCCGCAGCGGTTCGGGAAAGAGCACGACACTCCGGTTGATCAATCGCCTCCTCACGCCCACCGCTGGCGTCGTGCGCATTAGCGGCGACGACGCGGCCAATCAGGAGGTGACGCGGCTGCGCCGCCGCATCGGATATGTCATTCAGGAAATCGGCCTGTTCCCGCATTTCACGGTGGCGGAGAATGTCGGCCTGTTACCGCGCCTCGAGCGCTGGCCGTCCGCTCGCGTGGCGGGCCGCGTGCGTGAGCTCCTGACG
>QHUB01000037.1 GCA_003221035.1 Gemmatimonadota bacterium
GTTCGCCGAGTCGCCCTGCCGTTGCCGGCTACCCTCCCGAGCGCGCCGATCGGCGGTTCGAGCCCGAGACACTCATCGGACGTGAGCGCGAGTTCAGTGTGTTGTACGACGCATGGCTCGAAGCCCGGCGCAAGTCACCGCGTATCGTCGTCGTCACGAGCGATCCCGGAGTCGGCAAGACGACGCTGGTGAATGCGTTTGCCTCGAGCTGTCAGATGGAAGGGGCGGTGGTCGCGCGCGCGCAGGCGTATGACGCCGAGCGCGAGTTGCCGTTCGCGGTGTTGGGGGAGCTGGTGAAGCAGCTCGCGACGCAGCGGGCGATTGGGAGTGCGGATCCGGAGGCTCTCAGTGAACTGACTAGAATCAGTTCGGAGGTTCTCCGCGCATTTCCCGGTGTCCCGAAACCCGTAGAGTGGGCCACAGAACTGATGCCCTTGCGCATTGCCGACGCATTCCTCAAGACGGTAACAGCGGGAGCGATTGACAGCCCCGTTCTTTTGTTGGTCGATGACATTCATGCTGCTGATAATGCGAGTACCGCCATCCTCCATTCCATCTCGCGGAAACTTCTTGACACGCGGGTCTTGCTCGTTTTGACCGGTCGCCCCAGCGAACTTCGGCTGTCGGGCCCCCCCTGGGCATTGATGTCTGACGCCAGTATCGAACGGCTAGAAGTCCTAGACCTTGAAGTCCTGACGGAGGATTCGGCCGCCAAGTTAGTCCGCTCTTCTGCAACGAAATTCGGTGATAATGAGCCACCGGTTGAACGGATTCTAAAGGCGAGTGGCTGTAATCCCCTGGCAATCGAACTCCTGACTCGAGAATGGGCCGCGCATCGAGGTGCGTCGTTGCTCCATGACCTTGAAGCGTTGGACACACAGCCCGTTCCAGCGATCGGAATACCCCGGGCCATCGGCGTCGTATTCGAGCGACAATGCAGACGACTGGAGACGCACGTTAGAGGCGCACTCGACCTAGCTGCCGTCCTCGGCCGACGTCTAACAGACTTGGGTCTTTATTCGGTTATCGGGTTATCACCGGGTCGAGCTGCAGAGGCGCTTTCGAGACTTCGCGCGGAAGGGCATCTGCGCGAAGTGAGGGGCGAACTGGAATTCAGGAACGAGCTCATAAGAGCTCAGGCATACTACGCTGTCCCCGGTAGTATCCGCCAACACCTACATCGCGGGGTAGCTGATCTACTCGCCAACGCACGGTCGGTCCGCGATGGGGCGATATGCCTTGAGATCGCCTGGCATCACCTTCGAGGTGCGGACTTCGATCGTGCTCTAACGTACGCGCTAGATGGAGCGGCGGCCGTATTGACTGTTGGAGCCCCTCACGGGGCTGAGGACATACTAGCCACGATTGCCCGTTTGAATCCAGCTCCAGCTACTCTTGGCAAAGGCGTTCATTGAACAGTCTAAGGCGGAGCAAGCCCTGCCAATAATCGATGATCTCGCCGTAAACCCGTCACTGAGTCTCCACGAGCAGGCGGAAGTTGCGATGATGCGGGCCTCAGTCGAATTCCTCCTGATTACTGGATTGGGAAGTAGATACTGTGACGCTGCCAAAACCGCGCTTGAAGCCGCTCAACGAACGGAGGATCCACACCTTATTTCGCAAGCACTTTTCGAATGTGCTAGAGCGGCAGGGGACGAGGGTACGGCCGATCTTTTCAAGACAGCCGAAGCAGGAGCCGACGCTCTCTTGGCAAAAACAAGTCCGGACCGAATACCGATGGCCATTTTGGCGAAATCATATTGTCGTTTTCTTTTGGGGGACCCTGCAGAGGCGACAAAACGACTACGAGAAGTCCTTTACACTAGTCAACCGACCGCGAATGCCGCTCAACTCGCGATCATCCATTCGGGGCTGGGAATAAACAACTATTTCATGTGTCATTTTGAGGAAGCCTATCAAGATTACACGAAAGCGTTCGAGCTTACGAAAAAAGTTGGCGACGACGCTCGGCTTTGCACAATTGCCGCAAATCTCTGCGCGGTTCTAATGACCCGCGGTGACTACGATAGCGCAGTGCGATATGGCAAGTTGAGCGTCAAGCACGGGGAATCATGCTCCTCCAGTTATCTGCTGGTTGCTTACACCAACCTTATTGATCCCTACATGCTCCAAGGCGATGAGTCGGCCGCCATGCAATGCCTTGAGACAGCCCAAAAATGGATGGCCCCAGAACGGCGCTGGAGGCTCAGGCTTCAGTTTATTGCGGAGGCCGCTTCGTTCGCTCTAATGCAACGGAACGTCGGATTGGCGATGGATCTCATCGCGCAATTGGAAAGTGTCTCGAGAGAACGAGAAATAGCGATACCGATGCCTGGGGCTTACTGGAAACTGAAGGCCTTCAAGATGGCGCAGATGGGTCAAATGGAAGACGCATATAGCACAGTCTCAAAGTTGGCAACGCTATGGCGTAATACGCTAGTTCTTGCTCACCTCGATATGGTTGCTACGAAGGCGTGGCTTGAAAGATTAGATCAAGGGACTGTCAGACCCGAAACGGCAGATGATCTGGATCTTTTTCGTCGACTTGGTGCGGTTGGAAAAAGACAGCTACTCGGGTTTCCTTGGTTCTGGGAGACCCTGGTAGATTTGCGGAGTCGACAGAAAGCGCAGCGTATTCAAGAGTGGTCTAGGTAGTGCGCGCGCTGGAACGCCGGCTTCTGGCCGCCACCTCCATACTGAGCAGCGATGTCGTCTCGGTCGTCATCTGTGGACCCAACAATCGGCGGATGCTTGCTGACTTCGAAACGAGCGCAACGAGTCTGGGATCAAACTGCCGCCCTGCATGTTTCGCAAGTTCCTCGAGCGTTCTCTGCAAACTCAACGCTTTACGATACGGTCGATCAGTAGTCATGGCATCTATGGTGTCTGCTACCATGATGATGCGCGAACCAATCGGAATGTCCTCTCCCACCAAGCCATCGGGATAGCCCGTACCATCGTAGTTCTCATGATGATTGCGGATATCGGTCTGTACCTTGCCTCTAAACTCCGCGATTGTACTGGCTAGCTCGGCGCTCCTCACTGGGTGCGCCTGCATAAGCATGCGCTCCTCCGGAGATAACCGCCCTTCTTTTCGAAGGAGCGGAGCAAACTCCTCATAGATCTTGCCAACGTCATGAAGCAACGCGGCTGTGCCGACCTGATCGACCTGCCTAGTCGTAAGCCCCATCTCACGCGCAATCTGTCTCGCGTACTCGGAAACCCGTACTGAATGGCCAGAGGTGTAAGGATCCCGTGCTTCGATTGACTTCACCATCAGTTCGAGCAGTTCCCTGTTAGCCCGCTCGACCTGAAGATTCATCTGGTACATATGGCGAATGAAGAACAACGGGAGCACCAGCGCTGCTAAGCCTACGATCTGGAACTGGATATAAAGGAAGGCAAGAACGATCGCGAGTGTGCTTGAAACCAAATCGTAGATGAGGGAGTCACCCGCGATTTTGGTGCGTGCTTCTCGAAGCGGGATGTCAGTTGTGAGAAATACAGCGAGAGCCACCGCCATCTGATTTACAACAAAAAACACAACTACTAGAGAGGCGAACGACAAGAAGTTCACGTGGACCTTGTCGAAACCAACATGCCCTCCGAGTCTGCTGTACACAAAACCACCTAAACCAACAAAAAGCATGTATTGAGCGGTATTGAACGCCGCGCGAATGAGAGTCTTACGGCGCACAACCAACTGTGAGATCAACCCGGTAAGACATGCTATGACAACTGGCCAAGGCGGAGGAAACAAGAGGACAGAAGCCAAGAATGGCACGAAGACAACAGACGACCCGATACCCGCGTTCGAGATTCGTGGTGATGGGATGAATGAAGAATCGCTAACAACACCGAGCACGGTAAAGGCAACGAGAGCATTCCAGAATGAACGATCCGAAAGGCTCGGCACGTACCAATCGGTCGCCGCGAGCAGCGCCGCGGCGGCCAAAGCAACTAGCAGTAGGAAAACCCGGAAACTGATTCGATCGAACTGTGGCTGCTTCTCAGTCACCGTTGCGCCTCTGCATAAGTCCTTCGGTTGATCGCACAAAAAAAGGAGAGGGACCCCACGCCATCGCTAGAGTTGTGAAATACCATCTGCGAAAAACAACTTCGCGACTGCCGTGAACAGAAAAGCGAGCAGTTGCAACATCGAGCGTCACCCCCTTAATGGGTCCAGCGAGTGAATACGGCCTCGCCTTTGGAGTGGTACGCCTCTCTATAGCGTACCCGACGCTCCGCTCGTCTACTGTTCGCTACGCTCCGCTCTAGCTAGCGGTGACCAGGGGCCCCCTGTTTTCGATTGCACCACAAATTCAAAGACGGCTGACGGTCCAACGACGCTACCTTGATGCTACAAATTCAAAGACGGCTGACGGTCCGACGACGCTACCTTGATGCTACAATTTCAAAGACGGCTGACGGTCCGACTACGCTACCATCCGCGCCTGCAACGCACGACGCATCGCCTCGATCACCACCCCCATCCCATCCACCTTGTTGACGATCGACCGCACACCCAATCTCCGTAACTCATTCTCGGCACTCGCCGGCAATCCGCCCGTGACGATCATCACAGGCGCCGTGAGACGCTTGCTCGTGTCCTGCAACCGCTCCACCACCTGCACCGCGTTGAGATCGGGCAACGCATAATCCAAGACCACCAGATCAGGACTCATGCGGCCGATCTCGAGCAATCCATCGACCCCCGTCGTCGCTTCGACGACCTCCACATCCGGCGCCTCACGCTCGATCGTCCGCACCAGCGCCGCGAGATAGCCCGGATCATCCTCCACCACCACCACCACCGGCCGTTCACGACCCGGAAGCAATTCGCTCGGCAATGCCATACCATGGGCACGCAGAAATTCCGCCAGATCGGCCGACGCCACCCGCCGCCGGCCCGTCGGCGTCCGATGCCCCTTCAAGTGCCCCTGGTCGATCCAGCTCGCCACCGTCGCCGGCGTCACCTGCAGCACGCGCGCGACACGCTGCGTCCCCCAATAGCGCTTGGTTCTGACGGTACTCACGAAACACGAGATATCGCTAAAAACGAAAGTCCGCTAGATGGTATTAACCCTCACTAGGTACTGGACGGGTAGGCGATAGACGGCTAAAAGACGCCGAGGCGCCGAGACGCCTAAGTGGTTATGAGGAACGAGGTTGGAGGAGCTACCGGCGGGCGTCCACCCAGCGGTTCGTCGCGTCCAGCACAGCCAGCACCGCGCTGCGCTCGGCCGACTCCCGAATTTCGCACGTACCCGTCAACAACTGCGCCTCGCGCCCGCCCAGGCCGTGGACGGCGACTAGCACGAACTTGCGATCGAACGCATCGATGATCTGCGCGCCCTCGAGCGCGATCGAGCTGTCGGGCAACAGGTGATCGAGACACGCCGCGGTCGCCCGCGCCGCCGCCTCCACCCGGTTCCGCACGGTATCGGTCCCGAGCTCCTCGGCGTGCGCCTCTTTCTCGCCGTACGACAGCTTCACCATGAGGTGCACGCGCTGCGGCTTGTCCGACGGCCTGACCTCGAGCGTCTTGAACACCACCACCCGGCGCTTGGACCGCTCGTTGATGGCCTCCTCCTGCAGCGCCTCGATCGACCGCACGTCCGCTACCTGCGCGACGCTGATCTTGCGGTGATCGACCTTGAAGCCGAGCTGCGCCATGAGCGCGGACTCGATGTTGCGGACGGTCTGCTTGGGCTGCTGGCTGCCGCGCGTCGTGACGTGGATCTCGCTGACCTCGCCGAGCGGCGTCACGACGACGCGCGCCGCCACCACGCCCACCAGGCTGCTGATGAGATTCTCGACCCGCTTCATCCCCCACGGGTCGGGCGTTCCGCCACTTCCACTACCCCCGCCCAACGGCAGGTTGGGCTGATCCGAGGCCGGCGATGGATTCGACGTCACGGCGTGCTCCCTCCCCCTTCCCCTTCAACCGCGGTGGCAACCTGATTGCGGCCGAGCGCCTTCGCGCGGTAGAGCGCGCGATCGGCGGTGACCAGCACGTCTTCATCCTGCTTGAGATCTCCACTCGCCTGCGCAGCTGCTGACGGTCCACGATACTCGGCGACGCCAATACTCGCCGTCACCATTCCCTTCGGGTAGCCCATCGAGTGCCCGACCTCTTCGATCGACGCGCGCATCTTCTCCGCGACGCCCCGGGCCCCCTCGACTCCCGTCCCTACCAATACCACAACGAACTCGTCGCCGCCATACCGGCCCGCCAGGTCGGTCAACCGGATGTGCGCCTGGCAGCGCCGCGCCGTCTCGCGCAGCACGGTGTTTCCCGCCTCGTGCCCGAACTTGTCGTTCACCGCCTTGAAGTTGTCGAGGTCGATGAACAGCACGGCGAAGTGCTCGCCGCTCCGGCCGCGGTGGCAGCGGGCGACTTCGTTCGCCAGGCGGTCCCGCAGGACCCGGAAGGAGGCGAGACCGGTGAGCGCGTCCACGGCCGCTTGCTGCTGGGCGATCGTCGCCTGGCGCTCGAGGTAGCGGGGGCAGGACTTGAGCGTCGTGCGGCCCCGCGCCGCCGCGACGGCGAACTCCTGGCAGGTCTTGTAGCCGCAGGCCCCCGAATCCCAGGTCCGGCCGTTGGGCGCGAGGCCGATCTGCTCCAGGACGTATTCGACCGATTCGATCGTGGGGCCCGTGCCGTTCACCGAGATTTCGAACGCCGAGCCGACTTCGATCTCGATGCCGTCGGCAAGCACCGGAGCGGCAGCGCGCGGCGGCTCGGTCGCCCCCACGATCGCCCGGCGCTTGAACAGCTCGTCCTTGGGGCCGAGCAGCGGGTGGTCGAGGCAGCCCTCGCAGGGCAGGATATCGATGAAGCCGAGGTCGATGCGGTCCACGCCGACCGCGCGGGCGATCCCTTCCAGGGCGCCGAGGCCCCGGACTTTTCGGAAGCGGCGGCTGGACTGGCGCTCTTCCTTTAATAGCTCGAGCGGCAGGCCGCCCGCGGTGCTCCAGTAGCGGCGCCGCTCCTCGGGGATGCGGCTGAAGAAGAGCGGCTGCTCCTGCACCCGGATGCCGCGCTTCTTGAGGATCGTCTCGAGCTCGGCGAGAGTGATGGCGGCATCGATGTCAGTTCCGCCTTCTGTCAGGCACACGCCGGCGTACACGATCGGCGCATCCTGGCCGTACATCGCCTTCAGATAGCGCGCCTCGGCCTCGATTGGCGTGGCCACCGGCGCGAGGTAGGGGATCAGCTCGGGATACTGGTTCTTGATCGTCTCGACGATGACGGGACAGGTGCTCCGGATGACAGTGCCCCCCCGCCCCCACTCTTCTTCGGTCCAGAGGTCCAGGTATTCCTTGGCGACCAGCTCGTCGCCCAGGACGCCGCGGTGCACCGTGCCAAATCCGGCGGCGTAGCAGGCGTTGACGACCTGCTCGGGCGTCGCGGGATAGAACCAGACCGCGGATTCGACCGACAGAATCAGGACGGCTTTGTGGCTGAGGGTGTACTCGAGCGCGCGCGTGGCGTCGCCGACGGCGAGGATGGCTTCGTGGGGACACGCGGGATAGCAGAGACCCGCACGCGTGCAGGCCTCGTCCACGATCCAGACCTTCAGCTCTTCAACCGCGACGGCGTCGGAGGGACATACCCGCACACATGCCAGGCATGCGACGCACAACTCGGGGTCGATTCTAAAATCCACGAAAGAGGCTCCGAGCTGGGCGCTGGAGAACCTGGAGCTAGGATCCAGGGCCGTGGTTCAGGGCGGCGCTAATCTATCGCGTGGTGGGGGAGTTGGCGATAGGATGTTTTGTGCGGTGTTTCCTGCTTAGGAATCACGCGACCGGCGGCGGCGGCGCTGCTCCAGAATGATCAAGACGAACCCAGCCGCAACGAGCAATGTCATTGCGACCAGCGAAGGCACCCAAGAGATAAGAAACCTCACATCCGCTGTTTCCACGCTTCAAGGATGATCCCGACTACAATGAAAATCAATGCCATCGCGACCAGAAAGCCGACGATCGCCCCCCGCGGACCGCTGCTCTGAAAAAGCGTGTCCAATGGCGCGAAGACGAGCACAAGGATTCCAAATTCTCTCGCTGTCTCACCCACGAGCATGACGGCTCGGCGAGGGTCAATCACGGTCATGATTGTAGCAAGGGACACTCAACGCACGATCAACGGTAGCTGCGATCCAACTAGTCGATCGCGTATTCCTTGAGTTTGCGATAGAGCGTCCGCTCGCCGATCCCGAGCGTCTCGGCGGCCTTGCGGCGGTTGCCGTGCGTCTCGCGGAGTGCGGCGTCGTGATCCAACTCTAAGACCGATGGGTATTCGCTTCGTTCTTGATCTTCATGGTGGCGGGTGGCCGAACCAGGAGAATCAGGCAAATACCTTTGGGCGGCTCAACCGACTCGGTCCCTAGGGAGAAGAACATGTTGTAGTCGCGCAGCCACTCACTGACGGAGCGAATGAGCACAGTCCGCTGACCGCCCTGCCACGTTAGGACGGCCTTGGCTTCATCGAAGGGGTCAGAGCACCCCTGACGCGCATCTCTCGCAAGACCGGCTATGGAAAGGGCGGCGCCGCGCGCGTGCTCTGCGGCCTCTCTTTCATCCAGTATCTGACAGGTAACCACAAGAGTCTCGCTGCGCGCCTCACCCGAACACGCAACGGGCTTTGTCATTGTCGCGAGCAAGCCCGATGCCGCGTCGAGTGTACGTGGCTCTGCCGAAGGGAGGATTGCGTAGTTGCTCGTCGACATCGCGCCTTTGGTGGTTGCGCGCAAAACCAGCAGCGCAACCTGGGCGGCCTGCTGCGGGTCGTCGGTGAAAGGTGAGTGCCGCCCTTCCCTATCGACGCAGCCCGACCGCGACGTTCCGGAGAGCGCACCCGCGCAAATCGCGAGAAGTGAGAGATGCGTAATTCTCAGGGAATCCTCCTCATCTCGCAAAGCGAGGCCAGAACGCGTACGGGAAATAATGAAAATCAACCAGATCTGCCAAGTACCATTCGGCGACCCCCTCACCGGAATAGCGGGTCGACCCTCGATTGTGACCCATCCATGGTAAACGGCTCTCGGACTAAGAGGGGCACTTTGTGTGCTCAACTGAAAACGTCCCTGCAATATCCTCCCCGTTCTTGCTTGCCACCCCGCATAGACGATTTCTTGCACCGGGCGGCTTACTGACGTCACCGATCGCAGGAACCGGCCATCGCTCACGAGCTCATTCATCGGAATGAAAACGACCGTGCGAGTCGCCCTAATGAGCGACGCCGTAGAAGCCACGGTGCGGGGATGCAAAGGAACTTGGGGTATGTCAAGTTCGTGACAACGCTACCGCCGCCACGAACGACGCCTCCGGCAGGTTGATCCCAATCGTAAAGCAGAGGCCAATCCCAACCCGGTCTGTCGGCTGCGGTGTTTGCTACTTAGGAATCGCCCGACTCTCGCTGTCTCACCCACGAGTCAAACCGATTGTGCTCAGTCCCAGGGCCCGCGCTGCGGCGCCGAGCCGGACGTCGTGTGTTGCGAGCACGGCGTCGTCGCCGACGTGTTCCCGCCAGGCCAGCGCGCTCGCCAAATGCACCGCATCGAGAGTTCCAAGTGTGAGCGGGAGCGGCTGTGCCGCCCGCCCGAGAATCGGCCGAGTGACCTCGACGATGGCCAGCGTATTCAGCACGTCATACACGGCAGCGCGCCGCTCTCCGACCTCGTCCTCGCTCAGCCGCTCCGCGAGACGGACACGGTCGATCGTACGCAGACACTCGACCTCGGACAGCGCGCTGGTCGCGGCGCGGTCGAGGGCGCTCCACTCGCCGAGCCGTCCCGGTTGGCCTAAAACGAGCCGAAGAATGACCGACGACTCCACGTACGCGATCACCGCTCCCCACGCTCTGCGGCAAGCTGCTCCAGTACGTCGCGCTTGAGCCGCAGTGGCGCCGGCATCCGAACGTCCCCCGGACGCCGCGCTCCGGCACTCGGCTCTCGCACTGCCAGACGCGACGCTCCGCCGGTAATCGGCTCGAGCCGGGCGATCGGAGTGTCGCGGTCCAGCACCGTGATCGTCTGCCCACGTCGCACGCGGCGCAAGTAGGCGCTCAGACGACTCTTCAATTCCGCAATCTTGACTGTTGTCATGACCATAAGATAGTCATATCTGGTCATGTTGGAAAGGCGGGGAAATTGCGCGAGACCCTAATCGATCGCGTACTCCTTGAGCTTGCGGTAGAGCGTCCGCTCGCCGATCCCCAGATTCTCAGCGGCTTTTCTTCGGTTGCCGTGGGTCTCGCGGAGCGCGGCATCGATCGCGGCCTTCTCGACGTCGGCCATGGACATGCCTGGCTGGTAGACGACGGGCTTTTCGGGCCCTGTGGAATCGAGAGGATCCAGGAGCCGGGAGCCGGGAGTCGGGGACGCGTGGCCTCCAACTTCGATCACTTCGACGCGTTCTGAAGGACGCTCTTCGATCCGACGCCGTAACGCTTCTATCTGCATTTTCAATTCAACCAATGTGCGGAAGATGAACTCCAGCTCCTGACTCCCGGCTCCTGACTCCACACGAGGGACTCGCACCGGAAGGATCCGCGACCGCTCCCGGATCTCCTGCGGGATGTCCTGCGCGCGGATCTCCCCCGCGGGCGCGAGCACCACCATGGACTCGATCAGGTTGCGCAGCTGGCGCACGTTGCCGGGCCAGTCGGCATCGTCGAGGATCTGCAGCGCTTCCGTCGTGATGCCCTTGAACGTGCGATTGTGCGCGGCGGAGAATTCCGCGATGAACGTCCGCACCAGCAGCGGGATGTCGCTGCGCCGCTCGCGCAGCGGCGGCAGATAGATCGAGAGCACGTTCAGCCGGTAGAACAGATCGTCCCGGAACGCGCCGAGGTCCACCGCCTCTTTCAGCGACTTGTTGGTCGCAGCGATCACCCGGACGTCCACCTGAATGGCCTGCGTGCCGCCGACCCGGAAAAAAGTCTTGTCCTCGAGCACGCGCAGCAGCTTGACCTGCGTCGCGGGCGCCATTTCGCTGACTTCATCGAGGAAGATCGTGCCGCTGTTCGCCAGCTCGAACCGTCCCAGCCGCCGCTCGGCGGCGCCGGTGAACGCGCCCTTCTCGTGCCCGAACAGCTCGCTCTCGAGCAGCGTCTCGGTGATCGCGGCACAGTTGACCGCGATGAACGCTTTGCCCCGCCGCGGCGAGAGATCGTGAATCGCCCGCGCCACCAGCTCTTTCCCGGTGCCCGACTCACCCTGCACCAGCACCGTGGACGACACGGGCGCGATCTGCTCGATCTTCACGAGCACTTCCTGGATCGGGGCCGATTCGCCGAGAATCCCGGTCCGCAGTTGCAAGCGCCGGCGATCGATCAACCGCCGCAGCGTGAGGACGACTTCGCTCGGATCGACCGGCTTCACGAGCCAGCCGGTGAGCCCCAATTCGCGGCCGATCTGGCTGGGATCGTCGTCGGTGGATTCGACGAGGCCCAACGTTGAAACGGCGTGCTCGCGGGCGGCGGCAAGCAGCCGCTGCGCGGTGGACTCGTGCAGGCCGCCGGTGAGGATGATGGCGGCCGGCTCTTTGCCGCGCACCGCACTCCGCACATCATCCAGGGACGACACCGTCGCCGTATCGTAGCCCGCTTGCTCGAGAGCCGCGTTGACCCGGACGGCTTGCTCGAGATCGTCGGTGGTGATGAGGACGCGGTCAGCCATGAGCGTGCGTCGTGCGTCGTGCGTCGTGCGTGGTGTTCGTCCCGGAGATCAGGTCCACTGCATGGTCCAGGAACTTGTCAAGCACCGTCAATCCCTCTTTCACTCCGTTTGTCGATCCCGGCAGGTTGACAATCAGCGTCTTTCCGCGAGTGCCCGCTTTGCCCCGCGACAACCATGCGCGGGGAAATCCAGGTCCCGAGGCCGCGCGGATGGCCTCCGCGATCCCTTCGGCTTCGCGCTCGAGGATCGCGGCAGTGGCTTCCGGAGTCACGTCGCGCGCAGTGAGACCGGTGCCGCCGGTGGTGAGCACGACGTCCACTTCGTTCGAGTCCGCCCAGCGCGCGAGCTTGCCGGCGATGCGGTCGGTTTCGTCCGCGACGACGCTGCGCACGACGACGTCGTAGCCGCGCTCGCTCGCCCAATCGAGAATCGCGTCGCCGGACGTGTCCGCTCGCTGTCCTACGGCACCGAGATCCGAAATCGTGAGAATCCCGATGCGGATGTTGCCGCCCTTCGCCGCCCCTTCGCCGCCCCTCGCCGCCGCTGTCATTTCTTCGTCCGGTGCGGCACAAAGGGCATCTTCACCACCTCAGCCGCCACCTTCTTACCCCGGATGTCGATCTCAATCTTCGTGCCCGATTGCGCGCGATCCTTGGGCAGATAGGTCGTACCAATCGCGGCGTTTACGGTCGGCGTCACCGTGCCGCTGCGCACGACGTCCACCTGCTTGCCGTCGAGAAACACGGGATAGCCGTGGCGCGCGACAGCCTTGGGCTCACTCACCTTGAACCCGACGAGCCGGCGCCTCACGCCTTCGAGTTTTTGCTTCTTCAGCGCCTCGAGTCCCGTGAACGGCGCGCCCTTGTCGAGCTTCACGATGAAGGCAAGTCCCGCCTCGTACGGCGTCGACGTGTCGTCGATGTCGTTGCCGTAGAGCGGCAGCCCGGCCTCGAGGCGCAGCGTGTCGCGCGCGCCGAGTCCGGCGGGCTCCGCGCGTCCCGCACCGACCAGCGCGTGCCAGAGCTTTTCGGCGTCGCCGGCGCGGCAGTACAGCTCGAAGCCGTCTTCGCCCGTGTAGCCGGTGCGCGACACGAAGCACTGCGCGCCTGCGACCTTGCCTTGCGCAAAGTGATAGTACGGGATCATGGCCAGCCCCAGGCTCGTGAGCTGGCCGATGAGCCCCTCGGCCTTGGGGCCCTGCACCGCGAGCAGCGCGGTCTCGTCCGAGATGTCGCGCAGCCGCACGTCGGCGCCGCCTTTTTGATCCAGGATGTGATCCCAGTCCGTCTGAATGTTCGACGCGTTCACGACCATCATCAGCTTGTCTTCGAAGCGATAGACGAGGCAGTCGTCGACGAACGTGCCTGCTTTGGTGAGGATGCCGGAGTACTGGGCCTGGCCGGGTTTGAGCGCCCCGACATCATTGCACGTCACACGCTGGACGAAGGCGTTGCGGTCGGAGCCCGTGATCTCGAATTCGCCCATGTGCGAGACGTCGAACACGCCGACGTCTTCGCGCACGGCGCGGTGCTCGCTCGAGATGCCGCTCGGGTAGCTGACGGGCATCTCGAACCCGGCGAACGGCACCATCCTGGCGCCGAGCGCGACGTGGACGTCGTGGAGCGGAGTACGCTTCAGAGGCTCGGGACTGGGGACTGGGGACTGGGTCATGACATGAGAGTGGCGAGCAGCGCCTTTTGAACGTGGAGCCGGTTCTCGGCCTCGTCCCACACGCGCGACTGGCGCCCGTCGATGACATCCGCCGTGACTTCCTCGCCGCGGTGCGCGGGCAGGCAGTGCAGGAAAATAGCTGTCGGATCCGCGAGCTTCATCAACTCCGCGTCCACGGTATAGCCCTTGAACGCGTTGCGCCGCGCCTCAGCCTCGCCTTCCTGTCCCATCGAGGCCCAGACGTCGGTGTTGATCACGTGCGCCCCTTCCACCGCTTCTTCCGGAACCTCCGTTACCATCACGCATCCGCGCTTCTTGGCGTCTTCATACTTGGAAATGTTGGGCTCGAACCCCTCGGGACACGCGAGCCGCAGCTCGAAGCCCAGGACCCTCGCGGCCTCGAGCCAGGCGTTGGCCATGTTGTTGCCGTCGCCGACCCACGCGATGCGCTTCCCTTCCCAGCCGCCGAGGTGCTCTTGGACCGTGAAGAGGTCGGCGAGGACCTGGCAGGGGTGGGTGAGGTCGGTGAGCCCGTTGATCACCGGAATCGTGGCGAACCGGGCCAGCTCCTCGACCTCGGCGTGGTCGTAGGTGCGGATCATGATGCCGTCCACGTAGCGCGAGAGCACGCGGGCGGTATCGGGGATCGGCTCGCCGCGGCCGATCTGGATGTCCTTGCTGGAGAGGAAGAGGGCCTGGCCGCCGAGCTGGTAGGCGCCGACCTCAAAGGAGACGCGGGTCCGGGTGGACGACTTGGCGAAGATCATGGCCAGGGTTTTCCCGGAGAGGGGGGTCTCCCGGTACTGCTTGGCCTTCATCCGTTTGGAGAGGTCGAAGAGCTGCTCGATCTCCGTACGGCTGAAGTCGGTGATTTGGAGGAAGTCGCGCTTCGGCAAGTCCTCACCCCCTGACCGCTCCCGTTGTCCTCACCCCCTGACCCCCTCTCCTTTGGAAGAGGGGAACTGGGCGTCATCGGTCAAAATGACAGGCTACGATGACAGGCGGATTTTACCCGGGGGTCGGGGCTGGGACAAGTCTTATAGGACGGTCACCTCTTCAGGGTGGCTCGTACTCTCACACTGCCGAAGGTCTTGTCGGCGGAGAGGCCGCTTTCGGATGCGATCCAGTCCATGTCGCGAACGAAGGTGTCCACGTTCTGGGTGAAATGAACGGTTTTCCCCGACAGCGTCCAAGTGCCGAGCATGTCGGCGAAGGCCATGAGTGTATCGACCGGCAACCAGAGTTCACCGATGACCTGTCCGCCGGGGGCGAGCATCAGCTCGAGCGACGCTCCCGCGGCAACCAGATCCCGGTGCACGCCGGCACTGTCGGTGGTGAGCGTCTGAAGCTCATAGACGCCGCCGATGGTTTCGGTCGTGGGCTTAAAGGAATCGGAGCAGGCAACGGCAGCAACAGCAACGACGAGAAAGCCGGGCAACTTCCGCATGCAGCCTCCGTGGTATTGCTCCCCTGAGGCCATGTGGTACCCGGAAAGCAAAACGGCGTGCCCGTAACAGGCACGCCGCGCGCCAAACTAGTGACCCTTTTTAGTCTTGATGACGATCACCCCGTTGGCGCCGCGCAGGCCATACAGCGCGAGGTCGGCGGGATTCTTGAGGGCCGTGATCGACTCGATGTCCGCCGGATTGATCCACGGCAATGCCCCGCCGGCGGCGGTCTCGACGGGCGTGCCGTCGACGACGTACAGCGGACCCTGCTCGGCCATGTTCGACGTCGGACCCATCATACGAACCACGATGCCGCCGGCGGGTCCCGGACTGACGATCACGCCGGAAAGCTTGCCGGTCAGCATTTGATCGAGGCTCCGCGGCGCCGGCTCGCCGGGCTTCGCGCCCTGGACCGTGGCGGAGGGTGGCGTCGGTATCGCCGCGCTCGGCTGCGGGTTTTGAGGTTTGCTGTGGCCGCATGCGACGAACAACATCCCCAGCACCGCGACCGAAGTGTGTC
Organism: Gemmatimonadota bacterium; assembly: GCA_003221035.1. Lineage (GTDB taxonomy): Bacteria > Gemmatimonadota > Gemmatimonadetes > Gemmatimonadales > GWC2-71-9 > 20CM-2-65-7. Next base: position 15,327 of record QHUB01000037.1, read on the forward strand.
GCGTCATAGGATGTATTTCCTCAGGTCCTCGTCCTCGACGATCCGCATCAGCCGCTCCCGCACCGCCGGCCCGTCGAACACGATGTGCTTCAAGGGATAGTCGGGGAGCTCGAACATCACTTCTTCCAGCAGTGTCGTCATCACCGTGTGCAGCCGCCGGGCGCCGATGTTCTCCATGCGCTCGTTCACCTTCGCTGCGATGCGCGCGATCTCCTTCACCCCGTCGGCCGTGAACTCGAGCTTCGCGCCCTCGGCCGCGACCAGCGCCGCGTACTGCTTCGTCAGCGCGTTCTCGGGCTCCGTCATGATGCGGACGAAATCGGCTTCGCTCAGTGAGCCGAGCTCCACCCGAATCGGGAACCGGCCCTGGAGCTCCGGGATCAGGTCGCTCGGCTTCGCGATGTGAAATGCGCCGGCGGCGATGAACAGGATGTGGTCGGTGCGCACGTAGCCGTAGCGCGTCTGCACCGTCGAGCCTTCGACGATCGGCAAGAGATCGCGCTGCACGCCCTCGCGCGAGACGTCCGGCCCCGTCGTCTGGCCGCGCGAGCCCGTGATCTTGTCGATCTCGTCGATGAAGATGACGCCGTGGTTCTCGACGCGATCGAGCGCCTCGTTCACGACGTCGTCCATGTCCACAAGCTTCTTCAGCTCTTCGTCGACCAGGATGCGGCGCGCCTCGTGCAGATGGACGGTGCGGCGCTTCTTCTTCTTGGGGATCAGGTCCTGAATCATCTCGCCGAAGTTGATGTCCGTCCCCTCCATCCCCTGCGGCGGCTGCATCATCTCGAGCATCGGGAAGCTCTGCTGCTGAACCTCGATCTCGACGTCGCGCTCCTCGAGCTGCCCGTCCTTGAGCTGCTGGCGCAGCTTCTCGCGCGTGCGGCGGCGGCGTTCCTGCTGTTCTGTTTCCGCTTCCGGGACTTTTGGCTGTACATCGCCCTTCGAAGAAACCACAAAGAGCGGCCGTTGCGCGGCGCCCTGCTCCCCGCTCCCGGCGCCTGCTGTCGGACCGGCGGAGGAGGGCGGCGAAGGCAACGGCGGCAACAGGAGGTCGAGCAAACGTTCTTCTGCCCGCTGCTCGGCGGTTGGATAGACGTCGTCCTCACGCTCCGAGCGGACCATGTTGATCGAGACGTCCACCAGCTCCCGCACCATCGACTCGACGTCGCGGCCGACGTAGCCGACTTCGGTGAACTTCGACGCTTCGACCTTGAGGAACGGCGCCCCGGCGAGCCGAGCGAGCCGGCGCGCGATCTCGGTTTTGCCGACGCCGGTGGGACCGATCATGATGATGTTGTTCGGCATGATCTCGTCCCGGATCTCTTCGGGCGCCTGCGAGCGGCGCCAGCGGTTCCGCACCGCGATGGCGACGGCCTTTTTCGCCGCTTCCTGTCCCACGATGTAGCGGTCGAGCTCGGCCACGATCTTCTTCGGAGGCATCTCCTCGAGCCATGGCATCTGGTCTTCAGAGGCCGGCGGTATGGGGGCGGTAGGCGGCGGTAGGGGTGTATCGGTCTTGGCCATATCTATAACTCGAGCACCGTGATGTGTGTGTTCGTATAGACGCAAATGTCGGCGGCGATCTCCAGCCCTTTCCGGACGATCTCCGCGGGCTCGAATTTGGTGGACTCGAGCAGCGCCCGCGCCGCGGCGAGCGCGTACGTCCCGCCCGACCCGATCGCCAGAATCCCGTCGTCCGGCTCGATCAGCTCACCCGACCCGCTGATCACGTAGCCATGCTCCTTGTCGGCGACGACGAGCAGCGCTTCGAGCCGGCGCAGCACCCGGTCGGATCGCCAGTCTTTCGCCAGCTCGACGGCGGCGCGCGGGAGGTTCGTGGGATAGCGCTCGAGCTTCTCCTCGAACTTGTCGAACAGCGTGAACGCGTCCGCCGCCGCTCCGGCAAAGCCGGCGAGGATTTTCCCGCCCTTCAGCGTCCGGACCTTGTTGGCGTTGGCTTTCATCACCGTCTCGCCGACCGTGACTTGCCCGTCGCCGCCGATCGCGACCTTCCCGTCGCGCCGGACGCTGAGGATTGTGGTGCTATGTATGCGTTTCAGCCCTGACTCCAAGCTCCAGACTCCTAGGCCCTTGGATGCGCCTGGTGGTAGACCTTTTTTAGTCGTTCGACCGACGTATGAGTATACACCTGGGTAGTACCCAGCGACGCGTGACCGAGCAATTCCTGCACCGAGCGCAGGTCGGCGCCCGCGTCCAGCAAGTGCGTCGCGAAGGAATGCCGTAACGCATGGACGTGCAAGTTCTTGCCCCGCGCGAGCCCCGCGAACAGACGCTTCATCGCCAGCTGCACGCCGCGGGGCGTCAGCCGCTTGCCGTGCTGGTTGACGAACACGGGCCGAGCGCCTGTGAACAACCGGTCGCGATACGAGAGATACTTTCTGAGCGCCGCGGTCGCGTGTGAGCCAACGGGAACGATGCGCTCTTTCTTGCCTTTGCCGCGCACTTTCACTTGATCCGACACGAGATCTACATCGGGGTCGTTGAGTCCCACGAGCTCTGAGAGTCGCATTCCGGTCGAGTAGAACAGCTCGAGCATCGCGAGGTCGCGCGTTTCACGGAAACCGCCGGCCGCTGCGCGCGCTTCCGCGTCGGCGAACAGCAGCTCGACTTCGGCTCGGCTCAAGTAGCTCGGTAACGTGCGACCCAGCCTGGGTGTTCGCGCCGAGCGCGCGGGATTAACCTCGAGCCCCTTCGTTGTGTTCAGGAAACGGTAGAACGTGCGCAGCGCCGACAGCGCGCGCGCCATCGAGCGCCTGGCAAGCCCGCGCCGCTCCTCGGCGGCGAGAAACCCGCGCACCGCCAGCCGGTCTACGCCTGCCCAGGTCCAGGGACCGCCGTAGTAGTCGCGGCAGAACGCGGCGAAGGCTTCGAGATCGCGGGCGTAGGCTTTGACGGTGTGCGGCGAGTCGTTGCGCTCTTTTTCGAGGAAGGTGACGAACTCGGCAATCTCGTTCACGCAATCACTCGGATGCCGATTGACCCCACAAACTCCCGCATGCTCGCCAGCGCGCGCTCGGCCAACACTTCCTTTTTCTTGAACTTGTCCTTCGGCCCGTTCTCCAGCGGCTCCATCAGTCCGAAGTTCGCGTTCATCGGCTGGAAGCGTTTGGGCTCGGTCTCCCGGAGGTAGCGATATAATGCGCCGAGCATCGTGGTCGGAGGCGGAAGAATCGGTTCTTCTCCCCCGAGCATGCGCGCGAGGTTGATGCCGGCCATCATTCCCGTCGCCGCCGATTCGGTGTAGCCCTCGACGCCGGTGAGCTGGCCCGCGAATAGGAGGAGCGGATCGTCTTTGGCGGATAGATGGTGAGTCAACGCCGCAGGCGCATTGAGATACGTATTCCGGTGGATACTTCCGAACCTCAGGAACTCGGCGTTTTCCAAACCGGGAATCATCCGGAATACGCTCTGCTGCGCGCCAGTCTTCAGGCGAGTCTGGAAGCCGACCAGATTCCACATCTGCGCCGCGCGATCTTCCTGGCGCAGCTGCACGACTGCATACGGCTCGCGACCCGTCTTCGGATCCACGAGCCCGACCGGCTTCATTGGCCCGAAGCGCAGCGTCTCCGGCCCCCGCCCCGCCATCTCTTCGACGGGCAGGCATCCCTCGAAGTAGGGGACTTTGTCCCACTCGTGCCCGGGCACGTACTGTTCGCCGTCGAGCAGCGCGGCGACGAAGGCATCGTATTCCCCTTTGGTGAACGGCGCGTTCCAGTAGTCGTCGCCCCCGCCCTTGCCGTAGCGCGAGAGCTTGAACAGCCGGCTGTAATCCAGCGAATCGCCCGAGACGACAGGAGCGATCGCGTCGAAAAATGCCAGTGATTCGACGGATAGACGGCTGGCGATCGCGGCAGCGAGCGCATCGGATGTGAGTGGGCCCGTCGCGACGATGCCGGGCGATGGCAGCTCCGTCACCTCACCGCGCACGAGCGTGATGTTCGCGTGACCGAGCACGCGCTCCTGTACGCGCGTCGCAAACACGATGCGATCCACCGCGAGCGCGCTGCCGCCCGGAATGCGCGCTTCGTCCGCGGCCTGCAACACGATGCTGCCGAGCATGCGCATCTCGGACTTGAGCAGACCGTGCGCGTGCGTGGGTTCGACCGATTTGAAGGTGTTGCTGCAGACCAGCTCGGCGAGTCGCTCCGTCTGATGCGCGGGGGTCATTTTCACCGGGCGCATCTCGTGGAGGACCACCTTCACTCCACGCTCTGCCAGGGCCCACGCGGCTTCGCAGCCGGCCAGGCCGCCACCGATCACCGGGACGAGCGGGGGCGGGGGCGCAGCACGCTGCGCCCCTACGTCGTCACCTCTTCGGTTTCCGGAGTAGACTCCTCCAGGACCATTGTGTGTCCGCACTTCAGGCACTTGCGTGTGGTCTCTCCCGTCGTCTTCGACTTGATCTCTTCCATTCCGAGGAAATGACAGTTCGGGCACTCTACCAGCACTGGCTTATTCCAGGTCGAATAATCGCAATCGGGATAGCGCAAGCAACCGTAGAACGTCCGGCCGCGCTTGGTCCGGCGCTCGGCGAGATCGCCGGTGCCGCACTTGGGGCACTTGATCCCTAGAGGCACGGGCTGGGTGTACTTGCACTTGGGATAGCGCGTGCAGGCGAGGAACTCGCCGAACCGGCCGGTCTTGATCACCATCGGCGCGCCGCACTCTTTGCAGATCTCGTCGGACGGACGATCCGGTACCTTGTCTTTTTTGATCGAGCGCGAGTAGTCGCACTCCTTGGTCGCGTAGCGCACGCACGCGATGTACGGCCCGAACCGGCCGCTCTTCACCTCGAGCGGGCTGCCGCACTTTGGGCATTTCTCCGTGTCGAGGCCGGTCAGATCGTGCACTTCGTGGATGATCTTGTTCACGTCCACGGCTTCCAGCGCGATGTTGAACGGCTTCCAGAATTCGCCGAGCACGTCCTGCCATGCGATGTCGCCCTCTTCGATCTTGTCGAGCTCGTTCTCCATTTGCGCCGTGAACCCGACCTCGAAGACCTCAGGGAATGAGCGCTTCAGCACCTTCCAGACGGTCTCGCCCTGCGGCGTGGGATGAAAGCGCCGGTCTTTGGCGGTGGCGTACCAGCGCGTGCGCAGCGTGGAGATGATCGCGGCGTACGTGGACGGGCGGCCGATTCCCAGGCGCTCCAGCTCCTTCACCAGGCTCGCCTCACTGAAGCGCGGCGGCGGCTCCGTAAAGTGCTGGCTCGGCACGACTTGCTTGAGCGTAGCGCGGTCGCCCTTTTCGAGCGGCGGTATCGGGTCGAGCGACCCCAGCGTCTTGGCGTCTTCCGCCTCGTACGCTTCCTGGTAGAGGGCATGGTAGCCGTCGAACACGACGCGCGAGCCCGTGGCCCGGAACAGGAATTTCCCGTCCGCGAGGTCGAAATCGACCTTGGTCGCTTCGTAGACCGCGGGATTCATCTGCGACGCGAGGAAGCGGCGCCAAATCAGCTGATAGAGTTTAAAGAGATCGCGCTCCAGGTATTTCTTGATGTCTTCAGGCTTGAGCCCGACTTCGGTGGGCCGGATGGCCTCGTGCGCGCCCTGCACCTTGGAGCCGCGGCCACCCTTGTGCTCGTTGGGCTCGTCGGGCAGGTAGCGTTTGTCGAACTGCGCGTTGATGTACTCGCGCGCCTGCTTGATCGCGGCATCGGACACGCGCACGGAGTCGGTGCGCATGTAGGTGATGAGACCGACCGAGCCCTGATCGCCCAGCTCAACGCCTTCGTAGAGCTTCTGCGCGGCGCGCATCGTGCGCCCCGCCGAGAAGCCCAGCTGCTTCGCGGCTTCCTGCTGCATCGTGCTCGTGGTGAACGGCGCCGGCGCCTTGCGGCGGCGCTCGCCGGTCGCGACGTCGGTGACCACGAACGGCAGCTTTTCGACTTCGGCGACGATCGCCTTGGCGTCCTGTTCGTTCTTGATCTCGGGCTTGTGCCCGCTCAGCTTCTGGAGCCGCGCCTGGAACGGCTGGCCGTCTTTCTCGAGATCGGCCGCGATCGTCCAGTATTCCTGCGGGACGAACTTCCGGATCTCTTCCTCGCGCTCGATGATCAGCCGCAGCGCCACCGTCTGCACGCGTCCCGCCGACAGACCCGTCTTGATGCTCTTCCAGAGCACGGGGGAAGCCTTGTAGCCCACCAGCCGGTCGAGCACCCGGCGCGCCTGCTGCGCGTCCACTTTGCGCTGGTCGATGGCGAGCGGATTGGCGAGGGCTGCGGAGACGGCGTCTTTGGTGATCTCGTGGAACAGCACGCGCTGGACATTGCCATTGCCGTTCAGCTGGGATGCCACGTGCCAGGCGATGGCTTCGCCTTCCCGGTCAGGGTCGGTCGCGAGCAGCACCCGGTCGGCGGCCTTGGCCGCCTTTTTGATCTCGGCGAGGGTCTTCGCCTTTTCCTTAATAGTGACGTATTTGGGCGCGAAGTTATTGTCGACGTCCACACCCAGCTCGCGCTTCGGCAGGTCGCGCAAGTGCCCCACGGTCGCCTTGACCGTGTACCCGCGGCCGAGGTACTTCGCGATCGTTTTAGCCTTCGTCGGGGACTCGACAATGACGAGTGCGCCGCCCTTTACAGGAGCGGCGTCGGTCTCTTCAGTCTCCGGCGTCGGGAGAGATTCGTCCGCGACCTTTTTCTTTCGCGGCGCTCTCTTCTTTTTCGGTTTCACTTCTTCTTCGTTATCAGGCACCGATCAACCTTTGTTCAAAAGACGTCCAGACGGCTTGCCGCCGACTCGGGTTGCATCTTTACCAACCCGCGCTCATTTGCGCAAGCTTTATGACCTCGGCTGCCACATTTTCCGCACTTTTCGCCTCGGTCAACACCGTCGCATCTGCTTTCGCGTAATACGGATCACGCGTCTGATACAATTCGCGCATGCGCGCTACCGGATCATCGCCCATCAACACGGGCCGGGTTCCCGAAGGCTCGGCACGCCCTGCTGCCACTTCGGCACGCGCCTTCAGATAAACGAAGTATCCGTGAGATCTGGCGGCGTCGAACTGGCCGGGTTGCGCGGCCCATCCGCCTCCGGGCACGATCACCGCGGGCTCGTGGCCGAGCGCCGTCTCCACTTCCTGTCGTTCCATATCGCGAAACGCGGGCTCGCCCTTCTCCGCGAAGATCAGCGCGATCGGCTTGCCCTCTTTGCGAATCAAAATGCTGTCGATATCCACGTATCCCGTCTGCAGCCGCTCGGCCACTATCTTGCCGACGGTGCTCTTCCCGGCGCCCGGAAGACCAACGAGCACGATGTGCTTTTTCATGAGGCCGCCCCCTTTGGTGTGCGGGCGCGTACCTGCGCAAGATAGCCGTCCACGTTTCGTTTCAGCTCGCTGAGCGCGTCGCCGCCGAATTTCTCGAGGAGCGCATCGGTGAGCACGATCGCGAGCATCGCTTCAGCGATCACGCCCATGGCGGGCACCGCGGTCACATCGGAGCGCTCCGATTGCGCCTGGGCGGGACTGCCCGTCTTCAAATCGACGGTCTTGAGCGGCGACATCAGCGTCGAGATCGGCTTCATCGCGACGCGCGCGACGAGCGGCTCGCCCGTCGTCATCCCGCCTTCGGTGCCGCCCGCGCGATTCGTGGCGCGCGAGAAACCGGGCATGATTTCGTCGTGGACCTCGGAGCCCTTGCGGCGCGCGGCTTCGAAACCGAGACCGAGCTCGACGCCTTTGACCGCGGGAATCGACATCAGGGCCTGCGCCAGCCGGCCGTCGAGCTTGCTCTCCCACGAAACGTGCGAGCCGAGACCGACGGGGACGCCGAGGGCGATGACTTCGACCACGCCGCCGAGGGTGTCGCCGGCGGCCTTCGCGGCGTCGATCCGCCTGATGATCTCCTGCTCCGCCGCCTTGTCGAGACAACGGACGGGCGATTGATCGGCAATTTCGTTGACGTTGGAGGGTAGGAGCGCCCCTACATCTGCCACCACGCCGCCGAGCTCCGCGACGTGCGACCCTATTTCGATGCTGAATTCGCGCAGCAGCTTCTTGCATACCGCGCCGCACGCCACGCGCGCGACGGTCTCACGCGCGCTCGCGCGCTCGAGGATGTCGCGGGCGTCCGTGCGGTCGTACTTGAGCGAGCCCGCGAGATCGGCGTGGCCGGGGCGCGGCCGTGTCACCTGGCGGCGCCGCCCTTGCGGATCGGGGATCGCATCGGCCTCGGGCGCCATGACGTCCTGCCAGTGCTCCCAGTCGCGGTTCCAGATCAGCATGGCGATGGGGGAACCCAGTGTTTCTCCCGCCCGGACACCCGACAGCCACTCGATTCTGTCGGACTCGATCTTCATGCGGGCGCCGCGGCCGTAGCCGCCCTGACGGCGCTTCAGCTCGACGTCCACGTCGGCGGCGGAGATGGCAAGGCCCGCCGGGATTCCCTCGAGAATCCCTACGAGGCCTCGGCCATGTGATTCGCCCGCCGTCGTGAATCGGAACGTCATAGCCGTATTCTATCGCCTCCCCATTAACAGCAGAGCCCGACGGGGGTCGGGCTCGGCGTATCACGTCCCGGGCCCTGCGGCGCCCGGCATCATCTGATCGGGACCGGCGGCCCCCACATCGGGTTGGTCGGGAACGGATTGGTCACCACGGGCAGCTCGATCATGACGAGGCCGGCCCCCGTTATTCCGAACAACCATTGCCGCGTGTTTGCTTTGTTGCGCGCGACGCGGAGCGGTCCGATGATCGGATCGCGCACCACGATGGTGCCGATTTGTCCGAAGAAGAAGGTATCCCAGACGTCGATGTTGCCGTCGGCCCGCGCCGAGAACGCGATGCGGTCGTTGGGATTTCCCGCGCCGCCGAACGTGGGCGTGCCCGGACTGCCGGCCACGAAGTTGTGATTGAAGTTCATGTCCATCCCGAACGCGCCAAGCGGTGCGGGAGCCGTTCCCTTGAGCTTCATGCCCTCGTCGAGGAAGTAGATCGAGTCGGCGCGGACCAGGTTCGTGCCGCCGTTGAAATTCGTCGCGACCGAATGGATGCTGACGCCGGTGTTGCTGATGAAGTCGCTCACGTCGATTGCCGGCGTCATGCCGCGATCGAGGTCGTTCGAGCCGGAGTCGGACGTGAAGCCGGCGAAACCAGGATCCGTCGGGCAGGGAGCACCCAACGCCACGTCATGAATCAGCCGCGCCTTCGTCGTGTACCCGACGACGCGCGCGAACGCACTCGCGACGTTCCCGCCCTCGCCGACGATGGCATGCGTGAAGTTGCCCGAGTTCCGGACGTACGTCGAATCGCCGAGCCCGAACGCTTTCAGGTCGACCGTCACGCCGGCGCATGCCGTCAGGATCGTTTTCTGCTGGTTGTACGGCCGGCCGCGCCGGATTTCGATGCGCAGCGTGTCGCGCCCGTCGTCGGCCAGCGTGCTGTCGCCGGCCAGCTCCCAGAACAGGTGGCCGAACAGCTTCAGGGTGTCGGTGGTGTTGATCAGCTTCTCCATCCGCACCGTCGCCTTGCCCACGAACGGCGTCGGCTGGCTCAGGGTCGGCGTCGTCGAGTAGATCGCGAACACCGAGTCGGCATGGCAATTGGGCGTGCCGGTGACGACGCGGCACACCGTCCCGACGTATTGCGGGCGATCCGACACGTCGTAGAGAACGATCTGCTCGCGCAGCGGCGAGAGCAGAATCTTGTATGTCTCGATCAGGTAGTCCGGCAGGTCATGCCGCCACACGAGGCGGCGCACGCCCGGACGGACGTCGATGATCGACAGCTCCACGCCGCCCGAGTTCGCCACGACGATCGTGTCGCCGTAGTTGCCGAGCGTATCCCGCGGCCAGAGCGCGATGCCCCACGGCACCGGCCCGCCGGTCGGAATGCCCGCCGCGACGAACGACGTATTCGCAACCTGGAAGATCTCGACGCGGCCCAGGGTCGGGTTCGTGAGATAGAGGCTCGAGTCGTTTCCGTTGAAGATCGCGTCGGCGATCCGGCCGCCGAACGGCAGCGGCCGCGTGATGCCCGCGACGACGACGATCGTGTCGATCAGCCCCTGCGGCGCCATCGGCACCGCAGAGACGGTCTTGGCGCCGCGCGTCGCGCCGGACTGCACCGGCGCGCTCGGAATCAGCGTGGTGCTGTTGGTGAACGAGCAGTTGCGCGCGACGGCAGCGTCGCACGCATACCCCTTCACCACGATGGTGTGGGGAAGCGGCTGCAGGCCCTGTAATCCCAGCGAGAAGTTGCGCGTGATATCGCTCAGGTTGCCCGCGGCGACGTTCACGGTATCGAACTTCATGCGCACGTTGTTCGTGTCGACCTCGAACCCGATCCACGAGATCGCGCTCGGATCCTGCGCCCGGACGTGAATGGTGTCGTCCACCTCGACGCGCTGGGCGACGCGGTGCGCCACGACCGGCGGCGTATTGTCCGTCGCCACCGACTGAATCGTGACGGTCACGACGCTCGAGAACCCGCGCCGGCCGGCCGAATCCTCGGCGAAGCCGATGATGTTGAACGTGCCGCTCGACGGGACCACGACCAGCGTGTCGACGTACTCCACGGAATCGGCGTACGGCGTCGAGTACACGATCGAGTCGGTCGGCGGCGCCGTGGGATTGGTGACGGCGTTCGCGGGCGCGACGAGATAGCCGATCTTGGCGATTCCGCCCGCCTGCACGGCGATGATGTCGACCGGAATGCCCTTGCCCGTGGATGCGAGCGCCCCCGCCGAGGGCAGCACCAGCCGCACGCGCAACGCCTGAATGTTCTGCAGATAGATGAAGACGGTGTCTTCGGCGAAGTTGCCGTTGCCGTCCACCGCGCGACCGACGATCTGAATGAGACCACCGGCGCCCGAGCCTCCCGAGAACGTCAGCGTGTGGCCGACGTTGTAGGTCTTGACCTCCGTCGTGAACAGCGTGTCGAGCTGGCCGATGAGCCCGCCGCTGAAGGTCAGATCGATAGTCTTGAGACCGAGGTTGTCGTTCGCCTGTACGTTGAAGCGCAGCCCGCCGGCGATGTCCTGCGTGTCGCCGCCGGCATTCGTGAGGGTAATCGTGGGCGACTGGGTGTCGGGCTGCACGCCGCCAATGCGGCGCGACGTCTCGCACGCATAGACCGCGAGCGCGAGCGAGCCGATGTACAGGACTGCCGAACTCCGTCTGACCAGCCGCATATCTACCCTCTCGGCCATCTCAACCGGCCGGGCTTACTGCCCGGTCGGCGAGACGAGATCGTCGATGATGTGTGGCGTAATCAGAATGAGCAGATCACGCCGGTTTTCCTGTTGAGACGTGAAACCGAACAGCTTGCCGAGGATCGGCAGATCTACAAGGAAAGGAATTCCGGACTTTGTTACCGTGACCTCAGTCACCGTAAGTCCGCCAATTACAGCCGTTTCGCCGTCTGAGACGAGGATTTGGTTGTCCGCCTGCTGCGTCTGGAACGTGTAGCCGATGTCCACCGCCGCCGGCCGGACGTTCGAGCGCTCGGCGTGCACTTCCATCAGGATCTGACGCGTGCCGGTGACGTGCGGCGTGACGCGGAGGTTGATACCGGTCTGTTGGAAGCTGACCGTCGCGCGCGGCACGTTCTGTCCGGCCACGCCGCCCGTCGACGCGGCACTCACGTCGATCACGCGGATCGGCACGCGATCGCCGACCAGGATTTCGGCCTGGCGGTTGTCGAGCGTCGTGATCGTCGGCTCGGCCTGGATGTCGGCGAGCTCGACGCGCTGCAGCGCCTGCACGAACGTGGTGAGATCGAAGTTGCCGAGCGCGGTCGAGAAGATCAGGTCGAGCGCCGGATTCACGACTTCCTGGCTCGCGTTGCCGAGCGCGGAGAGCGAGTTGCCGCCCAGCGCCACGATGTTCTGGTTCGCGGGGAAGTTGTCCGTCGGCACGAGCGCGTCAGGCACCCCGTCCAGGTTGGTGTCGACCGGCTTGGCGGTCCGTGGATCGGGCCGCTGCACGAGCTTGTTGAAGAACTGGTTCGTCGTGCCGAGGTCGTACTTCACACCGAGCTCTTCGACGTCGGTACGATCGACGAAGATGATCTTCGCCTGAATCGACACCTGCGGCGTGCGTTGGTCGAGGCCCTTCACGAATTCCACGACCTCGTCGATGCGCGAGCTGACCTCGGTGATCACGAGCGCGTTGCTGGTCGAATCGGCCACCGCGGCGCCGCGCTTCGTGAGGATCGAGGCGATCGACGGCACGAGCGAGGTCGCCTTCGCGTAATTGATGCGCACCAGGCGGGTCTCGATCGGCACCGTGGAATCGGCACGCGCGAGCTCGACCTGGCTGACCACCATGAGGATGCCGCCGGGCATCGTCTTCACGGCGAGCCCCTGCGACTGCAGCACGGCATACATCGCGAGATCCCAGGGCTGATTCTTGATCTCGGCGGTGACGTTGCCCTTGATGTCGCGACCGAGGATGATCGTGCGCCCGCTGAACGCCGCGAAGCCGGCGATCACGTCCTCGATGCTGGCGTTGTCCCACTGCACGGTGATGCGCGGCGCCTGCGCCTGCGTGGCGTCGGCGCGATGGCGGGCGAGGTATTCGTCGATCGACATCGGCTGCGCGGGCGTCGGCGTCGTAATCCTGGCCGCCTGACCGAGCTCCGCCGTCGTCTCCATCGGAGCCGCGCCTTCATCCATGCGCTCGCGGGCCTGCGCGCGCGCCGCGACAGCGGCAGTCGGCACGGTCGTGCTCGACCACGCCGCGAACGCGGTGCGCTCGGTACCGATGCGCACGAGCACCTGACCGGAGGCCTTTTCGACCTGGTAGTCCTTCAGGGCATCGAGTTCGATCACGACGCGGACGATGTCGGGCGTGAACTGCCCGTAGCGGATGTTGCGGACCCCGCCGCGATTCTGCCCGTCATACAGCGTCACGGGCGCGGTGAGATGCGTGCCTTTGAGATCGATGACGAGCCGTGCTGGATTGGCGAGCGTGAAATCCTGGACCACGGCGGCACCCTGCAGGTCGATGACGATCTCGACCTTGCCGGCCGCCGGCAGCACACTCACCGCGCGGACTTCTCCGTCGCGAGCTGCCGTCCCGGCAAGGGCCCCGGGAACGACAGTCGCGAACAAGACCGCAAGGAGTAACAGAGCCTTCATGGCATCTCCTCCTGCTTGGCGAGCGACAGGGTCTCCTGACGCTCGAAACCGAATTCCTGCACGGTGAATACGACTTCCCGGGGCCGGATCTGCGTCACCTTCAGGCGCCCGACGATGTCGCCCGCTTTCACACGGTAGATGCGGCGATTCGTGATGTCGCGCAGCACGGCGACGCTGCGCGAGGCATAGCGGCCGTCATAGACGACGGTCGTCAGCTTCAGATCGGAGATGAGCGGCCGCACGTCGCCCGACTTGAGCAGCGACATGAACGGATCGCGCCCGCCCCCCTCGTATGCGAACACTTCCCGGAGCAGCGTCGTGGACTGCTGCGCCGTGGTATCACGCTCCGGCTGCTGCGCAGCGGCCGGGCTGGACAGAACGGCGAGCAGTGCGAGGCTAGCTACGCGCACGAGGCGCTCCCGCTGGTTTCGGCGCAGGCGGCGGTCCCTGGGCCTTCACGAACGTGCGGATCGAGAACTCCGCGAGCAGGAGCGCGCCGGCCGTGTCGGCGAGCAGCTTCTGCACCGCCGGTGTGGCCATGGAAAGCATGACGTCCTGCGGCACGACGATGCGCGGCAGCGACGCGACATCGGCGAGGTATTCCCCGATCTGGTCGTAGTGGCCGTACACCTCGAGGCGGTAGCGGTACGTGTCGAACGGCGAGCCGGTCTCGGGAGTGAGCGGCTGGATCTTGCCGAGGGTGATGCCGCGGACTTTGGCCTTGGTCGAGATGTCGTCGATCAGCGTGGGGACCTCGTTCCGCTCGGGCACCAGGCGGCGCATCAACTCGAGCGAGCCTTGGTACTCCTCGACGCGACGGCGCAAATCCTCGATGCTGCCGCTCGCGAGATCGTGCTTCGCCTGCTCGATCCGCTTCTCGAGGCTGTCCGACTGCTGGTTCGCGGTCGCGATCTGCGCGATGTCGGGCGTGTGCAACTTCGTCCAGAAGAAGTAGCCGCCCGCCAGAGCGACGAGGACGAGCAGCGCCATGATCTGGCCGCGTTGGTCGGTCGGTAAACCCATTGCCATAGGACTACCTCACCGATTGCACGAGCGGGACCGTGCGGATGTAGACCGAATCAGCGATGCGGTAACTCACGGTCACCGAGAACTCGGTGACCGGCCGGTCCGCTTCGATCACGGTCTGCGAGGCCGCCGGCGTCACGTCCGTGAACCATGGCGACGCCGCGAGCTGGCGCAGGAATGTCGTGTACGCCTGGATGTCCACCGTGCGGCCTCTGATCGAGACCTTCACCGTCGGCCGGCCCGAGGAATCGCGCTCGACCGTGACTGGCCCACCGGGCTGGCCCGGTTGGGGCGCGGCCATTGCAGACGCGGTCTGCATGTTCGTGATCCACGTGTACGGCGGCAACGCCTTGGTCGCCTGGTCGAGCACGTGCGGCCAGATGTAGCGGTCGGCATCGATATTGCGAATCACCGTGATCTCGTACAACAGCGAGTCACGCACCTTCTCGGCCTGGCGCTTTTGCGCGATGACGATCGCGTAGCGCCGCTCTTCCGTGCGCGCTCGATCGAGCCGCGACTCGGCGGCGGCAAGACGGGCGCGATCCGTGACGAACAGCAGCGCTCCGCCGCCACCCACCAGCACCCAGGCCGCAATCGCGGCGAGCAACCAGGGATCCTTGACCTGCGCGATGAGGGCCTTGAAGTCCGGCATGGACAGCGACATGCCGGCGCCTTTGGCCGCCTTCTTCTTTCCTGGGAGTAGGTTTATCTCAATCATGCGCCGCGCCTCAGCGCGAGACCCACGGCCAGCATGAGCAGCGGGGCCACTTCGTCCACCGGCACCGTTTCGAACACGTCGTCTTTCACGCGGAGGCGCTGCACCGGATTGGCCAGCTCGATCGGGACTTTCAGGCGCGATCCGAGCACATCGTTCAGACCCGGAATACGGGCACCACCGCCGGTGGTGTAGACCCGCGACAGGCCGCCGGCCGAGCGCGATGCTGTCGCGAGGAACGCGGCCGCGCGCTCGACGCCGACGGCGATTTCCTCACCGCGAGCGCTGACGTAGCCGGCCAGGTCCGCATGTTGCGCCGTGCCTTGAATGATTTTTTCGGCTTCGTCGGCCGCGACGCCCTTTTCGCGCTGCAGGTCTTCGCGGAAGCGCCGCGTGCCGACCGAGAGGTCGCGCGTGAGAACGGGGATGCCGTCCTCGAGGATGTTCACATTCGTGACCTCGTGACCGATGTTGACGAGCCCGACGACGCCCTGCATGGCGTCCGGGTGATTCAACTCGAACGCGTTGTGAATAGCGAAGGCGTCGACGTCGATGATGGAGGGGTCGAGTCCGGCCTCGCCTAACAATCCCACCCGGCTTTCCACCAATTCACGCTTGGCGGCGACGAGCAAGACGTTCATCTGGAGCCCTTCGGCGTCGGGATCGAGGATCTGGAAATCGAGCTCCACGTTGGCCATGTCGAACGGCACGTGCTGCTCGGCTTCCCAGCGGATGACCTCCCGGGCGTCCCCTTCCTTCATCCGGTCCATCTGGATCTTCTTGACGATCACGTCCCGGCCACCGACGGCCGTGACGACCGATTTCCGCTTGACGCCCGCCGCCTCGAACAGCCCCCGAATAGCCTCCGAAACAAGGCCGGGGTCCATGACCTCGCCTTCCACGATGGCATCGGCGGCCACCTCGGTGGTGGCAACCTTAGTCAGCTCGGCCTCACTACCCCCGTGGTCGATGACCACGAGTTTGATGATGCCGGAGCCGATATCCAGCCCAACCGAGGTTTTTTTGCCACCAAACAGGCCAAAAAGAGCCACTGTGCACCTTTTGGTCTAGAGACAAGTAGGGGGCGAGGGCAAACTACAATAGGCCCCGCCCCTTATCCTGTCAAGCCTCGAATTGACTTGAGGCTGAAGCACCAACTGTTTTTACTGCCGGTACTTAGGCCACTTTTAGTAGAGCTGGACCCAGCCCCGTTGGCGCATCATCGAGATCGGACTCGTGGCCTGCAAAGCCGACAAGATGCTGCAGCTAGAGTAGTTCAGCGTGGCCTTACCGCTCAGGTTCTGCACCGACAGGTCGGCGTTCTGGGCCATCACACCGCCCCAGAAGTGCGCGTCGGTTGAACCACCACCAGAAGTCTTCAGGTCGCCCTGAATGATGACGATGCCGAAGAACTGATACGAGCCCTGAACGTTCAAGTCACCGTCGACCAACAGGATGCCCTGGCCCTGATCGCCGTTCAAGGTGGCGCTGCCGGCGATGTGGATAATCGGGAAGTAGTTGCCACACGGTGCGGCCGGATTCATCCCGTCGCCCCAGTTCAACAGGTTGGCCTGGTTGCACTGTCCCGCTCCGTTGAGCGCCGGGTTCGTCTTGTAGGTGCCACTGCCGAGGGTGATGGTCGCCCGTGCCGCCAACTGGGCGTAGGTCGCTCCACCGAACGTCGTGAACGAGTTGTTGTTGATGGTCGGGTCATTCACGACCGGCGGATTGCCCTGCACCGAACCGTTCCCGCTCGTCGACACGTTGCTGCCGTTGTCGCGAATCCCCGGCTGCGTCGCCCCCGGGGGATCGCAGCTGGCCCACCCCGTTGGGACCTGGTCGGCGCCATTCACATCGGCGTTACCGGACAGGCTCACGCCACCCTGCGTGGTCAGCGACGCGTGGATCCCGAAGTCGATGGGCGCGATGCGCGTGATCAGGCCGATGCGCTGCCGCGCGCCGCCGCCGCCCGCGATGGCACCCCCGGCGCTCGCGCGGTCACGGCCGGTGACGTCGATCAGGAAGATGTTCGAGCCCAGCTTATAGCTGTACCCGCCATAGCTGCCCGTGCCGCTGGGCGCGGGCTGGTTTGGCCCGATCACGACGGAGTCCTGCGGATAGGGCAGCCGCTTGTTCATCTGCTCGGGCTGCCAGCTCATCACGCGCTCCTGGGCACCAGCCTCGGCGACGCCGAAGGACTGCTGCACCCGGCGCTGGTTCTCGCCGACGCGCTGTTCCTGAGTACCGGCAAAGAACGCTCCCGCGACCAGCGCACCCACGACCACCAGGGCGAAGATCGCCACTGCGAGCGCCATGCCTCGCTCATCACGCAACATCCGACGCATACTGCCTCCCTTGGAGTGTTCTGGAGGCTCGCCGTCGAGCCTCCACCATCTGCTGTTTAGAATCTCCGATTATTCCTCAGCGCTACGCTCGTCGTGATGCTGTCGACGATCACCGCCGCCGCTGCCTGTCCACCGCGGCGGACGGCACTCACCGTTCGCGCCCGGACTGTGATGTCGATGCGGGCCACCTGCGCGCGGACGGCGGTCGGATTGCCGTTCACGTCGAAGTACGAGAACGTCAGGCCGTTCGCGAGAATCGGACCGATCAGGGGCTGAGTCGTCTGGCCGCCGGGCTGGAAGCCGATATACCAGAGCGTATCGCCCGCCGGCTTATACAGTGAGTAGGTCACGCGCTCGAACCCGCGCACCGGGGCACCCGGCGGAATGGCGTTTGGGACGTTCGTTCCGGCCACGAAATTGCCGCTGTAGGAGACCAATGTGCCCGGCTGTGCAGCGACCGCTCCAACGGCCGGACATACGGCGGCAGGCGCCGCGGTGAGCTGTGCGGGGACGTAATAGTCATCGGTGCGCGTCGTCTGATCCCCATCGAGGTAGATCAGCATCGAGTCCGTCGCGGTGTTGATGGCGCGCGCGCCGAAGAACATCGGCTGCCCGACCTGGCCGCCCCGGATCGTCATCTGCAGCCCGTTGTTGACGCCCGCCAGCAAGGGCGCGACGCATACGAAGCTGAGCCAGCGCATCGCGCGAATCGAGATGCTGGTCGCGGACATCGCCGTGATGTCACCGTCGGCCGCATCGAGCTCGCGAAACTCCGCGGGCAGGATGTTGGCTGCCGCGCGGATGTTTTGCGACAGATCGATGCGCTGAGTCTGCGCCATGTAGAGGCGCTGGTTGTTGACCAGGACCCGGTACAGGGCGGCGCTCACCAGCCCCAGCAACACCAGGGCGATGAGGAGCTCGACCATCGTGAAACCGCGGCGGCTCATCCGAAGGTGTTGCATGGGATCGTGGTCTCCGTGGAATCGCGGCGCACGCGATTCTTAGTGGTCTTGTACGTGGTAACGATCTTCAGCCGGTAGTTCTGGTTGCCGCCGTCCGCATAGGTCCAGGTGTTCACCGCGACCCAGTTGGAGCCGCGATACAGCGTGTCCTGGCCGTTCACGCGCTGCGCCGCGATGCAGGCGGCGATGCGCTGCCGCTCGAGCCGGCGCGACGCGAAGCTCGACGCCACGGCCGAGCGCTGCCCGCGCGCGATCATGCGTGTCACCAGCGCCGCCGTCGTGACGAGGCCGAGCACACCGACCGTCAGCACGATGATCGCGATGATGACTTCGATGATCGTGAAGCCGCTCTTGCTCTTGATGTTCATTGGCGGGTCACTTTCCCGACTTGGTTGATGACGACGGAGTCGCTGTAATGCGCTCCCTGAATCCGAATCGACGTGGTCTGGAACGAGGTCCGGATGCCGCGGGGGTCGTACACGACCGAGGCGGCGCTCGGCGCCAACGTCACGCCGAACTCGGAACCGACCAGCTTCTTGGTCCCGACCGCGACCGCAGCCACGGGCGGGTTCACGCCACAGGCCGTCACCCACACGCTGTCGGCGGTCATGTTCAGCGTTGCGTTGCAGCCGCGTTGGACCGCGGTACTGCGCGCCGTCACAGCCAGCGTGCCCAGCAGCGCCTTCGAGTTGCGGATGTTCTGCTTCTCGAGGCTGTTGCGCAGCCGCGGGAAGCCGATAGCCATGATGACGCCGATCAAGACGAACGCGAACATCAATTCGATCAAGCTGAAGCCTTTGCGACCCATGTGTCCTCCGTTCGGCGGCTGACTAGTACACGATCTATGCCTGACGGTAACTGCAAGTGCGTCAAGCAGATACGCCGAGCAGGCTCGTCGAGCCACACCGCAGAACATTGCACACCTGCAGATTCTTGCACTACTCAATTCCATAGCGCTCGATCTTGTAAAAAAGGGTGCGGAGGCTAACGCCGAGGCGCTTGGCGGCCTCGCGCCGGTTGCCACCGGTCGCCTTCAACGCATCCGCAATGGCCCGATGCTCCGCATCCTCCACGACCGACCGCAACGTACCTCTCCCTTCTCCCATCTCCTCCGATTCTTGGGAGAGCGGAGATGGGAGAGGTTCGATTCGAAAATCGGGCGGGCTCAGGACCTCATGGTCGGTGAGCACTGCGGCCCGTTCGATTGCGTTTTCCAGCTCGCGCACATTTCCCGGCCACTCCTGCTGCTCGAGCCAGGCGATCGCGGAGTCGCTCAATGACAGCGGCCGCCCGAAGCGCTGCGTGAGCCGCCCCACGAAATGCCGCGCCAGAGGAGCAATGTCCTCGTGACGCTCGCGCAGCGGCGGCAAGGTGATGACCACGACGTTGATCCGGTAGAACAGGTCCTCGCGAAACCGGCCGGCGCGGACCTCGGCTTCCAGCTCGCGCGCGGTCGCCGCGAGCACGCGCGCATCGACGCGACGAGTCTTTTGATCTCCCACGCGCCGGATTTCGCTCTCCTGGAGCACGCGGAGCAACTTGGCTTGCAGACCAATCGGCAGCTCGCCGATCTCGTCGAGGAGCAGCGTGCCTCCGTTGGCCTGTTCGAAGAGGCCCGCCTTGTCGGCGGTCGCGCCCGTGAAGGCGCCGCGGACGTGACCGAACAGCTCGGACTCGAGCAAGTTCTCCGGGATCGCGGCGCAATTGATCCCGACAAAGGCGCGCGCAGCCCGAGGACTCGCGCGATGGATCGCGCGGGCGATGACTTCCTTGCCGGTCCCGCTCTCACCCGTGATGAGAACCGTGGTGTTGTGCTCGGCGACTCGTGCCACGAGTGCCAACGCCTGTTGCATCGCGGCGCTGGCGACGACGAGCCCGCGCTCTCCGGGACCCGCCGCAAGCTGTGCCTTCAACCCCGCGACCTCCTGGCGCAGCCGCTCGCGCTCCTCGGCCTTGCGCAGCGTCAGCACCACTTCATCGGGGCGGAATGGTTTGGGGAGATAGTCGTAGGCCCCTTCTTTCATCGCCGCGATCGCCGCGTCCTCACCGCCGTAGGCACTCATTACGATGACGAGCGCGCCGCCGCCGCGCTGCCGGTAGTTCCGCAGGAACGTGAGGCCGTCCATCGCCGGCATGCGCACGTCGCACAGGACGAGATCAAATTGCTCGGCGGTCGCGCGCTCGAGGGCCCGCTTGCCGTCTTGCTCGGCCGTTACGCTATACCCGGCGTCGGTGAGCAGAAGACCCAGGCTTTGCCGCAGTCCCGGCTCGTCGTCGACGATGAGGACTCGCTTCATCTGGGCAGCGCAATCGGGAAAAACAGTTTGAACGCGGCACCGCCTTCGCGCGCCGCATCGACCCACACGACGCCGCCCATGTCATGCACCGACCGCGCGACGATGGCGAGGCCGAGGCCGGTGCCGCGGCCGGGCTCCTTGGTCGTGAAGAAAGGCTCGAAGACTTTTTCGCGATCCTCGGGCGCAACGCCGGATCCCGAGTCGGCGACGAAGATCAATGCGCCGGGCTGCCCCGCGGCGAACTCGATCCGGGAGGGCCGACGCTCGACCACGCGCGGAAACATCGAGTAGCGTGGATCGCCGGCGCGCCGGGTTTGGACCGCCCCGGGCTCATAGGCCCAGCGCCGTGCGCCGATCACGATAGTTCCTCCTGGCGGCGTGGCATCGACCGCATTCAGCAGCAGGTTCACGAGCGTTTGCTCGAGCACATGCGCGCGACCGCTGATTTCGGGGACCTGCGGGAAGATGTCGGTTTGAGCGTGCAGCGCGCGAAAGGCTCCCTGCGCGCGCAGGAGCTCGAAGGCGCCCCGCACAATGCGTGCGGGATCTACCGGTACGAGCGGGTCCTCGTGCGGCCGAGCGTAGTCGAGCAGGCTGCGGACGATCCGGTCGAGGCGGTCGAGCTCGCGGGCCATGCCGTCGGTGATTTCCTTGTCGGTACCGCGGCGGCGCAGCACTTCCAGGTAGGTCCCGACCGCGCCGAGCGGGTTGCCGACTTCGTGGGCGACACCCGCGGCGAGGCGGCCGATGCTGGCAAGCTTTTCCGAGCGCACGAGCTGGCTCTGCGCGTCGAGCAATCGGTCGGTCATGCGGTTCAGCCGCTCGGCGAGACTGGCAAAGTCGCGGGTGTCGGCGTCAGGGGCGCGCGCGGCCAGGTCGCCGTCGGCCACGGAATCGGCAGTAGCCATGATCCGGCTGAGCGGGCGGAGTACCAGGCGGGTGACGAGCGAGCGGCCATACAGCACGAAGATGGCCACTTCGATCGCCACGAACAGCACGACGAGCACCACGCCCCGCTCGGGAGCAATCGACAAGGCGAACTGCGACGTGCCGACGCCGACGAGGAGCGCGAAGGCGACGAGGAAGGTGAGGTAAAACAGCAGTTCGACGCGGAGCGCCGGCTTGGCCTTGGGCCCGTTCATAGGGCCCCAAGATAAGACCAAAAAAGCAAGCGGCGGGGGTTTCTTTCCCCGCCGCCTGTGAAAACCGGTACCCTAGCGTCCTACGCGCACTTCGGCTCGCCTTCCTTGTTGGCCGGGGCCAGTGCAGTCGAGCCCACGTAAATCGCGCAGGTCTTGGTCGTGGTGGTATGCGATACCGTCGCGGTGAAGCCGTCAGCCGTCACCGTGATGGTGGGGCCAACGACGCCGCTGGTGGTGTTGTAGGCGGTGCCGAGGTTGCTCGTGTACTTGACCGAGTCGGCGAAATACGCCTCTTCGGCCGTTATCAGGTTACGCAGATCCGACTTCATCGACGCGAGATATGCCTTCTCTTTCGTGTTGGCGAACTTCGGAATCGCGATCGCGGCCAGGATGCCGATGATCACGACTACGATCAGCAGCTCGATGAGTGTGAAACCCTTGCGGTTCATCCGACAGCCTCCCTTCCTCCGGGACAGAACTTGAGGCGCTACCGAATGATCGGGCAGGGGCACGGCGGACACTGTGAGTCAAGTCACCAGCAAAGTGGAACGGCGACAAAAAAAGAGCGGCGAGTTTCCCCGCCGCCCTCAAAGACTGATATCTCAACGTGCTACGCGCACTTCGGCTCGCCTTCTTTGTTGGCCGGCGCGAGCGCCGTCGAACCCACGTAAATCGCGCAGGTCTTGGTCGTGGTGGTGTGCGATACCGTCGCGGTAAAGCCGTCCGCCGTCACGGTGATCGTCGGTCCAACCACGCCGCTCGTCGTCGCGTATGCGGTGCCGAGGTTGCTCGTGTACTTCACGGAATCGGCAAAGTACGCTTCTTCGGCGGTGATGAGGTTCCGCAGATCCGACTTCATCGACGCGAGATATGCCTTCTCCTTCGTGTTCGCAAACTTCGGAATCGCGATCGCGGCCAAAATGCCGATGATCACGACCACGATCAGAAGCTCGATCAGGGTAAAGCCTTTGCGGTTCACTGCACTCCTCCCAGAGGACTGGACACGGTCAAAAACTGCGCGGTACGACCCATCGATACGACACTTCGTCACAAAAAAAGAGCGGCGAGGTTTGTTTCCCTCGCCGCCCTGAGCGTCAGGCCAGAGGCCTTACGCGCACTTCGGCTCGCCTTCCTTGTTGGCCGGAGCGAGCGCCGTCGAACCCACGTACACCGCGCACGTCTTCGTGGTCGTGGTGTGCGACACAGTCGCCGTGAAACCGTCAGCCGTCACGGTAATCGTGGGGCCGACAACGCCGCTGGTCGTGTTGTACGCGGTACCGAGATTGCTCGTGTACTTCACCGAGTCGGCGAAATACGCCTCTTCGGCGGTGATCAGGTTACGCAGGTCTGACTTCATCGAAGCCAGATACGCCTTCTCCTTCGTGTTTGCGAACTTCGGAATCGCGATCGCGGCCAAAATGCCGATGATCACGACCACGATCAGAAGCTCGATCAGAGTGAAACCCTTGCGGTTCATCTGGAAAACCTCCCCTGTATGGTTCCGAGACATGAATGCCACAGTTATCCCGGAGTCCACTGGGGCACGAATCATGCCCCCAAAGGATTAACTCGATGTAACTACACGCACCACAACGTGTTATGGCATGTTCGTCGTGTTCGCCGACGCACGAGAAACCCCAATGAACTCAGGCTTTTTGCAACTTGCCACGCCGGACGCGAAAATGTCATAACTCATTGGCGGTACGCCAAATACCAGTCTCGCTCCCCTGCAAACCGCCTCGACGCCGAATCCGCCAGCGCTCGAGCCTGCGCGAAATGCCGGCGGGCAAGCTCGAGCAGGAATTCTGCGCGCAGCGTCATCCGCACGCCTACTTCACCACTGCGTCTCCGCTCGATCAGCGGCACGGCAGCCGCCGTATCGCCGATGCTCATCAGGTAGATCGCGTATGCGCCGTCGAGGTACGGGTCCCCCGCGTAGAGCGAGTCCGCAATGCGATACTCGCGGCGCGCCCCCGTCGTGTCGTGCAGCCCTGCGAGCACCGCCGCCGCCGACGCGTGCGCACGATACGATTCCGGATGTTCGGTGAGCAGCGTGAGGAGCTGTGCCTGGTTGTTGCGCCATGCCGGCAGCCGCGCGAGCGATCGCCAACCTGCGGCAATCGCGACAATCGTCACGGTGACCACGGCAGGACGCAGACCGCGTCGTACGAGAATTTTCGTCGCTGCCCATCCGACACACGCTGCCGGCAGCGCGACCGCGAGATAGAGATTGCGCTCGGCCAATGCGATACCGGATGCGAACAGAAGGTTCGAAGCGGGCCAGTACGAGAGTGCTGCGATTCCCGCCGAGAACGCGATTGCGGGCGCGCGCCGCCGGCACCACCACACGAGGGCCGGTACCGCGATGACAACGAAGAGGCCCGCGATTGCGGCCAGCGAAAATGTGGAACGCGCTTGAATCACTTGCGGGCTGTAGTCGGATGACAGCGAGCTCGGCCAGATGAGCAGCACTCCCGCGCGCAGCGCGGCCGGCAACGCGATCGCCAGACGAGCCATCGTACCCCTGCCATAGAAGACCGCGGCAGCATCGCCTTCGCCAACCCAACCGATCGAGAACCAGGCGACGAGATAGCCGATGGTGACGATTCCAAGGGCAATCCAGAATGCACGTGGATAGTCCTCACCCCCTGTCCCCCTCTCCGTTCCGGAGAGGGGGAACGGGAGCCACTTGTCGAGCAGTATCACGACACCTACGATGACACCGTGCTCTTTGCTGAACATCGCGAGCGCCGCGCAGAGCACGGCAAGGACCCATTTGCCGCGGCGGGCGGCAAGCACGGCGCCCAGAATCCCGACCGCAACCAGCAGCTCCGCACGTCCAACGATACTCGCGACGGCTTCAACGTGAACGGGGTGCCAGGCGAAGACGACTCCCGCCGCTGTGGCTCCCAATGGTGGAAGCCAGCGAGCGAGCAGGAGCACGAGCAAGACCGTTGCGAGCCCGTGCCACGACGCGTTCATCAGATGCAGCCATCCCGGACGGCCGCCGGAGATCGTCCAGTCGATCGCGTAGCTCAGGATCGTGACCGGTCGATACAGTCCGGCGCCGGTCTCGCGGGGCCAGTACGGATCGTTGAAGGCGGCGAGCGCGGCGGGCACCGAATGCGCCGCGGGATTCGAGACAACGATCGCGCGATCGTCCTGTACGAAGCCGTAGCGCGCAGTGGACAGATATAAGGCGACGGCGGCGACGAAGACCAACAGCAACTGCTCGCGCTTCATCGGATGCGCGCAAGCAATGAGTCCGCGACGGCAGCGTCGCCGCGCGTGCGAGCGGCGAGCGCTTGCGTGCGCAGATACCCCGGGCACTCATGGCACATCTGCTCGGCTTGCATCAAGAGGGTATCGGCGAGTCGCGGACGTCCGAGCGTGATCGCGGCGTCCGCAGCGGCGACGAAGAGCGTGGGGTCCCGATCGTAGATCTTCGACGCTTCCTGCAGCGCGCGCAGCGCCTGGGCGGGCTGCCGGTGGCTCTGATAGATCGCCGCCATGCGCGCGGGTCCCCGGTAGGAATCGGGGGAGTCGGTCAGAATACTCTGCGTGACGGCGTAATCGTCGTGCCAGACCGGCGTGCGGAGCGCGGTCCGGATGGCCCCCGCCACGAGAATCAACGCGAGAACAATACGGTGGCGAGCGCCGGGCAGACGCGCGAGCGCTGCCCCGGCCGCGAGGGCGAAGCCCACCGACGGCAGATACAGTGTGCGCTCGGCAATCAGCACCCCGGTGGAAAACAGCAGATTCGACACCGGCAGGAAGGCGATGGCGATCCATCCAAGCCCAAAGAGCTCGATTGGTCGTTTGCGACGCCACGCGAGGACGAGCAGGCCGCCCCAAACCGCCAGACACAGGAATCCGACCGCGAATCGCGCATCGAGCAGGGAGTGGACGATCGTGCGCTCGCCGGGCGAATAGTCGACGCGCAGGGTCAGCGGGAAGACGAGCAGGCGGAAGACGTCGCGCAGCGCCGCGAGTGCGGTAAAGCGGGCGGCCAGCGCGTTCTCACCAAGGAAGATCGGCGCCGTCGCATTCAGGCGCTCGTACGGGTGCAGCACGATCCCGCGCACGACGAGAAAGGCGCCCGCCACCAACACCCAGCTCGCGGCGAACGCGGCGATGCGCCGCCGGTCCGGCCGTGGAACGAGTGGCGGGCCGACGATCCAGGCCCAGATGATGAGCGCCGGCGCGACAATCGCGTTCTCCTTGCTGAGCAATCCCAGCAGCAGTGCCACCCCGGACCAGAGTACGTTCTGGCGAATCACGGCGGCGTAAACGGCCAGGCAGACGGCCGCCGCGGCCATCAGCTCGCCAAGTCCGATGACATTGGCGACGGCTTCGACATGGAGGGGGTGGACTGCGAAGATGAGACCGGCAACGAGTGCAGTCCTCACCCCCTGATCCCCCCTCCCGTCGGGAGAGGAGAAACTCAATGCGAGCTTCGCGACAGTGAGAGAGACACCGGCATGCCAGATGAGATTGATCGCGTGGAACAGCATCGGATGACCGCTCGCGAGCGTCCAGTCGAGTGCGAACGAGGCGAGTGGAAGCGGGCGATACATCTGCCCGCCGAGATCAGGCGGCCAGTACGGTCCGCCGAACGCGCTCCAGACACCGTGCAGCGAATGCACGAGCGGATTCCAGACGATGATGTAGAGGTCGTCCATCGCGAACCCGTTCCAGAGCGCCGGGATGTAGGGGAGCAGCGCCGCGAGTGCGACGACGATGTACAGCATTCCCCCTCTCCGAAGCGGAGAGGGGGTCAGGGGGTGAGGACTACCGGCCACGGTTCACGGCGAACAGCCAGCGGCCGTCGGGCCAGCGGTAGACCGCGGTGAGCCAGGGCGGATAGGCGCCGAGCAGGGCGCGCAGCTGGATGGCCGACGGGGACGTCGAGCTGGCGAGCAGCACATGCGTGATCCCCATGCGTTCGAGATACGCGCGTTGCTCGGCCGGCGTCGGGGTGATCAAGTCGCGATCGCGATATCGCTCGAGATAAAACGGAACCGAGCGCCGGCGGCTATAGAGCCATACGAGCGCTTCGTCATCGGTCGCGACGACGGCGGAATCGGGGAGGCTCTGGATGACCGGCAGCAGCTCCGCGAAATTCGCGGAGATCGCCCGGGCCTGAAGCTCCCACCAGTGGCCGCGGAAGCCACGGTATTCGTAATAGCCGTAGCCTCCCAGTGCGATGACCGCGAGCAATGCGACGGGAATCCGGGCCACGCGCCAGCGTCGCGCGATCTCGATCGCGCCCAGTGCCCACACCAGGACGAGCCACGGCAGGACAGCCCAGAGAAAGCGGTCGGGTGGGTGCGGCCAGATTACGAGGATGATGACATAGAAAACGAGGAACAGTCCGATCGCCGATCGACGCAATACGAACCAGAGGCCGTAGAAACCAATGCCGAGGGAGATGGCCGCAAGAACGTTGTAGACCCAGCGAAAGGGGATCCAACCGAAGGCGAGTGCGTCGAGGGGGCGCGGCATGTCGCGGAGGTTCACCTTGATCGCCGACAGACCGGCCTGGCTGACGTGGGCGAAATACGTCCCGTAGCCGAGTGCGAGCTCCGGATCGATCTGGCGGGCGTGCGTAGCGACCCAGAGACCCCAAAGCACCGCGGCGACCGCGCCAGGAATCACCACTCTGGCAATGGCAGGGCGCGGTGCGCGGCGCAGCAGCAGAAACAGCGCGATCCCGGCGACGAGCGCGATGGCGATGGAGCGCGTGAGGAGCGCTAACGCGGCGGCGGCGCCGGCGATCCAGGGACGATCACCGCGATCGGCTTCTATCACCGCTAGCGCCAGCAGTACGCTGAACAGCGGCTCTGCGAACAAGACGCCCTGCGTCGCCAGCACCGGTATGGCGATCGCGGCCGCGAAGACGAGCGCATGCGGAGTCCAGCGCGGAATACCCTGACCCAAGAGCTCCGTCTTTGTCACATGCCACGAGATCAAGCCTGCCGCGGCGGCATTCAGCATCGCGTTCAGAATCTTCCCGGCCATGGCAGCCGCGTGCACCGACAGCAGGCCGAACAGAGGCGTCAGCAGCGCCGGATAGAGCGGCGGATAGTGCACAGCGCCGGGCAGGCCGGGCAGGTTCGGGTGTACGTAGCCGTGACCCGTCGCAAGCGCGGTCGCGAGTCCGGCATAGAGCCCGTCGTCATAGAACACACCGACGAGCGCGTGATTGAGCGTGAGAAGTCCCACGGCCAGTGCGGCGGCCGCGGTCGCGAGACCAGCCTTTACTTCGCCGGTAAGCGCCAAGTGTCGAGTTTGCCGGGGACGAACAGATTGTAGCGCACGATGTGAAACAGCGCGGCCAGTCCGTCGCGCCAGGTGATTTTCTTCCCCTCTGCATAGGTGCGGCCGCTATAGGAGATCGGAATCTCCCAGATGCGCGCGCGCGCCTGCGCCAGACGCGCGGTGATCTCCACTTCGAACCCGAAGCGATTGGACGTGAGCGGCAGGCGTTTCAGCACGTCGGCGCGCACGACCTTATAGCAGGTCTCGAGGTCGGTGAGATTCAGGTTCGTGAACATGTTGGAGAGCAAGGTCAGCAGCTTGTTGCCGATGTAGTGCCAGAAGTAGAGCACGCGATGCGGGCCGCTCAGGAACCGGGAGCCGTAGACCGCGTCGGCCTGGCGGGCACGAATCGGGAGCAGCAGCGCCGGCAGCTCCGACGGATCGTACTCGAGATCGGCATCCTGCACGACAACGACGTCGCCCGTGGCAGCCGCGATCCCGCTTCGGATCGCGGCTCCCTTGCCGCGGTTCTGCTCGTGACTGATAACGCGATCCACCAGCCCTTCACCGGCCAGCCTCTCCAGGATCTCGCGCGTGCCGTCGGTCGACGCGTCGTTCACGACGATGATCTCGAGCCGCAGCGCCACCTGACGCACGCGCCGCAGCGCGGATTCGACCGTCGCCGCCTCGTTGTAGGCCGGCACGATCACCGACAGCAGCAGGTTGGGAGACCGGCGCTCGGGGATCACGCCGCCGCCTCACCGATCGCAATGAGCGACTGACCGACGCGCCAGGGGAGCAGCCTCTCGAGTCTGAAAAGCGGCACGAGCACGTCGTACAGCTTGAGTGAGCCCGCCGGAATCATCGGCCGGCGGAGCACGCGTCCCGCGAGCCACCAGCCCGGTACGCCGGCCAGGTTGAAGTACTCGGTGTGCGCGACGTTGAACCCTGTCGCCCGCAGCAAGTCGGCCAGCACGCCACGCTTGTACCGGCGGTGATGGCCGAGCTCGCGATCCATCGAGCCGTAGAGCGCCGGCAGCGCGGGCACCAGCAGCACGAGCCGTCCACCCGGCGCGAGCATGGCGCGGATTTGGGCGAGTGAGCCGCGGTCGTCCGCAACGTGCTCGAGGACATTGAGGCAGATGATGGTGTCGAAGCGCTGTCCGGCGAGCGCGCCGTGGTCGTCCGGCAAATTGAGTCGCGCAACCGAAACGTTGCGCCGGCCCGCGAAGCGCGCGCGCAGGCGGGCCAGGTACTCCTCCCGGGTGTCGGTGAGCACGAGGCGCTCGCGATCGACCAGAAATGCCGACAGATTGCCGATGCCCGATCCGATCTCGAGCACGCGCCGTCCGATCCAGCGGCGGAGGCGATCGAACATCCAGCGGTTGTAACGCGCAGCGCCGGCGAGCTGCTCCAGCGTCTCCGCGCCAACCGGATCACTCGGTTCTGGGTGGCTGGACGGTTTCGGAATCGGTCTTTTTCTCGCTGCCGTCGTAGCGGCTCAACTTCCGGTAGAGCGTCGAAGGGTCGATGCCGAGCACTTCGGCGGCGCGCGTCTTGTTGCCCCCTTCGCTCTGCAGCACCCAGGTGATGTAGGCCTGCTCGATCACGTCGAGCGAAGGATTGGCGTGCTGTCGCTCGGCAACCAGCGGCTCGGCCTTGTGCTCGCTGATCTTGTCGGGAATCGCCGAGCGCGGAATGGAGTCGCCTTTGGTGAGCGTCACGGCACGCTCGAGCGCGTTTTCCAGCTCGCGGACGTTGCCCGGCCAGTCGTACGCCATGATCACCGCTTCCGCCTCGGGCGACAGGGACTTTGACGCCTCGCCCCGCTCGGCGGCGATGTGCACGAGAAACTCTTTCACAAAGATGGGGATGTCTTCGCGCCGGTCACGCAGGGGCGGGAGATGGATATTGATCACGTTCAGCCGGTAGTAGAGATCGGTGCGGAACCGGCCGCGCTTGATCTCGTCTTCCAGGTCGCGATTCGTGGCGGCGACCACGCGCACATCCACGGGGATCGCTTCGGTGCCGCCGACGGGGATCGCCTCACGCTCCTGCAGGACGCGGAGCAGTTTGACTTGCGTGGCCGGCGACATCTCGCCGATTTCGTCGAGAAAGAACGTCCCGCCGCGCGCCGCCGCGAACAGTCCCTGTTTGTCGCGGACCGCGCCCGTGAACGACCCCTTCACGTGACCGAACAATTCCGACTCGAGCAGGCTCTCGGGCAGCGCGCCGCAGTTGAGCGACAGGAACAGACCTTCGGCTCGCGTCGACAGCTCGTGCAGATAGCGCGCGATGACCTCTTTTCCCGTTCCCGACTCGCCCTGAATGAGGACGGTGCTTTCGGTGGGCGCGACCTGTTCGGCCAGGCGCAGGACATCGGAGAAGAGGCGTGACTTGCCCAGCGGCTTGATCTTGCCGGACCCTTCGCGCCTGCGGATCTCCTGCTTGAGCTGCTTGTTCTCCGCGCGCAGGCGGCGATGCTCGGCGGCGCGGCGGCAGATCGCCACCATGTCGTCGTTCGAAAACGGCTTCTGTATATAGTAGAAGGCGCCTTCGTTCACGGCCTGAATCGCGGTCTGGAGCGACGCCTGCGCCGTCATCAGGATCACGGGCGTTTCAGGATCTTGTCCGCGGACCGCGGACAAGATCTCGATGCCGGTCACGCCCGGCATCTTGAGGTCGGTCAGCACGATGTCGGGCGCGGAGCTTTTCAACTGCTCGAGGCCCGCCTTCCCTCCCTGGGCCGTCGTGATATCGAAACCCTCGTTCTTGAGCAGGATACGGAGCGTCTCGAGGATTCCCTGCTCATCGTCGATGACGAGGATAGATGGTGCGTTCGCCATTACGCAGCTTCCTCCTTCCGACGCGCCGCCGGGAAGTAGATGGTGAAGGTCGTTCCCCCCGGCTGCGTATCCACAAACACGAGCCCGCGATGCGCTTCGACGGCGCGTTGCACGATCGCGAGCCCGAGGCCCGTGCCACCCACGCGTGCCGTGGCAAACGGCTCGAACAGCCGCTGCTGCAATTCGGCCGGGATGCCGGGGCCGTTGTCGCTCACGCGCAGGGCGACCGGATTGTCGATACCCGCGGCACCGGGCAGCTCGTTTGCGGCCGCGAGTCCGGTGCGCACGTTCACCGACGCCTTCGCGCCCGCGGCCTGCACCGCGTTGAGCACAAGGTTGGACACCACACGGTGCAGCAGATCTTCGTCGCCTTCCATGGGCGTGGGGCCGCCTTCGAGCGTGATCGTTGCGCCGGCCGCGCAGTCGGGATGCTGCCGCACCAGCCGAATCGCGGCGGCGGCCACGGCGTGCAGATCCACCGGACGGCATGCGGTGACGCGCACGCGCGAGAAGTCCAGGAACTCCGAGAGCAGGCGCGACAGCCGGTCGCTTTCGCGTACGATGAGGCCGGCGAGAAACTTCTCGTCGGGATTCGCGCGCGTGGATCGACCGAGCTGCTCGACGGAGCTGCGAATCGAGGCAAGCGGATTCTTGATCTCATGCGCCAGGCTCGACGAAAGCTCTGCGACCGCCTCGAGACGCTCGGCGCGCAAATGCAGCTCCTCGAGCCGTTTGGAATCGGAGATGTCGGTGAAGATCGCGGACACGCGAGGCCGTGTGCCGGAAGGCCCGTCGAGCGTCGTCGTCGTCACGCCGATTGGAAAGCTGTGATCGGCGCGGTGCACCGTTGCTTCGACGCGCATCAGCCGGACTCCGCGGCGCGCCGTAGAGGTGACGGCGGCCCAGAACTCCGGCGCGAGTCGCGCGAACTCGGGCATTACAGTCCGGCCAAGCCATTCGCGCGCCTTGAAGCCGAGGATTTCTTCAGAGGCCGGGTTGGCGTACAGGAGCCGCCCGTCGGCGTCCACGGTGATCACGCCGGTGCGGATGTTGCGCAGCACGTCGTCCGCCTCGAGCTGGACCTGGCGCACTTCGGCCGCCAGCGCCTCGCGTGCGGCGCCCAGGATGTTCACCCGGCTGGCGACATAGGCGATCACCAGCGCTACGAGCACGAACACGGCGAGCTGAATCCAGACGCCGGCACTGACGGTGCCGGGATGGCCCCAGAAGACGTCGGCGAAATAGACGAGCCCAGCGAACAGCGTCACCAGGCCGGCGTTGGCCGGCGGCATGAGCAGCGCGGTAACCGCGACGAGAATGACGTAGAGGCTGGCGAGGTCGGAGTCGGCGCCGCCGGTCATGTGGACGACGGCGGTGATCAGCAGGACGTCGAACAGGGCCTGGAGATAGAGGAACGTCGGACCCGGCATGCGGCGCCGGACATGCGTGTGCCAGTACGACGCGAGCGTGACGGCGGCGGCCGCGACCAGCATGAACGACGTGACGAGGATGTCGAGCGGGGCGGCGACCTGGACCTTGAGGGCGGCGGTGACGTAGATGGCGACGCCCAAGCACATCCGGCCCAGGTACTGCAGGCGGAGGAGGTCGAACGCGGTCGGGACCGACCCCTGAGATTTGACGCCGAGCCAGCGCATGGGGGGGCATTATTGGGGGTGGTCTGGCAAAATGCAAGATTCGAGCTTACAGGGAGGCTGCAGAGAGGCCGAGAGGCTGAAGGGCTATGAGGAGCGAGCGTGCAGGGTTTTCCCCGCCAGCTCAGTCCTCATAGCCCCTCGGCCTCCCGGCCTCTGCGGCGTCTTTCTTACTGTACTGCGTTGACCATATCAAAGATGGGCAGGTACATCGCGACGACCATGCCGCCGACGATCACGCCGAGCACGACGATCATGATGGGCTCGAGCAGCGAGAGCAGCGCGCTGACGGCGGCGTCGACTTCGTCGTCGTAGAAGTCCGCGATCTTGGTGAGCATCTCGTCCAAACCGCCGGTCTGCTCGCCGACCGCGATCATCGAGATCACCATCGGTGGAAACACTTTCGATTTTTGCAGCGGTGCGGCGATCGTTTCACCGCCGGCGATCGAGGCGCGCGACTCCATGACGGCGTTGTGGATGACCATGTTGCCCGCGGTGCGAGCCGTGATCTCGAGGCCGTCGAGGATCGAGACGCCCGAGGAGATCAGCGTGCCCAGGGTCCGCGTGAAGCGTGAGACCGCAGATTTGCGCAGCAGGTCGCCGAGCACCGGCATGCTCAGCAGCAGTTTGTCGATCTGCAGCCTGCCCGCCGTCGTTTTGTTGTACCGGTTGACGGCGAAGACGAGAAAAACGGCGACGGCGATGATTGCCCACCAGAAATTCTTGAGGAGGTTGCTCGCGCCGATGACGATGCGCGTCGGGAGGGGCAACGCCAGGTTGACGGATGCGAACATGTTCTGGAACGTCGGGATGACGAAGATCAGCAGCACGG
>QHUB01000010.1 GCA_003221035.1 Gemmatimonadota bacterium
TTGGCCGGATTGTTTCCTCTATATAGGACGGCAGCAGAAAGCGATCGGCGCCCTTGCCGACGAAGACGTTGAAGTGATTGGTCCAGACGTCGACCATCACCTCGCGGAGCTGCCGCTCCGAGATCGCGGCGCGCACGATCGCGAGCTGCTGGAGCTCACCACCGAGCTCGCGGAACTCGCGCATGGGGGCGGACCTCACCCCCTGACCCCCTCTCCTGTCGGAGAGGGGGAAAGAATCCCGCATGTCCCGCTGCAGGCGCTGCCGCTCGCGCTGGACATCGCGGAAACGCTCGGCGAGATCGGCGCGATTGTAATCGAGAATCTTGAACTCACGCTCGCGCTCGGCGAGATGGGAGTCGTCGATGTGCCCGGGATCGAGCTGGCGCTCGATCCAACGCATCACGCCGAACCGTGCGATCGAGTCAGCCTCGCCGGGACGGGCGCCATACGCCAGACGATTCAACGCATGAAAGGCCGAGTCGCGCGGCGTGAGCGCGGGCGTGGACGCCGGCACCTGCACCGCGAGTGCGAATAAGGCGATGAAATGCATGTGGCTATACTGACGTTCAGACTCACGGTGAAGTTAACGCCTAGGGCGCAGGTCGAACGTTTCCCCCGTCAGCCACGAATTTCCAGGATCGGTCCGTCTGGCGCCGCCAGATCGTGACGTACTTGCTGTAGTGATTCAGGCTGGTGATGCGAGCCTCGCCCACGGTGCAGCCGAGGTCACCGGACGGTGCGATTTGCGCCGTGACCGGCCACCACTCCAGCACCGCCCCTGCCGGAAAACCGTCGAAGCCCGCGCCGATCGCCTCGCGTCCCTCCGTGATCTGCGACCCGCCACCGAGCGCGATCGCCTCCTCGGCGGCGAACGCAAGGAACGCCGCCTTCGCCCCGCGCGCGACGGAGCGTGCCGCGAATGCCGAGTCCGCCATGATCAGCTCATGCGAATCGGCGCGGCCGCGCACCTGCGCGCTCGATGCCGCTTTGGGCGTTGTGGCCGCGGCAGACGTCGAGTCGGCGATGGGGCGAGTGCCTGCGAACGCTGCGAGTCGCCACGAATCACCGGTGCGCTTCCAGCATGCGAGATACTTTCCGCGCTGTCCTCCGCCCGATGTGGACGTCCAGCCGTAGGTGTAGCCAAGATGGCCATCGGCCGAGACGTCGCCAAACACGGGGGTCCAGGTCTGCTGGAGAATTGAATCGTCGTTCTGGAGGAAAGCGCGAATCCGTTCGCTGCCGCGCAGGAGCGGCGCGCCAGGATAGAGGTATGCCGCGTCGTCGGTGAATGCAGGCACGAAGCCGGAGAGCAAACCAAGTGTCGCGGTTCGCTCCGAGAGCGCGCGGTCGGCGGCGAGCAGCGCGTCACGCTCCGAAGTCCGGTCCGCCGAGGTGAGCAGCAGTGTGAAGCCAAGCAGCAGGTATCGCATGGGTTTACCTCCCGGCGAAAATCTGGTGCCGGCGCGCGCGCGCGCGTAGAGGCGCCACGTTACCGCTGTGTGAATTCACACGATTCTGACCGCGTAAGCCGGGCAGGTCGTGCGGCGGTGTCGTACGATGCTACAATGAGGTTCATGAAGCGTGCACTCATCGTCCTCGGCGCCTGGTCCGCGGTGGCGCTGCTCTTCTCCATTCAGATGCGCTTCCAGGCCACGCCCGACGCCACGCCACGCCCGTGGGGCTGGATTCTCGCGTGGCAGTTCACCGGATGGTGGACGTGGGCCCTGTTCACCACGCCCGTGTGCGCGTTCTCCGCCTGGGCGGTGCGCCGGATCCGCAAACCGGCGCTGTTGATCGCGGCGCACATCCCCGTCGCCGTAGTCAGCGCCGTCGCCTGCGCCGGTTTCGAGGGCGGACTGAAATGGGAGCTCGGTCTCTGGCGCACCCCACACACGTTTCTCTCGGGCGTGTGGGACGGCATCTCGATCTGGTGGACGTTCAATGTGCTGGTCTACGCCATGATCGCGGGCCTCTACCATGCCTGGCGCGCCTCGCGGCTCGAAATGCAACTGGTCCAGGCGCGCCTCGACGCACTGGTCGGCCAGCTTCAGCCGCACTTTCTCTTCAACACGCTGCACACGATTTCCGCGTTCGTGCTGGAGGATCCCAAGCAGGCCAATCGCATGATCACCCGGCTCTCGGAGCTACTGCGCCAATCGTTTAACCGCGAGCGCGGCCCGCTCGTCACACTGGAGGAGGAGCTCGAGTTGTTGGATCATTACGTGGCGATTCAAGAGGCGCGCTTTGGCGACCGGCTGCGCGTGACATTCCGCGTCGATCCGCGGGCGGCCGCGGCCGCGGTCCCTACACTGTTGCTGCAGCCGCTCGTGGAGAACGCGATCCGCCACGGCGCGCTTCCCAACGGCGGCGTCGCCGAAGTCGAGATTGCCGCGACCCGAGAGGGCAACCGCCTGCACCTGACTGTTCGCGACAACGGTCCCGGTCTCAGCGCCGAGCGGAGTCCAAACGGTAACGGCAACGGCGATGGCAACGGCTTTGGAGGACTTGGGCTCGCCAACACGCGCGCCCGCCTCACCGAGCTGTACGGGCCGAGCCATCGGTTCGAGCTGACGAACGCGCCGCCGCCCAACGCGAGCGGTGCGCTGGCAACGATCGACATTCCGTATAATGACCATGCGCGCGATCATCGTTGACGACGAGGCGCCGGCGCGCCGGCGGCTCAAAGGCGTACTGCAGCAGATCAGCAGCGTCACGCGGATCGACGAGTGCACGAATGGCCGCGACGCGGTCGAACTGCTGCGTCGCGGCACGCCGGATCTCGTCTTCCTCGACATTCAGATGCCCGATCTCGACGGCTTTGCGGTCGCGGCTGCAGCGAGCAGCGAGCGTCCTCCCGCCATCGTCTTCGTTACGGCCTTCGAAGAGCACGCGGTTCGCGCATTCGAGATTCAGGCGTTCGACTATCTGCTCAAGCCGTTCGACGACGAGCGCGTGATTGCTACGGTCAGGCGCGCGGAGGATTTTCTCGACTGGGCGCGGCGTGAAGGAACGACCGATCCCTCGCTGCACGGCTTCGGGGACGTCACGGTCGATTTCGCCCGCCATCAGGTCCGCCGAGCGGGACGGACGGCCGAGCTGCGGCCCAAGGAGTATCAGCTGCTGCTCGCGCTGATGAAGCGAGGCGGCCGGGTGGCGAGCCGGCTCGAGCTGCTGCGCGAAGTCTGGGGCTATGCAGACGACGTGATGAGCCGGACGGTGGACACGCACGTGGCCATGCTGCGCCGCAAGCTCGAGCACGATCCGGCGCACCCGCGCCACATCGTGACGGTACGGACGTTCGGCTACCGGATCGAGCGCTAGCGAAACAGCAGCCGGTCGGCGATTCGCTCGGCGATGGCTTCCGGCTCGCCGCTCGAGCGATTCGTCAGGATGACGATGGTGACGCGCCGATCGGGGTAGCGCTGGATCGCATTGCGAAATCCGCTCGTTTCGCCGGTATGGCGCCAGCGTCTGATTCCGCGGTAACGATCCACGAACCAGCCAAAGCCGTATTCGGTCGCCGCGCCGGCCGGCAACTGCGGCGGCGTCGTGGCGAGTGTCAGACTTGCCGTATCGACGACTTCGTTGCCGCCGGCGTAGAGCGCCTGATCCCAGCGCACCATGTCGTCCACGTTGGTGTAGATCCCGCCATCGCCGAGTGTGGCACTGGTGAGGCTCTGATCGCTCGGTGTAAATCCGCCGCCCCGCGGCGAGTAACCGAACGCCCGCCGCGGCACGGTGTCCACTCCTTCTACATGCGCGACGCTCGCCCGCATCCCCAACGGCCTGAAGATCCGAGTGCGCACGAATTCCGGATACGACATGCCTGACACGCGCGCCACGATCAACCCCAGCAGCACGTAGCCTGAGTTGCTGTAGCGATACTGCGTCCCGGCCGGGAAGTAGACCGAGTCCTTGGCCGACAGCATGGCGAGCACGTCCTGGTCGTTCAGTTGCGTGGCGCGACTTTCGGGGATCAAGTCCTCGTAATCGACGAGTCCCGACGTGTGATTCAACAGATGGCGCACGGTGACCGGGCGCGCGGCGCGGGGCAACTCAGGCAGCATGTCGCTGACCGGCTGATCGTAGCGGAGCTTCCCGTCCTTCACGAGCAGCGTCGCCGCCATGGCCGTGAACTGTTTCGAGACGGAGGCGAGACGATAGTCGGTCTCGGGCGTCGCCGCGACGCCGCGCTCGAGATTGGCCATGCCATAGGCGCGCCGGACGACCACCTTGCCGTCCTGGATCACGATGACGCTTGCGCCCGGAACCGACGGCGCCGAGTAAGCCGAGAACAGCGAATCGATAAAGCGAGATTCGTCAGCGCGCACGCCAGGTGCCCGAGGTGCCCGAGGTCCACCGGTAGCGCAGGCCGCGCATGCGAGCAGTATCAGGACTTCGCAGCGGCGTACCATGCGTTCCAGGTTTCCGCGGCAGCGCCGATGGTGAGCTGCTGCTGATTGCGCACGAGCGGCATCTGCAGCAGCAGCGGCTCGAGGCTGAGCTTCTCCAGCCAGCGCTCCTCACTCAACATCGCCGACTTGAGTCCCAGCTCCGCGTAGCGCTTCGCGTCGCGGTCGACCAACGCCGCGATGCCGAACTTCTGCGCGAAGCGGCGCAGCTCGCCGATCGAGGCCGCGCGCTCGTTGAGATCGACAAAGTGAACGGTGATGCGCCGTTCGGCGAAGAAGCGCAGGGCGGCGCGAGTAGCGGCGCTCTTCTTGACCCCGAAGATTTGAACCTCCACGCTGCGCCCCAGTGCGACGGTGCACCAAGCTAGTCTATATTCCTCGCTCCCGGCGAGGTGCGATGAGTCCCCGATCAAAAATTATTGCCGCCGCGGTCCTCTTCTCGACCGGCGGCGCGGCGATCAAGTATTGCGGCTTCGGCGCATGGCAGCTCGCCGCCTGCCGGGCCACGATCGCCATGATCACCATTGTCCTGCTGCTGCCCGAGGCCCGGCGCGGTTGGAGCTGGCGCACGGTGATCGTCGGCTTTGCCTACGCCGCCACGACGCTGCTCTATGTGCAGGCGAACAAACACACCACGGCGGCGAGCGCGATCTTCCTGCAGTCCACGAGCCCCCTGTTCATTCTGTTGCTCGCGCCGCTGCTGCTGGGCGAGCACGCCACGCGCCGCGACGTTACGCAGATGGCGGTGATGGCTGCCGGGATGGCGCTGTTCTTGTTCGGGATGGATCAGCCCTCGGCGACGGCGCCGAACCCGCGCCTGGGCAATCTGCTGGCTGCGATTTGCGCCGTGACGTGGACGCTCACGGTGATCGGCTACCGCTGGATCGTGACGCGCGGTTCGTCCGTAGCAGCCGCGGCTGTGGCCGGCAACCTGACGGCTGCGATCATCTCGTGGATCATGGCGCAGCCGCTCGCACGCGGGCGTCCGGGCGACTGGGCGGTCGTGGTCTTCCTCGGCGTCTGCCAGCTCGGGATCCCGTATCTGTTCCTCACTCGTGCGGTGCCGAAAGTACGCGCGCTCGAGGTGGGTCTCTTCCTTCTTATAGAGCCGGTGCTCAATCCGATCTGGGCCTGGCTCGTGCATCGCGAAACACCGGGCCCGGCCACGCTCGCCGGCGGCGCGCTGATCCTCGGCGCCACCGCCGTGCGCATGATCTTCGATGTCCGACAGCCCCCGCCCGTGCCGGAGTCGATCCCGGTGTAAAAAAAGGACCCGCCGCTGGGCGGGCCCTTGTTGTATCGGCGCGAGTTACTGCGTCGCTCTGAGGGCGTTTACTCGCCCACCGCCGTAGAAGTCGTCGTTGCCGGGTTTGCCGAGGTCGTCCGCGGACGCGCGCAGGCGCGCTGCGACGGCCGCCGGTCCGATCTTCCCATATTTGCCGATGATCAGCGCCGCGACACCGGAGACCGCCGGGGTGGCCATGCTCGTCCCGGCCGCCCAGCAATAGGTGGCGTTGCTCGGGCCCGAGCCGCGGCATGGGGCCATGACCATATCGAAGACCCAACAGCGGTTGACGACCAGGCCGCTGGGAATGCGCGGGACCGCGCAGAGGTTCGGGGGCGGCTGGTCGGGGAGCACGAAATCGCCGCCGCCGGCCGCGAAGTCGACTGCCGACTGACCGTAGTTCGTATACGACGCCGGGCGATCGTAATTCGTCGCGCCGAACACAAAGCCTACAGGACCGGTCGCCGAGACGGCGATCACATGCGGCGACATCGCCGGCAGGAAGACCGTGTTCGCCGTGTGGTCGAGATCCGTGTACTCGTTGCCCAGTGCGGCGACGACGGTGACGCCGCGCTGCCACGCGTAGGTCGTCGCCTTGCCGAGCGCGACGGCGATTTTCGCCGCGACGACGCCCTGCCGCGCGAATTGCGCGCCGAGGCTCATGTTGATCACGTCGGCGCCCGCGCCGCCTTCAGCGATCGGAGTTGCCGCGTACACGATTCCCGCGATGACCTGACCGAAGGAGCCGCTGCCGCAATGGAGCACCTTGACGCCGATGAGCGTGGCATTCGGGGCAATACCCACCGTGCCGATATTCTGGCCGGGCGCGGCCACGATTCCGGCGACGTGTGTGCCGTGCCAGAAGCTGTCCGTCGAGTTGCAGACGCCGTTCGTGTCACGCGCCTGGTCGAAGTTGAACGGCTGACCAGCGACGAACGATGCCGAATGCGCGACGTCGAGATTGGGCGCGATGTCGATGTGTGTCGAGCGAATGCCGCCGTCGAGAATGGCGACGCGCGCGCCGGCGCCTCTGTTGCCGGCATCCCAGGCCGCAGGCGCGGACAGCGCATCGGGGACCCATTGCGCGTGGCGGAATGTTTCGGCGGCGCCGAAGCTGGTTGCGGGCTCGACGGCTGTGCCTTCCCCGGCATCGACTTCACCGGCCTCGATGACGCGTTCCGGCTGCACCCACTGCACCACCAGGTCTTCAGTGGCCCAGAGCGCGCCTTTGATCTTGGCGGCGCGTCCCGCGAACTTCGGATCGTCCGAGCTGGCGACGGCGACGCCGATCTGATCGAACTGCGATGTCAGCGCGCCACCCGCCGCGCTCACCTGAGCTGCGAGATCGCCAGGCAAGGAGCCGGCAAAGTTGATGATGTACGATTTGGTGGTTGGTACGGCGATACCTGAAAGATTCGGAGTCGTAATCAGCGACGGCTGATTCGCCATGCTGGGTGTCGTCGTAATGGGTGCGTCGTTGACGCATGCCGCGACGACGATCGCTCCCGCGATCGCGGCGGTTCGTAAGACAACCTTGTGCATTGTGTGCGCTCCAGAAGCGTGTTGAACGGGCGGGTGATGGAACTCCCGGAAGCTGCCGCCAGGGGCGAAGGTCCGCAAGCTATATTCTCTCCGCCCCATGTCCACCTCGCGCTCGCGATTCGCAGTCATCTTCTTCACCGTCCTGATCGACCTGATCGGCTTCGGTATCGTCCTGCCGATCCTGCCGTTCTACGTAAAACACTTCGGCGCTGCCGGGCTGGGCTACGGCGCGGTCGTGGGCGTCTTCTCATTCATGCAGTTCGTGGCCACCGCGCTCCTCGGCAAGCTGTCCGACCGGATTGGCC
Organism: Gemmatimonadota bacterium; assembly: GCA_003221035.1. Classification (GTDB taxonomy): domain Bacteria; phylum Gemmatimonadota; class Gemmatimonadetes; order Gemmatimonadales; family GWC2-71-9; genus 20CM-2-65-7. The sequence continues at coordinate 7,545 of QHUB01000010.1, forward strand.
GCCGGCCGGTCCTGCTCACGACGATGCTCATCAATGCGATCGGCTATATGCTGTTCGCGTTCGCAGGATCGTACTGGGTCCTGTTCCTGTCGCGCGTCGTCTCCGGGTTTGCCGGCGGGAATATCTCGGCGGCGCAGGCGTACATGGCCGACATCACCACGCCCGCCGAACGTTCCCGCGGCATGGGGATCATCGGCGCCGCCTTCGGAATCGGGTTCAGTTTCGGGCCCGCGATCGGCGGGTTCGCCGCGACGTGGGGTCACCCCGCTCCGGGGCTCGTGGCCGTCGGGCTCTCGCTCGCGAACTTCGTGTCGGCGTATTTCATCCTCCCCGAGTCGCTGCGGGGTGAGCTGCGGGTAAAGCGTCGGTTGTTCGACCTGTGGCACATCGTCGAGGCCGTCCAGCGGCCGAGGCTGCGGCCACTGATGATTGTCTGGGCACTGGTGCCATTGGGGTTCGCCGGCTACACCGTCGCCCTGCCGCTGCGCGCCGCGGCCGCCCTCGGGTGGCAGGAGCGCGAGCTGGCGATCCTGTTCACGATCATCGGCATCACGGCCGCATCGGTGCAGGGGTACTTCTTCGGCAAGATGGTGCGGCGGGTTGGCGAACGCGCATTGGTCATCGCCGGCACATTCGGCATGGCGGTCGCGATCGCCGTCGTTCCGTTCCTCGACACGTCGGCGCTGCTGTACGGCTGGACGTTCATTCTCGCCGTTGCAAACAGCATTTTTGCGCCCGCCGCGACGGGACTCGTGTCGGTCTACGCGGACCCCAATGAGCAGGGCACCGTCCTCGGCGCGGCGCAGGCGATCGGAGCGCTCGGTCGAACCGCCGGTCCACCGTTGATCGGGACCGTCTACGATATTGTGAGCCCCGTCACGTCTTTCTTGCTCGCCGGCGGGGTCATGCTCGTCGCGGCGCTCGCGGGCTTCGGTCTCGCGCCTGTCCCGGCTCACGCGTCGTCGGGTCAAACATCTCCGCCCACGAGCGTGCCGGCGACTCCGTTACCTGAACCCCCTCCCCGTGAGTCTTAACGGAGTCTAAGCTTCCACGTCACAAGGCCGAGACTTCCTACCGGAGAATAATGATGTACAAGCGTCTGACGATTGCGATCGCCGCCCTGACATTCGCGGCGGCCTGCAGTCAAGATCCTACGAGCAACGGCTCGACGAACGAAGTCATGCTCGCGCAGAACTCCCAACAAATTGCCGACGGCGTCGCCGCGTCGCGCGATGGCGGCACGAACTGTGACGGCTGGGTCCGTCGCCTCATCGACACGCTGCGGACCACTAATGATCCGCAAGCGCGGATCTATCTCGACTCGGCGCGCATCAATCGCGACTCGGCGTGGGCGGCGTGGCAGCGAGGCGACACCGCCGCGGCCCGGGTCTTCCGGAAGGCCGCGTTCCGCGATGTGCTCTCAGCGGTGATCGAGCTCTTCCCCGCCGCGCCGGCGCGCACCGGGGCCGCGGTCGACACGGCCGTCGCGAAGATCGAGAACTTCCTGGGCGACCGCGACGCGCCGAGAATTCGCGCGCTGCTGGCGCACGTGAAGGACTTGCGGACGCAAGCGGACGCCGCGTTGGCCTCCGGCGACAGCGTGACGGCGCTCGCGCTCAATCTGAGGTCGATGCAGATACTGCACCGGCTGGTCGAGCACGTCCGAGAGAATCATCGCGATCATGACGAGGTCGCCGATGGAGAGATGGAAGACGTAGGAAGCTAGACGTCGACGTAGACGCCGAGCCGCCGAGCCGTTGAGCGGTCATGAGGGGTGAGAGAGTAGGAAAGTCCTACTAGCTCACCCCTCAAAGCCACCCAGCGGCTCGGCGGCTATGCGCCTTCAGGGCGTCTAGCCGTCTAGGCGTCTGCTCCGGCATATTTCTTTCCCCCCTTGCAGGAGCGTTGCGCCCGTATGCGCGTGTACAAGACACCGGAAATCCGCAATGTGGCCGTAGTGGGCCACGGCGCGAGCGGCAAGACCTCCCTGGTCGATGCGCTGGCGTTCGTGGCCGGAACGAGCAAACGGCACGGTTCAGTCAAGGATGGCACCGCCCTCACCGATTACACCGCCGACGAAATCGAACGCAAGTACTCCATCAACCTCGCGCTGGCCGTAGCGGAGTGGATGGAGGCGAAGATCAACCTGATCGACACTCCCGGCTACCTGGACTTCACCGGTGACGCGCTCGCGGGCGTGTACGCCGCGGACTCCGCCGTCGTCGTGTTGTCGGCGACCGCCGGCGTCGAAGTCGGCACCGAGAAGGTCTGGGACTACTGCGAAAAGCGTTCGCTGCCGCGCATGTTTTTCGTGTCGTTGATGGACAAGGAGCACGCCAACTTCGAGCGCGTCTTCAACCAGATCAAACAACAGCTCACGTCCAAGGTGATCCCGGTGGAGATTCCCGTCGGCGAAGGACTCGAATTCCACGGGATCATCAACCTGTTTTCGAAGAAGGCGCATCTCTACAAGAAGGGCACGAAGGCGGGCGAGTACGATGAGGTCGATGTCCCCGACGAGTACAAGGATCGGTTCGACAAATACTCGCAGGAGCTGATCGAAAGCATCGCCGCCACCGACGACACGCTGCTCGAGCGCTATCTCGGCGGCGAAGAGATCGGCCGGGACGAAGCGATTGCGGCGATGAAGGCGGGCATGGCCAGAGGGGAGCTGTTCCCGCTCTTCTGTGGCGCCGCCGAGCTGACCTACGGCACGCGGGCCTTGCTGAACAAGCTCGTCGAGCTGTGCCCAGCGCCGCACGAGATGCCGCCCGTAGACGCGCAAAAATGGGGCAGTGCCGAGCGCATGACGCTGAACGCCGAGGACGCGGGAGCACTCGCGGCGCAAGTCTTCAAAACGGTATCCGAACCGCACGTCGGCGACGTGACGCTGTTCCGCATTTTCTCCGGCACCGTCAAGAACGGGCAGGACGTCTGGAACGCGCCGCGCGAGTTGTCGGAAAAGCTCAACCATCTTTGCGTCGCCGTCGGCAAGGAACGCATCGAGGTCCCGGAGCTGCATTCCGGCGACATCGGTGTCGTCGCCAAGCTGCGCGACACGCACACCAACGACACGCTCTCCACCAAGGACAAGGGTCTGGTCCTGCCGAAAATCCCGTTCCCCGAGCCCGTCATTACGGTGGCGGTGGAAGTGAAGCAGCGCGGGGAAGAGGACAAGCTCTCGACCGGGCTGCACAAGCTCCACGAAGAGGATCCCACATTCCACCACGAGTACAACGGCGAGCTCGGTCAGACCCTGATTCGCGGACTCGGTGAGCGCCATCTCGAGATCGTGGTGGGGCGGCTGGCGCGCAAGTTCGGCGTCCACGCGCAGACGGCGCGGCCCAAAGTCGCGTACCGCGAGACGTTCCGCGGCAAGAGCGAAGGGCAGGGCAAGCACAAGAAGCAATCCGGCGGACGCGGTCAGTACGGCGACTGCTGGATCCGGATCGCGCCGCTGCCGCGCGGCTCAGGGGTGCAGTTCGTGGATGAGATCGTCGGCGGTGTGATCCCGCGCCAGTACATCCCTGCCGTCGAGCGCGGCGTGCTCGAGGCCGCGCACAAGGGACCGGTGGCCGGCTATCCCGTCGTAGACTTCAAGTTCGAGCTCTACGACGGCTCCTACCACGACGTCGACTCGAACGAAATGTCGTTCAAGCTGGCGGGCATCCTGGCGTTCCGGAACGTGAGTCCCGGCGCGCGCCCCGTGTTGCTCGAGCCAATCATGGAAGTCGAGGTGTGGACGCCCGACGAATATCAGGGCGCCGTCATGGGCGATCTCTCGTCGCGGCGCGGCCACATCGTCGGAACCGACAAGGACGGCAAGCTCACCAAGATCAAGGCGCTGGTGCCCGAAGCCGAGCTCGATCGCTACGCGACAACGCTGCACTCGGTGACGCACGGCCGCGGCACGTACAAGATGAAGTTCCACGTCTATCAGGACGCGCCGCCCGACATCGCCGCGAAGGTCACCGAGACACGGAAGAAAGAGCTGGAAGAGTCGTCCAAATCATAGAAGCGTGGGATGTGGGATGTGGATCAGCACTCCACATCCCACATCCCACATCCCAGACTGTTACTTCACCACCCGCACGATGAATACGTCGAAATCAGGACCGGTGCGCGACGGCTGATGTGCCGAGCCGCCAACCGGCCTGGGCGGGGTGACGCCACCCATCGGAATGCTGATGGATCCACCGCTGGAAGTACCGGTCGTCACGGGTGAGCCGAACCAGTTCTGCACGTTTCTCACCTCGTAACGGGCGCCGCTGGGCAGGACGGCGCCAAGATCGACGCTCACACTCGACTCGCTGCCCCAATTGTACACGACCACCATCGCGCGACCGGGCTCACGCTTGTTGGCCCGCACGAACACTTTCGTTCCGGTCGGCTGGCTGGACGATGCATCATCCGTACGACCCAGACCGGTGGTCGACTTCCAGCTCGCGAACGAATAGTCCGCGCCGTTGTACTGCCACGCCGAGGCATTCGGGTCGCGGCGGTAGCTGTTTCCGGAGAACGTGTAGCCGCCGAGCGAATTGTCCTTCACGCGGACCATGCCGCCACCGCCCATCAGCTGGTTATCCGTCGCCGTAAAGCGGTCCCACTGTCCCGTGGTCAGCACGTACTGGCCGCCGACCGCGTAATTGTTGGACAGCGTGATGTCGCTGTTGGGGAGGTCGCCGTACCCCATCATCAGGTTGTAGACGCCGGTCCCGGGCGAAAAATACGTCATGTTGTTCAGCACCTTGTTGCCCTTCACCGGCTCCTCACCGCCCACGAGGATGTTCGCGATCGGACTGGTGTTGTACTGCTCCGTCACGGCGCCGTTGTTGAACGCCACGTTGCCGTCGAGCGTGATGTTGATCAGCTGGCCGGCGCCGGCATCGGTGTACACATGGATGCCGTACCCGAACTGGTCGAAGGCGACGTTGTCGCGCACGATCAGTGGGCCCGAGGCGCTCTTCAGATACATCGCGTGGCCGCCGCCCTTCAGCGGCCCCTGCCAGCCGTTGTTGTAGAAGATCGAACCGGTGACTTCCACGTTCGCCGCCGCCGGGTAGTTGTAAAACCCGATGCCGCCGTCGTGGACGATCAGGTCCACATACCGCGTGTTCGACGCGTTATTCACGATCATGTTGGGCCGCGTATCGGTGTGGCGATTCGGATCCGAGCTCATGACTTCGAAATCCCACCACTCGGTCCACGCGCCCTTCACGACGAACGCGTCACCGCGGCTGGTCCCGGACGTACCGCCGGCTGCGTCGATGGTCGCGCGCTCGCCCGGGTACTGCCGGATCACGACCGGACGCCCCGAGACCCCCGCAACGGTGGAGACGAACTTGCCGTCATACGTACCGCCGTGCAGCCACACGGTATCGCCCGGCTGAACGCGGCCGGCTGCGCCGCTCAGCGCGTAGCTCAGGCTCCACGGTGAGGCCTTCGTACCGGCACCGCTGGTGCTGCCGCTGGGCGCGACATGCCACCCCTGGTGAGACGGGGAGGAGGACGTCGCGCTCGAGTCCGGCCGCGCTGCAGTCGAATCGATGGCGGTAACGCCTCGATCGGCAACGCCGGTGGGGTCGCCCGCGCACGCGCACAGGGAAACGCCCAAGAGCAGGGTCGTCTGTAGGACCGCGAACCGCTTCGTAAGCTGCTGAGTGAAAGACATCGGTTTACTCCTTTCGATGGCCGTGAACTAACGCTCGACAGCCTAGCGGCCTACGCCTTCGGGGCCAATAGGGTTAGTCCGAAGTCGCGGAAGGAGTTAATCAAGGAATTAGTTCGGCAAGGGGGGACGGTCGCAGGTATGAAAAATGCGCTTTCGTTGCGGCGTGACCTCGCTGCGTCTTCGCTTCCACCGCTCCGACACCTGGCCCGTGCTGTCGTGGCTGGCGCGCTGCCGGCCGGGCGATGAGGTCGTTGACGTGATCCATGGGACGCACGTCGAGGCCGCGCCGGACTGGTTTTGCGAAGCGGTATGGGACGGCGCCTACGAAAGCGGGGACTTCGATCGCACCGACATCGTATTCGGGTCGGGTGGGAGGGCCCGGGACGGCGGCATCACCTTTGTCAGCTCCGGCGCCACCGTCGACCGGATCCAGACTATGGAATCGGGTGAGGAAGTCTGGGTCTCGAACTCGTTGCCCTGCTTGCTGGCGATCTCAGGCGGTCAGCTCGATCCGGCCTATCCGCACTACTTCCGGGACTTCTCCTCGATCAGGCTGGGGCTGTCGCGTTACGCCTCGCAGGTCGCGACGAATCGCGGAGTCATCCGGCTGACCTACTTCAACAACGTCGTGTGGGACGGCCAGCGGCTGCGCACGCTCGCCAAACCGAACCCCAGCCGGGATTTCGGGACGTTCGAGCGGTACCGCGATTTTCTCGAGGCCACGCTGCAACGAGTGGGGCGCAATCTCACGGCTTCGGTGCGTCAGTATCCCTATCGATTCCTCGGCACGATTTCCTCCGGATACGACTCGCCGGCGGTTGCAGTATTGGCGCGGCAGGCTGGACTGGAGGACGTGATTTCCTTCGATGGCGTGGATGCAGGAGAGTCCGATAGCGGGCAGGAGATCGCAACGCGGCTGGGACTGCGGGTCAGCGTCGTCGCGCGCGACGGGTGGCGCGCGTCACGGCTGGCGGAAGTGCCGTTCCTCGCCGGGGACGCGAAAGGGGAAGACGTCTACTTCAAGAGCGCCGAAGGCGAGCTTTCGGGCAGCGCGCTCCTGACGGGATTTCACGGTGATAAGATCTGGGACAAGCACACCACCGCGCTGGGCCCCGATCTCGTCCGTGGCGACCAGTCGGGATTGTCACTCACCGAGTACCGGCTGCGCGCCGGGTTCATCCATTGCCCCGTGCCGTTCATGGGCGTTCGCCAAATTCGGGACATCAACCGGCTCAGCCGCTCGTCGGCGCTGTCGTTCTGGGATATCGGGGGCCACTACACGCGGCCGATCTGCCGCCGCATCGTGGAAGAGGCCGGAGTGCCGCGTGAGTTGTTCGGCATCCGCAAGCGCGCCTCGTCCGTGCTGTTCTTCCACGGTTCGAGCTTTCTGACGCCGGAAGCGATGGAGGAGTACCTGCCCTGGCTCGAGACCCATCTGCCGCCGATGGCCGCCACCGGACGAAGTGCGGCACGCACCCAGCTCGCCCGCCTGACTCGCTCGGTCGAGCGTTTTGCCAGCACGCGCCGGATCACGCTGCTCGAGAAGACGGCCCACCGCATCGCGGGGTGGGCGGACCGCGAGCCGCTGTTTCGCTGGGTCTTCCCGTGGGCGGTGGAGCGGGCCCGCGGCGCGTACATTGCGGCCTAGGAAGCGAAAAAAGCCCGGCTGCCGTGTGGCAACCGGGCTCTCTCGTTCGGTAACTCGACTTACTCGATCAGCTTCACCACGTAGACGTTGAAGTCCGGCCCCGTCACGGGCGGCGTATGCGGCGCGCCGCCGACAACCGCGGGCGGTGTGACGCCGCTCATCGGAATACTGATGGGACTGCCATCGAAGGTTCCGGTGGCCACCGGGGTGCCATACCAGTTTTGGACGTTGCGAATCTCGTAACGCCCGCCCGTCGGCACGATTCCCGAAAGATTGACTGCCACCGAAGACGCGTCGCTCCAGTTGTATACCACGACCACGGCTCGACCCGGCTCATGCTCGCTCGGCCGGATGAACACTTGCGTCGTCGACGGGGTCCCCGTCGTCACGAGGTCAGTTGCCCCGAGGCCGCTGTTCGCCTTCCAGTTTGCGAATGAGTAGTCGGTGCCGTTGTACTGCCAGGCTGAGGCGGCAGGATCGCGGCGATAGGAGTTCTGAGCCCAGTTGTAGCCGCCCAGGTTCGTGTCCTTCACGCGCACGACGCCACCGGTGCCGATCAGCTGATTGCCGCTGGCCGTCACACGGCTCCAGTAGCCGGTGGTGAGGACATACTGCCCACCCACCGCGTAGTTGTTCGACATCGTCACGTCCGAATTCGCGAACGTGCTGTAGCCGATCATCAGGTTGTAGACCCCGACGCCCGGCGAGAAGTACGTCATGTTGTTCACCATCCGCGCGCCCTGCACCGGCTCTTCGCCGCCGATCAGGATGTTGGCATTCGCCCCGGAATTGTACTGATTCGTCACGGCGCCGTTGTTGAACGACACATTGCCGTCGAGCGTCATATTGATCAGCTGGCCTGCGCCGGCATCGGTGTACAGGTGGATGCCGTACCCGAACTGATCGAACATGACGTTATCACGGACGATGATCGGTCCGGTGGCACTCTTCAGGTAGAGCGCATGCCCGCCGCCCTTCGCCGTCCCTTGCCAACCGTTGTTGTAAATGATGTTGCCGTCGAATTCCACGTTCGACGCGGACGGGTAGTTGTAGAAAGCGATACCGCCGTCGTGGACGACGAGGTCGATGTACTTCGTGTTCGACGCGTCATTCACGATCATGTTGGGCCGTGTATCGGTGCTCCGATTCGGGTCCGAGCTCATCAGCTCGAAGTCCCACCATTCAGTCCACTGCCCGTTCACGATGAATGCATCACCACGAGACGTCGTCGACGTGGCGCCGGCGACGTCGATCGTCGCCCGCTCGCCCGGGTATTGCCGGATCACCACCGGCCGAGTCGAGGTCCCTGCCACGGTCGCGGTGAACTTGCCGCGATAGGTGCCGCCGTGCAGCCAGATCGTGTCACCGGGCTGCACGCGGCCAGCGGCGCCGGTCAACCCATAGGAGAGCGACCAGGGCTGGCTCGATGAGCCATCGTTGCTCGAGCTTCCGCTCGGAGCTACATGCCACCCGATGTGTTCAGGCGGTGGACCAGGAGGAGGTGGAGGGGGAGGAGGAGGCGGTGGCGGTGGCGGTGGCGGTGGCGGTGGCGGTACCACAACCTGCGTCGGCCGCTGAATCTCGCAACCGATCATCGCGACGTTCAGGATCGCCAAAGACCCTATGACGGCAAGGCGCTTCGAGAGCTTGTAAGTAAATGGCATAGACTACTCCTTTTGTCCGCCCAGAATTAGGCATTCTCACCCTAACGGTCTAATTACTAGGGGACAAGAGGATTAGTCCTTACTGAGGAAAGGACTTAGCGGCGAGTCGCAATGACGCGCAGTCGAAGGTTTGCGCGAGACGCATCGAGGGTGTGTCACGAGTCACACACGCGCGGCTCACAGGGACTTGGAGATCGGGACTGGTTCGCGGGTCGGAGGGGTACCTACTCCGGCATGGCGTCGGCACCGCTCTATCGTGGTGTCGAGCCGCGCCTGGCGCCGCCGTCGCACCAGGTGATTAGGGTCGTCGAGATCGCCGCGCCGCCCGCAGTCGTCTGGCCGCACGCGGCTCGAGGGCCGGACCGCCTACGCTGTCGACATGTTTCCGCAGGCCTACTGGACCGTGCCCGCGCGTGCCATTGTATCGGCGATCCACACGCGGGTGTTGCACCACATTCAAACGTTGGCCGAGGAGGAAGAGCACCGATGAACAGGAAGTGGTGGTTGGTGGTCGCGGCTCTATGCGCGTGCAAACCCGGCGCAAAGAGCGCCGGGACCGCTGCGACGCCCGTCAAAGCGGCGACCATCGGGGGATTCCAGACGCCCGAGTCGGTCAAATGGGATTCGGCGCAGGACGTCTACTTCGTCTCGAATATCAATGGCGTGCCCAACGCAAAGGACGGCAACGGCTACATCAGCCGCGTCGGGCCCGCCGGGATGATCATGGATAGCGCGTTCATCAAGGGTCTGAACGCGCCGAAAGGCATGGCGCTCGTTCACGACACGCTGTGGGTCGCCGACATCGATGAGGTTCGGGCGTTCGAGTCCCGCACGGGCGCCCCGGTCGCGACGATCAACGTCCCGGGCGCGATCTTCCTCAACGACATCGCGGCCGCACCGGACGGCTCGCTGTACGTGACCGACACCGCGATCCGGTTCGGCGCTAAGGGTCAGATGGAGCATCCGGGTACTGATCAGATCTTCCGTATTGCGCCCGATCACAAAGTGAGCGTCGCGATCAAGAGCGACTCGCTCGGGCGGCCGAACGGCATTACCTGGGACAAGACGAATCAGCGGTTTGTCGTCGTGCCGTTCGGCGCGAACGCGCCGCTGGCCTGGAAGCCGGGCGAGAAGCCGACGACATCGCTCGGCACCGGCGTCGGCCAGTTCGACGGGGTGGAGATCGTGAATGGAGCGATTCTCGTGTCGAGTTGGGCCGACTCATCGGTGGCGCGGTTCGAGAATGGCCACGTCACGACGATCATCACCGGCGTGCCGAGTCCGGCTGACATCGGCTACGACGCGAAGCGCAATCGCCTGCTGGTTCCGATTCTTAGTGGGAATCGTGTAGAGATTTGGCAGCTGCCGTAGGACGGTCGGTCAGACGGCCGGTTCTTGTTGTGTCAGGCAGTGCAATGTGCCGAGACCCCAGACCAGATCGACGGCGTGGATGCCGATCACGGGGCGATCGGCGAATAACTCGGCGAGGATGCCGAGGGCGACCCGGTCCTTGGGGTCGTTGAAGGTGGGGACGAGGACGGCGGCGTTGGCGATGTAAAAATTGGCGTAACTGGCCGGCAGGCGTTGGCCGTTGAAGCACACCGGAGCGGGCATCGGGAGATCGACGATCTCGATGCCCGCTCCTTTTTCCAGGCGCATGCCCTGGAGCCGTTCCCGATTCTCGGCGAGTGGCTTGTAGTTCACATCCTTGGGATCGTTTTCACGGCACAGCACGACGGTGGTAGGATTCACGAAGCGGCACAGATCGTCCACGTGGCCGTGCGTGTCGTCACCCGCGATGCCGCGGCCGAGCCAGAGTGTGTTGGTGACGCCGAGCGTTTCGCGAAAGGCGTTTTCGAGCTCGTAGCGGGAAATGCCGGGATTGCGGGTTTGCACCACGGGATCGAGCAGGCACTCTTCGGTCGTCAGCAGCGAGCCGCGGCCATTGACGTCGATGCTGCCGCCCTCGAGCACGATCTTGCCGTCGATGACCGGCAGCTTGAGCCGTCTCGCCGCCCGCTCGGCGATCTGCGCGTCCTTCTTGTAGTCATCGTACTTGGCCCAGGCGTTGAAGCGGAACCGGGCGACCGCGAGACCGCCGCCCCTGCGGACAAAGATCGGGCCGAAGTCGCGGGTCCAGCCGCGATTGGTGGGGAAGCGGAAGAACTCGATGTCGGCCAGCTCGACGCCGACTTTCCGGAGGATCTTGCCGGCCTGAGCCTCGTGCGCGGCGGAGTTGACGAGGATGCGGACGGTCTCGCCGCGCGCCAGCTGGCGCACGATCTCGCCGTAGACCCATGGAATCGGCGGGAATTTGCCGGGCCAGTCGCTCGTATTGTGCGGCCACCCGAGCCACGTCGCCGCGTGGGGTTCCCACTCGGCGGGCATGCGCGGGGCCGGAGTGCTAATCGGTCAGGAACCGGTGCTGGATGTCGCTATACGCGTCCGTGCGCCGGTCGCGCAAGAACGGCCAGTGGCGCCGCACTTCCTCCACGCGCGAGAGATCGACTTCGGCCGACAGGAGCGCCTCGTCTTCTCCCGCTTCGGTGACGATGACGCCGAACGGATCGCATACGAACGAGTGGCCCCAGAACGCGATGCCGTCTCCCTGACCGCCGAGCTGCTCGAAGCCCACGCGATTTACGGCCGCGACCCAGCAGCCGTTTGCGATCGCGTGGCTGCGCTGGATCGTCTTCCACGCGTCGAGCTGCTGTTCGCCGTGCTGCGTTTTCTCCTTCGGATGCCAGCCGATGGCCGTCGGGTACAGCAGGATGTTCGCGCCCTGCAACGCGGTAAGCCGCGCGCCCTCCGGATACCACTGATCCCAGCAGATCAGCGTCCCGATCGGTCCGACCTTCGTGTCGAACGCGCGAAAGCCGAGATCGCCCGGCGTGAAGTAGAATTTTTCGTAGTACGCGGGGTCGTCGGGGATGTGCATCTTGCGGTAGATCCCTTTGACCTTGCCGTCGGCATCGATCACGGCGGCGGTGTTGTGGTAGAGTCCGGCGGCGCGTCGCTCGAACAGCGACGCAATGATCACGATGCCGTTCTCTTTGGCGATCTTGCCCAGCGTTTCCGTGGAGGGGCCAGGCACCGCCTCGGCGAGATCGAACAGCGCATGATCTTCGCGCTGGCCGATGTAATGTGTGCGGAACAGCTCTGGCAGACAGACCAGCGCCGCGCCCTGCTGCGCGGCCTCGCGAATCCGCGCGACCGCTTTGTCGAGATTGGCCTGCGGATCGTCGCTCATGCTCATTTGCACGAGCCCGATCTTGAACTTCGACGGCAACGCGGCACTCATGGGAGGGAAGGCTACTACGAATGTTCACAGGCTGAAAGCCTGTCGATCAGAAGGCTTTACTTACCGACAGGACGAACCCAGGCTTGGACACATCGTGGGTCTCACTCGATCCCGCCGCACGGCGACTACCGCCACGCTCGCGATTAACGAGCGTGGCGGGAATCATATCGTCGGCGCCGGCGCGGCTTCCCCGCTGAAGGTCTCCACGACCACGCTGCCACCGAGTGAATTCCCGGCGCCCGCCATCGTGCCGAGGTCGTTGCCGAAGTATGCCTCTTCGCCGTGCTGGCTCAGATCGAGCCCGGTGGTCTCCTCAGGCAAGTTGGCGCGCGCGCCAATCGTGATGTCCACGAGCTTGAGAATCGCCAACGTCCCGATGGCGGCAAACGCGATCGTCGCGACGACGGCGAGGAGCTGCACGCCCATCTGACCCGCATTGCCCGCCAGGAGCCCGTCGCCGCCGGCCGGGTTCACGAGCTTCGTGGCGAATACCCCGGTGAGCATCGCGCCGGCCACGCCCGCGAGTCCGTGGCAGGAGAAGACGTCGAGCGCGTCGTCGAGCTTGGTCTTCGACCGAATCTGGATCGCGGTGTAGCTGACGCCCGCCGCGAGAATGCCGATCACGAGTCCGGAAAGCGGCGTGACATATCCCGCTGCGGGCGTGATGCCGACGAGGCCGACGACGAGTCCGGTGGCGGCGCCGACCGCCGTAATCTTGCCGGTCCGGGCGAGGTCGAGACCCGCCCACGTAACCAGAGCGGCGGCGGCGGCCGTGTTGGTGTTCACGAACGCGAGTGCGGCCAATCCGTTCGCGGCGAGTGCCGAGCCGGCATTGAAGCCGAACCAGCCGAACCAGAGGAGCCCGGCGCCGAGCAGGACGAGCGGGACGTTGTGCGGCGCGATTGGCACGCGGCGATAATCACGCCGTGGCCCGAGGAACCAGGCGGCCACGAGCGCCGAGACGCCGGCGCTGATATGCACGACGGTGCCGCCCGCGAAGTCGAGCGCGCCGCGCTTCAGCAGCCAGCCGCCGGAGCCCCAGACCCAGTGCGCGAGCGGATCGTAGATCAAGGTCGCCCACAAGATGAGGAATGCGATGTAGCCCCGGAAGCGCATTCGCTCCACGATCGCGCCGGAAATGAGCGCGGGCGTGATGATCGCGAACATGCCCTGGAACATCGCGTGGGCTTGCAGCGGAATCGTCGAGGAATAGGTCGGATTGGGGTCGAGGCCGACGTGATTCAAGCCGAGCCACGACAGGCCGCCCCACACCGAATTGCCTGGACCAAACGCGATCGAGTATCCGAACAGCATCCACTGGACGCCGATCACGCCGAGCGCGACGACGCTCATCATCATGGTATTCAGCGCGTTCTTGGGGCGGACCAACCCGCCGTAAAAGAACGCGAGACCCACGGTCATCAAGAGCACGAGCGCGCTCGACATCAGTACCCAGGCCGTATCCCCCGCCGAAACCGCTGCTTGCGTCATACCGCACCTCCTATACCGGCCGCGTTGATCGCCGCGCGTTGCACGGCGTCGGCGTTGACGGCGGTCAGAGCGGCGTTGTCTACCTCACCGGTGCGAATCCGGACCACTCGTTCGATCGGCTGGATGAAGATCTTGCCGTCGCCGACTTCGCCGGTGCGGGCCGCGGACAGAATCGCCTGCACGCACGGCTCGACGAACGGCTCCGAGCAGACCATTTCGATCTTGACCTTCTCGTGGAACTCCATGACGAGCGCGGTCCCGCGATACTGCTCGACCCGCTCGTGCTCACCGCCGTGCCCGCTGACTCGGCTCACCGTGATGCCGGTGACCCCGGCGCGGAACAGCGCCGCTTTGATTTCGGGAACGCGATCGGGACGGACGACTGTCGTGATGAGCTTCATGCGTGACTCCCCCCTCCAGTCGATTGGAGTTGGACCACAGGTTCGAGCTCCGCCGCACCCGGCTGGGGCGGAGCGACTTTACGAAACAGCGGGCGATACGCGTCCCAGTGGGCGATCACGAGCCGCGCGCGGGCGCTGCCGGTCTTGTGGAAGTGCTGCTGGACGAGTTTGCGCACGACGCGCTCGTCCATCGAGTTCAGGCCCGTGACCGCGACCATTTCGAGATTGCAGTGGGATTCGAGCAGGCCGCGCTCGTCGAGCACATACGCGATGCCGTTGGACATCCCGGCCGCGAAGTTGCGGCCCACCGGTCCCAGGACCACGACGATTCCGCCCGTCATGTACTCGCAGCAGTGGTCGCCGGCGCCTTCGATGACGGCGACCGCGCCAGAATTCCGCACCGCAAACCGGTCGCCGGCGCCCCCCGCGGCAAAGAGCCGTCCGGAGGTGGCGCCATAGAGCGCGGTGTTGCCGAGCAGAACGTGAGAACCGGTGACGTACCCGGCGCCGCGGAACGGCCGGATGACGATCTCGCCGCCGCACAGCCCTTTGCCTACGTGATCGTTGGCCTCGCCCTCGAGATGCAGATGCATGCGCGGCAGCGTGAACGCGCCAAAGCTTTGACCGGCGCTGCCGCGGAAGCGGAGCCGCAGCGGCGTGCCCGGGCCCTGGCTCCCATGTTCGCGCGCGAGGTCGCCGGCGATGCGCGCGCCGACGGTGAGGTGGTGATTGCCGATGGCGAAGACCTTCGCCGGAGGATCGGGCTGCGCGAGAATCTCGGCGTCGAGCGACACGATTCCGGGACGCGTATTGCGTTCGACTGTGCGGCGCCGGGATTCGGTCGTACTGGTCGGCGGCGTCAGGATCGCCGAGAGGTCGAGCAAGCTGGAGCGGGGCGTCTCGCGGCGCTCGACGCGCTCGAGCAGCTCGACCCGCCCGATCAAATCGTCCATCCGCCGCACGCCCAGCGACGCCATGATGCGGCGGACGTCCTCGGCGATGAACGTGAAGTAGGCGATGACCTGCTCGGGCGTGCCCTTGAACTTGGCGCGCAGATCGGGCCGCTGGGTGGCGATGCCCGTTGGGCAGGAATTCAGGTGGCACTGCCGCGCCATCGCGCAGCCCAGCGCCACGACCGTCGCCGTGCCGAACCCGAACGACTCGGCGCCGAGCAGCGCGGCGATCACGACGTCACGGCCCGTGCGCAGCCCGCCGTCGGTGCGCACTTCGATGCGCTCGCGCAGCTTGTTGCGCATCAGAATCGCCTGCGTCTCGGCGAGGCCCAGCTCCCAGGGCGAGCCGGCGTGCTTGATCGACGACAGCGGTGAGGCGCCGGTCCCGCCGTTGTGTCCCGAAATCAGGACGTAGTCGGCATACGCCTTGGCCACGCCCGCGGCGACCGTGCCGACGCCCGCTTCCGCGACGAGCTTCACGCCCACCCGCGCGGTCGGGTTGACCTGCTTCAGATCGTGGATCAGCTGCGCGAGATCCTCGATCGAGTAAATGTCGTGGTGCGGCGGCGGAGAGATGAGCGAAATGCCCGGAACCGCATGGCGCAGGCGCGCGATGAGGTCCGTGACCTTGTGTCCCGGCAGCTGCCCGCCTTCGCCGGGCTTTGAGCCTTGCGCGATCTTGATTTCGAGCTCGTCGGCGCGGACGAGGTACGCGGCGGTGACGCCGAACCGTCCGGATGCGACCTGCTTGATGCGATTGTCGGCGCGATCGTCATTGGCGCGGGCGACGTATGTGGCGGGATCCTCGCCGCCTTCGCCCGAATTCGAGCGGGCGTGCATGCGGTTCATCGCGATCGCGAGCATCGTGTGCGCTTCGGGCGACAAGGCGCCAAGCGACATCGCGCTCGAGATGAAGCGGCGCCGAATCTCCTCGGCGGGCTCGACTTCCTCGAGTGGTACCGGAGTCTGTGCGCGGAAGTCGAGCAGGTCGCGTGGGCCCGCGGGTGCGCGCGCGCGCGTTCCCTCGACGAATCCCGTGTATTCGCCGTGCTGCAGCGCGCGCACGAGCGGCGGCGACCAGCCGTGATCCTCGCCGTCGCGGCGATAGCGCACGCGGCCGTGATCGGGCAACGGACCCAGGGCGGCACTGTGCCGCGTCAGCACATCTTCGGCGATCTCCGTGAAGCCGATGCCGCCGATGACGGATGCGGTGCCCGTGAAGCAGCGATCCATCACCGCGGGGCCGAGGCCGATCGCTTCGAAGATCTGGGCGCCGGCGTACGACTGCAGCGTCGAGATCCCCATCTTCGAAAGAATCTTGAGCAGGCCCTTCTCGGCCGCGCTGCGGAATTTCTCTGCGGACGACTCTTCGTCGCGCAGGGACTGCATCGCGAGCCAGGGGTGCACGGCCTCCGCACCGTAGCCGAACAGCGCCGCGAGATGATGCACATCCCAGGCGTCGCCCGCTTCGGCAACCAGCCCGACGCGAATGCGTTGCCCCGCCTGTACCAGCCGCTGATGGACCGCACCGATCGCGAGCAGCATGGGAATGGGCGCGCGCGTCCTGTCGGCATCGCGGTCGCTGATAACCAGGATCGTGGCGCCGCCACCGCGACGCACGGCCGCCACGGCATCGCGCGACAGTCGTTCGAGCGCGCGCTCGAGCTCGGCCGGTCCCGCGGCAGCCTCCCAGGTCGCGCTGAGCGTAGCCACTTCGGCACCGCCAACGCGGCGCAGTGCGGCCATCTCCTCGGCGAGAAGGACCGGATGCTCGAGCCGGAGCAGGGTCTTGCCGCCCGGGCGCTGCGCCAGCAACGAGCCGCGCCGGCCCAGGTACATCACCAGCGACATCACGCGTTCCTCGCGCAGCGGATCGATGGCGGGATTGGTCACCTGCGCGAACCGCTGGCGCACGTAGGCGTAAACGCTCTGCGGCAGCTTGGACAGCGGAGCGATCGGCGTGTCGTCGCCCATGCTCCAGATCGCGTCCTTGCCTTCGGCGGCCATCGGCGAGATCACGAACTTCAAGTCTTCGTGGCTGTAGCCGAACGCGTGCTGGCGCGCCGTCAACTCGTCGGGCGGGAGCGCCGGTCCGCGCGGCGCGACTTCGGCCGGGAGCTGGCGAATGGCGCGCGCGGTCCAGCGGCGGTATGGACAGCGCTGCGCGACCTCGAGTTTGGCGTCGGCGCTGCGGAGGACGACGTTGCGCAGCGTGTCCACCACCAGCAGCTCGCCGGGCCCGAGGCGGCCGGACTCCACGACATCGGCAGGATCGAGGTCCACGATTCCGACTTCGGAGCCGGCGACCACGACGTTGTCGCGCGTGATCTTGTAGCGGCACGGTCTGAGACCGTTGCGGTCGAGCGCGGAGCCGGCGACCACGCCGTCGCTGAACGCCAGCGCGGCTGGGCCGTCCCACGGTTCCATGAGTCCCGCGTGATACTCATAGAAACTCCGCAGAGCCTGCGGCATTTCGGGTACGCGCTCCCATGCTTCGGGCATCAGCATCATCAGCGCGTGCACCGGATCGCGGCCCGAGCGAACGAGCAGCTCGAAGGCATTGTCGAGACTCGTCGAGTCGCTGCCGTCGGCCCAGATCACCGGTTTCAAGAGCTTGACCTCTCTTTCCCACACCGGCGCGGCGAGCGCGGGCTCACGCGCGAGCATCGCATTGCGATTGCCCCACAGCGTGTTGATCTCGCCATTGTGCGCGAGGAGTCGGAACGGCTGGGCGAGAGGCCAGCTCGGCAGCGTGTTGGTCGAGTAGCGCTGGTGGAACACGGCGATGCCGGTCTCGTACAGCGGCGACTGCAGGTCGGCGTAGAAGCGGGGCAGCTCGGTCCCGACGAGTAACGCCTTGTACACCACGGTGCGACAGGACAGCGAGCAGACAAAGACCGGGAGTCCCGCTGCGGCGGCGCGGCGCTCGATCACGCGCCGGGCCAGGTACAGCCGGCGTTCCCATGTCTGCGCGTTGACGGGACCCGATGGAGGTCCAATGAAGATCTGGCGAATGACCGGCTGGCTCTCCGCCGCGAGCGGGCCGAGCACACTCGCATCGACCGGTACGACGCGCCATCCGAGCACGGACATGCCGAGCGTGACAAGCGCGCTCTCGATCATGTCCATCGCGACCCCGAGGCCGCCCCCCTGCCGGGGCAGGAAGAACATGCCCACGGCGACACGCTCGCGCGGGCCGACACCGAGCAGGCGGTGAGGGATCTGCGTCAGGACGCCGGCGCCGTCGCCGGACTTGTCGTTGGAGGCCGCGCCGCGATGCGCGAGCCGGGCGACGGCCGTGAGCGCCATCGACAGGATGTCCCGGCCGCGCTCGCCGTCCGCGCGGGCGACGAACCCGACGCCGCAGGCGTCGCGCTCGCGCCAGGGATCGAGCAAACGAAAAGCCCGCTCTGTCTTCGGAGCGGGCTTAGTGGGCTTGGATTTGGGTTTTCTCTGCACGCTATCGCGCCCCGCCGCTCCCCAATAAGGGTCCGACGTTAATATTGGCCAGCGGGTGCAGCGTATGTTTATGCATTGGTTATCATAAATATGCGGATAAGTTCGAAATCGCGCAAGGGGGATTTCGTCACCGGATCCCGAACGCCACGCGGGTAATCCGCCCGCGCGGCCCCGTCGCCCAGCAGACGTTGCGCGAGGTACAGCCCACGGCCCAATGGGCCTCGCCGCTCAGGTTGGTCCACGAACGACCGTCGTTCGCCGTCCAGTCCAGTCCCTTCGGCCCCGCCACCACGTACCCGGGCATCCCCGTGAGCGGTGCGGAGCCGTAGACCGCGCCGCTGAACGTCGGGCGGCTCACCAGAGACCACGAGGCGCCGGCATCCCTGGTCACGGCCGCCACGCTGTCGCTGCGGTCATCCGGCTTCAGCAGCCGGCCGCCCAGCGCCATGCCGTGCTGGTCGTCCCGGAACGCGAGCGTGGCGACGCCTGTGGCCTCGCCGGACACGATCGGCGTCGTCACGACGGACCAGTGCTGTCCGCGATCGACGGAGCGATAGACGCGTGCCACGGGCTCCGTCCCAAACCATGCCCGTGCCTGGCCGTGCACGATCAAGCAGGTGCCGCCGGCCGCGGGCGAGCCTTCTTTCGGCGTGGCCGGCGGCATCCCGCTCTCCGCGATAGCGCTCCAGTGCTCGCCGTCGCCGGTCTGGATTACCACCATCTTCCCGTGCGCCGCGTCGCTCACCGCAATGCCATGAGTCGCGTCCCAGAAGCCGAAACAGTCATAGAAGGCCGCGGAATCGCGGTTGATGAATTGCAGTTGCCAGCTCTGGCCGGCATCCGTGGTCTTGTAGATGCGCGAGCTATCGCCGGGCCCTGCCGCCAGCAGGTACGCAGTGGTGGCACTCACGGCCTCGACATCGCGGAACTGGAGTCCGGAATCGGGGCCGGTCATGGCACCCGGGACCCACGTGCGGCCGCCGTCGACCGTGCGGACCCAGGTCGCGCGGTGCCCCGAGACCCACACCACGCTGTCATTGACCGCGCTGACCGCCTGCAGGAGTGCCGTGGTATGGCTCTCCTGCTCGGTGATCGTGGTTCCTACAGGAGCGGAATCACGCGCGGCGCGACTCTGGTGCCCGCAGCTCACGATCAGGATCAAGGGCGTGAACGAGAGACGCCTCACGACACTTACTGGCCCGCGGGTGGCTGCCACAGCTCAACTCTATTGCCCTCGGGATCTATGATCCAACCGAACTTGCCGTACTCCGAGTCTTGGACCTTGTCGTCGACTTTCACACCCTCCGCACGCAGAGCCGCAAGCAACGCGTGCAGGTCGTGCACGCGGTAGTTGATCATGAACGGCGCCGAGCTGGGCGCGAAGTGCTTCGTGTCCGCTGGAAAGAGGTTCCAGGCCGTCGTGCCCGCTCCCTCGGGGTTTTCGGGACCTTTCCAATCGAATGCGGCGCCACCCCACGACTGCACATCGATGCCCAGATGGGCCTTGTACCAGGCCCCCAGCGCCTTGGGGTCTTTCGCCTTGAAGAAGATCCCACCAATGCCGGTGACTCGCTTCATGGTTGCTCCAGTGCTGAAAGGACCAACGCTACTATCCGACGAGAATTGGTTCCGGCGGTTGGCGGTAGCGGTAGGTTTTCCCAGCGTAATTGCGGAGGACGATTTCCTTATCAGTGAGCTTGACCACGTACTCCGGCAGCAGCGGAATCTTCCCGCCGCCTCCCGGCGCGTCGATTACGAAATGCGGGACGGCCAGGCCGGACGTCCAGCCTCGCAACGCCTGCACGATCTCGAGCCCCTTCTGGACCGTCGTCCGGAAGTGCTCGGCGCCCGCCACCTGGTCACACATATAGATGTAGTAGGGACGCACCCGCGCCGTGAGCAGCCGCTGCATCAGCAGCTTCATTATCTCCGGATCGTCGTTCACGCCCTTGAGCAGCACGGTCTGACAGCCGAGTGGAATCCCGGCATCGGCGAGCATGCCGAGGGCCTGTACAGCGGCCGGGGTCAGCTCGTCGGGGTGATTGAAGTGGGTGTTGATGTAGAGCGGATGGTACCGCTTGAGGATCGCGCAGAGCTCGGGCGTCACCCGTTCGGGCAGGTGGCACGGGACCCGGCTCCCGATCCGCAGCACCTCGAGGTGCGGGATCGCGCGTAAGCGCTTGCAGATCTCGTCGATGCGGCGGTCTGAGAGGAGGAGGGGATCACCGCCCGACATGATGACGTCGCGGATCTCCTTGTGCTCCTCGAGATAGCGGAACGCCGATTCGAGCTGCGCCATCGGGATCTTCTCGGGGTCACCGACTTTCCGGCGCCGGGTACAGAAGCGGCAATACGCGGCGCAAACGGGCGACACCAAAAACAGCGCGCGGTCAGGATAGCGATGCGTGATGTTGGGCACCGGCGAGTTGGCATCCTCGGCCAGCGAATCCACCATCCCGTCGTGGACCTCGAGCTCCTGCACGGTAGGTACGTACTGCCGCCAGATCGGATCTCCGGGTGACTTGATGAGATCGACCATGGCGGGGGAAATGCGGAACTCGAAATTCTCGGCGGCCTGGCGGAGCACGCCGATCTCCCCGACGTGCGCCGCGCCGAACCGCGCGGCCAGGGCGTCGAGCGATGCGATGCTTTTCTTACGGAGCAGCTCTTGCCACGTCTCCAGGCGTCAGATCCTTGGTATAGATCACCAGATCATCACCGGGAGCGTAGTAACCCGGGACCCGAGCGGCGCTGGTGTAGCCGCGTGCCTCGTAGAACTTTCTCGTCGGCTGGTAATCGTCGCGCGACGAGGTCTCGACCACAACTAAGCGTGCGTCGTGCATCGCGAGTCGTTGTTCCACTGCGCCGAGCAGTTGCGTGCCGATTCCCGAGCCCTGATGCGCACGATCGACGACGATCCAGTACAGATCCCACGTGCTTTCGGTCCCCGGCGTCGGTCCCCAGCATGCGTACCCGAGCAGCTGGTCGCCATCGAACGCGCCGACGAACCGGTAATCCTCGTCGCCGGCGAGGTTCTCGTCCAGCAGCTCGACCGCGGTCCCGACCTCTTCCTCGCGAAAGCGGCCGGTGTCGCGCGTCAGCTGCTCAAGCCGTCCGCGGTGCGCGTGCCCGACGGGGCGCAGCGAGCAATTCACGCGCGGCCTTCGACCCTTGCGCCTCGCGCAGCGCCAGCTCCGCGATGCGGCGAATCAGCTCGGCGTAGTCCCACCCCGCGGCCTTTGCCATCCGCGACAGGCCCGCGTCGTCCGTGAGGTCGGGGTTGGGATTGACCTCGAGGATCCATGGCTTGCCCAGATCATCGACGCGGACGTCGACGCGGCCGTAGCCTTTGCCCTGCATCGTACGCCACGCGGTCTCGGCGAGCCGAACGAGGCGATCGGCGAACCGCTGTGAGATTTGCGCGGGGCAGACCGGCCGGCTTCCGAGATCCTCGGCTGAGCCCACATGCCACTTGGCTGCATACGTAAGGATCGGCCAGACGCCCTCGGGCATCGCGCTAAAGTCGATTTCAGCGATCGGCAGCATGCGATCACCGACGATCCCGACGTTGAACTCGCGTCCCCCGATGTATTGCTGGACCAAGACCTCGTCGAATTGCTCGGTCATCGCGGCGATACGGGCTTTGAGACTCTTGCGGTCGGTCACGACCGACTGGCGATCGAGTCCCGCGCTCGCGTCCTCCGCGGCCGGCTTGACGATGGCCGGCAGCGGGAAGTCGTCGTCGATCTTCCCTTGCGCTATGGTCCAGCGGGGCACCGGCAGTCCGGCCCGCTCGAGCAGCGTGTTCGCGACCGCTTTGCGACGGCAGACGGCCGTCGTCCAGGGTCCGCACCCCGTGTACGCGATGCCCGCGAGCTCCAGCGTCCCGACCACGTGGTCTTCCCACTGTGCGACGCCGCGCACGCCCTCGCACAGGTTGAATACGAGATCGGCGCGACGGCAGGCGTTGAACCAGCGCATGTCGTGGCGCGCGGGCACGCGCTGTACCTGGTGATTGAGTGCTGCGAAGATCGCGGCGATGTCGTCGACCGCTTGCATCACGCCGGCGACATCCTCGGTGGTCCAGTCGTCGGCGCCGGGATCGTACAGGATGACGACTTTCACGCGCTGACCGCGGCGGCTGCGGCGGGGATCGTGCGGCCGGTGATTCGCCGCCACGCGATCCGCACCACTTCCTGGATCAACTCGTCGTAGCTGAACCCGGCGACCCGCGCCGCCTTCGGGAAACAGGAATTCATGGCGGGATCGGGAATGATGCCCGGCAACGGATTCAGCTCGACCACGTTCGGGACGCCGAAGCGGTCGACGCGGACGTCGATCCGGCACCAGTCACGGCAGCTCAACGCGCGATATGCGTCGAGCGCCACGCGCTCGGTTTCGCGGCACAGCGAGTCGGGCACCCCGGTCGGTGGGCATTGGAAGATCGCGAGGGGGTTCTGCGGCGTATCCCAGATCCACTTCGCTTCGTACCCGTATACCGGTGGCGCACCGGCGGGCAGCGTCGCGAAATCGAACCCGACGATCGGCAGGCAGCGCACATCGCCGTTGTTGCCGAGGATCGCGACCGTGAACTCGGGGCCGGGGAGATACGTCTCGACGAGCACGGGCTGGTCGTAGCGTCTCAAGAGGAAAAGCACGCGCTCGGCGAGCTGGGCCGGAGACTCACATAAGTTATTGACGAATATTCCCTTACCAGACCCTTCGGCCACCGGCTTCACGAACAGCGGAAACGGCAGCGGCATCCGCTCGAGGTCTTCGAGCATTTCGACCACGCGGAACGGCGCGGTCGGTACGCCGCGGTAGGCAAGAATTTCTTTCGTGCGCCCCTTGTGCAGCGTGAGCGCGAGCGCGAGCGGGTCGGAGCCCGTGTACGGAATGTTCAGGTACTCGCACAGCGCCGGCACGTGCGACTCGCGGCAGGGACCGTGCAGCCCCTCGGCGATGTTGAACACGATGTCGGGATGCGCAAGCGCGAGTTTTTGCGGAAGGAATTCGTCGGCCTCGAGACGAACGACGTCGCCGAAGAGACTGAGAGCCTGATCGACCGCGTCGATCGTCGACGGGTCATCCCATTCTGCGTAGGCATCAGACCCGGAGCTGCCGTCTGGTTTCTCGTTGTAAGCGAGACCTATTCGCATTCTGAAATCAGAATACGAAATGTACAATGGATGCGCAAGAGAAAAAATCAGACTTTGTGGTGGACGACCCGCGCTGCTTCCTGTTTGTCATCCGCGACATAGATCTCGAAGTCGGAAAACAGCGCGCCCGCTTCTTTCTGCACGATGCGCAGCACCGCGACGGCCATGCGGCGAATTTCCAGCTCTGCGCCCTCGCCGCAACGCAGCTCCAGCATCGTACGCCAGGCCCGCGCATTGCCGGAGACCACGATTTTCACTTCGGTCGCGTTGGGCAGCACGCTCCGCGCCGCCTCGCGCGCCATTTTCCGGCGGTGCACCTTGTCGCCGATCCACTCATAGCGCTGCATCAGTCCCTCGACCGCGCGCACGTAGGCGGCTTGCGCCTCCAGCATCTGCTGCTGCCATTCTTCCTCGAGGCGCGCATCGCCGGCGATCGCGGGCGGCATGACGAACGCGGCATGCGACTCGTCCACGTAGCGCTGCGAGAGCTGGGAATACCCAAAGCCGGCGCGATGGCGGACGAGCTCGTGCGAGCAGGAGCGGGAGATCCCTTCGATGAGCAGCACGTACACCGCGTGCTCCAGCACGGAGCCGTGCCCCTGCTTCTTGATGTTCTCGAGGTATTCAGCGGTCGTGCGATTGATCGGGTTATGCTGGCTCATGTAGCACAGCCGGCCCGCATACTCGGCGAGACGCTCGCCGTCGCTCGCGTCGCCGCGCCACTGCACCGGCAAATGCTCCGGCTCGAGGAATTGGGGACGGGCGATCAGCGAGATCCGGGGGGCTCGAAATACTTCCATCGATGCGGGAGCGGGGGCTAGCGGATCAACTCGAGTTTCGGTGTGGCCCATGCGGCGCTGCGCTCCATGTCACGGAGTTTGCCGGCGATGTCGTCGGGAATGGCCGCGGCGTCCGCGCCAACCTTCAGCGTGGCCAGGGGCGACCAGTCGGTCGCCGGAATGATAACACCGGGGTTGAGAATCGATAACGGGTCGTACGCGCGCTTCACGGCGCGAAACAGCTCGCAGACATCTCTTCCGTAGAAACGCTCCAGCACGCCCGCGCGCAAGCGGCCGGCGCCGTGCTCACCGGCCGGAATGCCGCCGAGGCGAGCGAGGAGATTGGTGACGTCGTCGAACAAACCACGCAGCGACTCGTGCCAACCGGGGCGTGTGATATCAGGTAGCGCGTTGACGTGGACGTGCCCGTCTCCGGCATGTCCAAAGATCACGACCGGAATGCCGCGCTGCGCCGCGATCTCGCGCAGCCCCGCGACGTAGGTGCCGAGCGCGTCGAGCGGCACGCAGCCATCCTCGATCACCTGGAGCGAGCGCTGCGTAGGGGGGAGCCGAGCCAGCGCGGGTGAGGCCTGGCGCCGGATGCTCCAGAGCTGCTCGAGCCCCTCCCGGCTCACCGCCGTCTCGACGTGTATCGCGGATTGCTTGAGCCCGCGCACCGCGTCGCCAACCACGCCCCGCGCGGCGGCCGCGCTCTCCCGCTCAAATTCGACAAGCAGCAGGCAGGCAACGGTCGGAGCCTCGGGCAACAGGCGCAGCAGCGTTTCGTCCAGCAGCTCGACCGCGGACGGCCGCAGCGAGACGAGGAAGGGAACTGCCTCCGTCATTGTGTCGAGATCCGCGAACCCGACGCCCAAGCCGGCGAGGCCCGCCGGAATCGTGTCGAGACGCCAGTGCACTTCGGTCACGATCGCTAACGTGCCCTCGGCGCCGATGAGCAGATCGAGCTCGTCGCCGCTTTCGGCAAAGCGATCGAGCGCGTAGCCACTGGAATTCTTCCGCGTCTTGGGAAAGCGCGACGGAATCAGGAGTCTGGACTCGGGAGTCAGGGCGAAACGACCCTGACTCCCGGCGCCGCGCTCCAAGATCCTGATAGACCCGTCGGCCTCGACGATTTCCAGGGCTTCCACCCAGTTTCGCACGCTTCCGTAGCGTACTGTGCGAGGCCCAGCCGCGTTCGTGCTGACCATCCCGCCGCTTGTGGCGAAGGCACCGGAGGAAGGATCGGGCGGCAAGCGCAAGCCGTGTGGTTTCGCAGCATCGTTCACCGCGCCCCAGGTAACTGAGGCGCCGGCGCGCGCGATGCGCCGGCCTGGATCGATGCTGAGCCGCGAAAAGCCCGCGCTCATATCGACGATCACACCGGTGCCCACGTTCCCGCCCGGCATGCCGCTTCCCGCGCCGCGCGGAATCAAGGCAAGGTGCTTGGCGGCGGCATCGCGGACCAATCGGACGACGTCGTCCCTGCTCGTGGGAATCGCGACCGCGGACGGGATGATGCGGTAGATCCCTGCGCCTTCGGCGTATGCCGCGCGGACACGCGAATCGGTGAGTAACACGTCCCAAACTTGACACCGGGGAACGACAACGTGAAGCTTCGCTCTCCGATGGCAAAAGCGCAGCTGATTCATATCGAAGTCGACCGGCGGCTCGGTCACGAGTGGGACGAGTGGAATGGCCGGCCCCTGCCAAACAGCGGTGACTTCTCCGCGGCCCCGGGACTGTTTTTTCGATTCGCGGCCCTCACGATTGCAGCGACGCTGGCCGCGCTCGCCCTTCTACTGTATCTCGTGGGTCCACGGCTGGCGGGCGTATGGAGACCGGCGCCGGACGTGCTGTGGATCGCTCTCGCGGTCCTGGCCGCGGCGTACTGGCTGTATTGGGGCTTACTGGTCGCGTCGTTCTACGCCGGCAAAAACCTGCTGCCCGAGCGGCTCCTCGAGCGCGGTCCCTACCTCAAGCTCATGAACTATACGTCGCTTCTGGCGCGCACCTTCGGCAAGCGCGACTGGGTCGAACATGCGGCCATCGATATCTACAACACGTTCGCCGAGCGCCGCGGCCGCAACGTGGGGAAGGGCGAGCTGCTGGTCCTGATTCCGCGGTGCCTGTCCAAACAGGCTCTCGACGGCGTCCTCGAGGTCGCCGGGCGCTACGAGGTGCCGGTCTTCGTCGCGACGCGCGGCCAGCTCGCGCGGCGCGTGATCCGCGAGCGCCGTCCCCGCGCCGTTGTGGCCGTCGCGTGCGAGCGGGACATGATGACCGGCCTCCGGGACGTCGCGGGCAAGCTGCCGGTGCTCGGGTTGACGATGCAGCTCCCGAACGGTCCCTGCCGGGATGCGACGATCGACCTCAGGCAGATGGAGAAGTGGGTCCAGAGTCTAGTGGGCCTGGAAACGCGGAGCGCTGGCGAGCGGACGACGGAGCAGAAGCCCGAGCACGCACCAGCCTCCTAGCGTCACCCATTCAGCCCACCCGAAGCTCCCCGGCACGGCCGGAATCAGCTTCATCAAGACGATCGCGACACTCACAAGTGCGCCGAAGGCCGCCACGGCAACGCCATCGCGCTCATTGCCGCGCCGGCTCAGCGCAATGAACGCAACGCACGCGGCGCACCAGCCCACGGCTCCCACAGCCGAACCAACCTCCGTGATCGGGACAAGCAGTGCGTCTCCGAAGAATGCGCCTGCCGCGGTGAGCAGGGTGATCACCAGAATCGAGACGGAAGGCGTTCCAAATCGCCGATCGACGGTGCCGAGCCACGGATGGACCAGACTGCGGCGACCCAGCGCGTAGAGCAGCCTCGTCGCCCCCACGAGACTGCCGTTGAAGATCTTGAGCAGCGAAAGCAGCGCTCCCCCGAGAATCACCCGGGCGATCCACTCGCTGCCGAATGCCTTCGCGAATGCCGCCTCGGTGCCCAGGTGTTGCGCGACGAGGCCGGTCCACGGATAGACCCACGCGACGACCGCGACGACAAGAACGTAAAACACGCCCGCGGCGATGAGCGCGAGGCTAACCATCCGGCTGAGCGTCGAAGCGGCGAGATCGGCGCGTGCTTCCTCCGACGCCTTCGGAATCGCGTCGAACCCGGTCAGGAAGTATGGGACGATCTGCGCCACCAGGAGCACGGAAATGAAAGGTCCTGCCGGCGCGAACAGCGGCTGCACGTTGCTCGCTGAGCCGCGGGCGAATCCGAGCCCGACAAACAGCGCAAAGCAGGCGAGGAGACCAAAGGTCATGACGTCCTGAAAGCGCCCGCTCAGGCGGATCCCACGGTAGTTGATGAGTCCGATGCCAGCAGTCAGCGCCAGGCCGGCGACCAATCGCGGCAGCGTGATGACCTTCCCCGCGACTGCATAGAGCGGGAAGTCATTCATCGCCGGAATGATGCGGGCCAGCAGATTCCCGATGGCCACCGCCTCCCACGGACATACGATCGCGTACGCGAGCACCATCATCCAACCGGCCGCGAAACTGACGTCGCGTGGAAACACGCGCTCGGTATACGCGATCTCCGCGCCGGCATCCGGGATGGCGCGCACCAGGCGGCCATAGGTCCGCGCGACCGGCAGAATCAGGAGCGTGCCACCCAGGAATCCCAGTATCGCGCCGCCAGGCCCACCGCGTCCAAGCCAGTCGTCCATGATGACGAGCCAGCCCACGCCGACCATGCTGCCGAAGCCAAAGGTGAAGTACTCGAGCGCGCCGAGGGTGCGGCGGAGCGCGGTGCTAGTAGGTGGTGATGCCAAGCTTTTCCTTGAGTGCCGCGAGCAGCAGCTGGGCGCGCTGCTCACCCGCCGAGCCGGGCGGGGACGCGCGCTCGAGATCGCGCATCGTCCGGGACGGGTCCTCCCTGGGGCGGTAGACCGCTTCGATCGTCACGCGGGATTTGCCTGAGACATCGGGCTCGGCCCAGAGCCGAACGCGGTGGGTCCCCGCGAACGGCTTGGTCTCGAGAAACGCGTCACGCACACTCACGAATGAGACGGCGACGGTATCGGCGCGGAGCAGCGAGTCGGCGAATGCCGTCACACGCGCGGGTGGCGCGTTGATCACGACCCGTAGCGCCTCCGGCAGTGGCGCGAATGCCGGACGCGTCGTTCGGGGATTGCAGGCCGCTACCAGAATGAGCAATGCGGAATGCGAAATGCGGAATGGCAGGGTGAGTCTCGCGCGCGACCTCGCCCTTGCATTCCGCATTCCGCATTTCCCATTCCGCATTTAATGCGTGTGCGCCGGCGTGCCAGGCGGGTGAGTGTGTGTGGCCTCTGCGGTATCTGCGGGCGCCCCATGCTCGTGCTCCTCGCCTGGCTCATGGTGATGCCCGGCTTCTCGATTCTCGAGCTCGGCCTGCAACTTCGCCGAAGGAATTCCGGCGGCATGATCGAAGACCAGCTGCCCGCCGAGTACGCCCGTCCACACGAGGGCCAGTATGCCGACGACGCTCAGCATGCGAGTGATCGCCAATTCCTGGGCCGGCATCTGGAAGCGCCGGATGAGTCGCCAGCCCAGCACGACCGTGAAGACTCCCATGGTGAGCAATGCCATGGTCTGATGCTTTTCCATGATTTCGTGTATCGCTTCACCATGCTCGATCGCGTCCTCGGCGAGCTCGCCGGCGATGACGGCAGCCCACCCGCCGATCACGCCCACCCACAGCGTCCAGATCGCCGCCCACATCAAGGATTCGCGTTTGGTCCAAGCCGCGGCGAAATCGAAGAGCACTGCGACGACCAGCAGTGCTGCGGGGAGATCGTTGAGGACTGCATGCCAGCGAGCGGCGTTGTAACCGTACATTAGAGTCCCAGGTTGCTGACGATGGGTGGGTTGGACGAGTAGTCGTAAAAGCCCTTGCCGCTCTTCTTGCCGTGCATTCCCGCCAGCACCATCCTCTTGAGCAGCGGCGGAGGCGCATACCGGGCCTCGCGGTACTCCTTGAACATGATCTCGGCGATGTGATGCGTCGTGTCGAGCCCCACGAAATCCAGCAGCGTCAGCGGGCCCATCGGGTAGCCGCAGCCGAGCTGCATCGCCTTATCGATGTCGGGCACGCTGCCGACGCCGCGCTCGACGGCGCGAATGGCATCGAGCAGATAGGGAACGAGCAAAAGATTCACGATAAAGCCGGAGTTGTCCTTCGCGGCGATCGCCTCCTTGCGGAGCGACGCCGCGAATGCGAACGCGCGCTTGAATGTCTCCTCGGAAGTCGTGACCGTGCGCACGACTTCGACGAGCGCCAT
This sequence comes from Gemmatimonadota bacterium, assembly GCA_003221035.1. Classification (GTDB taxonomy): domain Bacteria; phylum Gemmatimonadota; class Gemmatimonadetes; order Gemmatimonadales; family GWC2-71-9; genus 20CM-2-65-7. The sequence goes on from QHUB01000010.1 coordinate 37,332, forward strand.
CAGCGGCACGGGATTGAAGAAATGCAGCCCCACGAACCGATCGGCCCGCTTGGTCGCACCCGCCATTTCCGCAATCGTCAAGCTGGAGGTGTTCGATGCGAAGATCGTTCCCTGGCCGCACAAACCGTCCAGTTCCTTGAAGAGCGCGTTCTTGAGCGCCAGGTCTTCGGTGATCGCTTCGATCACGATGTCGACCGGTTTCAAGTCGGCGACGGTCGTCGTGAAGGTCAGCCGCTCGAGTGTCGCGTCGCGATCGGCGGCGGAGAGCTTTCCTTTTTCGACGAATTTGGCGAGCGATTTCTCGATGCCGGTGCGGCCGCGGTCCAGCACGTCCCTGGAGACGTCGCGCACGATCGTGTCGTAGCCCACGCTGGCCGCAACTTGCGCGATGCCGCTCCCCATCAGGCCACACCCCAGCACCCCGACCCGTTTGATATCGGTCATCTGAGTCCTCTAGCCTCTGGTTCTGGGACGGGGGGGCGGACTCTCGAAGGCCTTGCGGACTTCGTCGGCGATGCGGGCGAACGTCTGAGGCACACCCGGTAACGCATTTTGATTCGGAGTGCGGATTTCACCGCGTTCGAGCCGGTCCAGCACCTGTTCGAGCGCGAGTTGCAGGCGCTCATTCGCTGCGCGATGCGTCCGCGTGACCGTGCCGCCGGCAAACGTCAGGCCGATGCCCGGGACCAGCGCGAGCGCCTGCGCCAGCGCCAGCGGCGGCGCGATGAGCACGGCTGACGCCGTCATCGCCCAGCCCAGAACCGTGAGCACGGTTGCACCCGTTATGCGCTTGGTGCGTTGCTCGCGGATGTCGGCCTCGAGCCGCACCAGGCAAAATCCCGGCTCCAGCGGGATCACCTGCGCGCCGATCTCCGACGCGCTCGCCAGCGAGTAGCGACGCTTGCCGGCCAGCGCGCGCTGGATCGATGCGAACGCGCCGGCCTTGGGCTCCCACGATGTGCGATCGGCGTGGCGGCGCTTTTGCTGCAGCAGCTCCTCCTCGATCATCCAGCGGCTCAGCGCGCGCTCCACGGCATCGCGGTCACCGGGCACCACACGGTGCGCGACGATCGAGCGCGGACCCGTCAGCCATGCCCACGTACCGGTTGTGATTTCGGGCGCGGTGCGCGTCTGCTCATCGAGCATGGCCTGGCGCAGGTAGCGATCGGGAATGCCGACATCCTTGCCGAGCGCGACGACCTCGTCGGTCGTCAGGCCCTCACCGATGTCGTGTTCATCGGCTTGCAGCTCGGCGGCGCGCTTGATGATGCGCTCGAGCGCTTCCCGGCTGATCAAATCCTTGCCCATTTACAATGCCTCGACGATGACCGCCGCGCCCTGGCCGCCTCCGATGCACGCGGAGCCGAGGCCGAAGCGCTTCTTCTCACGCCGGAGCGCGTGCAGCAGATGAATCGTGATGCGAGTGCCGCTGGCCGCGAGCGGATGACCAATCGCGATCGCGCCGCCGCACGTATTGGTGCGGTTGCGGTCGAGTCCCAGCTCTCGCTCGACCGCGAGGTACTGCGGCGCGAAGGCTTCGTTCACTTCGACGAGATCCATCTGCTCCAGTTTCATTCCTGCCTTCGCGAGTGCTTTACGCGCCGCCGGTGCGGGACCGATCCCCATGTGCTTTGGCTCGACGCCGGCCACGGCCCACGCCACCAGCCGGCCCAGAGGCTTCAGTCCATGCGCCCTGGCGTACTCTTCATGTGCGACCACGGTCGCGGCGCCCCCGTCGGAGATACCGGAGGCATTCCCCGCGGTGACCAATCCGTCTTTCTTGAAGTACGGCTTGAGGCCGCTGAGAATTTCGAGCGTCGTCTCCGGCCGCATGTGCTCGTCGGCGCGGAACTCGACTTCCTTTCCTTTCACTTTGATCGTGACCGGCACTACCTCATCCTGAAAGACGCACGCGTCCCAGGCCTGCTTCGCGCGCCGCTGCGACGCAACCGCTACTTCATCCACTTCTTTTCTGGTGAGCTTGTACTTTTCGGCGAGGCTCTCCGCCGTCTCGGCCATCGAGAGACCGCACTGCGGATCTTTCAGCGCCTCCCACAGGAGGTCCTCGAGCGGCGCGGGACCCAGTCGCAGTCCCCACCGCGCGCCACGCACCACGTGCGGAGCCTGGCTCATCGACTCGGCGCCGCCCGCCAGAACTGCCTCGGCTTCGCCGAGGAGAATCAACTGGGCGGCTTGCGTGATCGCCTCGAACCCCGAGCCACACAACCGGTTCACCGTCACCGCCGGCGTCTCGATTGGCAGACCCGCCTTGAGACCGACGTGGCGAGCCATGTAGATCGCGTCGGCCGACGTTTGCAGCGCATTGCCGAACACCACGTGACCGAAATCGGTGGCGGGCACTCCCGAGCGCTGGATGGCGTGGCGCGAGGCCGCAGCACCTAAATCAATGGCCGACAAGTCCTTCAAAGAGCCGCCGAACGCGCCGAACCCCGTCCGCACACCGGACAGGAAGACGACGTCCTTATTGGCGCCCTGGGTTTTCATATGCGGAACTCCGTCGTAAGTGGGCGGAATATGGGTCTTTAGCGAATGCGACGGTAGGTCGCGACGCAAAAACACAAGCGGCGGATGGGGTTGTTCCCCACCCGCCGCGAAGCGTGCGCTCCAGCCCCTCAGCGTACGAGGTCGACCCACCCCGCTTCGTTGGCGATGAGCGCGGCAGTACCGAGCGCATTGAACGCGACATGCCGCGGGAGGCCGCCCGTTTCGAGCGCTCCCGCGGGCGTGAGGGTTTGAGCGTCGAGAATCGCAATCCGGCCCGCGGTGCGGAGACTTGCATACACGGCGGACTGGTCCGGTGTCAGCGCGATTTCATCGACCGGCGTGCCCACAGTGCGCCGCGTGAGCTTGCCTGTGGGAACATGAATGAGGTCGAGCCAGCCGTCTTCGTTGCCGCAATACAGCCGCACACCGTCCCGGGAGATTGCGACGCCCAGCGGCCGGCCGCCGACTTCGTAGCGGTGCGTCACGCTGAGTGTGCGCGCATCGATCTCCAGAATCATGCCGGCCTTCCACGTGGGTACGAACACACGGCTGCCAGCCGGGTGCACAACCAGTTCCGTCGTTGCGAGCGGCAGCGACATCGACCGGACGATCCGGCCGCCGTTTTCGGTCAACGCACAGACGCAGAGGCGGTCCAGATTGGTGGTGACGTACAGGGTACGGCCGTCCGGAGCCAGCGCGGCGCCGAGTGTGTCGCCTTCCATGGAGATTGAGCCGACCCGATGTGGCCACGCCAGGTCTACGACTGCGACATCGTGCGTGAACTGATTCGTGACCCACGCGCGACCTCCAGTGGGTGCCACGATAACGCGGGTCGGCGCGACGCCGACGCGAATGGATCCGCTGGATGCCAATGGCTGAAGCTGTAGGCGCTCGAGAACCGCCGCGTGCAAACGCGTCAGCCACGCAGTGCCGTTGGGAGCGATCGAGACATCGAACGGGTATCCGGGCATACTCAAGCGCGAGGCGAGAATGCCACGAGGCTTTCCGGGTACTTCGCCGGCCGGATGCGAAGGAATGCGCGGTGCGCGGTCGCCAAGACCGCTGACGCCTGGATCCGCCCCTACAGCAAGTCGAGCTTCCGCCTCCCGCCGCCCCGTGGCCTGGAGATACGGCTGCAGGGCGAGGTGATGCATGGGGCGGTCTTTCCAGACGGCCTGGAAACGGAGGATGGCGCCGGCAATCCCGCCGCGCCGCACGCGCGACCACGGTGCGCCCATCAAACGGCGCACCAGTCGATAGCAGGTAGCGGGCTCGAGATGCGCCTGGCGCGCCAGATTCAGTAGTGAAGCGCCGGTTTGCTCCCACTGGAGCACCCAATAGAAGAGACGGGTCCAGGCCGCGAGCTCTTCGAGCGGCGGCAGACTCGCTCGCCTGAGCGTGCGGGCGACCTGATGACGAGTGCGCAGACCGAGGAAGATGGCGACATCGCCGGCGGGGGGCAGCAACCCATTCTTGCAGGCGAGCACGTCCACGACAGCACGTGCTTCACCTGCCAGCGACGGCAGCGCGACGTTCAGAGCCTTGGCGAGTGGAAGAAGCGCCATTAATCCTTCACTCTAACTGTAGGGATTAATTCCTACCCAACGCAACCAATCAGTGCCGACCCTGTCAACTGGGATTCAAACCAGGTCCGCCAATGCTCTTGCCACCGCGGTAGTACGCGCCTCACCGCCGAGATCAGGCGTGCGCGTTCTGCTTGCGAGCACGGTCCGCACGGCTTGCTTAAGATCGGCGCTGGCAGCGGGGTACCCGAGGTGCTCGAACATCAAACCGCCGGTCAACACCGCGGCAACAGGGTTGGCCACACCCTTACCCGCGATGGCTGGCGCCGACCCGTGCACCGGCTCGAACAGCGCATGGCGCCGGCCGGGGTGCAGATTTGCGCTCGCGGCCGTCCCTAGCCCCCCAACGAGCCCGGCACCGAGGTCGGAGAGGATATCTCCGTAAAGGTTATTGGTGACAATGACTTGAAATCGTTGGGGCTCTCGCACCAGTTCGAGCGCGAGCGCATCGACGTAGCGGTGCTCGGCCGTGAGCTCCGCATACTCTCGCGCGATCGCCCTGAACTTGTCCTGCCAGATCCGGTGCGTTGGGATCGCGTTCGACTTGTCGCTCATGGTGACGCGGGTCTTGCCGTGTGCCTTGGCCCACTCGAAGGCCGCGCGGATGATCCGCTCGACGCCTTTGCCGGTGTTGACCTCCTCGGCGACGTGCTCATCGCCGCTCGAGCGGCCGCGGCCGAGGTATTGGCCCTCGGTGTTCTCGCGGAAGATGACAAAATCGATCGACCCCGGATTCCGCAGCGGTGTCAGATCGGGATGGAGCAGCTCAACGGGCCGGAAGTTGACGTAGAGGTCGAGCTTGAAGCGCAGACCGAGCAGGATGTCACGGGCGTGCTCGTTGCCTGGCACTCTGGGGTCGCCGAGGGCGCCGAGGAAGATGGCGTCAACGTCGTTCTGCAGACGCCGGAACGCCGCGTCCGGGAGCGTCTCTTTCGTCTTGAGATAGTGAGCTGCGGAGTACGGCAGCCGTTCCCAGCGGATCGCGAAGGAGTGTTTCGCGGCCACGCGATCGAGAATCGGTATCGCGGCCTCGATGACCTCCGGACCGATCCCGTCTCCCGCGATGACCGCGACGGTGAATGCCTTCACTCGAACCCGGTCGGGCGGCCGCAGGCCAGACAGTACGCCCAACCCACGTCCAGCTCGCTCCCACAGCCCTGGCATTTCAGCTCGCCCTCGCGCGGCTGCCCGCAATGGGGGCAGAAGCGCGCCTCGCGGTTCGCGGGCAATACGCCGCCGCAGTACTCGCACTGATTCGGCGCCAGGGCATCCTTGGCCTTGGGGACGGCCGAGCGGAATGCCGCGGGCGGGGAGACTGGCAGGGGAACGGGATTCTCACCCGTCGTGTCGCTGAGCTCCATTTCGTCGTCCGAAGTCTGAGCTGACGGGGGCGCGTACGCGCGGTCGGCCTGCATCACCCGCTCGGCGGCGCGTCCGTTCACCATGATCTGCGCGTCGGGAAAGGTGCGGAAGTACGCCGGATCGGGATTGATGGTGGCGATTTCGCGCTGCATCGCGTCGCGCACCGTCTCCGGCTCGAGCTGCACGTAGTTCCGCTCCCCCGCGAGCAGGCGCAGCACGGCCATCTCATAGTCCTGATGCGTCGCGACGTTCAACCGTGAGCGATTGGAGCGATACGGAACGAGGCGCTCGTACACGTCGGACGCAGGGAAGGGCACGGCCACGCGTGCCTCGCGCGCGAGCGCGCCGACGAGCAGGCCGAACAGCCGATCGAGCTCATCCACCGTTCCGCCACGCCCTCATCCATTTGTCATACAGCACCGGGACGACGCCTCCCTGCTGCAGCACTTCGACGCCCGACGGATCGCGATACGCTTTGCGGTAGAACACGTGCGTGACGCCGGAGTTGATGATGAGCTTCGCGCACATCACGCAGGGCGATGCGCTCACGAAGACGACTTTGTCCCGCACGTTGCCCGGCGCTTTGACCAGGGCGTTCATCTCGGAGTGAATGCAGCCGCAATTCCCCGGCACCGCCGAGTCGCATTTGTTCGGCAGCCCGCGCGCGTTGCCGTTGTAGCCGATGGCCAGCACGTTCTCGAGCCGCTGATCGGTGACCACCGTTCCCACTTGCAGGCGCAGACAGGTCGAGCGTTTGGCCAGCTCTTCCGCCATGCGCATGTACACCTCGTAGAGCGGGATCCTGTCGACGGCGACCGTTTGGTCGGACGCGACCAGGTGGTCTTTAGGCACGCTCATGCAGCTCCTTGTCGGGATCGAAGTCCACAAACTTGCCGCGCGCGCGCAGTTGCGCGAGCCAGGTATCGAAGCCGGATGGGATCAGGCCGTTGGAGCGCTGCTGCTGGTCGGCGGCGCGAATCGCGACGATGTTCGCGTATTCGTTTTTCACATGCTCGTTGTGCCCGCGCACCCAGCGCCAATCCACCGTATGGGCGCGCGCGACCTGGGCCAGCTTCTGCCAGAGATCCAAGTTCTCGAGCGCGCCGGTCTTCCGCCGCCAGCCGCGTGCTTCCCATCCCGGCAGCCACTCGGTCATCCCTTTGATGAGATACTCCGAGTCGGACACGAGCCGGACGTGGGCGTGTCCCCACTGCCGCCGGATCCATTCGAGCGTCCCGATCGCGCCGGCGAGCGCCATCTTGTTGTTGGTCGTCTGGGGCGAGCACTCGTAGAAATCCCAACGCGCGACGCTGTCGCCGGCCGGCGCTTCGACCAACGCGCCGTTCCCTCCGCGGCTCGGCTTGGTGGAGTCGTTGCCGAGACAGCTCTCGTCGGCGTGCACGAGCACAAATCGTCCCGTCACGGCTGGATCACCACCGGGATGTCCGTGTGCAGCAGGATATCTTCGGCGTGCGACACGGTGACGGCCTGGCGCTCGCCCACGTGCGCGCCCGCGAACAGCGCATCGCACTGCGTGCGTGCGATGACGCGCGCGACGGCCTCCCCGGGGGTGCCGTGCTCGAGATGCGTGACGAATGCGACTCCCTGCAGCGACAACAGCGCCTCCGCTTCGCCCACCACCATGGTCCCCATGGCGGGATCGATCGTGGCGTGAATGATGTGCACCGTACTGTGCGTGACGCTCGAGAACCGCGCCACCAGCTCGAGCGCCCGCCGCGCCGTCGCGCGGCCGTCGTAGGCGATGGCGCAGGAATTCATCGGCGACGGCTTACTCGCGCACACGATCACCGAGCGCTCGGCGATTCGGATCAGCGACGCCACGGTCTTTCCGACGCCCGCGGCGGGGGAGGAGCGCCCGCGGCGTCCGACCAGCACCGTATCGACGTCGCGCGCGAGCGCCGCAAGCTCCTCGTCAGGATGGCCGCGCCGGAGCACCGGCTCGGCTTTCAGGCCGGCATCGCGCACGCGCTCTTCTGCGCGCTGCAGCAGATCACCGGAATCCGAAGCGCGCCGTCCGATTCCGTGCGTCTCCTGCACATGGGCCAACACGATCTTGGCCTTGAATCGCTGCGCGAGATGGACCGCCTGCTCGAGCGCTTCGTCGGCGTTGGGACTGCCGTCCAGACCTACGAGCATGCGAGTGAACAATGGAGTCGGGAGCCGGGATTGAGGGCGATGCTAGGACAGCACCGCGAAGCTCTCCAGATCGCGCAACCGGAACGTGAGGACCTCGCCCGTCATGGGAAGCCGTCCCGCGAGGACATCATCGCGTCCGCTCGTCTCGAGGTGCTCGGCCACAACGACATATTCGGTGCCGCGGCGCTTGAGCGCCACCCGGCGATGCTCCCGCACCGCGCGTTCCAGCGCATCGAGCGACTCCGGCGTCAGCGCGCGGAATTCCCGAATCGTGGCCATGGCGGTCTAGCTCACCGAAATCGCGCCGGCGACGCCGCGCGTGATCCGGCCGATTTTCGCGGCGGCGGGTGTGCCCTCCCGCTCCAGCGCGGCGAGCAGCGCACTCGCGCGATCGGGATCGACAGCGATCAACAACCCACCGGACGTCTGCGCGTCGAACAGCAGCACCCGAACCGCCTCGGGGACGCCGTCGGCGATTTTCACGTGCGGCCCCAGCGCTTCGCGATTGCGCGTCGTGCCGCCCGGAATGGCGCCGCGCTGGGCCAGCTCGACGGCTTTGGGCAAGAGCGGTACGGCCGCCGCGGCGATCTCGGCCGCCATGCCGCTCGCGGCAAGCATGTTGTGGAGATGACCGAGCAGCCCAAACCCGGTGACGTCGGTGGCGGCGTGCACGCCACCGCCGGTGGCGCGCATGGCTCGTGCTGCGCCCGCGTTCAACGTGGCCATCGATTGCACCGCAGGCGCGATGTCGGCTGCGGTCGCCAGATCGCGTTTTAACGCGGTTGCGAGCACACCCGTACCGATCGGCTTGGTCAGTACCAGCACGTCGCCGGCGCGCGCGCGCGCGAGAGTGATGAGCCGGTTTGGATGTACTTCGCCGATCGCCACCATGCCGTACTTCGGCTCCGGATCGTCGATGGAATGGCCGCCGAGCACAAAGGCCCCGGCCTCTTTCGCGACATCCGCGCCGCCCCGCAGCACGTCGCCGAGCAGCTCATAGGGAAGCGTGTCGCGCGGCCAGCCGACGAGATTCAATGCGAGCAGCGGCGTGCCGCCCATCGCGTAGACGTCCGAGAACGCGTTGGCGGCCGCGATCCGCCCGAAGTCATAGGCGTCATCGACGATCGGGGTGAAGAAATCGACGGTCGCGACAATCGCCCGATCCGGCGTCAGTTGATACACGGCGGCGTCGTCCCGCGTCGCAGCGTCGACCAGGATGCGTGGATCGGAAATCGTCGGCACGTAGCGCAAGACCTGCGCCAACTCGGCGGGGCCGAGCTTGCAGGCTCAGCCGGCGCCGTGCGAAAGCGCAGTCAGGCGAATAGTTGTCATTGGTCCTGCGAAGATAGCTACGAAAGGCGCCAGGCGAGCAGCGCGCCCGCGATCACGTACCGGGCGAGATGAGCGCATGCCGCAGCCACGAGCGCGCGCTTCGGCGCCGGATTCTGCCCGATCGCGAACCACTTTGGCACCGTCGCGAGCGCCCCGACCAGCAGAAACAGCAGCCACCATCCGCCGCTTCCGAGAGAATCGAACCACAGCGACGCGATCAACGTCAGGAGCAGCGCTTCGACGAGCCGCTCGACGAGCAGCCGCGACGAAACGCCGACGAGAAACTCCGCGTCGTCAGGGAGCGCGAGCCGGTAGAACAGATAATGGGTGGCAAACGTCGCGATTTCGAACCACGCGGCGACGACGATCGATGCGATGACAAGTCGCCCCAGCGTCACCTACCGTGCTCCAGGATATCCCGGACCGCGAAGTCCCCGTCCCGGGCGCGCGCCCGTCATCTGGCCGCGCTTCAATACCATTTGCCCGTTCACGAACACGTATTCGATTCCGGCCGACGTTTGGTGCGGCTGCTCGAACGTGGCGCGATCGATCACCGTCGCCGGATTGAACACGGTGATGTCGGCAAACATGCCCGGCTTCACGAGCCCGCGATCCTTGAGACTGACGCGCTGCGCCGCGAGCGACGTCATCTTGCGCACCGCAAACTCGAGCGGAAACAGCTTGAGGTCGCGCGCATAGTGGCCGAGGATGCGCGGGAACGTCCCGTAGGCGCGCGGGTGCGCCGATTGCGTGCCGAGCGGCCCGTCGGGCGCCACGCCGCCGAAGTCGGTGTTCACGGCGACCCACCATTGCTTCATGGCGGCCTGCACGTCGGGCTCGTCCATGATCGCGTAGACCGCGTCGGTGCGATGGCCGCCTTCGGCGAGGACGATGTCGAAGACCGTCTCGACGGTATCGCGATGGTGCAGCGCCGCGATTTGTGCCACGGTCTTGCCCTGCATGTACCGCAGCGAATCCTGGAACGTGCCGGTGATCAGCACGCCCGTGCCGCCGCCCGCCGCGACGAAGAAGCTTTCAGTCTCCGGGTTCACGATCTCATGGTGCAGGCGCGCGCGGGTCGCCGGATCGCGCAGCCGGATGAGCAGGGAGTCCCAGCCGCCGCTCTCGGCCCACGTGGGAATCGACGCGTCGAGCGACGTGGCTGCCCGGATGTAGGGGTATTGATCTGCCGTGACATCGAGACCCGCGGCGCGCGCAGAGTCGATCTTGGCGAGGATGCGCGGCATCTGACCCCAGCTGCGGCGTCCCGACAGCTTGAGATGCGACACCTCGGCCGGGATGTGTGCCTCCCGGGCGATGCGAAAGACTTCGTTGAGCGCTTCGTCGATGTGCTGGCCTTCGTCCCGCATATGCGACGCGTAGATCCCGCCGTGCCGGCTCGCCGCCTGCGAGAGCGCGATCAGCTCGTCGGTCTTGGAGTAGCTCGCCGGCGCATACTCGAGCGCCGTCCAGACCCCCAGGGCGCCCTGCGCCATCAGCGTATCGACGATGGCCGTCATGTGCGCGAGCTCGGCGGCGGTCGGCGCGCGGTTCTCGTTGCCGACCACGGCGAGCCGGACCTGGGTCGCGCCAACGAACGTGGCGATGTTGAGTGAGCTGCCCTGGCGTTCGAGCTGCGCGAAGTATCCGTTCAGGTCGCGCCAGTCTTCGCGGTAGTGCCACTTCTTCATCGCGTCGGAATCGCCGGCAGCGAGCTTGTCGGTCAGCGGGGCGACCGAACCGCCCTCACCCGTGACTTCCGTCGTGATGCCTTGCGTGATCTTGGAGAGCACGCGGTTGTCGATGAGGACATTCGTCTCCGATTGGCCCATCATGTCGATGAACCCGGGCGCAACCACGAGTCCGCTGACGTCGACCGTGTCGCGCGCCGTCGCCGTGCCGAGAAAGCCGACGGCAGCGATGCGATCGCCCTTGAGCGCGACGTCACCGCGATAGCGCGGATTCCCGCTCCCGTCGATGATCCAGCCGTTTTTGAGGATGAGGTCGTAGGGTCCGGTACTTTGGGCCGGTGGACTCATGCCACAAGCGGTGCCTAATGAGAGGAGTACCAGATAGCCGATAGCGGATAGCCGCTCGCTCATTTCCATGTCGCCCTCAATGAATCGGGCCGGATCATCCGGCCCCGGATCATGACCATCGAGATATTGCGGGTGGCGCCGATGTTGCCGGCGGGATTGCCGTTCAGCACGACGAGGTCGGCCACTTTTCCCGGCGCGATCATGCCCAACGAGTCCGCATGGAGCAGCTGCGCGCCGCGCCGGGTGGCGGCCGTGATCGCCTCGAGCGGGGTAAGGCCCGCGGCCACGAGCAGCGCCATCTCCTCATGCATCGAGTAGCCCGGAATCAACAACTGATTGGCGGCGTCGGTGCCGGCGGCGATTGCGCCGCCGGCGCGTTTGAACTCGCGGACGAATTGATCCTGGCGCCGGCGCGAGCGCCGGAATGCGTCGAAGTCGGCCGCATGCCAGCCGGTGCGCCGCACGAGACTCGGCACGCTGCGCACGCTCTGCGCGTTGTCGGGCACATCTTCCATGCCCGGCCGCGACAGCAGAATGGGATTGTCGAGCCGTGCCAGCATGTCGTGAAGCACCAGCGTCGGCACAATCGTCACCTTGGTTTGCGCGAGCGCCTGCGCCGTGCGTGCCACCGTCGCCGAGTCCAGCGCCGCCCAGCCTTTTTCCTCCACCGTCCACCCCGTGAGGAAATTGCTGTGCGCATAGCTGTAGGTGGCGTCACCAGTCGCGGCCTGCACGACGCCGGCCATGTGCTCGATCGACACCACACCGGCGCGTGCCGCCGTCAGCGCATCGGTCTTGCCGAGGTGCGCCGCAACGGGGAGGCGGAGCTTCTCGGCTTCGTCGAGAAGTGGACGCAGCAGGTCTGGTGTGATCTTGGTGTACACCTTCAGGTAATCGGCGCCTGCCACTGCATGCTGGTCCACCGCGCGCCGCGCCTCATCAGGCGTCGAAACGCCGACGGCATTCGGGTAGGTCGTCGGCATCCCGTCGATCATCGCGCCTGCGCTGAACATTCGCGGGCCGATGATCGAGCCGAGGTTCATCTGGCTCCGGAGCTGGAGCACGGTGTCGGTCTGGCCGTGCAGGTCGCGCACGGTCGTGACGCCCCACGCGATGTACCGCTGCGTCGCCCAGCGTTCGACGTGCGCGTGCGCATCGATCAGCCCGGGAATGACCGTCTTTCCCACCAGACTGATCTGCTCGGCGCCGTTCGGGATGGAGATCTCGTTCACCCGCGCGACGGCATCGATGTGGCCGTTGCGGATGATGATCAGCGCATCGCTTTTCGGGTCTCCGCCCGCGCCGTCGATCAAAGTCGCACCGGTGAGCGCGATGACGCGGTCTTTAGGCGGGAGAAACTTGCTGCAGCCGCAGAGTGACAGCAGAAACAGGAACGTGAGCCTCACTTCGTGTCCGCCGACGTGTGATCGTGCAGAATCTTCCAGCGGTCGCCCTGCTTTTGCAGCACCAGCGTGAACGGCCCACTCGCGACCGTGGAATCGCGACGCGACAGCTTGAACCGCGCGGTCGCATACGCGAAGTCGGGCGTCAGGACGCGGACATGCAGCTCGTCGAACGACAGCGAGTCGCGCGACTTGCCCGGCGCGAAATAGTTTTTTTGGTAGCGATCGTAGAGCGCCTGCCAGCCATATTGGACGTGTCCGTTGTTCATGTAGCTCGTGAGCGAATCCTGCGCGTAGTCGCTCATGAAGCCCTGAAGATCTCCGCGATTCCAATCGGATGCGGAGCGCTTGAGCATCGCGGCGATTTCATCGGGCGGATTGCCCAGCGGAATTTTTGGCGCGGAACAGGCGGCCAGCGCAGCGAGAACCACGTACGACGCACGACGCACGAGTTCGTCTCCTTTAACGAGCCGCGGGAGCGTCTCGGCGAGACGCTCCCGCGGATGTCGGTGCGAGATCGGTTAGCGGCGGCGCTTCTTCGGGGACTTTTTCTTCTTCGCCGCTTTCTTCTTTGTCTTAGGCCGGGCCTTCTTGGCCGCTTTCTTTTTCTTCTTGGCCTTCGGCTTGGAGGACGGGCGCGGCCGCGCGGGCCGCGAGGACTCCTCCATCGGCTCCGACGACGGCGTCGGGGCGGGAGTGGGGGCCGACGGGAACATCGGCTCCATGAAGCCCGGTCCCGGCCAACTACTCTCCGTTACGTCCGTCTGCTCAAGCATCGGATCTTCTCCATGCTGGTAGGTGCGAGGGCGTCGTGGGTGGCCTATAGCTTACCGCGGGATTTCTACCTCGCAAGGTGACACGAACTAGCGTGTTTTCGGTGCCGAAACTGCGCTCGAATGTGACAAGTTGGCTTGACAACGCCATTTAGCTGAACACACATTCGCGAGCCATGATCGGACGCACGTTTTTCGCGACACTCGCGCTCGCGGTCCCCAGCGCCCTGGCGGCGCAGAACGTCGCCGAGGTTCAGGTCGCCCCGCCCGCCGTGACGATTCGGGTCGGCGAGCGCAGCGGATTGCTCGCGACCGCGTTCGATCGCATCGGGAACGTCATCCCGACGGTCCGCATCATCTGGTCGTCGAACAACCTCAACGTCGCGAAGATCGACAACAACGGCACCGTCACCGGCGTCGCCAACGGCGTCGCCATCATCGAGGCGCGGGTTGGCGCCCGGCGTGGGCAAGCCGCCATCCAGGTCACCGGCGGTGCCAGCGCCGCCCCGCCCCCGGCGCCTCCGGCGGCTCCGCCCGCCGCACCTCCGCCACCTCCAGGCCCCGATCCTTACCTCGGACAGCCTGCGGGTACCGGTCCCGCAGCGGCGCTGCGGCTCGATCCAGGCGTCGTGTATCTGCTGCCGTCGGAGAACACTCGAGTTTCGCCTCGGGCCATCAAGGAGGATGGCTCGCCCGCGGCGCCCGTCGTTGTTACGTGGACCTCGCTCAGGCCCGACGTCGCGAGCGTGGACCAGAGCGGCAATGTCGTGGCGCTGGCTCCCGGTCAGGGCACAATTCAAGTCACGGTCGCGGGCGGTCTTACAGCCACGGCCCCCGTCGTCGTGCAGCAGGCGGAGTTCAGCGTGCGCGAAGGAGCGCAGTTGCTGCTGTCGCCGGGTGAAGTCGATACCGTGCATGTCGTCGTCACCACACAGAGCGGCCGCACGGTTAATCCCCTGGTGCTGCAGTGGTCGTCCACCGATCAGAGTGTCGCGCGCGTCAGCCTCGGGGGTGTGGTGACCGCCGCTGGACCGGGCAAAGCGCTGTTGAACGTGTCGGGCCTTTTGCAGAACAAGACCATCGAGGTGTCGGTCCATCAGGTGGTGGACAAACTCTCGGTGCGGCCGCGCGTCGCGACCGAAGTGCAGGTACCACTTACGGGCTCGGCCAAGTTCGAGGCGCAGGCGCTCACTGCTGAGAATGTGGGGGTGCCCGAGGCACCGCTCCGCTGGGTGGTGACCGATCCCCAGATCGCGACCTTCGACGCGCAGACCGGCATGCTCACCGGTCGCGCCGTCGGCAAGACGCAGCTGACGGTTCGCGGTCCTGGCTCCGGGTTGGCCGTCACGTGGAACGTCAGCGTCATCGCCGGGTCGCCGAAATTCACGCAGTCCCGAGTTGGAATCGGCCTCAATCAGCGCCACACGCTGCGCGCCAATTACGCGGACTCGCTTGGAAACGCGCTTGGCCCCGCGACAAACCTCACGTGGGCCAGCGACAATCCCCAGGTCGCCGCGGTCGGTGAAGACGGCACGGTGTCGGGCGCCGGGTACGGACGTGCGAAGGTGACCGCCACCGCTCCCGGCGGAAAGACGGCAGTTGCCGACGTGTACGTCGTCGGCGAAATCGTCGTAGCGAGCAACCGTGGATTCCCGAACACACCAGGGAAATTCCAGCTGTTCAGCGTCGAGCGCGCCAACCTGGCCGGCCTCACCAAGCTGACGCCCGCGACCGATACGGTCTCGGCCAGCGATCCCACGTTTTCGCCCGATGGCTCGCGGGTCGCCTACGTCTCGCTGAAGGACGGCAATCCCGAGATCTACGTCATGAACGCGGACGGCACGGGCCCGACCCGCCTCACGACCGATCCGCAGGCGGATGGGCATCCCGCCTTCAGCGCCGATGGCCAGACCGTCCTCTTCCACTCGGCCCGCACCGCAGGGAAGCAGCAGATCTGGTCGGTCAATGTCGACGGCAGCGGGCTGCAGCCGCTCACGCGCGATTCGGTGAATTCAGCGCCGACCATTTCACCTGACGGGCAGACGATCGCCTACGTCTCCTCGCGCAACAAAGACATCGACATCTGGCTCATGAACCGCGACGGCACGAACCAGCGGCAATTCACCCGGTCGCCGCAGCAACGCGAATCCGAGCCGCACTTCCTGCGCGATGGCACGCTGACCTATCTGGTCGAGCGGCGCGACGCCAACCGCACCGTCCAGCAGGTGATGAAAGCGGATCTCGCGACCGGCGCGACCACGGCGATCACAGGGACGGACCTGGCGATTGCGTCGTTCGCCGTCTCGCCGTCGGGCGATCTCGTGGCGCTGGTCGTCAACACCAAGCCCCAGGATCACAGCCATCCGGCATACCGGGTCTACGTCCAGCCGGTTTCTTCTGGAACGCCGGTTCCCCTGCCCACGACCGGCACGGAGCAGATGATTACGCCAGCCTTCCGGCCTTAGCAGGAATCGGGAGTCAGGAGTCGGGAGCCAGGAACAATGCGCGCGTGCGTTCTAACGGCGACCGGCGGAATCGACAACCTCGACGTCAAATACGTGCCCGATGCTCCCGCTCCCCAGGCTGGGGAAGTGCGAGTCGGCATCCGCGCGGCCGCGTTGAATCACCTCGATCTATTTGTTGCGCAGGGCATGCCGGGGGCGGCGGACCGCTTTCCCCACGTCGTCGGAGCGGACGGCGCCGGGATCGTCGAGTCCGTGGGACCGAACGTCACCACGGTCCGTCCGGGCGATCGCGTCATGATCAATCCGGGAATCTCGGACTACACGTGCGAATTCTGTAGCGCCGGCGAGCACTCGCTCTGCGTGAATTACCGCCTCCTCGGCGAGCATCTGCCGGGGACGCTCGCGGAGCTCGTGACGGTCCCCGCGCCCAACGTCGCCCCGATCCCCGCGCTCGTGCCGCCGCTTTCGTGGGGAGAAGCCGCGGCGTTTTCGCTCGTGACGCTGACCGCCTGGCGGATGCTCGTAACGCGCGCGCGCGTTCAGGCTGGAGAATGGGTCCTGATCTGGGGCATCGGCGGGGGCGTCTCACTCGCCGCTTTGCGCGTCGCGAAGCTCTACGGCGCGCGCGTCATTGCGACGTCGTCGAGCGACGCGAAGCTCGACGCCGCGAAGGGGCTGGGCGCCGACGTCACGCTGAATCACCGCACGCAGCAGATCTCACAGGAGGTTCGCGCGCTCACGAAGAAGCGCGGCGTGGACGTCGTAGTCGAGAATGTGGGCGCCGCGACCTGGGACGAGTCACTCAGGAGTTTGCGGCGCGGCGGGCGGCTCGTGACGTGCGGTGCGACAACCGGCCCGCAGGTGGGAATCGACCTCCGGCGGCTGTTCTGGCATCACTGGAGCATCCTGGGATCGACCATGGGGAACGCGGCGGAGTACGCCGAGATCATCAGGCGACTTGGGCGGGGAGAGCTGCGGCCGACCGTGGATCGGGTGTATCCGCTGTCTCAGGCCAGGGAAGCGTATGAGCGCCTGGAACGAGGAGAGCAGCTCGGAAAAATCACCGTCGAGATCTAGCTTTTCCGCAGCTAAGTATTTAAGTTTCATCATCTTATCTCACTCCTACATCGAATCCAATGACCGGTCCTAACGTCCGCGAGCGCATCCTCCCTCGGCTGATCGAGGATGAATTAAAGGAATCGTTCCTCGATTACTCGATGAGCGTCATCGTGTCGCGCGCGCTGCCCGATGTGCGCGACGGCCTGAAGCCCGTTCACCGCCGCATCCTCTACGCCATGCACGAGCTGGGGCTCGTGCCCGGCCGGCCTTACAAGAAAGCCGCCACGGTCGTCGGCGACGTGCTCGGCAAATATCATCCGCACGGCGACATCGCGGTCTACGACTCACTCGTCCGGATGGTGCAGGACTTCTCGCTGCGGTATCCGCTGATCGACGGGCAGGGAAACTTCGGCTCGGTCGATGGCGATTCCGCGGCCGCGTATCGCTATACCGAAGCGCGGCTCACGCGCGTCGCGATGACGATGCTGGAGGACATCGACAAGAACACCGTCGCGTTCGTCCCCAACTTCGACGACCGGCTGCAGGAGCCCACCGTCCTGCCCGGCCGGCTGCCGAACCTGATCGTGAACGGCTCGGCCGGTATCGCGGTCGGCATGACGACGAACATTCCGCCGCACAACCTGGGCGAAGTCGTCCAGGCGCTCGTCCACCTCGTCGATCACCCGACCGCGGGCATCAAGGACATCCGGAAGTTCATCAAGGGTCCCGATTTTCCGACCGGCGCGATCATTTACGGCCGCGACGGCATCAAGGAATGCTACGAGAAGGGTCGCGGCCGCATCATCATTCGCGCGCGCGCGATTATCGAAGAGAAGGAATCGACCGGCAAGCAGCAGATCGTCGTCGCGGAATTCCCGTACCAGGTCAGCCCCGAGCGGGTGCACGAGCAGATCCGCGATCTCGTGCTCGCCAAGAAGCTCGAAGGCATCAGCGACGTCCGGAACGAGTCCGACAGAGAGGGCATCCGGCTCGTCATCGAGCTGAAGCGCGACGCCATCCCGATGGTCGTGCTGAATCAGCTCTACAAGCACACGCAGATGCAGCAGACGTTCGGCGCGATCATGCTGGCGCTGGTCGACGGCGTGCCGAAAGAAATGAACCTCGTCGAGATCCTGCAGCACTTCATCGAGCATCGCCACACCGTCATCACGCGCCGCACCGAGTTCGAGCTGCAGCGCGCGCAGGATCGCGAGCACATCCTCGAAGGGTTGAAGATCGCGGTCGACAACATCGACGAAGTGATCAAGCTCATCAAGAAATCGAAGGACACGCCGTCGGCGGACGCGGCGCTGCGGAAGCGGTTCAAGCTGTCGGAGAAGCAGTCGGCGGAAATCCTCAACATGCGCCTCGCGCGCCTGACCGCGCTCGAAATCGAGAAGCTCGAGGCCGAGTTGAAGGACGTCCGCAAGTTCATCAAGGAATGCAAGGAGATTCTCGCGTCCAAGCCGCGGCGCATGAAGATCCTCAAAGAAGAGCTCACGGAGCTCGCTCAGGGGTTTGGTGACGACAGACGCACAGAGATCGTCGCCGACCAGGGCGAGTTCTCGATCGAGGACTTGATCGCCGAAGAGGACATGGTCATCACCGTCTCCCATGCGGGCTACATCAAGCGGCTCCCGGTTTCTGCGTACCGCCGGCAACGGCGCGGTGGCAGGGGAGTGATCGCGGCCCATCAGAAGGAAGACGACTGGGTCGAGCATCTGTTCATCGCGTCCACGCACGACTACGTGATGTTCTTTACCGAACAGGGCCAGTGTTACTGGCTGAAGGTGCATGAGATCCCGCAGGCGGCGCGCGCGGCGCGCGGCAAGCCGATTATCTCGTGCGTCGCGATGAAGCCCGACGAGCGTCTCGCCGCCCTCGTGCCGGTGCGGGAGTTCTCCGAGGATCAGTCCCTGCTGTTCGCGACCAAGGACGGGGTCGTGAAGAAGACGGTGCTGTCGGAGTTCGGAAATCCGCGCTCCGTCGGCATCCGCGCCATCAACATCGAGAAGGGCGACCAGCTGATCGACGTCCAGGTGACCGACGGCAAGAACGACATCGTCCTCGCCACCGCGCACGGCATGAGCATCCGCTTCCACGAGAAAGACGTGCGCGACATGGGGCGGACGGCGACCGGCGTGAAGGGGGTCGCGCTCGACAAGAAGGACGCCATCATCGACATGGTGGTGGTGCGCCGCAAGTCGACGCTGCTGACGGTCACGGAGAAAGGCCTGGGCAAGCGCTCAGAGCTTGACGAATACCGCGTGCAACACCGCGGCGGCCGCGGCATCATCACGCTGAAGCACAGCGACAAGACCGGCGACATCGTCGCGCTGAAAGAGGTCTTGCCCGACGACGAGCTGATGATGATCACCGAGAAGGGGATCATGATCCGCGTGCCGGTCGAAGGGATCCGCATTTCGGGGCGCAACACCCAGGGCGTGAAGATCATGAACCTCACGCCGGGCGATCTGGTCGTGGACGTGGCGCGTGTGGTGAAGGAAGATGAGGACGAGGCCGAGATCGAGGAGGATGAGGACGAGACGTCCCCCCCGCGCCCGGCGCCGCCGAAGTCCTCGGCCAAGTCCAAGCCCAAGTCCCCAGGCCCCAAGCCCAAGAAGTAGCGTGGTTACCGCTCCCGACATTCACGACGCTGCCGCCGCGTTGCGGAGGAGCGGCATCGCGCGCCGCACGCGGCTGCTGTACGTGGAGGAGCTGGGCGCCCATCTCAAGCTCGAGAGCGAGCAGCCGATGGGAGCGTTCAAGATTCGCGGCGCCTACAATGCCATCCGGAAGCTCTCGGACCCCGCGCGCAAGCGCGGCGTGATTACCTACTCATCGGGAAATCACGGCCAGGCCGTTGCCTACGCCGCGAAGCATTTCGGCATCCGCGCCGTCGTCACGATGCCCGAGACCGCACCAGCCGTGAAGGTCGATGGCGTCAAGAAGTGGGGTGGAGAAGTCGTCTTTGCCGGCAAAACATCGGAGGACCGCCGCATCACAGCGGAGGCGATCGCGGCAAAGGAAGGCCTCGCGATCGTGCCGCCGTTCGATCACCCCGACATCGTCGCGGGACAGGCGAGCGTCGCCCTGGAGATCGTCGAGCAGCTTCCGGAGGTCGAGCACATCGTCGTGCCGGTCGGCGGGGGCGGGCTGATCTCCGGCATCGTGGCGGGCCTCGCGGCTGCCGGCAGCGACGCGGACGTATGGGGTGTCGAGCCCGCGGGAGCGCCCAAACTCTCCCAGTCGTTAGCTGCCCGCCGGGTGATCAGACTACAGAAAACCCAGAGCGTCGCTGACGGGCTGATCACGCTCAACATCGGCGAGATCCCCTTCGCGGAATTGACGCGGGAGCGCGACCGGATTCGCGGCGTCGTGCTGGTCGAGGATGACAGCATCCGCGCTGCCGTGCAGTTTCTATGGCGCACCGTTCGGCTCGCCGTCGAGCCGTCGGGGGCGGCCACGACCGCGGCACTCCTCAGCGGAGCAGTGCCACGCGGCAAGGCCACGGTGCTCGTGGTCAGTGGTGGCAACGTCGATCCCTCGCTACTCGAGGCAACTGACTGATGCCGGGTGCCGCAACCCGCGTCCTCGTCGCCGACGACGACGCCTCGCTGGTCCAGACGCTCACCTGGATCCTCAAGGAAAACGGGTACGAGGTCGCGGTGTGCCCGGGCGGCGACGGCCTGTTTGCCAAACTCGAAGAGATCAAGCCCGCGCTGCTGCTGCTCGACATCATGATGCCGAAGGTCGACGGCCTGCAGCTGCTCGAGCGGCTCAAACAGGACGAGCGCTACCGCGATCTGCCCGTCCTCATGGTGTCCTCCATGCCCCCCGAGGAAGCCACCGTGCGCGCCCTGGGCCTCGGCGCCGCGGATTTCATCTCCAAGCCGTTCCGCGTGCGCGAGCTGCTGGCGCGCGTCGAAGCGCATATTCGCGTGGGTCGAGCGCTGGCGCAGGCGCGCGAAGAGGCGCGCAGCCGCGCGGCGATGGTGGACATCCTGCACGAGGTCACCGACTCCCTCAAGCCGGACGAGATGTACCACATCCTCGCCCGGCGCGTGGCCCGCGCACTCAACATCTCCAAGTGCTCTATGGTTCTCGCGAAGCCCGGCGACCAGCAGGGCGTCGTCGTCGCGGCCTACGAGAACCCGATGCTGCGCAACCTGCAGATCGAGCTCAGCAAGTATCCCGAGATCCGCAAAGCGGTTTCGACCGGCCGGCTCGTGCTGGTCGAGGACGTCGCCACCGATCCGCTCTATGAGGAAGAGCGGAAGCGCTGGGAGCGTGAGAACATCCGCGTGCCCACGCGTTCGGCGGTCGCACTGCCGTTCTGGATGAAGGATCAGCAGATCGGCGTGTTCTTTTTGCGGACGACGGGCGATGATCCGCCGCTGACGCGCGCGGACGCGCAGTTCGCGGAGACCGTCATCAAGACGGCCGTGTCGGCGATCGAGAAGGCGTACGATTTCGAGTCGGCGGTGTCGGACAAGCAGCGGCTCGAGAAGCTCGCCGCGACCGACGCGCTCACCGGTTGCATGAACCGGCGCGCGCTCGCCGAAGCGCTCGCGCAGGAGCTGGACCGCGCCCGGCGTTACAACCTGGCCGTGACGATCCTCCTGGCGGACATCGATCGGTTCAAGTCGATCAACGACACGCGCGGCCACATCGCCGGCGACTCGGTGCTGCGCCAGGTGGGCGACATGCTCAGGCGTGAAGCGCGGTCGGTCGACATCGTGGCCCGCTACGGCGGCGAGGAGTTCGTCGTCGTGATGCCGGAGACGGCGACGCAGGGCGCGGCGATTTTTGCGGAGCGCGTCCGCGCCCGCGTTCAGAATCGCGACTTCGGCGATCCCGGTGAGGACCCCCTGCGGCTGACGGTGAGCATTGGGCTCGCGTCGTTTCCCGATGACCGGGTCCACAGCTCCGACAGCTTTATCTCCCTGGCGGACCAGGCCCTCTATCGCGCCAAGAACGAAGGGCGCAACTTGGTCCGGCAATGAGCGAGCGCCGCTGCCCCAAGTGTGGATCCGTGTACAGCGACACGGGGGCGCGCTTCTGCCCGAAAGACGGCAGCATGCTCGTGGAGATCCAGGCGAAAAAGCCTCCCGTGGCGCCCTCGTCCGGCAGCGGAACCGGCGTGCGCACGCCGCTCCCCCCCGGCAAATCCGGACTCGACCGCGCCTCGACCCTGTCCAACCAGATTCTCGACGCGCGCTATCAGGTGATGAAGAAGCTGGGCGAGGGCGGGATGTCGTACGTCTATCTCGCCAGGGAGATCAATTCGGGCGAGACCGTGGCGATCAAGGTGCTCTCCCCGCGCCTCGCCTCCGACAAGAGCTCGGTCGAGCGCCTGCGCCGCGAAGCGGGACTGGCGATGCGCCTCGACCACCCCAACGTCTGCCGAATCCTGCGCCTCGGCGAATCCGAGGACGGGCTGATCTACCTGGTGATGCCGTTCCTCAAGGGCGAGCTGTTGTCCGACCGCGAAGTGCGGGGCGGGCCGATGGACATCACCCCCGGCGTCACGCTCCTCAAGCAGATGTGCGCGGGCCTGCACCATGCGCACGAGCTGCAGATCATTCACCGCGATCTGAAGCCCGAGAACGTCATGCTGGTCCCCGACGACAACGGCGGCACCGAGCGCGCCGTGGTGATGGACTTTGGTCTGGCCAAAGAGCGCCGCGCCGACCCCGCCATCGCCAAGCTCACCGCGACCGGGATCATCCTCGGCACACCCGAGTTCATGAGTCCCGAGCAGATTCGCGGCAAACCGCTCGATGCCCGCAGCGACATCTACGCCCTCGGCATCGTGGCGTTCGAGATGTTCACCGGCAAGCTGCCGTTCCAGGGCCGCAACGCGCAGGAGATGATGATCGCGCGCCTGCGCAGCCAGCCGATCCCGATTCGCTCGCTGCGCGCGGATATCCCCGAGCCGGTCGAGAAGGCGCTCACGAAAGCCCTCCAGACGAACCCCGATGACCGCTTCAGCACCGCACTCGAATTCGGCGACGCATTGACCCGCACGAGCGCCGAATCGTCGGGCGGCAGCGGCGCGGGCTTCTTCGGCAAGCTCAAGGAAAAGTTCTCGTGACGTGAAGCGGTTTCCCGCGTTCGACCCGCCCGAATATGTCGCGTGGAAACCGGACCCCGCGCTGGTGCGGGGGTTTCGATCCACGCTCGAAGCGAACGCCGAACGCGCCTCGATCGTCGCCGCCCTCACTCCTGACTCCAAGCTCGAGCTCTACCGCGGCCTGTTACGGGCCCGTCTCCACGATATCGAGCTGAAGCGCTGGGTCCGCACCGGTGTCATTTCCAAGGCATGGTTGGGAACGGGCGAAGAGGCGACCACCGTGGGGCCCGTCCATGCGCTGGAGCGCGGCATGGACATCGTCGCGCCCATGATTCGCAACGCGGCGGCCTGTTGCGAGATGGGCATGCCGATCGCCGACATGCTGCGCGCGTATCTCGCGACGGCCGACTCGCCGAGCGGCGGACGCGATTTGCACGTGGGCTCGTTCTCGCACGGGGTGCTGCAGCCGATTTCGCATGTCGGCGACATGGTGCCGGTCATCACCGGCATCGCGCTCACATTCAAAATGAAGCGCCAGCCGCGCGTGGCGCTGACCTGGGTGGGCGACGGATCGACCAACACCGCGGCGGCGCATGAGGGCACGAACTTCGCGGCGGTTCAGCGTGTCCCGGCCATCTTCATTATCGAAAACAATCAGGTCGCGCTCGGCACGCGGCTCGCGCAGCATCATCTGCCGCCCGACTTCAAGGATTGGCCCGCGAGCTACGGCATCTGGGGCGCGACCTTCGACGGCAACAACGTGCTCGATGCCTACGCGGCCACACGACTCGCGGCCGAGCGGTGTCGTAAGGGCGACGGGCCGGCGCTGCTCGTCGCGGAGACGTTCCGGATGGGTGGGCATGCCACGCACGACGAGCGCGAGGCGCGCGACACGTTTCCGCCCGAGCTGTTTGCCAGCTGGGGCAAGCGCGATCCGATCGGGCTGTATGAGGAGTATCTCAAGGAAGAAGGAGTGAAAGCGAAACAGCTCGAAGAAATCGAAGCCGAGGTGAGCGCCGTCGTCGCGAAGGCTGCCGCGGAGGCGATCGCGAGTCGGGAGAAGATGCCGAAGGGTGAGACGGCGTTGAATGGGGTATATGCGAACGGTCGCCAATAGTCGAGTCGGGATTGCTCGCTCGAACCACCGCCAGCGCCGGAGGTCATTGATGCACCAGCGCGTGTTCCTGGCCGCACTGCTCGCGTGCGGATGCCGCCGTCCCACTCCCGCCGCCGGGCAGGCGAGAAGCGACGACGTCCTGCGTGTGCCCGACGGATTCAAGATTGCCGTGTTTGCCGACAAGCTCGAAGGCGTTCGCTATCTGACGCTCGGGCCGGGCAATGTGATCTACGCGTCGCAACCCGGCTCCGGGCGGATCGTGAGTATGAGAAACCGTGACGGCGCCGCCGACAGTATCGTCGAAGTCGCGAGCGGGCTGAAAGGACCGTTCGGCATCGCCTTCCGCGGGGACACGATGTATGTCGCGGAAGTCACCCGCGTAAAGCGCTTTACTCCGGGCGCTCGCGACTCCAAGACTATCATCGACGACATACCCGACGGGGGACACTCGACCAGAACCATCCTGTTCGGCCCCGACGGCAAGTTGTATCTCGCAGTGGGATCGTCGTGCAATCTCTGCGACGAGCGCGACTCGCTGCGTGCGGCTGTCTCGCAGTTCAATCGCGACGGCTCGGGCGGCCGCATCTTTGCGCGCGGGCTCCGCAACACGGTGGGTATCGCCTTCAATCCGAAGACCGGCGAGCTGTGGGGCGGCAACAACGACCGCGACAACCTGGGCGATGACGTCCCGCCCGAGCACATCAACATCATCAGGGACGGAAAGAATTACGGCTGGCCCCAGTGCTATCTGCCCGGCAAGCCAAACCCCGAGTACGGTTCGGCCAACTGCGCGAACGTCGAGCCGCCCGCGATCATGGTGCAGGCACACTCGGCGCCGCTTGGTCTGGCGTTCTACACGGGGACGCAGTTCCCGCCCGACTATCGTGGCGACGCATTCGTCACGCTGCACGGCTCGTGGAACCGGTCCATTCCTACCGGCGCGAAGGTCGTGCGCGTCCAGGTGGATAGCGACGGTCACCGCGCGGTCGGCGTCGAGGACTTCATCCTCGGCTGGCAGCGCCCCGATGGGACGCGGTGGGGACGGCCTGTAGGGTTGTTGGTGCTTCCCGATGGATCATTACTCGTCAGTGACGACTACGGCGGCAAAATCTGGAGGGTGACATATGGGAGGTAAGGGGCGGTACACGGCGGTAGGGGGCGGCATCTTGTGCGGTGCGGTCTTGGTGGCGGCGCTTTACCGCCCCATACCGCCTCTTACCGCCCTTTACCGCCCCGATATCCATTCCGAATACGTGAAGATCCCCAGCGGCAAGGACACGATCACGGCCTACCTCGCGTATCCCGAGCGTCCGCAGCCGGCACCCGCCGTCATCGTGATTCACGAGATCTTCGGCCAATCGGACTTCATCAAGCAGACGACGGAACAGCTCGCGAAAGAAGGATTCGTGGCGATCGCGCCCGACCTGCTCTCGCGGCGCGGCGGAACGCCGGCGAGCTCGGATTCGGCGCGCAAACTGATCGCGACGCTCAACCCCGACACCATCACGATGGATCTCGACGCGACGAGAAACTTCCTGAACAAGAACAAAGCGGTGCGCGCGAATGAAATCGGCGTGATCGGATTCTGCTGGGGCGGCGGCCAGAGCTTCCGCTATGCCACGAATGCAGCCCAGCTGAAGGCGTTCGTGGTGTGTTACGGGCCGGCGCCCGATGCGGCCGACATGTCGAAAATCAAAGCCAAGGGGCTGGGCGTGTACGCGGAGAACGACGCGCGGATCGACGCGGGTCTGCCCGATGCGTCGGCGGCAATGAAGGCGGCCCACAAAAACTATCCGTACACGATCTATCCCGGTGTGGGTCACGGATTCCTGCGCACGCGCGAGAAACCGGAAGTCGCGGACAGCGCGTGGAGTGCCATCATCCGGCACTTCCGCGCGAACCTGAAGAGCTAGCGGCGCGCGGTGTCGTCGAGATAGGCGCGGGCGCGATCGAGCACGGCGTCGCGCCCCGCCAGCACGTCTTCGACCCGCACGCCAACGGGGAATTGCGGCGCGATGCCCGTACGCTCGAAGTCCTTCCCATTTGGCAGGACATCGCGCGCCGCCGTCAGACGGATCTTCCAGCCGCCCGGCAACGTGAGCGCCGTCGTCGTCCCGCTGCTGCCCGCCGATGGCTCGCCGAATGTCGCTCCCCGCCCACCCGTTTGGAACGCCACCAGGAAATCCTCGGCCGGGCCGGAGGTGCGAGCCGAGATCAGCACGGCGACGGGGCCGGTGTAGGCGATTCGCTCGCGCTGCGTCGGCGGCCAGATCGTGTCCGGCGGTATGCTGAGCCAGACGCCGCTCGAGTCGGGCCTGTACACCGGCATGCGCCGCCACGGGGTGAGGACGGGCCGCTCGATCAGGCGAGACAGCAGCGCATAGCTCCGAGCTCGACCCTGCGGCGTCCATGCGGTCTCGCGCAGATCGAGGATCAAACCGCGGTGGCGCGGCCCCTCGCGGGGCGCATCGCCAAGCGTCCGGTCGAATTGCTCGAGAACATCCGGGTCAGCCAACGAGTACACGCGTATCCAGATCACGCCGTCCGGTAAGGTGTCGGCCTCGATCGGCTCGTGCTCGAGCGGCCAATGCGACGTCAGCGCCACGCTGCGCGTCACGCTCGCGCCCCGCTCGGCGCCGCCGGGGACTCGCAGCAAGAGATGCAGCGCCGTGCCACGCTCGCCCTCGAGCATCCGGGCGACTGCGCGCTCCCAGCGGCTCGCCTCATTCGCACCGGCGATCTTCGGCAGGACTGAATCGCGAATCCATTCGGCCGCGGGGATGCCTTGCACGGCGAGAATCTCCGCCAGCCGTTCGGGTCGCGCGACGCGCATCTCGTCGTTGACGGCGTAATCGATGATGAAGGGCCGGCGCTCGATGCTGCGCAACTCGAGCGGCGGACGTGCGATCCGGTTCGCCAGGGCGGTCGGTGGCAGCAGCTCGACCTGTCCGTCATTCAGCAATGCGGTCCAGCGGCGCAACCGGTAGTAGAATTGAAGGTCGGTCGGCGCCGGGCGTTCGCCGGTGAACTTGACTGTCGCGGCAAATGCCGAGTCCCAGTTGGCGCGCACGTCGTCCCAGTAGGCGTCGTTGTAGCGCGCTACGCTCCACACACCGGCGGCAACGAGCTGGCGATCGTCGGACGACGGGCCAGTTCCCGGCCGCTGCGCGGTGACTGGCAAAGCCACGGCGAGCGCCGGGAACCACGCCAACAACCAGGGCGTACGGGGAAGCATGGGCCTAATCTATCTGTTGCTGTTCGCATCGCCCCAACTGCTGGTCTATCTGTACTTGCGCGAACGCCTCCCCGTAACGGCGCGCCGCTGGCTCGCGCTCGTCTTTGTGCTGTTCAACATCCCCTGGGGAATCGTCGCGGTCCGGATGTTCTCGGGCAGCCTGTGGGGCATGAGCCGGGTGCCCTACATCGCGCCATTCATCGCCTGGCAGTTTTTGGGCTGGGTATTCTGCGGCCTGGTGTGTGTCTACTTGCTCGGTAAGGCGATGGTGTGGGTCGTGCGTCGTGCGTCGTCCGTCGTGCGTGAAATCCCGGGTCCCGACGACGCACGACGCACGACGAACGACTCACGACTCTCCAGGCGCGAGTTCCTCGCCCGCGCCACCTATACGTACGGCGCCGTCGGAGTCGGCATTTCCGCCTACGGCATCTGGAACGCCGAGCGGCTGCCGACGATCACACAGCGGCCTCTCGTGTTTCCTGATCTCCCGGCCGGGTTGGACGGCCTCCGCGTCGCGCATCTGTCCGACGTGCATGCGGGCGTCCATATGTCGGAAGACAAGATGCGCGAGATCGTCAGGCAGACCAACGCGCTCGGCGCCGATCTGATTGTGCAGACGGGAGACATGATCGACATCTCCCAATCCTTCATTCCGGACTATGTGCGCGCCTTCCGTGACTTGCGCGCGCCGCTCGGCGTCGTCACCGTGCTCGGCAATCACGATCGTTACACCGGCGAGGACGCCGTCATTCGCGGAGTGAAGGATGCCGGCCAGGTGTTCGTGAAGAACGGCGTGCACGTGATCGAGCGCGGCGGCGCGGCGCTCGCGCTGATCGGCATCGACGACCCGCGCAACTGGCGCGCCGACGATCCGCAGCACGACGACGTGGAGCAGGCACTCCGGGTGACGCCGCCCGCGAAAGACGCATTTCGGATCCTGCTGGCGCACCGGCCCGGCGCGTTCGACGGCGCAGCCCCGCGCGGGATCCCGCTCACCCTCGCCGGCCACATCCACGGCGGCCAGTTCTATCTGCCCGTGATCGGTTGGTCACCGGGACGACTCATTACGAAGTACGTCATGGGACACTTCACGCATGGAAGCAGTCAGCTGTACGTCAGCCGCGGGATCGGAGTAGTGGGTGTGCCGCTGCGCGTGTTCGTGCCGCCGGAGATCGCGGTGTTCGAGCTGCGCCGCGGGCAGTCAGGCGCGTAAGCAATGGGGCCCACGAAGCGACTGCAGCTTTTTGTCGCGGCGTGGGCCCCATTGCTTACGCGCTGATCGCTCCGCGGGCCCCATTGCTCACACGCTGATTGCTCGCCACGCCGCATCGATGATCAGGCGGACGCCGGTATCAGGCGGTTTCCAATCTCCCGCTACCACCTTCTCCAATGCATGACTGAGCGTTGCCAGCCACACGGCGGCCCAAATCTCCACGGCCCCCGCTCGAACCGCGTTCTGTGCCTTGCCCTCGGCCACGACCCGTTCCAGCGCCACCTGAAAGTCGCGCCGAGTCCTGCGGCTTTCGTCGTCCAGTACCCCATCGAGCCGCTCCAGCAGGCCAAGCTTCACGACCGCGGTCTCGTGCGCGGCGCCCTCGATCAGTCCGTGCGCGATCGCCGTGAGTTGCGCGCGCGCCGCGCCGGCGTCGCGATCGTGCGCAGCGTCCTGAACCAGCTTGGTCGCCCATCGTTGCGCTGCCCGATACAGCTCATTGACGAGCTGTTGCTTGCTCGTGAAGTGCCGGTAGATCGTGCCTTCGGCGATCCCGGCCTTCCGCGCGATGAGCGCCGTCGTCGTGTCGTGATAGCCCAACGTGGTGAACAACTCCAGCGCGGTCCGCATCAGACGTTGCCGCGTCAATTCGGTTGCGGTCACGGCTGCGAATCTACTAGCTTTCCGGCCGCTTAACTCCCACGATCACTCGGAGGCGTTGCTGCCATGCGCATGCTCGTGCTGGGCGCCGGGCTGCAGGGGTCGGCCTGCGCGTATGACTTGCTCCAACGACCGGACGTGGAGCGCGTCACGCTCGCCGATCTGCATCCCACGCGCGCGGCGCCGTTCCTCAAGAAGAAAAAGAGCAAGCGACTCGTCGGCGCCCGGCTCGATGCTCGACGCGGGCCACAGCTCGGAAAGCTCATGCGCGGTCATGACGCCGTGATGAACGCGCTGCCCTACTACTTCAATTATCCGGTCACCAAGGCCGCGATCGCCGCCGGACTTCACTATTCGGACCTCGGCGGCAACACCGAAATCGTCCAGCAACAAAAGACTCTTCACAACGCCGCGCAGAAGAAGAAGGTCTCGGCCATTCCGGATTGCGGCCTTGCACCGGGCATGGTCAACATCATCGCGGCCGAGGGAATTCGACGCGTCGGCGACGCCGAAAGCGTCAAGATTTTCGTAGGGGGTTTGCCGCAGCGGCCGGAGCCGCCTCTCAATTACCAGATCGTGTACTCGCTCGAAGGTGCGCTCGATTACTACACGACGCCGTCCTGGGTGCTGCGCGAAGGGCGCCCCACGCGCGTGGACGCGCTGTCCGAGCTCGAGGACGTGGTTTTTCCGGGTCCCGTCGGCACACTGGAGGCGTTCCATACGGGCGGCGGCATCTCCACGATGCCGTGGACGTACAGCGGCCAGGTCCGCACGATGGAGTACAAGACGCTCCGCTATCCCGGCCACGTCGCCGTCATGCGTCCGATTCGCGAGCTCGGGCTGTTGTCAGTGAATCCTGTGGACGTGAAGGGCACCAAGATCACGCCGCGCGACGCGTTCATCGCCGCCGTGTCGCCCCAGCTCGCCAAACCAAACGGCCGTGATCTCGTCGCCTTGCGGGTCGAAGTCACGGGCCGAAACGGCCGTCGCGTGGCGTGGGAGTTGCTCGACTATTACGACGACCGGGCCGGCATCAGCGCCATGATGCGCACGACGGGATTCTCACTGGCAATCACCGGCGTGATGCAAGTAGATGGGCGGATCACGGCAACCGGCGTACACACGCCCGATCAGGCCGTGCCGTTTCAGCCATATGTGGATGAATTGAGGCGTCGTGGCGTGGTGATTCGCGAGACTTCGGTCGCTAAGGGATAAAGACCACTCCCAGCCGGACGTTCTGCAGCGAGTACTTGATCAGTCCCGACCTCGAGCCCGATCCGCTGCTCGTCGTGGGAGCGACATCCACCTTGATGGCGCTCAAGCCGTATCCGCCCTCGAGCGTCACGCGCGAGCTTGCGGCGTATCGGATGGCCCCACCGCCTTCACCCACCCGCGCGCCGAACCGGTCGATCGAGACGTGGACATACCGGGCCTCGGCTTCCCATGACCAGCGGTCTCCGGAAAGAAAGCGGCCGTACACTCCGATGGAGCCAAGTGGTCCCGTGATCTTCTCCGACTCGCTGAACTGCACCTGACCGCCGCTGCCCAACGCGTCAACTGCGGCATCCAGGAACAACGCGCCCAGTCCGATGGACAGTCCGACCTGGGTGCGTGGCTTGGCGACGAACGCATATCGATAGACAAAGAAACCGAGGTCGCTGTTCAGCTTCGTGCCGACATTGCCACCGGCGTGGTAGGTCGAGTCGCCGAAGGTGATGTCGCGATCGAGGACGTGCTCCGCCGAGCGGCGCGCAAACTGGTAGCCGAGCTCGAGCTCGTGCCGGTGCCCGGGGCGCCAGCGCACGGCGAACCTCGGCTCGAGCTTATTCGACGCCAGGCCGAGATCGTTCTCGGCGTCGATGTCGGTGCCGTTGCCGTTGGCGCCGTCCACGCGAATGCTGGAGTTGAGAATGACCGAGGTGAGCGACGCCGTGACCTGCAGCCGGTCGTAGAGGTTCGCCTTCGGACCTTGTGCCCCGAGCGACGCGGCGCCGAGCAGGAGGACGAAAGCAAGGCTGCTGCTCCGCCGCGGTGTCTGTTTCACGTACCTGACGTTACTGCCCAACGCCGATCCTCCCACTACCTCTTGGTCCAATGCGGCCTAGAAGCTCCAGGCCGTCGCGAACGTCAGGAGCATGGGCTCTGTCCCTTTCCCTACCTCCAGCACAATCAATGAATTGCGCAACAGCGAGAGTGCCACGCCACCACCCAGCGCGCCGTGCAGGCCCTCTCGCGTCAGGCGCACCGGCTCGCCGGGGTCGAACACGCGTCCGGCATCGTAGAACGCAATCAGCTTCAGCTCGAGCAGGCGTGGCGCCCACAGCAGCCCATACCGAGCCTCCAGGCCGCCGACGAGCTTGCCGGCCCCCAGGAACCGGCCGTCGTAGTATCCGCGCAGGGAGCGGACCCCGCCCAGCGCCACGATCTGCCCTTCACTGCTTTCCATCGTCTGCTGCACCGAGAGCGGGACTGTCCCGGTGACGTTCTCTGCGCCAATCCGGCCCGCGAGAATCAGGCGCTCAAGCGGATGCACATAGGCATGCAGCGAGCCGGTGACGCGCGTGTAACCGCGTCCGCTCGCGACGAGGCCTTCCGCAAACACGCCGCGATGCGGATCCGCTTCGACGTCGCGCGTATCGAAAATGAGGCCGGCGCGCGCAACCGCATCGTTGAATGGGGCGGTGCTGTCACGTTGATAGAGCGTCGTGCCGGGCAGCGCGCGGAATTCGGCGTGCTCCAGTGACCCGCCCACGAGCGCACGCAGCGGGCCGGCAATTTTTCGTTGCAGCGTCAGCCGCGCCGCGCGATTGGTCCGACTCACCCGATAGAAATAGGAAGAGCCGGCGGAGCTGTCGGGGTCGTAGATCGTGTTATTGCCTTGCCCATAGTATCCGAGGCGGTTGGCCCGAATGAAGCTCACCGTGAGCCCGAGCCGCCAGCCGTCCCAGTAGGCCGGGGCCTGCGCGTCGAGGATGACGGCGTAGCTCCCCTGCGTGCTCGCCCCCACGTCGAGCGCCGCGCGCGCAAAGTACGGCTCGGGCCGCTCGGCGAAGCCCAAGGGGCTCGACCAATCGTAGTGCCCGGCAAGCCAGAACTTGTCAGCCGGCGTGTAATAGACGAACGGGTAGAGGTGATCGATCCATTGACGCGTCTGCCCCGGCGCAGGCTGCGGATTCGACTCGGTCTGCGCGGCCAGCGGCGCCGCCAGCGCGAGCAGCAGGAGCGTCAGGCGCGCGTGAATAGGTAGGCCGTATCGCGCAGCTTGGCGTCAGCGCCGTCGTGTGCCGCGAAGCGATTGGGATAGAGCGACGCCGCGCCGAATTCGCCGCGCTTGTTCAATGCGTAGAACACGAGATCGAACTTCGGTTTGCTCTGGGGGTCGAGCAGTCGCGCCTCCGTCATCGCCACGACCCGTTTCAGCGTTTCGAGACAGGCGTCCGTCGGCTTCATCCCGCGGCGCATGTTATCGACGGTGAGAAATCCGCCGCAGACCTTGATGTTCGCTTCGCCGAGTCCCGTCGAGCCGGCCGCGCCGACCGAGTTGTCGCAGTACTGGCCCGCGCCGTGGATTGCTGAATCGCCGACCCGGCCCGGAACCTTCCAGGCGAGGCCGGCGGTCGTCGTGACGGTGGAGAGATCGCCGTCGGGCGTGACCGCGTCGCAGTTGATCGTGCCGGTCTTCGTCACGACGAGGTGATCGGCGTCGGGGACGTCGAGATAGTTGTCGTTCGGGCTCAGGTTCGCGCGCCAGCGGAGCCAGGCTTCGCGGGAGTGCTCGGTGAGCAGCTCCTCCTCCTTAAAGCCGAACGACAGCGCAAACTTCTTCGCGCCTTCACCCACGAGAAAGACGTGCGTCGTGTACTTGAGGACGAGCTTGGCGACTTCTGACGGAGTCTTGATCCCCTCGAGTGCGCCCACCGCGCCGGCCCGTTTGGTCGGTCCGTGCATGCAGGAAGCGTCGAGCTGCACGACTCCTTCGGCATTGGGCAGACCGCCGTAGCCGACGGAGTCGTCGTTGGGGTCGAGCTCCTGGATCTTCACGCCTTCAATTATCGAGTCGAGCGTGTCGGCGCCCTGCATCAGCATGTCGAACGCCTTTTGGACCGCGCGCAAGCCGTTCGCGCTCGCGATGGAAACCGGCTTCGCCGCCCAGCGGGACTGGGGCGGCAGCGGCCTGGGAGGCCGCATCGGATGTGGAATCCCCATCACGGCACTCGCGGCCATACCACCGGCCGCAGAGCGCAGAAACTCGCGGCGCGACCAAGAATTTCCCATGAATCGTTTTACCCACTCGTCTAGATGCTGTCAACTTGCTATCGTTCCCACCCCGTGAAGCTTTCGCTCGTGGTTCCCGCGTACAACGAGCGGGACAACCTCGCGCCGCTGCTCGCCGAGATCGCGGCCGCGCTGGACGGACGAGCCTGGCGCTACGAGGTGATTGTCGTGGACGACGGCTCGACCGACGGCACTCTGGACGCGCTCAAGGACTTGCGGCGCACGTATCCGGCCTTGCACATCATTTCGTTCGAGCGCAACGCCGGGCAGACGGCCGCGTTCGCGGCCGGATTTCGCGCGGCCCGCGCGCCCATTGTGGTCACCCTGGACGCCGATCTGCAGAACGATCCGCACGACATCCCGACGCTCGTCGAGACTCTCGAGCAGACCGGCGCGACGGCCGTCGCGGGCTACCGCGCCACGCGCCGCGACACGTCATGGAAGCGGCTGCAGAGCCGCATTGCCAACGGCGTGCGCAACCGCCTGAACGGCGAAGTGATCCGCGATACCGGCTGCTCGCTCAAGGCATTCCGCACCGACGCCGTGCGCGCCTTGCCGCTATTCGTCGGGATGCATCGATTCCTGCCGACGCTGATCAAGATGCAGGGCGGTACGGTGACCGAGGTTCCCGTCGGCCATCGGCCCCGGAAGCATGGCACGACGAAATACGGGATGTGGAATCGCGTATGGCGCTCCCTGGTTGATGCATTCGCGGTGCGCTGGATGCAGCGACGCGCGCTGCACTACCGCGTGCGCGAGGAGGTCGAATGACGGGCGGTGGTGCCGATACCGCGCACGAGCAGTGGCTCGTGCAAATCGATGCGGAGCTCGATGGGGAGCTGTCGCTCGTCGAGCGGGCCGCGCTCGCCAAGCATCTGGCGACGTGCGCCCGCTGCGCCGGCGCCCGCGCCAGCCAGCTCGAAGTGCGCGTCGCGCTGGCGCGCTCGGCCGGCAATCCGCACGCCTTCGTGGTGCCGCGACCGTCGATCCGCGCCGGAACACTCGCGGTGTGGGTTACGATCGCGCTTGCGACCGGGCTGATCGCGGGCTGGGCGGCGAACCGGCGCTGGGGCGGACCGGGCGCGGGGAGCACGCTCGAGGAATCGCGTGGTATTATCGTCGTTCAGTAGCATCCTGCTCGCGCTGTCCACTGTTCAGGGGCCGGGCACCCGGCTCACCTACCGCATTCGCGTGATCGAGCCGGCCGCTGTGGCGCCGCGGATCATTGCGAGCGGGTCGGTCAGCGGCCCGCTCGACAGCGATATGCGCCTCACCCTGCGCACCGACACCGCCGAAGTCGAAGCGCTGTTTCAGGTGACGCCCGTGGGCGATACCGTGACGCTCGGTGGCGAGTTCTTCATGCGGCGCCGCGTCGGGCGCTCGCGCCGGGGACTCCCGCTGTGGGAGGAGGACAATTACCGGCGCGTCGTCCGGCTGACCTGGAACGACACGACCCGCATTTACCCGTTCGGCGTAGGCAAGGGCGGAGCCGGCACACTGGGCATCAAGGTGGCGCCCCATGGGCTCTGGGTGGAGCTGATCCTGGAGCGCGAGTTTGCGGGCGGCGAGGCCCGTCCGTCCGAGTCATTCGAACTCGCCGATTCGACGCACGATGTTCGGATGGAGGCCGTCGTCCGGCCGCGCCGCGCCCGCGTAATCCTGAATCTCGTGCGCGGCGATACCGTCAGCGCGCCGCGGCCGATGGATCTCGTTCCCGAAGAGCCGCCGCGCACCGTGCAGCTCGTGCTCCAGGGGCGGCCCACGACGCTCGTCGTCAGCCTGACGCGCCCCGAGCCGCCGGCCTCGGATCGGGACCGCGCCCTGGCCGTCGACGCCGACGTGGTCTGCCTGCGCGTCGCGGCGCCCCCGGCCGATGCGCCCCAGTCGCTCGGCACAATTTGCGGCCGGCTCAACAACGTCGCGCGCCAGCTCGCGCTGCCGACCGGGGACACGCTCGCGGCCACGTTTTCCTGGCCCGGCTGGCGGTGATGGGACGGAAGAAGCGGCTCGATCCATCCATTTTTCACCTTCCCGTCGAGAAGATGCGGGAAGGTTATTACTCCGACAAATACTTTGTTCGCGCGCGTGAGCTGTTGCGCAAGGACCGGCACCGCCCGCGCGTCACGATGCAGGTGTTCGGCAAGTCGCACGCGTATCTGGGCGGAATCGACGAAGCGATCGCGATCCTCAAGCTGTGCTCCGAGCGCTGGGACGAGCTGGTGGTTCACGCGCTCTACGACGGTGAAGAGATCCAGCCCTGGGAGACCGTGCTCCTCATCGAGGGACCGTACGACGCGTTCGCCGTTCTGGAGACGCTCTACCTCGGCGTGCTAGCGCGGCGAACGCGCGTCGGAACGAATACGCACGAGGTGGTGCGGGCGGCAAAGCCCAAAGAAGTGATGTTCTTTCCGGCACGCCACGATCACTGGCTCGTGCAAACGGGCGACGGCTACGCCGCGCACATCGCGGGTGCGATCGGCGTGTCCACCGATGCCCAGGCCTCGTGGTGGGGATCGGAAGGGATCGGCACCGTTCCGCACGCTTTGATCGCCGCCTACAACGGCGACACCGTGCTCGCATCGCAGAAGTTCGCGGAGCACTCGGATCCGGCGATTCGGCTCATCACCCTCGTTGACTTCGACAACGACTGCGTCGGGACGTCGCTCCAGGTGGCGCGCGCGCTCGGCGACCGGCTCTACGGCGTCCGGCTCGACACCTCGGAGACGCTGGTGGACAAGTCGGTCATGCAGCAGATGGGCACGTTCAAGCCGACGGGGGTGAACCCGCAGCTCGTCTCCAACGTGCGCCGCGCGCTCGACGGCGCCGGCTTCGGTGACGTCAAGATTGTCGTGTCCGGCGGCTTCACGGTCGACAAGATCCGCCTGTTCGAGGAGCAACACGTGCCGGTCGACGCGTATGGCATCGGCTCGAGCCTGTTCCAGGGGCGCTTCGATTTCACCGCGGATGTGGTGATGCTCGAGGGAAACCCGTGCGGCAAGGTTGGCCGGGCGTATCGCCCCAATCTGAGGTTGGAACGCGTGACGTAGGGGCGCACCGTGCTGCGCCCCTACACCTAATGCCGCGCCCCACCTTGCGTTACCCCCGGCCACTGCATAATTTTCCGTCCAAATGAATAAACATGCATCGATCCCGGTCGGTGTACTGGGGGCTTCCGGCTATGTCGGGCAGGAGCTGTTGCGTCTGCTTCATGGCCACCCCGGCGCCACCGTTGCGTTTGCGACCGCCGAGTCGGCCGCGGGCGAATGGGTGGACGGCTACGAGCTCATCAAGGCGGATGACGCGCCGTGGCAGGAGGCGGAGATCATCCTCTCCGCGCTTCCGCACGGGGTGTCGGCGCGGTATGTGCACGAGGCCCGCGCCGGCGGAAAGCGCGCCGTGGACCTGTCGGCCGATTTCCGTCTCTCACCCGATGCGGTGTATGGGCTGACCGAGTTCACGCGCCCGCGGCTCGCGGCTGCGGAGCTCGTCGCCAATCCCGGCTGCTATCCGACCGCGGCGTTGCTCGCGCTCATTCCGTTGGCGCAGCTCGGTCTGATCGATCCCTCACGCGAGGTCATCATCGATGCGGCGTCGGGTGTCACCGGCGCCGGACGCAATCCGAAGCGCGAGCTGCTGTTCGGCGAAGTCGCGGAGGATTATCGTGCCTACGCGATTGGCAACACGCATCGCCATCTGGCGGAGCTGAAGGCATCGCTGTCGCGCGAAGGCGGATTCAGCGGTGATCTGGTGTTCACTCCGCATCTCCTGCCGGTAAAGCGCGGCATTCTCGAAACGATCCATGTGCCATTGACGCGCGTGCTCGATCAGTCGACCGCTGAGGGTCTGTACAGCGCGACTTACGACGCCGAGCCGTGCGTGCAGGTCATGCACGGCTCCCTGCCGTCGCTCAGGGACGTCGTCTATCGGAATCGCGTCGCGATCGGTGTCGCGGAGGTGGTGGACGTACGGCGGCCGCGGCTGACCGTCATCGCCGCCATCGACAACCTGGTGAAGGGCGCGGCGGGGCAGGCAATTCAGAACATGAACGTGATGCTCGGTCTGCCCGAAACGGCGGGCCTCGCATGTTGACGATTCGCGTCGTCAAGATCGGCGGCAACGAGCTCGATCGGCCCGACTGGGTCGCGGCCGCCGCGCGCGCATTGAGCAAGAACGGCCCCACGGTGGTCGTGCACGGCGGTGGCCGGGCCGTCAGCGACTGGTCGCGGCGACTCGGCTTGCCGGTCGAGAAAAAGGATGGCCTGCGCGTCACAACGCCCGAGATCGCCCAGGTCGTCGAAATGGTGCTCGGTGGGCCCATCAATCGTCTGATCGTCACGGCACTGCGCGAGGCCGGTCTCGACGCGCTGGGCCTTTCGGGCGTCGATGGCGGCCTCCTGACCGCCCAGCCGCTCCAGAACGGAACGGGACTTGGGGCCGTGGGTGAAATCGCGCACGTGCGCGGCTCGCTGCTGCAGAGCCTGCTGCTCGCGGGACTGACTCCGGTTGTCGCGCCTGTGGCGCCCTCCGAAGCCGACGGACAACCCCTCAATGTGAATGCCGATCAGGCCGCCGCGGCCGTTGCCGCGGCGCTCGAGGCAGAGGAATTGCTGTTCATCTCCGACGTGCCCGGGGTGACGGGCGCGGGAGTCACTCAGCCCACCCTTGCGGCCGCCGAAATCGAGACGATGATTGAGGAAGGCGTCGCGACCGGCGGTATGGCCGCCAAGCTGCGCGCCGCCGCGCAAGCATTGAGGGCGGGTGTCCGGGCCGTACGGATTGGCAACCTCGACATGCTCGAGCATGCCACCGCCGGCACCCGCCTGCTTGCGGCTCCTCCCACACCGGCCGTTCAAACAGCGTGACAATGCTCAGCCCTGCGACATCAGCCGACGTGTCGGCGCTGCTCGGCGTCTACGCGCGCGTTGGTCCGTTGTTCGTGGCTGGCGACGGCTCCGAGCTGATCGCCGAGGACGGCACCCGCTACCTCGACTTCGTCGCCGGCATCGCCGTCAACGCGCTGGGCTACAACAGCGCAGTCATCCGCGACGCCGTGGTGCGCGCCCTCGATTCCGGACTGATCCACGTCTCGAACCTGTATCGCACCGAGCCCGGCGAGCGACTCGCGGCGGAGCTCACCAGGTCATTCAGCGGGCAGGCTTTCTTCTGTAACTCAGGCGCGGAAGCGAACGAAGGCGCGTTCAAGTTCGCGCGCAAATGGTCCAAGAAAACCGACATCGTCGCGTTCGCCGGATCGTTCCATGGCCGGTTGTTCGCGTCGCTGGCCGCTACCGACCGTCCCGACTACCGACGGCCGTTCGAGCCTCTGCTGGCCGGCGTCCAGATCATCCCGCTCGGCGACCGCGCCGCTGCGGAGCGCGCGATTACGAGGGACCGGACCGCCGCCGTCATCATCGAGCCGGTCCAGGGAGAAGGCGGCGTTCGTCCGGTGGCCGCGGAGTTCCTGGCCTTCCTGCGGCAGCGCTGCAACGAGGCCGGCGCCGCGCTGATCTTCGACGAAGTACAATGCGGGCTCGGTCGCACCGGAACGTTCTTCGCGTCCGAGCATTCGGGTGTTGTTCCCGACATCTGTACGCTGGCGAAGCCGCTCGGCGGCGGATTGCCCATGGGCGCGATTCTGGTGAGCGACGCGATTGCCGCCTCACTCGCCCCTGGCGATCACGCGACCACGTTCGGCGGCGGGCCTTTCGTCGCCACGGTGGCGCTCGAGGTCGTCCGCACGATCGCAGACCCCGACTTCCTCGCCGAGGTCCGCGCGAAGGGAGAACTGCTGGGCTCGCGCCTCGGTGCGATGATGCGCGGGCGCGTGAAGCAAGCCAGAGGACGCGGGCTGATGTGGGGTCTCGAGCTCAACGACGTCGCGGCGCCGATTGTGGCCGCCGCGCGCGAGCGTCATCTGCTGGTGCTCACCGCGGGTCCCAACGTCATTCGCATCGTTCCGCCGCTCACGATCAGTCGCGACGACATCGAGCGCGGCGCTACCATTCTCGCCGAGGTCCTGAATTGACGAGCCTCTCCGTAGGAGCCGCCCTGAAGCTCCGTCCCGCCACACTTTCCGATGTGGCGGCCATGGAAGTCTTTATGGCGCCGTTCGAGGCCACGGGTGATCTGTTGCCACGGTCGAACTACGACCTGTGCCGGCACCTCAAGGAGTACATCCTGGCCGAGACATCCGACGGCATACTGGTGGGGACGGGCAGTCTCAAGGTCTACAGCGCGCAGCTCGCCGAGATCGCGGCGCTGGCCGTGCGTGAAGATCAACAGGGGCGCGGCGTGGGGAAGGCGATCGTCGAAGCGCTGCTCGTGGACGCGCGCGCGATGGGCCTGTCGGAAGTCTTTGGCCTGACGCGCAAACCGCTGTTTTTCATGCGACTTGGCTTCCGTGTGGCGGAAAAAGAGCAGTTCCCGCTCAAAGTCTGGGCCGACTGCGCGCGCTGCCCGCGCCAGCACGCCTGCGACGAAGTCGCGGTAGCGCTGACGCTTTAGCAGTCGTCCGTCTAGATTTCGCGTTCCATGCCTACCTCACGCGTCATCTTCTGGGACGTCGATACCCAGTACGACTTTATGAAGGCCGACGGCACGTTGTACGTGCCCGACGCCGAGCATCTGATTCCGAACCTCCGCAAGCTCACGGATTACGCGCACGGCCACGGAATTCGCATCGTGGCCAGCGCCGACGATCACGTCGTCGACCACAGCGAGATCTCCGCCACACCCGATTGGAAGGCGACGTTCCCGCCGCACTGCCTGCGCGGCACGCCCGGCCAGCGGAAGATTCCGGAGACGGCCCTGCGGGATCCGCTGGTGATCGAGCCCGAGCCCCAGGATCCGACCACGCTCGCCGCGCGGGTCCGTAGCCACCGCGGCGACATCCTCTTTCACAAACACGAGTTCGATGTCTTCTCCAATGCCAACGTGCTGTCGGTTCTCGATCTGCTCAATCCCCACGACATCGTGCTCTACGGCGTCGCGCTCGACGTCTGCGACAAGTACGCGATCGAGGGACTGCTTCAACACCGGCCACACGTTCGACTCTTTGCTGTGGTGGACGCTATGAAGCCCATCGACCGCGATGTCGCCGAGCATCTGCTCAAGGAATGGGGCGAAGAGGGCGTGCGGCTGGTGAAGACCAGCGAGGTCGTTGTCGGCGGACTGGTCGAAGAGCTCGCGCGGGCCAGCGCATGACCTCCACCGCATCCGCTCCGACACACGCTGTCGCCGTTCCGACGTTCGGCAAGTTCTTCCTGCCGGGCCCGACCGATGTGCACCCCGAAGTTCTCGAGGCGATGATCCGGCCGATGATCGGCCATCGCTCCTCGGGAATGGAAAAGCTGCTGCAGGGTATCGCGCCCAAACTCGGCGCGGTGGCGCGGACCAGCCGGCCCGTGTTCGTCGGCACGACGTCCGCTACCGGTTTCATGGAGATGGCGGTGCGCAACGGCGTGCGCCGCCGCGCGCTCTCGCTCGTCAACGGCGCATTCAGTGAGCGCTTCGCCGGCATCGTCGGCGCCTGCGGCAAGGAGTGCATTCGCCTCGACGTACCGCTGGGCGCCGCGGTCGAGCCCGACATGCTGCGCGATGCGCTGAAGCGCACGCCGGTCGACGCCGTCACCTGCGTGCATTCCGAGACGTCCACGGGCGTGCTGCAGGACGTCGCCGCCTACGCGGAAGTGGTGCAAGAGTTCGACGACGTGCTGCTGCTGGTGGATGCCGTGACGTCGATGTGCGGCTCGCCAGTCGAGACCGACGGCTGGAAGCTCGATTTCGTGTTCACCGGTTCGCAAAAGGCGCTCGCACTGCCGCCCGGCCTCGCCGTGGGCGTGGCGTCGGAGCGAATGGTAGAGCGCGCCAAGACCCTAGAAGAGCGCGGCGCCTACTTCGACTTGATCAGCTTCCTGACGGCGACGACAAAGTTCCAACCGACCAACACGCCGGCGATCTCGTTGCTCTACGCGCTCGAAGTGCAGCTCGGGCGCATCGAGCGCGAAGGTGGGATCGAGGAGCGCTGGAGGCGCCACGATGCGATGCGGCGCCGCACGGAAGCGTGGGCGGCCGAGCATGGCGTGAAATATCTGCCGCGCGAGGGGCGGCACAGCTGGACCGTGTCGTGCCTCAGACTCCCGGAGGGCAAGAGCTCCAAGGACGTCGTCGGCGCGCTGAAGCAGCAGGGCTGGGTGATCGGCGCGGGCTACGGCGCGCTCAAGGACTCCACGATCCGCATCGGCCACATGGGTGACCACACCGTGGACTCGCTGAACGAGCTGTTGCCGCTGATCGGCCGGGCCCTGGGATGACCCACCGCGTCGTCGTGGCCGACCGCGTAGCGAAAAGCGGCCTCGACCTGTTGTCCCAGACACCCGACATCCAAGTCATCGACGTCGCGGGCAAAGCTGCGGAGCTCGAGAAGGCCATCGGGAGCGCGCACGCGCTCATCGTGCGCAGCGAGACGCGCGTCACGGCCAGCTTGATGGCCCAGGCCTCGCAGCTGCGCATCGTGGCGCGCGCCGGTACCGGCGTCGATACCATCGACGTGCACGCCGCCACGCGGCGCGGCATCGCGGTCATGAACACCCCGGGCGCCAATACGGTAAGCGCGGGCGAGCACGCGCTGGGACTGCTGCTCGCGCTGGTGCGTCGCATCCCCGATGCCGCCGCCGCGATGCGGCGTGGCGAATGGGACCGCAAGCGCTTCGAGGGCACCGAGCTTCGCGGCAAGACCATGGGCGTGGTGGGTCTGGGGCGCATCGGAGGTCACGTCGCCCAGCTCGCCCGCGCGTTCGGCATGCAGGTCGTAGGTCACGATCCCTATCTCCTGCCCGAACGGGCGACTGAGCTGCACGTTCGGCTGCTGCCGCTCGAACAACTGCTGCGCATCGCCGATGTGGTCACGCTGCATCTTGCACTGACCGACCAGACGCATCACCTCATCGATGCCAATCGCCTGAAGCTGATGAAGCCGACCGCCGTCCTCATCAACACGGCGCGCGGCGAGCTCGTGGACGAGGCGGCGCTCGCCGAGGCCCTCAAGGAGAAGCGCATCGGCGGCGCGGCAATCGACGTCTTCGCGGTCGAGCCACTGCCCGCCGATTCGCCGCTGCGCGCGCTCGATCGCGTCATCCTGACCCCGCACCTCGCCGCGTCGACCGCCGAGGCGCAGGAACGCGTCGCGATGGAGATCTGCAGTGCCGTGCGTGAGGCGCTGGTCGCCGGCGATCTTTCATACGCGATCAACGTGCCGGGGATGGGCGGCGACCTGCTGCGGCGCCTGGCGCCGCTGCTCGATCTCTCCCGCCGGCTCGGCCGGCTGGCGCTCGCGCTCGCGGATGGGCCGGTCAAGGCCGTCGAGGTCGCCTACGGCGGAAAAGAAGAAGGTGCGCAGCGCCCCGTACTCGTCTCGGCGCTCGAGGGGCTGCTGTCGGCGATGAACGTCGGCTCCGTCAGCCTGGTCAACGCGCAGGTGCTGGCTGAAGAGAAGGGAATCCAGCTCGGCATGCGGCAGGGGGCACCCGAGACGGGATTCGAGACCTCGATCGGCGTGAAGGTCGACACCGCCCGTGGGCGCGTACGCGTCACCGGCGCGCTGATCGGCGACAGTCACGGACGCGTGATTCGAATCGACGATTTCCATGTCGACGTCGTGCCCGACGGCTGGATGCTGGTGATCAGGAACCGCGATGTGCCGGGCGTGATCGGGCGGGTCGGCTCGGCCCTCGGCAGCGCGGGGATCAATATCGCGAGCTATCACCAGGCACGTCGCGCGCCGACCCCGGATGCGGGCCCCGGTGAGGCACTCGCGGCGATCAACGTCGATCAGGCGCTCACCAACGGTGTGCTCGACAAGCTGCAGGGCCTGCCGGACGTTCTCGGCGTGCGGCTGGCGAACTTCGGAGACTAGGCTCTAACGCAATCCGTAGACCACGACCTTGCTGGAGAATGTCGGCAAGTAGACGTGTCCGTTGGCGATCGTGGGCGGTGAGAACTTCGCATACATGCCCGCATCGTCGCGAGCAGAGTTCTGACGGCTGTTCCACAGCTCCTTACTCACGTCATTGGCGTCGAACGCCCGCAAAATACCGGGACTCACGAAGCTTTCGGCATCCCCGCTGGACGCATACCACGCCCAGACAATGCCCGAGCCGTCCGTGGTGCCGTGGGAAGAGACCGATAGCACCGCTCCGCTCTGCCCGCCCGGTCCGCTGCTGGTGAAATCGATCTCACCATTCGGATCCAGCAGGTTCGTGCCCGGATTGAACGGGATCGCCCTGAGCGGATCGTTTTCGGACCAGACGTAGATGAATTCCGTCGTGCTTCCTTTGTAGTACGCCGCCTGGCAATGCATGTTGGCGCTGGGACTGAGTGTCACCACTTGCTGGACCTGATTGGATGCGGACGTCCATCCACCCATGACATCTTTGTTCAGGAGGTAGAGGTTTCCGTCTTTACCACCCGTCAGGAAATAGTTGGAATTGGGGATCAGGAACGAGCCCATCGTTCCGTAGTCGAGATCGTAGTCGTTGAGCGTCTGGAAGTTGTAGGGCGTGAAGTAGCTCGCGATCTGCAGGCTCGACGGTGACGGTGTGAGCTTCAGCGCGCTGGTCCCGCGATTGATGAGCGCCGTCGCATCGCCGGTATCGCCTACGCTGCCGTTTCCCGTCACCACGTACAGATTGCCGAGCGCGTCGGCGGCCATGCCCATCCCGCTCTCCCACAGGCCGCCCGCATAGCCGTTCGGCGTATCGTTATAGACGATCCGGCGCTGCAGCGTCGTCGCGTCGTAGCCCAGGATCCAGCCGTGATACGGCCCCCAATCGCAATGCGATGAGAACGACACGTAGACGACGCCATTCAGCAGCGTCAGCCCCGAACGCTGGTTCTGCTTCTGCGCGTCGAACGTGATGACGTTGCCGACGTTGCCGTCGCCATTGCC
This sequence comes from Gemmatimonadota bacterium, assembly GCA_003221035.1. Classification (GTDB taxonomy): domain Bacteria; phylum Gemmatimonadota; class Gemmatimonadetes; order Gemmatimonadales; family GWC2-71-9; genus 20CM-2-65-7. The sequence continues at coordinate 81,531 of QHUB01000010.1, forward strand.
ATTGACGCTCGCCGTGATGATCACGGGACTGCCGCCGATCTCAGTCCCGGTGACGATGTTGACCGCATGCAGATGCTGGGCGTAGGCGGTGCCCGTGGTGCTGCGGGCGACGAAGTAGATCACCTGTTTCGCCGGGTCGATCACCGGCGTGCCGACGATTCCGATGTTGCCGCTGAAGTTGTTGTAGCCCCCCCCGCACGCGCCCGTCATGTCCGTGGCCGTCGGGGGGCGCCAGCCCGCACGCGTGAAGTTCTTTTTCCAATACAAGCGTCCGTCGTCGCCGTCGAACGCGTAGACCGTATTGTTGACGGTGGCGACGTAGACCACGTTGTGATAACCGCCGCCGATGAGGACATTGGCGACGACCAGGGGCTGGGCATACACCTGGTCGTCCACAAGCAGATTGAACAGCGCGCCAAACTGCCCGACTTTCACGTTGCTCGTGTTCAACACCGTCTCGTCGGGGTTCCAGCCGGACCGTGTGTTGTCGTTGTGCTGGGTCAGCACGGAGACGGCAAGGGGATCGGGCGTGCCCGGACCGATTGGGCTTTCCGAGCAGGCGCCGACCAGAAATAGCGCAGGTGCCAGAAGCAGGTAACGTTTGGCCATTGGAGTGCCGCTAGTTTGACATGAGCGATACCGGCCCGCAAGGAGTAGAATTGCAGGTGTGAATCCCACAGTGATGCTGCTCACCACGCTCGCAGCGGCGCAGAGTCCCGTCGGCGTGTTCGACGCGCAAACCGATGTGGGCCAGGTGCGACGCGCGGGCTCCACGACGTACGATGGCGAGCGCCAGGAGTACGTGATCAGCGGCGCGGGTCAGAACATGTGGGGCGCGCGCGACGACTTCCATTTCGTGTGGAAGCGCGTGAGCGGCGATTTCATTCTCTCAACCCGGGCGCGCTTCATCGGTACCGGAGTCGAGGAGCATCGCAAGATCGGCTGGACGATTCGACCGACGCTCGAGCCGACGGGCGTCCACGTGACCGCCGCGTTGCACGGCAATGGCCTGATGTCGCTGCAATACCGCCGCACGACCGGCGGCGAGACCGAGGAGACCAGATCGCGCGACAGCCTCCCGGACGCGGACGCCGTGATCCAGCTCGAGCGCCGCAACGGCGTCTACATCATGTCTGTCGCGCGCTTCGGCGACACGCTCGCCACCCAGGAGCTGAGCGGCATTTCGCTTCCGGACACGGTGTACGTCGGTCTGTTCGTCTGCGCCCACAACGACACCGTCGTCGAGCGCGCCACTTTCGGCAATGTCCGGATCACCAAACCCGCGCCGGCTGAACTCGTCCCCTACCGCGACTACCTCGGCAGCAACCTGGAGATTCTGGACGTCTCGAGCGGCAATGCGACGATCGTGCACCGGTATCCAGGATCGTTTCAGGCGCCGAATTGGACGCGCGACGGCAAGGCCCTGATCTACGCGCAGGAAGGCCGGCTGTACCGGTTCGATCTCGCGTCACGCGAGGCTGCCGCCGTCAACACCGGCTTCGCGACACGCAACAACAACGATCACGTGTTGTCGTTCGACGGCCGGATGCTGGCCATCAGCAATCACCTCCCGGAAGACAGCGGGGCCGCGTCGATCGTGTATACCGTTCCGGCGACCGGCGGCACGCCGAAGCGGATCACGGCGAGGGGACCATCCTACCTGCACGGCTGGTCGCCCGATGGTCGCTGGCTGGTATTCGTCGGTCAACGCAACGACGAGTTCGACATCTACAAGATTCCGGCGGCCGGCGGCGAAGAGATTCGGCTGACCCAGTCGCCGGGCCTCGACGACGGCCCGGAGTACGCGCCTGATGGCAAGTACGTCTATTTCTGCTCGGTGCGCAGCGGCCGGATGCAGATCTGGCGCATGCGGCCCGATGGCACCGGGCAGGAGCAGGTCACCAACGACGGGTTCCACAACTGGTTTCCGCACATCTCACCCGACGGCAAGTGGATCGCGTTCATCTCGTTTCTGCCGTCGGAGGTGGCCGCGAACGATCATCCCTTCTACAAGCACGTCCTCCTGCGATTGATGCCGATCGGGGGCGGTCCCGCGCGCGTGATTGCGTACGTGTATGGCGGGCAGGGAACGATCAACGTGCCGTCCTGGTCCCCGGACTCGAAACGGCTCGCGTTCGTCAGCAACACAGCCGTACCCTAAGTCATGCTTGTCGCTGTCACCCGCGCCATCAGTCCTACGTTGGCGGATTGCGAGCTCACGCATCTCGGGCGTGAACCCATCGACGTCGCGCACGCGATCGCGGAGCACGGCTGTTACGAGGATGCCTTGCGCTCAGTCGGCGCGACGGTAGTTCGTGCAGCTCCGGAGCCCGATCTGCCGGACGCCGTCTTCGTCGAGGATGCGGCGCTCGCGCTGGATGAAACCGCGGTCATCACCCGGCCGGGCGCGGCCACGCGCCGGCGCGAAACCGCTTCTTTGGCCACAGTACTGGGCCCCTACCGTTCGTTGCTGCGCATCCAACCGCCCGGCACACTCGACGGTGGCGACGTGCTGCGTGTGGGACGCCGGCTCTACGTGGGCCAATCAGCCAGATCGAATCGCGCGGGCATCTCCCAGCTCGAATCACTGCTCGCGCCGTGGGACTATGAGGTGATTCCCGTTGCGGTCGACGGATGTCTGCACCTCAAGAGTGCCGTGACGCAGGTGGGAGAGCGGTTGCTGTTGATCAACTCGCGCTGCGTACGTCCGTCGTGTTTCCCGTCCATGGAAATGATCGAAATCGCGCCCGCGGAGCCGCTCGGCGCGAACGCGCTTTGGATTGAAAGCGTCGTGCTCTATCCAGCACACTATCCCGAAACGGCCGAGCGTCTGGAGCGCGGCGGCGTGCGGGTGGTGCCGGTCCCCTGTACCGAGCTCGCCAAAGCCGAAGGTGGCGTGACGTGTTGCAGTATTCTGCTCGAGTCGGAGCCTGCTGCGAGAAGACGTTGAAGACCATCGGCATCGTCGGCGAATCGAACTAGTCCGCCGCCTGCCGCTCGGGGGGCGTTGTTTCGTCGGCCAACAGTCGGAATGACTTCACGGCGCCGGTGAGCCGGTCGGCCGCCTCGGCGAGCTGGTTGGCCGACGACGCGATCTCTTGCGTCGACGCGCTTTGCTCTTCGCTCGACGCGGCCAGTTCCTCGGCGGACGCGAGCAAGCCGTCGGTCTGGCTGGAGACGTTGGTCAGGCGGTTGGCAATCTCTTCGATGAGCGCCCGCATCTCGGCGGCCGATTGCGCGATATCACGACCCCAGGCGGCGTTGGCATCGGCTTCGCCGGCAACGGTGCCCAACCCCTGCGCCGCCGTCTGCGACGCCTCGCGCGCGGCCGCGCCGCCTTCGGCCAGTCGGACGAGCCGGTCGCGAGTCGCCTGGACGCGCGTGAGCACGCCGCGCACGGTATCCGCCGTCTCGCCCGCCGCGGCCGCCGCGACCGTTGCGAGCTTGCGCACTTCGTCCGCCACGACGGCGAACCCGCGTCCCTGCGGTCCAGCGCGCGCCGCTTCGATGGCGGCGTTCAACGCGAGCATGTTGGTCTGCGTGGCGACGGCCTTGGTCTGCGCGACGAATGTTTGGATTCTCGCGGTCGCCTGCGTCAGCGCCTCGGCTTCTTCCGCTCCTTTCGAGACATCCTCCGCGAGCTTGACGAGCCGCGCGGTGCTCTGATCGAGTCCCTCCTTGTGCCGCCGCGCGAGCGCCGAGAGATCGGCATTGCGGCGCGCGGCCTCTTCGGCGCCCTGCGCGAGCTTGACGGCGATCTGAAGAATGCGGGCGGCGTCGTCCGCCGCGGCCCGGACCAGCTGCGTCTGCTCACTCGCGCGCTTCGACAAATCCTGCGACGTGGCGGCCATCTCCTGCGTCGATGCGCTCATCTCTTCGGTGGACGCGGAGATCTCCGTTGCCATGGCGGCGGCTTCGTCTGCTGCCGCGCGGATCGCTCCGACCAGCCGCCGCAAGGCTACCACCATCGAGTGCACCGAAGACATGAGTGCAGCCACCTCCCCCGCCTCGGACCGGTGCATCGCCACGGCCACCGACAGATCGCCGCCTGCGACGCGGCTCGCGATCTCGCCGGCCGCGCGGACCGGCTCTGTCACCAGGCGGTCCAGGCGCTGCGACAGCCAGAACAGGGCGGCCACCGCAATGGCGCCTATGGCCAGTGCGCCAATCCAGATCATGAGCTGCATCGTCCGGGCGGCGGCAAATGCCGTGGTTGCGGGCTCCCGGTACAGTACCCACCACGATCCCTCGTGCGTGGGCACGGCGACGACGAGCTCCCGCACGCCGGCGGCGGTGGTGATGTGGCTCGTTGTCGCCGTGGCGGTGAACGCGATGTCGGCCTGATCGGCGAGCGGCTGCAGAAGCAGGGTGGGGTTGCGTGACACGAGGACGGTCTTGTCCGCTGAGACGATCTCCAGGTACGCCCGGCCCGCCAGCTCTTCGCTGCCGAGCATCCTGCTGAGACGCTCGGTGCTGAACAGCGCCTGGAGCACGCCAAGTGACTGCCGTTGCCCGGGCGCGCGAATGGCCGCGTCGAATTCGAGCTCGGTTTCCGCGCCCGTGGAGTCGGACTGTGGGTTGCCTTCATACCAGCCGTCCGCCATGGCGCGCCGCCACCACATCTCGTCGCTCTGGACGAAGTCGGTGCCCTCGCCGGTGACCAACACGTTGAATCCATGGCGTTCGGAGATGCTGATCTGCGAGAAATCGGACGTCGCAACGTAGTTTCGGACAAATTCGCGCAGCGTCGGATCCGCCCCGAGGCCGCGCGTCGGATCGAACTGCTGTTCGAGCGTGGCGATGGCGGTTCGGTCGAGGCCACGGGCGGAGGCATCCTGGCCGGCCTGACGCACTTGTGCGACGACTTCCGGCACGCTCGCCAGCGCCTCGATTTCGCGACGCCGGTCCTTGGAGTAGAGCGACACAATAGCCGCCACCCGGGTCGCTACATCACGGCCTCGCATGTCCGCCTGCTGCTCGAGAGCCTGACCGACGCGGTTGCTGGTCAGCCACGCGACGAGCGCGACCAGAAGCAGCGCCGCTCCCGCACCGTAGACGAGAAAACTCTGCCGCAGTTGTTGGGACTTGATGGCCATGTTTTAATTATCGCACGCATGCGCGACGTCCCAAACTACGATCCGGCTTCGCTCGAAGCAAAGTGGCAAACCCGCTGGGCTGAGCGACACATCAACGAGCCCGACCTCGATCGGGCCCCTCGGCCGTTCTACAACCTCATGATGTTTCCCTACCCGTCGGCCGAGGGACTCCACGTCGGCAACATGTTCGCGTTCACGGGTGCGGACATCCACGGCCGGTTCAAGCGGCTCCAGGGCTACGACGTGTTCGAGCCCATGGGGTTCGACGCGTTCGGCATTCATTCCGAGAACTACGCGCTGAACATCGGCACGAACCCCGCGCGGCTCATCCCGCAAAACATCGCCAATTTCCGCCGCCAGCTGCAGCGGTTCGGCGGCATGTTCGACTGGCGGCACGAGCTGTCGACGACCGATCCCGCTTACTACAAATGGACGCAGTGGCTCTTCCTGCAGCTGTTCAAGAAAGGGCTCGCGTACAAGAAGCGCGCGGCGGTGAACTGGTGCCCCAAGGATAAGACCGTGCTCGCCAACGAGCAGGTCATCGACGGGCGCTGCGAGCGCTGCGACACGCCGGTGGAGCAGCGATTTCTCGACCAATGGTTCTTCCGCATCACGAACTATGCGGAGCGCCTCCTCCAGAACCTCGAAAACATCGACTGGTCCTCCTCGACGGTCTTGCTGCAGCGCAACTGGATCGGGCGCAGCGAAGGCGCCGAGCTGATCTTCGAGACGCCGGGCGGCAAGAAGATCACCGTCTTCACCACTCGGCCCGATACGGTGTTTGGCGCGACCTATCTCGTGCTCGCGCCCGAGCATCCGTTTGTGGAGGAGCTGACGGCGGTCGAGCAGCGCGGCGCGGTGAAAGCCTACCAGCGGGAAGTGCAGTCCAAGGACATCGTCTCGCGACGCGTCGGAGACAAGACGAAGACGGGCGTCTTCATCGGCTCGTACGCCCGGAACCCTGCGACCGGCGAAGCGATCCCCATCTGGATCGCCGACTATGTGCTGATGGAATACGGCACCGGCGCCATCATGGCGGTCCCGGCACACGACAAGCGCGACTTCGAATTCGCCACGCAGTTCAAGCTCCCGATCCGGCAGGTCGTTGCGGTCCCGGGCGAGACGCTCCCCATCGTGTCCGAGAGCGGAAGCTTGATCAATTCGGGGCCGTTCGACGGGATGTCTTTTGGCGATGGCCTCCGCAAGATCGTCGCGTGGCTGGCGGAGCGCGGCCTGGCGACGCCGCGCGTGCAATACCGCCTGCACGACTGGTGCATCTCTCGCCAACGCTACTGGGGACCGCCGATCCCCATCATCTATTGCGAGAAATGCGGCGTCGTGCCGGTGCCGGAGCAGGACCTGCCCGTCGAGCTGCCGCTGATCGAAGACTTCCGGCCCGACGACACGGGCGTCAGCCCGCTCGCGCGTCACGAGGAGTGGTATTTCGTGAAGTGCCCGCAGTGTGGCGGTACAGCGCGGCGCGAGACCGATGTGTCGGACACGTTCCTCGATTCCGCCTGGTATCACTTGCGCTACCCGTCGACCGAGTTCCACGACCGGCCGTTCGACCCGGCGCGTTCGAAGAAGTGGCTCCCGGTGTCGAGCTACATCGGTGGTAACGAGCACGCCGTGCTTCATCTATTGTACGCGCGCTTCGTGAACCTCGTGTTGCAGGATCTCGGCCTTGTGCACTTCGAGTCGCCGTACCCCAAGTTCCGGGCCCACGGTCTGATCATTAAAGACGGTGCCAAGATGTCGAAGTCGCGCGGCAACGTGGTCGTGCCCGATACCTACATCAAGGAGTGGGGCGCCGACACCTTCCGGTTGTATCTGATGTTCCTCGGCCCATTCCAGGAGGGCGGCGATTTCCGCGATTCAGGAATCGTGGGACAGCGCCGCTTCCTGGAGAAGGTGTGGACAATGGTGCATGAGACGGGCGCAAAGGGCGGCGCGGCTCCCGCGGAGCTGCAGCAACGGCTTCACCGCACCATCCGCAAGGTGTCAGCGGATACCGAGGCGCTGCACTACAACACCGCCATCGCCGCGATGATGGAATACGTCAACGAACTCCGGGAGCAGGGGGCCGGGAGCCGGGAGCTGGTCGAGCCGCTCGTCGCCATGCTCGCGCCCTATGCTCCACACATTGCCGAGGAGCTCTGGGAGGTCTTGGGCCACCAGGAGACAGTGTTTGCCGCGCGGTGGCCCGCCTTCGACGAGAAACTCGCGTCCGCCGGCGATGTCGAAATTGCCGTGCAGGTGAACGGCAAACTCCGCTCGCGCCTGACCGTCCCGCGAGGCATGGCGGAGAAAGACGTGCTCGACCGCGCGCTCGCGGACGAGGCGGTGAAGAAGTTTGTCGATGGACAAAAGCTCAAGAAAGTGATCTACGTGCAGGACCGGCTCCTCAACCTGGTCGTCTAAAGCGTCTTGCTGACCAGGTCGCCGACCAGGTAGCCAACCGCCGCAACTCCCAGTCCGATCACAAACATGTCGACGCCGCTGCGGAATACGCCGCGGCCGGTGAAGAAGCTGCGCGCCGCGCCCACGGCAAAGTGTGACAGCATCGCGGTGATGAATGCAATCCAGATCGCTACGCGCCCTTCGAACACCAGAAATGGAAAGACGGGGATGAACGCCCCGATCGCCGTGGCGAGACCGGTGATCCAGCCCTCCTTGAGCGGCGTCGCGTGTGCTTCGCCGATCTTCAGCTCTTCTCGGACCTGCTCCCCCAGGGCGCGCTCGGGATCGCGCATCACCTCTTCCGCCATCCGGCGCGCCGTGCGCGGATCGACGCCCTTCGCCTGATACTGGAGCTCCATCTCTTCCATCTCGACCTCGGGCATGAGCGCGATCTCTTCCTTCTCCATCGCAATCTCGTGCTCGTATACCTCTTGCTCGCTCTTCGCGGCCAGGTAGCCCGACGATCCCATCGATAGAGCGTCCGCGATCATGCCGGCGACACCCGAGATCATGATCATGTGCGGCTGCGCGGCCGCGCCGATCACCCCGGCGACCAGCCCGAAGTTTGCCGTCAGCCCGTCGTTGAAGCCGTAAACGACGTTTCGCAGAAACCCGCCCGATCCGGTCTTGTGCCACGGCTCCGCGCTCTTTCCCGCGAGATCCGCCAGCGTGCCGGCGTGCGCCGCCGATTCCTTGGCGAGCTGCAGCGACACTTCCTGCGCGTCTGCCTGGCTGCTCTCCCGGTGCAGGTTGAGGTAGCCTTTGACCTCCTGACCTTCCTCCCGGAGCAAGAGCGGCAGCAAGTAGCGGGTCCCAAAACGGCGGCCGAACCAGGCGCGCAGGCGTGCGTTGAACGACGGCTTCGCGTGAGCGACCTTATAGCCATTCTCGGCGAGCAGCTGGCTCCACACCTGGACGTGCCGTTCTTCCACGCCGGCGAGCTTGATGTAGATGTCCTTGCGGTGGGGGTCGGTCTCCTGGCCGGCGAGCGCGAGATAGAGGAAGGCGGCGTCGGCTTCATCTTGCCAGTGATGCAGCCACTCGTGCACGTCTGGTTTCGACATGCCCCAAGATACCCTGCTTCTGGTCAAGTTCCTACTGGGTAAATACTTACGTGCGTCGCGCGTCGTACGCCGTGCGTGCTGCCGCTTTGAACGCGACGCCCGACGCCCGACGCCCGACGCCCGACGTACGAGTCGCGACCCTATAGCTCCTTGTCGCATCTAACTTTTCGGACATGACTGTGGCCCTCGCCGTTCCCGATGTCATCGTCGCCCGCGCGCAAGCCGGAGATGAAGCAGCTCTCGAGACCCTGTATCGGGCCTTTGAGACGCCTGTCTACCATCTCATCCGGCGGATCCTGCGGCGGCCCGAAGACGCCGAGGACGTGTTGCAGGAGACCTTTCTCGAGGTCGTTCGCAGCATCAAGCAGTACCGCGGCGAGGGCTATCTCTGGGGCTGGATCCGGAAGATCGCGACGACCAAGGCGCTGATGCGGATCAGGCGCGACTCGGTCCGCGAGACGGAAACGATGGACGATGAACACGGCAAACCAGGGATGCACGTCGGCGCGAACATCGACCTCGAGCGCGCCTTCGAGCGGCTGTCGGAAACGTCCCGTGCGGTCGTCTGGCTGCACGATGTCGAGGGATTCACGCACGAGGAGATCGCGGAGCAGATGGGAAAAACGGTGAGCTTTTCGAAGTCGCAGCTGGCGCGGGCCCACGCGCGGCTGCGGCGGATGCTCGATCAGGGAGCGCATACATAATGCACTGCACGATGGAAGATCTGGGAGCCCTGCGGGCAGGTGAGGCGTCGGTCTGGGCGCGCCGCCACATCACCACCTGCGCGCACTGTCAGGCGGAGCTCGAGCGACTCTATCAGCGTGTCGCGCAGCTCAAGGCGCTTCCGGCCCTGCACCCGCCGCGCGATCGCTGGCCCGTCGTCAAAGCGGCGCTGCGCGCGGAACGCACGCGCCGCCGCCGCACCTGGGGCACGTGGACCGGCAGTCTCGCCCTCGCCGCCACGATCGCAGCCGTGCTGCTGATGCAGCCGGCGGCGACGAACACCGTCTATGCCGAGTTGAGCCAGGCGAAACAGCAGTCGGCGACGCTCGAAGATTCTTTGAAACAAGTCGATACCGACGGTCGCGTGTTGAGCGGTCATGCGGCGGCCGCGGTTGCCGATCTGGAAGACCGCATTTCCGTACTCGACGGCACCCTGGCGCAGCGGGCAGAAAGTGACCAGGACGCTGAACTCGTCAAACTATGGCAGGAGCGCGTCGGGCTCATGCGCGAGCTGGTCAGCGTTCACGTGACCCGCGCTCGCTATGTCGGGCTCTAAGCGAGACCCTGGAGGAGAGATGATGCGTACGTTCACGGTGGCAGCACTCGCCGTCCTGATGATTCCGGCTGCGGCGTCGCCGCAAGGCACGCCACGGCGACCGAGCACACAGCCGCGTGTCCGCGTGGAAACCGGACCCGGCAGCGTCTTCGCGTACAGCGAAAACCGCGGCCGGATCGGTGTGGTTGTCGATACTCGCGCCGATGCGACGGGCGATAAGGTCGGCGCGCGCATCGACGGCGTCACTCCCGGCGGACCGGCCGAGGACGCCGGGATCAAAGTCGGTGACGTCATTACGAAGTTCAACGGAACCGCGCTCGCCGGCGTGGCTGCAGAGAATGACGAGGACTCGGGACCCGGCATGAAGCTGATCGAGCTCGCGCGGAAGGTCGAGCCAGGCGACACGGTGCAGGTGGAATACCGGCGCGGCACCGAGAATCGCAAGGCAACCCTGGTTGCCGAGGATCTCGGATTCAGCGGAGCGTTCATGATGCCCGGGATGCCCAAAATGGAGGGGATGTTCGGTGGGATGGAGGGTCCCGAAGGCAGGGCCTTCACCATGGCGTTCCGCAGCCCATGGGGCGGCATCGACATGGTGAAGCTCAATCCCGATCTCGGCGACTACTTCGGCAGCCGCGAGGGCGTTCTCGTGGTCCGGGCGCCGGAGGACTCGACGCTCGCCCTGAAGGGCGGCGACGTCATTCTGACGATCGGTGGCCGGAAGCCGTCGTCGCCGGAGCAGGCGATGAGGATCCTGCGGTCCTACGACACGGGCGAAACCGTCACGATGGACGTGCTCCGCAAGCAGAAGCACGTGAACGTGACGTGGAAGGTGCCGGAGGACAACGACCGCTACTACTACAATGTGAAGCCGCGCATGCGCGAGGAGCCGAGCTGGTTCCGCGTGCGGCCGAGGGCGAGACGGGTTCGGAATGTGATCCGGACGAGCCGGGCGATCTAACGGCGCCGAGGGGGCGGCGAGGGGGGCGGCGCCCCTTCGCCGCCGTTTCATTCGCCGCCCATCGCCGCCTATCGGTTTGCCCCCATCAAAATCGCATTCGTCAGCATCTTCGCCGGTCCCCGCCAGAATGCGCGGAACAGCGGATCGCCCAGAAACAGCACCACGTGACCAGCTCCCTGATTTTCCACCACCGCCCAGGCTGACCCCTTCAGCAATCGCGCCGTGTTGTCGGGCCAGGTGAACCCCGACAGGACGAGCGAGTCCACGGCGTCCGTGAAGCTGGCCACGTTCGCCCCGCCTTTGGATGGTCGCCAGAAGGTGTCTCCGTCGAGGAAGACCGGAAGGCGATCGCGCGTGTAGCCCACCGTCAGCCAGCTCGTCGTATCCAACGTCGCGCGGAAGATCGCGCCTGGAATCCACTCAGGCCGATCCCGCGCTGGAGCGGTGCGCGATACCATCGGGGGCTCTGCACCGACCAGCGTCGTGTCGGCGCCTGGACGCGCGGCGCTGTCCGGAGCCAGGCTCGTAATGCTCGACAGGCCGAGGTCCTTGTTGGCCGCGAGGTCGCCGCCGCCGCCGTATGCGATCAGCACACCGCCCGACCGCACCCACGCTTTGAGCCGCTCGACGCCGTCATCTCCCAGCTCGCGACGCATCCGGCCGCCCGAGCCGTCGGGAACGATGAACACATTGAAGCTCTGAAGGTCACTCATGCGCGCGACCGCCCTGAGCGGAACGGGAGTGAACGGCACACGCAATTCGCGGTCGAGGAAATACCACAGCCAGCCGTAGCTGGTTTCCCAGATGCCGTCGCCCGCGGCGACAAGAATCTTTGGCGTGTGGAGCGCGCCGACGTCGTCCGAGCCGATGCCGAGCTCGGCGGAGTCGGGGAAGGCCGTCTGGATCGATACCACAGGGACGCCGAGTGCCGGCGCCAGCGCGGTGATGCGCTCGAACAGGGATGCGGGGTTGCGCTGGATCCGAGCGATGAATGCGCCGCGCGGGTAGTCGCGCCCGTCCGCTCGCACGCCGGAACGTGATACCGACAACTTGAATCCTTCGGCCTCCAGCGTGATCGCCAGGCGCGCCGCGCCGGGACGATCGTCCAGAAAGATGTAGGCACTGGCGGCGCGGGTGGCCGCGGGCGGCGGCGGAAGCGTGGAGTCGGTCACCGCCTCTCCGCCCGCCCCGGCATCCTCCGTCCAGTACGCGTCCAGATTGAACGAGAGCGGAAGGGACCAGGCCGTGATGTCGTAAAAGCCGTAGTCCTCCTTGTCGGAATCATCCCCGCGGCGCCGGTTGCGCTGGAACTTGCCCTGCTCGCGCGTCACGAAGCTGCGCTGCATCTCCGCGTCTGGTTCGAGCATGCCCTTGGCCAGCCGGCGCTGCGGCTGGTTCATGTCGATCACGTAGCTGCCGATCGGGAACGTGCGCGCCGCCGCGGCGCCGCCATGGCTCAGGTAGTCGTGCGCGGCTCGCGAAGCGAGCGGCTGCTTGGTGCGTGTGACTTCGATGCCATTGCGCAGCAGCAACCCCACCACGTGGGCGGCCGACTGGGGATCGCTGCCCGGCACGATGACGACGCGCTTGAAGCGATCCGTGGCCGTTTCGGTCAGAGCGGACCTCCGAAAGTCGTAGTAATCCTGCAGCCGGCTCTGGCGGTTTTTCGCCGTCGTCTCGAGCGTCGCGAGCGAAGCGACGAAATGGTGCGCGATGCCGTCGCGCAGCGTCGTGATCGTGCCGTCGTCGCGGCGAATGTTGAACTCCGGCCCGCCATCCGTCTCGTACGTCATGCCGGTCGCGCCCTGGAATGTGGTCCACTCGTCCCAGTAGCCCACATAGAAGAAGTCGAACACGCCGCGCACCTGGTATTGCCAGCCGTATTTGTCGAAGGCCGCAGCGTTACCGCGGCCGTACGCGTCGAACCACTTCGTCGTCTGTGGCGGAAGGTTCATGTTCACGGCCTGCGCGACCGGCGGGAAGAAGTACGTAGCCGTCGTGGAGTGGTGGTCCACGAACACCTGCGGCCGCCAGCGCAGAATCCCGTCCATCATGGCGCGCACCTCGGGCTGGCTCTGCGCGAGGAGGTCGCGATTCATGTCGAAGCGATAGTGGCTGTAGCGACCGGTGATACTCCACGGCTCCGAGTGCTCGAATGCCCACGGGTTATCGGCGCCGACGCCGACGGAGTTGTACCATGCGGCGAACCGCTCGTGGCCATCCGGATTCGCCGACGGATTCAGCACCACGACGACCGACTTGAGGATCTCGAGCGTTTGCGGCTCGTCGGACGCCGCGAGCTGATACGCGACCTGCATTGCGGCTTCGAAGCCGGCCGGCTCGTCGCCGTGGACGGAATAGTTAAAGACCGCAACGGCCGGGCTCTGCGCGGCGATCGCGGAGGCGCGCGCCGCGGAGGTCTTTCGCGGGTCGGCCAGCTCCCCGATCTCACTGCGGATCTGGTCGAGCTTGGCGAGATTCGCCGGATCGGAAATGATCAGCGCCCGGATCGGCCGATACTCCGTCGTTCTTCCCCAGGTCTCGATGCGCACGCGGTCGCTCGCCGTGGCGACCAATGTGTCCAGATAGTGCTGCATCACGGCGTACATCGTGTGCTGCTCACCCGCGGCATAGCCGGTGATGGCCTCCGGGCGGGGGACGGCCGGGCGATAAGGACCGCGGGAGTAGAAGTCGAACTGTGCGAGTTCCTGGGCGTGGAGCGCAGACGCGAGGCTGCCGCACGCAAGCAGCATGAGCAACGGGCGCATGAAATCCTTCAGGATGGTGTTGTGCCGAGCCCACCCTTCTGGGTGGGAATTACCGCCGACGCGCGGCGGGTAGAGCCTGGTCGAAGGAAGCGAACTCGAACGGCTTGGACACGCAAGGCCGGCCGGTGCCATCGAGGAAGCGGCGCATTTGCTCGTTCACGAGGTCGCCCGTCGTGAAGATCACGCGCTCGGCATGGGAAGGATCGTTGCTGCGGAGCCGTTCGAACAGCTGCTCCCCCGACAGGTCGGGCATGCGCATGTCGAGGATCACGGCGTCGTACTTGGCGTCCTTGAGCCGGATGAGGGCGTCCTCGCCGGAGGCCGTGGTTTCGACCTGGTGGCCCTTGGCGGCCAGGTACCGCTGAAGGGACACTCGCACCGACGCCTCGTCGTCCACCACGAGCACGCGCAGGCTGTCATTACCGAGGGCGTGGGCCTGGGGCTGCGCGGCGTGCTCGCCCGACGTGCGCGGCTCGGTCACCGGGATTTCGACGATGAAGCGGGCACCAGCGCCGCCCCCTCCAATCACGCTCGGCCCGGAGCTGCTCGGAGCGACGTTCTCGGCCCAGATCTTCCCCTCGTGCTCCCGCACGATGCCGAGCGAGATCGACAGGCCGAGGCCGGTGCCGGAGCCCGTCGGCTTGGTGGTGAAGAAGGGATTAAAGATCCGTTCGATCAGGTTCTGCGGGATGCCGCCGCCCGTGTCCTCGACCTCGATCCGGATTGCATCGCCGTTGCGACGCGTGCGCACGGTCAGCCGATGATGGTGCCCCTCTTTCCGCTCCATCGCCTGCTCGGCATTGGTAATGAGATTGAGGAACACCTGCTGCAGCTGATGCGCGTCGGCCATCGTGTCGGGCAACGACTCGTCGTACTCGCGGCGGACGTCGATGCCGCGGACTCGCAGCTCGTACCCGCGCAGCTCGAGCGTGTCGTCGAGCACCTGGTTGATGGTCGTGAGGATCTTCTCGGCTTTATGCTGACGCGCGAAGGTCAGGAGGTTCTGCACGATACGGCTCGCGCGGCGTGCCTCGCTGTAAATCGTTTCCGCGGCGGTCCGCTGGTCGGGCGGGAACCGTTTCTCCGCGAGAAGCAGCTGGGCGAACGCCGAGATGCCGGCGAGCGGATTGTTGAGCTCGTGCGCGACGCCCGAGACGAGTTGCCCGATGGCCGACATCTTCTCCGACTGGATCAACTGCTCCTGCAGCATCTTCTGATCGGTGACGTCGCGGATCAAGCAGAGGACTTCTTCGTCTTTTTGCGGCGTCGAATACGTCACCGAGATGATCCGCGTCTCGCCGTCTTTGCGGTAGAACTGCGTTTCGAACAATCCCGTCTCGCCCGCGAGCGCCTGCTGGAAGTGTCCCAAAGCCTTGGGCAGGTCATCGTCCGGGAGCATGGGCGCGAACCATTGGCCCACCAGCTCCTCGCGCCTGTAGCCGGAGATGTTTTCGGCGGCGTGATTCACGGTGGTAAAACGGCCGTTCGCATCGAGCGTCACGATGGCGTCGGACGCCGACTCCACCAGGTGCCGGTAGCGCGCTTCCGAGCGCGCCAGGGTATCCTGCGCGCGTTTGGGATCGGTGATATCGCGGAGCGTGGCGATGGTGCCGATGATCTCGCCGTGTACCCGGAATGGCCCGCTCGACACGGCGACGTCCCGCTCTTCGCCGGTGGCGTGATTCACGACGCGGGTCTCGTAGCGCTGCGTCTCCCCGACGAGGACCTTGTCCTCGCGTGACGCGACGTGCGCACGCTCCGCGACGGTCAAATGGTCGGCGATGGCCTGTCCAACAACGTTGTCCGGATTCCAGCCCAGCAGGTGCGCCCCCGCCTCATTGGCGGCGAGCACGCGACGATCGGTGCCCGTCACGACCACGGCATCCGGCAGCGCGGCAACGATGTCGGTTGCCGCCTGGAGCAAGTCCAGGGAAGGGCGCTTGCCGGGAGCGGCGGCCGTCCGTGCGGAGCCCCGCGCCGGCGAGATGCGGCGAGCCTTACTCACGCGTGATAAGACGCCTCCATGGAGAAGCGCATCAGCTTGAGGCTCTCGAGCGCGGCTTTGCTGACGTCGTCCGGATCATCACCACCGCGCTTGACGCAGTCCTTGATGATCTCGAGTGCGTGAATGGGATGCTCATCGTCGTACTTGGCATGCTCCTCGAGCCACCACCGGCCGCGCGGGCCGATCTTCGCGTTCTTGGCGAGCCCACGCAAGGCTTTCTCGGAGATCTTTTGTGCGACCCCTTCGACGGCGTAGTTGGTCGCGGCGACGGCCGTACCGAATTCGGCGTTGCGGCACATGTCGGTCAAGTACGCGTGGAACTCCTTGGTCTCCGGCAACATCGCTTCCGGTTCCTGAAATCGCTTCTTGGGAACGTTGAAGCCATCCCCCATCGCGCGCCACATCGCATCGTGCCGCCGCTCCACACGGATGTTGTCGGTGAAGAACTCGCGGCCCATGGCCGGGGAGCGGTCGAGCAGCATCTGCAGCCATTGCGGGAAATCGCGGATGATGGGATAGAACGCGACCAGGAAGTTCTGGATCTGGCCGTCGACCAGCTGATTCTCGGACGCGTCCACAATCACCGGGGTGTCGAGAATCGCCTGGCGGCTTGGTTCCAGCGTCGCATCGAGATCCGCAACCCACGATGGGTGCGGCGTTATTTCCACTGCCATTGCTGCTCCTCTCCCGGGCGCTGGTGGGGGCATCATTGGGGCAAATGAAGGAAGCCACAATGTAGGGGAGCGCGCCCAACATGCAAGCTTAAGTGTCGTAGTGACTTGGCGCACATGGGGTAAATCTGGGGCCTTGACACGATATATCGTCCCAGAATATCGTGACGTAACATCTAACCAGAGGCAGAGATGGGCGGCAAGTTCGGCTGGGAAGGGTTCTGGGGCTTTCGCGGTCCGCGCGGATGGCGGGCGGGGCGGCGGCAGTGGTTCGGGGCTGGAGATATGAAGTACGTGATTCTGAAGCTGCTGCGGGATAAGCCCCGCCATGGCTATGAAATCATGAAGGATTTGGAAGAGCGCATGCAGGGCGCCTACTCGCCTTCGCCGGGGACCGTGTACCCGACCTTGCAGTGGCTGGAAGATGAAGGTCTGGTCGTCGCGCGCGAGGTCGAGGGCAAGAAGGTTTACGAAATCACGGACAGCGGACGGAAATTCCTCGAGGAGCACAAGGACATCGTCGAGGACATCTTTGATCGCATCACCGATACGATCGAGCGCACGTTCGGCGGGATGATGGCCGACGTGAATCGCGCGCTCGCCCAGCTGGGGAAGACCGTGTATCGCACCGGCTGGAAGGCTGACAATGACGTGCGTAAGCGGATCGCCGAAATCTTGACCGAGACGGCGGCGGAAATCGAGGCATTGGCCAAGACGACGGCCGGAAGCGCATAAGACGCGCCTCGCACGCCTACGTGTGACGGGCCCTCAGCTCCTCGAGGGCCCGTTTCACATACACGCGCGTCATCTGTTTTCGCCACGACAAATCGAAGTCGGTATTGTCCATCGGCTTCGATGGCCGATACGCCGCCTCCGCGGCGGCGGCAATCGTCTCATCCGAAAGCGGCTTTCCGCGCAATGCGGCGGCCGCTTCGGCGATCTCCTGCGGATAACTCGCAACACCTCCGAGTACAATCCGCGCATCGTTGACCAGCGGCTCCCGGCTCCCGGCTCCTGACTGCCAGTTGATCCATGCCGCGACTCCCAACACCGGAAAGTCAAACGAGCCGCGCCGGCGGAGCTTGTGATAAACCGCATCCCAGCCGTTCGACGCCGGCAGCCGCACCTCCACCAGGATTTCGTCCGTCTGCTTGGTGAGATAATTGATCCCGTCGTTGTTGTAGAACCGCGCGGCCGGCACGACTCGCTCACCGTGCGGTCCGATCAAACCGTACTCCGCTCCGATCGCCACCATCACCGGTGCCACGTCCGACGAGCTGACCGCCCAACACCGCGGCGACGACGGCGCGACCCAACAGATCTTGCCGTCTTTTTTCATGCAGAAGTCGATCGACTTCCGCCACTCGTAACTCTGGTTGTAGTAGTTGCAGCGAGTGTCGAGGCACAGGTTGCCGCCGAGGGTACCCATGTTGCGCAGCAGCGGGGTGGAGACGAGACGGGCGGCGGTGGCGACGGCGGCGTATGGCCGGAAGGCCGGAAGGACGGAAAGGTCTCTCAGCGTCAGACACGATCCGACGGTCGTTCCGTCCTTCCGTCCTTCCGTCGCCCGCAGGTCCGAAATCCCCATCAACGAGATGACCGTGCGCGGCTCTTGATGGCGTCGCTTCATGTTGGGATACAGATCGGTGCCGCCGGCGACGAACATGCCGTCGGGTCCGGCGTCGCGCTTCATGCGCAGTGCTTCGGTGAGCGAAGCCGGCTGCAGGTAGCGGAATGAGGGAAGCCTAAGCACGCACCTGCTCCACCGCCTTGCCGTCGCCGCCCTCCCAGGGCGTCGGGACACGCGTCGGTTCGGGCCAGGGGATGTCCGGGAATGATTCCGGACCGACCCGTCCCGCTTCCCCCTTTGCCTTTCTCCGCAATGCCTTGAGCACTTTCTCCGGCGTGATCGGCACCTCGTCGATGCGTACGCCCACGGCGTCGTAGACCGCATTGGCAACGGCGGGCATCACCGGCAGCAGCGGGCCCTGGCCGACCTCCTTGGCGCCGAACGGTCCGTTGGGGTCGGGGTCTTCGACCAGATAGGTGATCACGTCGCACATTTCCAGCGTGGTCGGGCTCTTGTACTCGAGCAATGACGGAATCTTGTGCACGACGTTGCGGTTGCCGCGGTAGGCCATCTCCTCCATCAAGGCTTCGCCAAGCCCCATGTAGATCGAGCCTTCGACCTGGCCGATCACCGTCGCGGCATTGATCGAGCGGCCGACGTCGTGGGCGATCCAGATCGTCGGCACGCGCACGATCCCCGTTTCGGGATCCACGTCCACCTCGGCCACGCAGGCGCTGTAGGAGTACGCGGGTGACGGCCCGACGCCGGCGCCGCGATACCGGCCCGCGCTGCGCGGCGGCGTGTACGAGCCGACGGTGCCGACGGTCCCCGCGGCGGCTTCCGCCGCCTGCACGGCGTCAGCGAAGGACATCCCGCGCTTCGAATCATTTCCATCGAATACACGTCCATCGGCAAACTGCAGGCGATCGACCGGGACCTCGAGCTGCTTCGCGGCATGCACAGCCAGAATCTGCCGCGCCCGCTCGGCGGCCTGCAGCGCGGCATTGCCGCTCATGAGCGTGACGCGGCTCGAATAACTGCCCAGGTCGACAGGCGTGAGATCGGTGTCAGCGGTGACGACGGCGATGTCGAAAGGATCGATGCCGAGGATTTCGGCGACGATGTAGGCGAGAATCGAGTCGGAGCCCTGGCCGATGTCGGTCGAGCCGCAGAAAACGGTGACGCCGCCCGAGCGATCGCACTTCAGCTGCACGCCCGAGTGCGGCATGTTGTTCCAGTAGATCGGCAAGCCCGCGCCCGAGATGTAGCTCGAGCACGCGAGACCCACGCCGCGACCTTCCGGCAGTTGCCGGAACCTTTTCTTCCACTCCGATCCCGCGATCACCTTCTCGATGCACCGGCCGAGCCCCATCGAGCCCACGCGCAGGTAATTCGCCGTGAGCGAATTGGGCGGCACCAGCGTGCGCAGCCGCAGCTCGGCGGGATCGAGTCCCAGCTGCTCGGCGATCTTGTCGACATGGACTTCGAGCGCGAAGCGCGGTTGCGGCGTGCCATGCCCGCGCTTGGGTCCGCACGGCGCCTTGTTCGTGAACGCGCGCGCACCCTGGAAGTGGTAGCGCGGAATGTTGTAGGTGACGGTCTGCAATGCGCCCGTGTAATACGTGCTCGCGACGCCATAGGAACCATAGGCGCCGCCGTCGAGCAGCGAGCGAAAGTGCATGCCGGTGATCGCACCGCTTTTCTTCACACCCGTCCGCACCCACATCAGCGTCGGATGGCGGCCGCGATGGCAGTAGAACACCTCTTCGCGCGTCAACGTGATCTTCACCGGGCGGCCCGTAAGCATCGCGAGTTTGGCGACGGCGATCTCGTGATTGAACGGATCGCTCTTGCCGCCGAAGCCGCCGCCGTTCGGCGTCGCGATCACACGGACGCGCGCAGGCGGAAGCTCCAGCACTTTGGCGAGGGCGCGATGTACGTAGTGGGGCGTCTGCGTGCTGGACCAGAGCGTCAGCTTGCCGTCCGGTGACCACACGGCCACGGCGGCGTGCTGCTCCATCGGCAGGTGCGTATTGCCCTCGAAGAAGAACAGATCTTCCCGCACCACATCGCCCTCGGCGATGCCGGCGGCGGCATCGCCGAATTCGAGATCGATGAGCTTGTGGAGATTGCCGCTGTCGCCGTAGTCGTGAATGCGGGGCTCGGGGTTGGCGACCGCCGCTTCGGCCGAGTCGAACGAGCGGAGCGGCTCGTAGGCCACCGTGATGCGATCGAGGGCGGCGGTTGCGGTCTCTTCGCTCGTCGCCGCGACGGCCGCAACCGGATCGCCGATGAAGCGCACCTTGTCCACGCAGAGCGCGTGCTCATCCTGCGACACCGGCAGAATGCCGAATGGAATCGGCAGGTCTTTTCCGGTGAGCACCGCCTGCACGCCGTCGAGTGCGCGCGCGGCGCTCGCATCAATCGATACGACACGCGCGTGCGGATGCGTAGCGCGAAGCAGCTTGCAGTACAGCATGCGCGGGAACGCGAGATCGTCCGCGAACCTGGTCGTGCCGGTGACTTTCGCGACCGCGTCGATTTTGCGGAGGGCTGTGCCAATAATGCGGCGGTCGGACGGCTTACGCGCCATAGAGCGACTCACGCGTTGGTTCCGCGCTCTCTCCACGCATCCGTGCCGCAGCGAGCTCGACCGCTTCATAGATCTTGATGTAGCCCGTGCAGCGGCAGAGATTGCCCGCCAGCGCGTCCTTGATTTCGTCGCGTGTGGGTTGGGGATTGCCGGCGAGCAGGGCTTGGGCGGTCAACAGAAATGCCGGCGTGCAATATCCGCATTGGGCAGCGCCCAAATCGGCAAACGTCTCCTGCAGGGGATGCAACTTCCCGGCGCTCGCCATCCCCTCGACTGTTCCGACATCGTGACCCGCGCATGCAAGGCCGAGCACGAGACAGGACAGCACCGGCGTTCCATCGAGCAGCACGGTACAGGTCCCACATTCTCCCAGCTCGCAGCCGTGCTTGGTGCCGGTGAGCCCGAGATCTTCGCGCAGCACTTCGAGCAGCATCTTGTGCGGCGCGAAGGCGACCTCCGCGCTCTCGCCGTTGACCGTGAAAGCGATCATGGCCTTGGATTCGTTGCCCATGGATACTGCCTAATCTAGCTTTTGAACTCCTTGAACGTGGCGGAGAGCATGTCGGACGGTCGGTGGGCCTGTGTAATCGCGCTCTTGTTGTCGAGCTCGCTGCTGTGCGCGGCTCCGTCGGATGGTCAGACCGTCCGACCGTCCGACGATTACCACGCGCAAGCCGTTCGCATCCTCAAGACCATTCCCCTCATCGACGGCCACAACGACATCCCAGACGCGATTCACGGGCTCGGCGGCCTCGATTCCGTGAACTTCGCCGTCAGCCAACCGAAGCTGATGACCGACATCCCGCGGCTTCGCGCCGGTCGCGTCGGGGGGCAATTTTGGGCCGCCTATGTGCCGGTGACGACGATGGACTCGGGGCCGCACCCGGCCGTCTACGCGCTCGAGCAGATCGACCTCGTGCGACGCCTCTGCGCCAACAACTCAGGCAGCATGGCAATGGCGCACACCGCAGCGGACGTGCAGCGCAACTTTGCCGCGGGCAAAATCTCCTGCCTCATCGGAATTGAGGGCGGGCACGCGATCGAGAACTCGCTCGGCGCGCTGCGCATGTTCTACAGCCTGGGCACACGTTACATGACGTTGACTCACTGGCGCAGCCTGGACTGGGCGACGGCATCCACCGACACCTCCCGACGTGGACTCTCGGCCTTCGGGAAGCAGGTGGTCCTCGAGATGAACCGGTTGGGGATGCTGGTCGATCTGTCACACGTCAACGACCAGACGATGTCGGATGCGCTGCACACGTCCAAGGCGCCGGTGATCTTCTCGCATTCGTCTGCGCGCGCGCTGAGCAATCACCCGCGCAACGTCCCCGATTCGATTTTGAAGCTCGTCGCCGTCAATCGCGGCGTGGTGATGGTCAATTTCAATCCCGCTTTCGTATCCGAGGCGGTCCGCGTTTCGGACGACAGCAGCAGCGCGCGAACCGACGCGCTGCAAAAGGCCGGTGTGGATTCGGCGAGTCGCGCCGACTCCCTCAAGAAGTGGCAGGCGACGGCACCGCACGCGACCTTAGCGCAAGTCGCCGACCACATCGAATACATCCGGCGAATCGCGGGCGTCGACTGCGTGGGTATAGGCTCCGATTTCGACGGCATTACGGAAGTGCCGGTCGGCATGGAAGACGTGTCGAAGTTCCCAGATTTGATCGCGGAGCTGCTCAAACGTGGATGGACAGAGGCTGACGTGCAGAAGGTCGCTGGGCTCAATGTGCTGCGGGTGATGCGGGACGCCGAGAGGGTCTCTCGAGAAATGCGAGGCCGCTAGACGCGTTGGCGGAAGCGCTCGATCGCAGCTCCGAGCCCGTCGAGCTCGTGGCCTGCTTCGTCGAGCTCTGCCGGCGGGGCGGCGCGGGCGTCGAGCCACCGTCGGCCGAGCATGGCTAACCGGGCCACATGAGGCGCCAATTCGTGAGCGCCATAGGATCCGGCCGTGCCGCTGAGTGCGTGCGCAGGAAGATGAAACGCCTGGAGGGTCTCGCGCGTGACACTCCGCCGAACTCCATCCAGCGCCGACCGCAAGGCTGCCAGGCGTTCGGGCAGGGCCGCGGCAAACTCGCGCCGCAGCGCGGCCACTGCCTCTTCGAGGCTGGAGTCTTTCGCCATCGGCCGCCGTCTATTACGCTGTGAGACCACGGTGCATGGGAAGGAAAGATTTGCCCAATGCCACCCAAAGTCTACATCCTCGACGACGATCTCTCGTTCGCCAAGCTGCTCGCGGTGAATCTGCGAGGCGCGGGCACGTTCAAGATCGAGGTCTTCCAGCGAGCAGATGATCTGTTCGCCCGGCGTGCGGAAGAGCCGTCCGATGCGGTCATCACCGACCTCATGATGCCGGGCGTGGACGGCATCGCCGTAACGCGGCGACTGCGCGAGACCGACCCCCATCTTCCCGTCTTCGTCCTCACGGGCCAGGCGGAAATCGCGACTGCCATCGATGCACTGAAGGCGGGCGCCACCGAGTACCTCACCAAGCCGGTGAACGTCGATGAGCTGACAACGCTTCTCAAGCGGGCGCTGAAAGCGCGGCCGTTGATCGAAACCGCGGAGTCGCTCGAACGGACGCGCAAACGCGACTTCTCGACGGGCGCGATCCTCGGTGCTGATCCCAAGGTCGAGGCGGTACGCGAATTCGTGCGGCGCGTTGCGGAGGCGCCGACCGCGACCGTGCTGCTGCTCGGTGAAAGCGGCACCGGGAAAAACCTCGTCGCCCAGGCGATTCACTATTCCGGCGCCGCGGGCGGACGATTTGTCGAAATCAACTGTGCCGCGCTGCCGCATCATTTGCTGGAAGCGGAGTTGTTCGGCTACCAAAAAGGGGCATTCACTGACGCGCGTGAGTCCAAGCGCGGGCTCGTCGAGGTGGCTGAGAACGGCACGATATTCCTCGATGAAATCGGCGAGCTGTCGCCCGAATTTCAGGCCAAGCTGCTCAACATGCTCGAGTCGCGGCGGTTTCGGCGCGTCGGAGGAACCGAAGAGCTGGAGGTCCCGGCCCGATTTGTCACGGCCACCAATCGCAATCTGGAGCAGGCTGTGGAGACCGGCAAATTCCGCCAGGACCTCTACTATCGAATTCGCGTTGCCACGATGGCGCTGCCCTCATTGCGGGAGATCGAGGGCGACCTGGCGGTGCTCGCCGAGCACTTTCGCGAGTTCTTCAGCCGCGAGTTCAAGAAGGACGTGCGGCGCATCGCGCCGGCGGCGCTCGCACGGCTCCGCGCATGGCGTTGGCCCGGCAACGTCCGCGAGCTGCGCAAC